>CAYSOP010000034.1:0-2771 GCA_964432725.1 uncultured Candidatus Saccharibacteria bacterium | reverse complement strand
CCTGGTTTTTCTAAACACACGTTTGTATTACACATAAAATGGCTCCCCCAAAACGCGGCCCCCCGGGGGGGGCCCACTTTTTTATTGAGAATGTTTGTGGACGGTAGCTATAGCAAATTAACCGGATCAATATCGTAGCTCCAGCCCGACGGCAGTCTAGCGATGATGTCGATAGGTGTCTGCCGGGAGGATGATTTAATCAGCAGTTGCCAGCTGTATTTGCTATCAACTCTTGGGTGAAATGATGGGGCCGGTCCGTCGATAGTAACAGACGGAAAATCTTTAGCTAAGGCAGCTGCAAATGCAGTGGCTGCTTTTTGCGCCGATGCGCTGGAAGCACGTAATGCTCGCAGTTTGAGTAAGTATGTAAACGGTGGAAAGCGGTACTGTTTGCGCTCATGCAGCTCGGTTTCGTAAAACTGTTGCCAGTTGCGATTAACGGCCGCTTGCAGGGTGGCGTTTTTGGGGTCATAAGTCTGAACAATAACACTGCCTGCGCGGTGTCCGCGTCCGACGCGTCCGACAACCTGACTGATCAGTTGATAGGTTTGCTCGGAGGCGGTGTAATCGGGAATTAACAGTGACGAATCAGCATTGATGATACCCACTACAGATAGCTTGGGTAAGTCCAAACCTTTGCCAACCATTTGCGTGCCAACAATAATGTCGGCGCTGCCGCTCTGCAGGGCGACGACGTGTTCTTCTAGCCGCTCGGTTTTCTTGGCGTCGGTGTCAAAGCGCTGGATGCGCGCCGCTGGGAATAGTTTGCTAAGGGCGTCAACTATTGCCTTTGTACCCACACTTTTAAATAAAATGTCGGTGTTGGCGCATTCCGGGCAACTGGTGGGTAGGCCACTGGTAAAGCCGCAAACATGGCAGCGTAATTGGTGCTCGTCGCCGTGGTAGGTGAGGCTGAGGTCACAATTAGGGCAAAGCGATTGCCAGCCACATTGGTTACACAGCACGACGTTAGCAGTGCCGCGGCGGTTTAGGTAGAGCAGTGATTGTTCGCCGCGCGTTAGGGCACTGCTTATGTGCTCTAGCAGTGCATTACTGACTAATCGGTTCCGGCTAAAAGCCTGGGACTCACGCATATCAACCATAGTGATAGCCAGCGTTTCGGTAGTCTGCTTGGCAAGATTCTGCATGGCTACGATGGGGCGGTTTTTGAGGCCGGCTAGGTAGTAGTCTTCTATGCTTGGTGTGGCACTGCCGAGTACTAATGTTGCACCATGCAGGCTGGCTAATTTTGCGGCGACGCGGCTGGCCTGGTAATGGGGGGCGGATTCGTTTTTGTAGGCGTTGTCGTGTGATTCGTCCAGGACGATCAACCCCAAATTGCGAAGGGGCGAAAAAAGCGCCGATCGGGGTCCAATAACGATTGCGGGCGTGGTACGGGCTAGCAGCTCATACCAAATGGTGCGTCGTTCTGCAGCGGTTTGTCGGGAATGTAGAACATAGACATTCTGGCCGCCGAAACTATCGCGAAAGGTTTTGGTAAGCTGCGCAGTCAGTCCAATTTCGGGGGTTAATATAAGTGCTGATTTTCCAGCACTAAGGCTACGGACGGCTAGCTCTACGTACACCCGTGATTTGCCGCTGCCGGTAATGCCGTGTAGCAAAAATGTGCCGGGGCCGGTGATGGTGGTAAGCGCTTGCTGTTGCTCGGGGGTTACAGGCGGCGCTGGTTTAGCCTGAAAAGCGGGTGTACTAGAGGGTGACACTGGGGCGGCCTTAGGGAACACCTCGGTAGGGGGTACGAATTGCCGTACTACGGCGCCAAGCGCCGCTGGGTAATAGGCACACATCCATGTCAGCAGTTGTAGGCTCTGGACGGGGAGGGCCGGCAGGGGTGCAATTGCCGCTAGGGGCTTTACGTCAAACGATGGCTTGCTAACGGCGCGTAGTACTATGCCAAGCACGCTGCGCTCGCGCAAAGAAACGCGCACCAACTGTCCAGCACCTAGCTGGTGATCTGAGCTGTAGGTGAGGGCTTCGCTGCCGTGATACGACATGCTTGCTACCAAAACCTCGTAATACCGCATGCTGTTATTATCCTTGGACAATCTGTTGTTGGCTAGTGTGGTTTGTTGTCTGTAACTGAGCGTTGCCTGTCTAAAGTGACGTAAAACACCATTTTCCACCTTGAAATTGGACCCTACTCTGGCTATACTTACATATCAGTTACGTTGTCGGAACGACAATAAAGGCGTAAGTGTAATCATCAGGGAAAAGTTTTAGGGAACAACAATGTTAGACGTTTTTATCACCTCGCGAGTACGACGTAAGATCATCGTTATCTACGCGAAATACCCTGATTTTAAGACACACGTACGTGGTCTCGCTAAGCTTATCAAAGAAGATGCCGGTAACATTCAGCGCGAGCTGAAGCGCCTCGAGAAAGCTGGTTTTTTGATCAGTGAAAAACAGGGCAATACCAAGATTTATCACACTAACAAGCAGTTCGTCATCTTTAAAGAACTGCAGAGCATTGTGCTGAAGAGCCAGCGCACACAGCAAAAGCGCCAGGTTTCTTAGGCCATCTTAGAAGTTATCGCTCCTATTTTTGGCAACTCGGCCATATGATTTTAGGAGAATCAGGGCGAAGTGCAACCGGACCGACGATTAGTCGGCCCGCGTGAAAACGTTCTCCTAAAATCATATGGCCGAGTTGCTGTGTACACGTTAGTGCTGCTACTTGATCTAAGCGTGGTCCATTCCTCCAAAATTTGACACTTTAGCTGTTGCGTAGCCGCCCCTGTTACGCTATA
>CAYSOP010000033.1:0-2848 GCA_964432725.1 uncultured Candidatus Saccharibacteria bacterium | reverse complement strand
ATTTTAACCATTGAACTATGGGGGCGAGTGAGGAGAGTATATAGGTGCTTGCACCGTATATACCTCCGAACGAGCCCCGATCTGCGCAGCAGATGGGGGCGAAAACGATGGAACTGTAAAAGAACTGCTACAAACTATTACGAAAGCTGCGTAAACCGGTCGCTGACCGTCTGGTATTCTACAAGCTCGCTGTCGCTAAACCAGTGGCTAATTTCGGCTGCTGCTTCTGTGGCGTCTGCAGAAGCGTGCAGTACATTCGGTACACCACGCTTTGCAGCGGATGCCTTGCCATAGGTCATGTGGGCGTAATCGCCGCGTATAGTACCCGGCTGGGCACTCTTTGGTTCGGTTGGGCCAACCATCTTGCGTACAAGCTCTACTGCTTCTACACCTTCGAGCACCATAGCGATAACCGGGCCCTGCTGCATTTCTTTCAGTTGGGTTTCAAAAATTTCGTCGCCCTTACGTGTCTTAAGCGTGCCTATACCTTCGTAATGATGAAAGTAATGGTCGTAATCAGGTGCCAGCATTTTAGCGCCAACAATCTTTAGGCCAACTCGTTCAAAGCGAGTTAAAATTTCGCCCACTATACCACGCATCACTGCGTCTGGTTTAAAGACAATTAAGGTTCTTTGCATAAACGTACGTCCAATTCCCTTTACGTTATATTGTAATTATGACCTATTGTAACAGATATAACTATCGTACTCTACACCTATAAACCGAGCTGAGCTGCTAGAATGAGGTTATGCTATTTGCAAAGGCTAAAACAGACTTTTTAGAATATTTAGAAATAGAACAAAACCGTTCACAAAAAACCATCGCCAACTACGACCATTACCTAACCCGTTTGCTCGACTTTGCTGGTGACGATTTGCGCATACAAGACATTAACCCCGAACTTATTAGAAAATGGCGGCTATGGCTTAATCGGCTGGGCACCAATGTGTCTGACGAACTGCAAAAAACCACCCAAAACTACCACCTTATTGCACTGCGCAGCTTTTTAAAGTTTTGTGCCAAGCGCAATGTACCCGCCCTGCCCGCCGACAAAATAGAACTTGCCCGTACAGTACGCAAGCAAGTAACTTTTTTAAACGAGGACGAGCTGCGCAGGATGTTCGACCAGCCAGACACCGATACACTGGGCGGCCTGCGCGACCGTGCAATCTTAGAACTGTTATTCAGTAGTGGCCTGCGCGTATCAGAACTTGTAGGGCTAGACAAAGACCACGTAAACCTTAAACGCCGTGAGTTTACCGTACGCGGCAAGGGCCAAAAAGACCGCCCTATTTTTATCAGCCCGGAGGCTGCCACCTGGCTAGAGAAATACTTGGAAAAACGCGACGATACTGTACGCCCGTTGTTTGTGCGCTACAGCGGTAAAAAGGCCGTTGATCTATCCGGCAACTTCCATCGGTTAACCGCCCGCAGTATTCAGCGTTTAGTAAGTAACTATGCCTTGCGTGCCGGCATTACCAAACACGTATCGCCGCATACCATGCGCCACAGCTTCGCCACCGACCTACTCATGAATGGTGCCGACCTACGCAGCGTACAGGCCATGCTAGGCCACAGCAACATAGCTACCACCCAAATCTACACCCATGTAACCGACCCTCACCTAAAAGACATCCACGAAAGATTCCACTCTAAGAAAGACTAATCAGCCTTAGTAATTGGTAACAAAACCTATATTGGCCCGTCATTCCGGACTAGATCCGGAATCCAAATCAATAAAGTAATTCTTTTCCTTTTTGATTCACATCAAACTACCAAATGTTACTTCTTTTGACCGCAAAAGAAGTAACCAAGAAATACTCCCCAAGGCAACGTCAGCCACTCGACTGCTTCCACTGAGCTATTTCGGCGCTGCAATAACTCCCTGCGGTCGCCCCCTCCCTTATTTTTTCATAGGATTATTCCGGGGTACGATTGCTGCTCTACTCCGAAATAGTCCAACTCCAGCAACCCTGGTAGCTGCCGAAGCCCCGAACCCCGGTTGCAAATGTGTGTTTGGGGTTAACGGTTAGCGTGCGACTAGCAACCGTGCGTTTTACTGTATTAGGGGCGCAATGTGCCTGGCTACAGAGGTCTACTGACAGAGAGGATTAGTGCCGCCAACGCCGGCTGAGCTCTGGAAGAACCCTGGGTTGCCGCCAGATCCGTCCATAACCGAGAATCGCTTACAAATAGAGTCAGTGCTTTGGATCGCAAAGTCGCTGGTTAGGTTAGTACTGGTTCCGTTAATAGGTACCCGCACCTGTACACGACGCAGGACGTCTTGGGCTTTGCCGGTTGAGTCTATAAGTGCTTGGGCGTCACGTAACTCGACAGGCTGGCCCAACGAATTTGTGGCACTTATTTGCAGCGAAACATCGCGGTAAATAGAATTTATGCGCATGTAATACTGCGATCCACCAAGCCCGGCATTAATAGTTACCGTACAGTTCGTATCCGAGCATGATGCACCTGTTAGATCACCTGCACCGGTAGTAGAATAGGCCATGGTTGCAGGTACTGCTGTCTTAATGGGCACCAAGAAGGCAGCCATGTTGCCGCTCATAAGACTGGCGTGGTTCATAGTGCCACTGGTTGGTACTAGGTCAAATCGCAGTACGCCGTAGCCGCAAGTCCAGCTGGCGGTCGGCCTAAAGGCATTCGTTGTGGATGCCGGGCAGTTGCTTGACGGCGTTGCGATATCTAGCTTGGACTGCCAGGTTAGTTTAATGCTCGATATGGTACCCGTGTCTGCCACAATGGGTACGATAGTACTGGTAGTGCCAATATTACTGTATACAAGTGAGGGCGGCGCGGGGTCAATGAGCATACAGGTGTAGGCGACATC
>CAYSOP010000032.1:0-3335 GCA_964432725.1 uncultured Candidatus Saccharibacteria bacterium | reverse complement strand
GAAATAATAATAATGCCGTAGAATGCTTTAGCTTGTTCTAAATTGCGGTATAGTCCCTCGCGCCAGCGTAGGCTTTCGGCCAGGGCGTACGAGCTGGATCCGGCTAATACCGGAATAGCCAAAAGCCCGGTGCCAATAATACCAATAGCAAATAAAAAGAAGGTAGCATCGCCGGCGAATGGCCGTAGTGCTTCGGCAGCCTGGGCAGCGCTGGTAATTTCTGTAATGCCGTTTGGGTATAAAATACCGCCGGCTGCGGCAATAATAAAGAACATCACAAGATTAGACAGTAGCATGCCCGTCCAGACGTCTATGCGCATAGACTTAACTTCTTTTCTGCTGGCGTGTCCACGGTCTTGCACGCGCATCTGCCCTTTTTCGACGGCTTGCTCTACTTCTTGGCTGGTTTGCCAGAAGAATAGGTACGGTGAAATAGTGGTACCTAATATGGCACAGATAAGTACAATTTGTTCTTTGTTAAATTCTATATGCGGAATAAAACCGTTTTTAAGCACTTGTGTCCAGTTAAGGTCGGCCATTATGGCAGACAAAATGTACGACAGTAAGATAAGTGCTAACCACTTAAGATAGCGGGCATATCTTGCGTAAGGCGTAAAAATCTGTAGCAGTAGGCTGAAAAAAGCAAAGCCAATAACGAGCCATGTAAAGCTAAGGGATGGGGCAAGTAGTTGCGCCGCTTTGGCCATAGCACCTAAGTTAGCGCCAATGTTAAACGAGTTAGCGCAAAATAATAATGCCGTACACACGTACAACACATGCTTAGAGAAAAATACCCGTATATTACCGGCCAGTCCCCTGCCCGTTACCAAGCCTATACGGGCGCACATTTCTTGGACGGTGGCCATAAGGGGTAGTGTCCAGGGCGCCATCCATAACAAGCCAAAGCCAAATTGTGCACCGGTTTGCGAATAGGTGGCAATGCCAGATGGGTCGTCGTCGGATGCGCCTGTTGTGAGGCCGGGCCCCAGCATTAACCAGTAGTCTTTGCCCTTTTTTAAGACCTTGTTATGCAGGCCAGCGTCACGCACGATTTGCGTAGCGACCACTGCCCTGCCAAGCATAACCGCTGGCGCTTCGGCAGTTTTGGTAATTAATTTGTGCTGAGGTGATACCATTTTTATTTATTTGACTAGGTGCTTACGTTTATTGTAGCACGACCTCTGCACCGTACCGATCCAAACCAAGCAAAGCTTGATTATGTTTCGGTACTCTTGGCACCCAGCACGTCTTTGCTCTGTGGTGCTCCTCCGTCGTACTTTAGTACGCCTCCGTCCGCTCCTCGCTCAAAGACGTGCTGGGCACTCAAGTGCAGAGGTCGTACTCATGCCTCACTGGTTTACAGGTACGTACCGTAGTAGTACCAGAAGTGTTTCAGTATAAAGGCGGCGATAATAAGTAGCCATAGTACCAATATGTCGAGGTGGTGGCGGCGTAAAAAGTAGCCTACCTTTTGTGGGGTACCCTTTAGTTTAATAACCCCGGTTTGAATATTGTACAGCGTGACGTACCAAAACAACGTAATGGTCATAATCCATACGACCATGCAGTACGGGCAGAGCGCGTTAATACGATAGACGCTTTGAAAGAACAGCCAGTGTATAAAGAACAGCCCAAAAATAGTGCCGGCTTGCAATCCTAGCCAGTACCAACGCTTGAGTTTTGTGGCGCCGGCTAAAATTGCCATGCCGGTAGCAATAACGACGCTAAAGCCAACCACGCCAATAAAGGGGTTGGGGAACCCAAAGGCGTTGGCCTGCTTAGACTCCATAACTGACCCACAGCTAATAATGGGGTTAAGGTCGCAGTTTGGCTTAAAATTTGGGTTTTTGAGCAGCTCGATCTTATCATACAAAATCACCAGAGCGCACACTAACCCAATAAAACCGCAGATGACTAGTATGTACGGCATTACTTTTTGTAACGTTACGTTTTTGCTAAATATTTTCATTACTTACTAGTATATAGCATTACCCTTATTCGGCGCATGAGCCAGTGGTAACTTCTGTATTATTTTGCTTTGCCTGGGTAAGGGCGGCAATAACTTGGTCGGCCGTAAGCGCATATCCTACTTGGTCGTACGAGAACGATTTTGCAAACAGTACGCCAACGACGCTGCCATCTTTGTCTAGCAGAGGGCCGCCGGAGTTACCTTTTTCGACAGTGGCTTTCAGTGAGTATACGTTACGCACCGATTCTTTCTTGTTGTAGATATCGCGGCCGTAAGCGGTAAACTCTTCTAATATTACGCCCGGCCCGGCCGTAAAGCCGGCGTCGCCGGGATAGCCTGCTACGGCCACGGCAGTACCATCGCTTACATGGTCTGGCTTAAGACTGAGTGGTTTGCCCTTGGGGGTATCGGAGCGCAGTATGGCGATGTCTAGGCTGGGGTTAAATAGCGCAACAGTTGCCCGGTGTTGGCCTTCTTGGTCTACTACAAATGGCTGTTTGACGCCGGCAATAACGTGGGCGTTCGTAACAACCGTGCCTGGCCCGGCTATAAAGCCCGACCCCACCACAATACCGCCACAGCCCTCGCCTTCTACTTTGACGATAGAGGGGCGCGCAGCGGCAACTACATCATTAAGTTCGCCCATATTGGGCAGCGGTGTGTCGGTGGGTAGCTTGGGTTCTAGGGCACTAAAAACGTGCGGAAAGCCGTTGGGGTCAACCAAATGGCCGATACGTGTTAGTAGTTCTGGCGCTGATGGCAACGTCTCGTTTAGTGATGCCACAACGCGCGACCCGGCAATTTGCCGCTGCCACATAGTAAACGGCAGATTGCGCAGCGTAGATGCCCCCAGCCATACCACCGCTAGTAGCGTAACCGCTGCTAACGCCGATCCAAAAATACTATCTATGCGCTCGGTAACGCGTGATTCTTTTAGTTTAAATTTAAGCCGCATTCCCAGGTATTCACCAGCAGTCATTAGACCAAAGCCGCAGCTTAGTACCACGGTAATCACCAGCAGTGATTTAGCTTCTGGGCTTTTGGCAAACTGAATCAGGATGCTCTGCAGCCAAATACCAAACAACGCTCCGCCAAAGAAACCAAGGGTAGAAAAAAACTGGCGCACAAAGCCGACTTCTAATCCGCGTATTATGGCTGCTATTAGAAACAAGACGATAAAAACATCGAGCCAGTTCATGACCTAATCATACCAGTTTCCTATCGTTCGGAGCTTGACCTGAATCCATAACCCAAGTTCAGGATGACACACCGAGTTTGCGCCCGGGGTTCGGTACCTCAGCAGCCACCCGATTGCTGGAGCTAGGTTAGTTCGGAATCAAGCAAAAATCCTAGCCTGGAGCTTTCC
>CAYSOP010000031.1:0-3384 GCA_964432725.1 uncultured Candidatus Saccharibacteria bacterium | reverse complement strand
TTGGGGCGAGTAATGGGACTTGAACCCACGGCCTTCTGTGCCACAAACAGACGCTCTAACCAGCTGAGCTATACCCGCCTCGTCAACGATCCCTCCAGCCTAGGAAGTCAACAGGTCAAAACAAGTTTGCCCCTGCCAACTACCTAGGCCTCCGGGTCGCTTCCTCTGCCCCAAAAAGCGCTGCGCGCTTCCCGGGGGCCCCTTTGGCTTGGGGCTGTTCATCCGTTCCTACTGATAATCAGCAGTTTTTTGAGAACAGGGGGAATTATAGCAGATAACAGGGAAGGTTTCTAGGGTTAGGAAGGTTTACTTTAGGGTAGTGCAACTGCGATGACTGGTGCTGCTGGTGCAACAACCGTCACGGGGATAGTCACATTGTGGCATATACCGCGTGAGCCGTCTTCGACGTGCCAGGTTAGCTGTGTAACAGTGCCGACTGCGGCAGTGCTGAGTGCGCGTACCGAATACGATGCGTTCGAGCCTGCAACGGTGCTGCGGTTGTACGCAAGCACCATGGCGACTGGAGCATTCACGTCTGCGCTGGTGCCGTCTCCCCAGATAACTGGTTCGAGTGGTGTCCATAGTACACTCTTGCCGTCGTTAGTGGTAACTTGCTGTACGGCTGTCTGACCACCGGGCACTACGGTGAGTGCTGATATGCCCATTAAACTAAAGGCAAGCGTAGGGTCGACGGTACAGGTTGGGTTGGGTGTTGGGCCAGTAGGGGCAGGGGTTGGTGTTGGAGCTGGTGTGGGCGCAGGAACAGGAGCAGGGGTAGGTACGGGCGTAGGCTCTGGGGCTGGTGCGGGTGCCGGACTAGGCGCAACCGGTGCAGGAGAAGGTGCAGGTGTTACGGCAACAGTTTGCGCACCAGGCGCGGGCTGGGCGGTAATAGTGCTGGGTTGCTGGATCATGGCCAAAATAATATTTGGCTTTTGGCGCGCCGATTGGTCGGCATTAGCTGGCTGCTGTGGGGCATTTGTTGGAAAGTCAGCAACGCTAGTGGATGTGCCGGCTACTTGCGGTTTAGGACGGGATTGCCGCTCTGCGATTGCAACGGCGGGCGGGGTCTCCTTAGTTAGGCCTTGGGCATGCGGCTGCCACTGAAAACTTGCCAGCGCTAATGCGCCGGTGAGTATCCAGGCAAATGTTCCGAATATATATAGGCGGTGTCGAACCACCAGTTTTGCTGCTTTACGTGTTGAAATACCGAATCGCCACACCATATGAACACCCCTCTCTAGATAGTTCTTAATACTAGCACCAGCGTTATCGTGTTGTCCAGTTTTTGTGTTGTAGTAACTACTATATTAGCCAAAAACGTTGTCAAATTAGCGTAAAAATTCTTACATATTTGTTCAGTAAGCGTTCATTATAGTTATGGTTACTAATAAACGGGGGGACGTTTTATGAGTAAAATAGGGGTAATAGCACGCGCTGGCACTATGCTCAGTGCTTTAGCAGTATTAGCAGGGGGTATTACTTATGCCGCTCTGCAAGATACGGCAACCTTAACGGACAACACAATAGCCAGTGCGACCGCCAACTTGCAAGTAAGCACGGCAGACGACTGCGCCACTAGCGATGCGGGCTTTAGCGCCGAGGCAGAAGGCTTTGACTTCAGCGGCGTAGTCCCCGGTGGTGGATCTTCGGAGGCCAAGCATTTTTGTCTGCGCAATGTAGGCGATGAGAGCGCGCCGCTGATGGTTAAGGTAACCATTCCCGAGTTGCCCACATACACGGACACTTCCGACCAGACGGTAACCGTTAACAATTCTAAAGTGCACCTAGACATTGATTGCACTACGCCAGACAGCTTTGGCGCCGGCGACAGCATACAAGCTTTGTGGCAGACTGGCAAAGACCAGGGTACCCTTGGCAGCGGCGAGACAGCTTCTTGTGAGGTAAAGGCATCTATGGATGCAAACGCGTTTACCGGCGACGGCATCAAGTCCTCGAATTTCGACTTGGTATTCTCGGGTGATGCAGTAAACACGCCTGCTGAACCAGCTCAACCCTAAGTACGTACGTTACTAATAGGCTTTAAAGAGAGGTATATATGGGCAAGCTACTCCACATCGTACGGTTAACCGCAATTGTACTCTTCGTGAGTGCGGGACTTGTACTGGTGGCCTGTAGCTTGCCCTTTACCGGTTGGAAGGCGCTGTCTGTGCAAACGGGCAGCATGAAGCCTGCCCTCAACCCTGGCGCTCTCGTGTTTGTACACAGCGTGCCCCCAAGCACACTCAAACAAGGGGACGTCATTACCTACACGAGCAAAAAACAGCCCGGCATTACTATTACGCACCGTGTCCAAGAGACGGCAGTTTTGCCCAACTCGTTACGCGAAACCATTGTAAAAGGCGATGCCAACAAACTGGCCGATGCCCCTATTTACGATACGCAGATTGTCGGTAAAGTAATGGCATCGGTGCCGCTGCTTGGCAAAGCGCTCGACTTTATAAAACAGCCGGTTGGCCTGGCGTTGTTTGTGTATACGCCCATTTTGCTGCTGTTTATTAGCGAGATCCGTCTATTGGTGCGCCGTCTAACCCAGTTAGAACTAGATAAGCGGATGGCAATTGCGTTACCTAAGCCCGTAGCGGTAAGCCCGGGTATGGTGCTGGTGCCCCACATATCTTCAGAGATCAGCGCAGCCCCAGAACCTCCGAAGCCGCAGCCTGTAGCGCCACGAAAAGTGCACCATAAAAGGCGTATAGTCGGCCGTATGGGTATTGTTTTGCTACTACCGATGGTGGGTTTTGCGTTGGCCGCTCCTACATTTGCCCAGATGCACGCCGAGGCAGACATTACCGGTAATACCATTGCCACAAAGGCCGCTCCCATCACACCTCCAACGCCCGCGCCAAAGGTCCTGCTACAGCAAGTTGATTTTCCCTGGGATACCGAAACGCGGCACCGCACCGTAGACCCGGTTGCTATTACGCTCTATAGCACCACACGCTGGAAGAAGATGGATATAAGCGGTTGGACAATAGCTAATAGCAGCGGCGTGTTATACACCTTTGATGGCACCAAGGCTACCTGCCACGAAAAAGGCCGTCAATTAGAAGTGCAATTGCAGCGTTCGCAGACGCTGTCGGTTACGGGCGATTTTTTAGTACTGAAAGATACTTCGGGCCAAACTATAGATGCTATTAGCTGGGGCGCTAATACGTCATACCTTAACCCGTCAATCCAAGGCATCCAGGCCGGCGATGATATTCGCCGTATACATCACCACGACACCGACAGCGCAACTGACTGGCGCGAATTACCTTAGAGAACAGGCAATTGGTTTTACCTGTCATCCTGAACGAGGGTTATGGACCCCCCCGTCATTCCCGCGAAGGCGGGAATCCAGTCAAATAAGATTCCTTTTCC
>CAYSOP010000030.1:0-3992 GCA_964432725.1 uncultured Candidatus Saccharibacteria bacterium | reverse complement strand
GCACTAAGGAGTAATTATGGCCAAGAAACATTTTTTTACTATGTCACCTAAGGAGCAGCGGATTGCCGCCTACAAAAGTAAGCGGCGCAGCAAGCGGGACAATGCTGACCGCTACGCAATGTAGCAGTTACCAAAGCAGTGCGAGTGTTTTGTCGGTAACGGCCTTTAGCTGATCCCAGTTTTTCTGGTAGGCATTCCAACCTTGGGCATCTATGCCAATGTGCAATTTGTAGCACAACATGCGTTCTTTAAAGTCGGGCACTTCAAAGCCAATAGATTTGTAGTGCTCGAGGGCGCGTTGTTCCCAGTTAATGTCTTTCATGGCATGGTACCAGGGCGACCAGAACGATAACCAAGCAAGGTCGTACAAGAAGTCGCCGCGCATAGAGTTGCCCCAGTCTATAACGCCAGTAACATGACCTTCTTCTATTAATACGTTTTTGTATAACAAATCGCTATGTATAAGATGTGCATCCTCGGGGCAAAAGTGTACTAGTTTTTGCAGTTGTTCGAGCGCTTGGTTAAATCCGGTTAGGCCAATGGGAGATGCTGCCAGGTTATCTTTCCAACCATGCATGCGGCTGTCTATGTTATCGTTACCGGCATCGGCAATGTGCTCTTGCCAGGTGTCGTAAGCGCCTATGCCTTTACCATTCCAGCGGCCGTAACCCTTTAAGGCTGTTATTTCGGCGTTTCGTAGGCCGTCCAGTAGTTCCAAAACAGAGGGTACGGCTTGTTCCATATCGTGTTGGTTAAGTCCGTCTAGCATGCGGCCGGGTACACGGTCTGATAATGCAAAATAGCCGTTCAAGCCTTCCCCAATTTCGGTGACGTGCGGAATGGGTAGTCCTGGCCCGGCAAAGCTGGCGGCCAGTTCATCTTTTAGAAAATCTTCTTCGCGGCTGCTAAAGCGAGCAATATGCTCGGTGCCTGAATACATGTAACTAAAGGCTTGCGATGATGCGCCGCCTAGTACGGGTTGTACTTCGTTGACTGCGGGGCCGAGGTGTTCGGTTAGAAATGCGGATACTTGCTCGGTGGTGAGTGCCATGCAGCTATTGTATATCGTAAGCAGTAGTACGTTAAAGGGCAGAGTAAGAATCTTTACTGTATTGTCTATTTACTTATTCGTATAGTACATCCTTGCCTACTAACGTAAGGGAGGGGTATACATGGGCTTTTTAGATGATCTTAGGAGCGATATGGGCGATGAAGCACGCGAACGCTACGAGGAGCTTAAACACCGAGAAGCGTCAGGTGATTTAGACGACCAAAGCCGCGTAGAACTAAACCAACTGCGCGAGCGCTTCGAAACTAGCGACAATCCTTAAATAGGGGGTTCTTGCGAAAACATTAGCAAAAAACCGGGCATTTGCCCGGTTTTTTATGTTGGCCTAGCGACTTTATACGCCTTGGGCCTGTCGTGTGGTACGCCCGCGAATGTAATCTTCGGCACGTGCCATCATACCTTCGGTTAGCTCCTCGCCTTTTACGCGGCTGACTGAGCTAAACAAATCTTTGGCGTACTCCTCGATAACATTCATCGTAATGGACCTTTTGTCCATCGTAGCTGAAGCAAGTGCAATTGCCTGGCCGATAGCCCACTGGGCGCGAATTGACATGTCGCGCGAATCGCCAGCTACTACGGGCTGCTGTTTTACAATCTGGCGCACAAAACGGTCGCCCCGTTGGTTTACATAGGTTTCGACGTTGCCGTTAAATCCTAATGTAGCGACGGTGGGACTGAAGGTCTTAAGACCATACTCTTTGTTGTCCTCGCCTCTAAGGGTAACCTCCCAAATAGTTTTTTCGCCATCGGGTGATTGCCACACTTGCTTAGTATCTGTTGTCTTAACTTGCATACTATTCTCCCTTACCCTGCGCGTAGTAGGGCACACTTCGTATTAATTCGTCTCTAGCGGCAGTGCGGCCGCCGGCTGCCCCTCACGCGCACTCGGAGGGTGTTGCTTTTGCTCACTAGCGTTTGCTAATGAGAGGGGGGTGCCCCCTCTCATCGCGCCGGCGACCGAATGAATCGGTCTGTCGGGCTGCTCTCCCCCAGCCCGTGGAAAGGGTAGGCGAGTTAGCTCGGCTAGGGCTTTGCTTAAAACAGGTAGGCTTGTTCAACTGTAGTACGGACACGTTATGGTTGAATCGTCAGGTATGTTTAATTATAGGCATTTGGCACTCCGGTGTCAAGAGTGCTAATGCTTTTTTGGTAAGTCGTTCCATGCGCGGCTAGCTTGGTAGTTTCTGCGAAGCACGCAAAGAGGCGTAGCCGTAGCTACGCTAAGTGAGTACTGGAGCAGAAACTGGCGAGATAGCTGTGTAGGGGACGGCATAACAAGAAAGCATTAGCACGCATGACACCGAGTCAAGAGTGCTAATGCTTTGATTTAATTATTAGTGAGAGATCGGCGCTAGTGCTGCCATATCAGCCGGCCAAGCGCCGCTATTTCTGCGCCGCCTACAACCGTGCGCATATCTATGCCCATCTCTTTGAGAGTACGCCCGTCGTTGCGCAGATCTTCTACTATAGCCTCTTCTGTTGCGCCCGGATCTATACCTTGTAACGTGGCTCTTAGCTTCGCTTCTAAAATGCGCTCAATTATTAGGGTTGGGCGATGGATTTCTTTATACACATAACCAGTCTGCCTATTGTGGCTGTATATGACGTTAACCATGCGGTGCGCATCTGGGCTGCCAGGTCCCATCCACGAACGTAGGCTAATTTCGTACGGGTCATCCGAAATACCCATTTCTTTGGAACGTCTGTCCAGTTGCGGGTCGCCAAATCTAGACAATACACGCACTCTTGTTTGGCTGCCGTCGTCCCACAGTCTATCGTGTTCGGCATATTTGGTGGGTTGTACCCCTCGGGACGGTGTTCGGATATCTAAATAGCCTTGGCATAGGCTGGCAAATTCCATGCCAGCCAAGCGGGCGTCTTGTTGGGTTAAATCCAAAAAAGCCTCGTTAGTAGTAAAGGCAACAAGCGATTCGTCGGCGGCGTTTGGTGCATATTCTGCCATATTTTTAGTATGGCCAAATTTGGCATTTGCCTCAGTGATTAAGTTAACGTCTAAAGGTACTTTTTGTTCAAGGGGAGCGAGTGCTAGAGGCCCTTAGTCTTGCTTGTAACGCGGATAAAACTCTGTCTCGCAGTTGGCGGCAGCCAGGACCTGTTTGGTGGACTCGTCGAGCGGTGTGAGCGGTTTGGGGTAGCCATTGGCGTCCACGCTGTCAGCTGGCGATGCGAAGTGTAGCACCGGAGCGCTGTCGCCAGTAGTCGTCGTAACATCTATAGTACCGTCCGGTTTTACCAGGACCGATCCCGGGGTTCCATAGTATGTGGTTTTCGACGGGGGATAGGGGTCATACGCGGTACCGTCGAGGCATTTATCCTGACCTGAGGCGCGGATGTCATGGCCATTTACTTCCATTGGTCCTTGAGGGTAACCGCCGGCGTAGTCGTGGGAGAAGCGCATGTCAGGCGGCATGGCTGCGATCTCTGCCGGTTCGGCGGAGGTTGTGCAACCGGCAAGCAAGAACCCCATAACCCCGGCTGCTAGGAGTCTTTTCGGCTTGGAAAACTCATAATCCATCTTTATTATTATAGCATGAAATACGCTATTATACAATAATAGCGTGGTATCAGGGAGGGGTAGCGCGCTTCGTGCTTTTCCATTCTAGTATGCTCGGTAAAGTATGCCTGTTTTACCTGGTCTTAGGTTTTTACTGCATGGCCAATCACAGCCGGGAATGCACTTATGCCACTGGCATACTCCACCTGGGCATGTCCTCCTTCCACGACCTTGCATCTTTTGCTGGCAGCAAAAGATGCGTCGCGAGTCAAAGTCTTGCCGCTACCAAATTAAAAAACCCACCATAGGCATTGGGGTTTTAAATTTTTAAAAGCGAAAAGACATGTAAACTAGAACCCCACCATAAAAATAAAACTCCCAAAACGAGGCCTCGCCAATAATAACCCA
>CAYSOP010000029.1:0-7917 GCA_964432725.1 uncultured Candidatus Saccharibacteria bacterium | reverse complement strand
CAATCCGCAGCTCAATTACGCCATGCTGGTAATTGGCTTTGCCGTAATCAGCCTGTTGCTACAAATATTCACTCCGTATGTTAAATATGCCAAGTACCTCAAATGGCTGGCTATGGTGCTGTTTGCGTATGTACTTTCGGCCATTTTGGCGCGGCTTAATTGGGGTGATGTTGCCAAACATGCTGTAATCCCGGGCCTTACGTTTAGCAAAGATCAGTTATTGTTGGTGTGTGCTATTTTGGGTACCACAATCTCACCGTACCTTTTCTTTTGGCAAACTTCGCAAGAAGTTGAAGACATGATTGCCAGTGGTCAAAAGACTATCAAAGCTCGAGAAGGTGCTACTAAACGAGAAATCAAAGATATGCGCATCGATGTTTGGTTCGGCATGTTGCTGTCAAACGTCGTCATGTTCTTTATCATCGCGGCCTGTGGTGGTGTGTTATTTAAGGCCGGTATCACGAATATTTCATCTGCTGCTCAAGCCGCCGAGGCTTTAAAGCCATTTGCCGGCGACAAAGCGACGACCCTATTTGCCGTTGGCATCATTTCGACTGGTTTGCTGGCTATCCCGGTTCTGGCGGGTTCAAGCTCTTATGCGATTTCCTAGTCACTTGCCTGCGGCGGTACTCTTAACCGCAAGCTCAACCAGGCTCACGCTTTTTATCGCATTATTATTATTTCTATGGTGGTTGGCTTAGGCATGAACTTCTTGGGCATTGACCCTATTAAAGCGCTTATTTATTCAGCGCTTGGCAATGCATTTGTAGCACCGGTCGTACTGTTCTTTATTGTGCGCATTAGCAGCAGCAAGAAATTTATGGGCCCGTGGGTCAACAAGCCATTTACAACCCTTATTGGCTGGTTAGTCTTCGGCCTTATGACATTATCAGCAGCAGCCGCCATCTGGGCGCTTTTATAGGAGGTATTATGAACGAAGCATTTTCCCAAGACCAACCAATAGAACCCCTCAAGATCATAGCGGCGTATTCGCCCGAAATGACAGCCATCCGCAATCGTCTGAACGAAGATCTGGGCGCCTTGCGCCATAAGCTGATCCTACTGGATGGGCAGCCGCAAAGGGCAACCCTCACGACCGATGAAACTGGCACCGTAGATTCCGTACATCTTAGCCCATACCCCGAGGACGACTCTGAGGCTTCATATGCCCGTGCTGCCCGCCACATGCTCAGTACGATTGATCCCTCTTTAACATCAGAGGACCACACGCTAACCATCCATTACAATAACCAGGCACCTACCAGGCGTATGACAACTTCGCCGCTTGAAGAACAAAAACCACGCGTAACCATGACGTGGAGCGTCCAAGGTGGCGAGACCAACGCACAGACTAGTCTGAGTTTTTACGATAACGGCTACATAGAACACAACGCAACCGCATCCCCAGAAGCAATTCCAGAAATACGACCCGCCACACTTACCGATATGCAAGCAGGTAAGGCAGCGTTGCAAGATAACTTGCAGCGTTACGGTATAAAGTTGTAGTCCTACTACTCGTGGCGGAGGGCTTCGATGGGGTCTTTGCGCGCAGCCTTTACCGCCGGTGCCGTACCAAACACCACGCCAACGACCAAACTCACACCCGTAGCAATAGCCACGGCATTCCACGAAATTATGGGGTTAAAGTCGGTGTACAAATGCAGCAGCCCAATAACACTCAGCGAAACTAAGATGCCAATTAAACCGCCTAGCAGGCTGAGCACCGTTGCCTCAAACACAAACTGCCATAAAATTTGGCGTGATGTTGCACCAATAGCCTTACGCACGCCAATCTCGTGCATACGCTCAGTAACATTCAGCAGCATTATATTCATAATGCCTACACCACCTATAAACAGCGACAGTGCCGCTACCACGGTAATCCAATTAGTTAACAGGCGTACCACTTCGCCGCCTGCCTTAATACTGTCTTTGGCGCCCAGTACGCTAAAATCTTGTTCGCCACCGTGCGCCTGGCGTAGATTGTGTTCAGTATTGGCTATAGCCGTATTAACCGTTGCCGGATTACCGGTTTTAGCCAAAATAACATAAAACCCAGACCCATTTTGGGTCAGGCTGGCAGCCACCTTATACGGAATAAAAATTGCATCGTCAAAGCTAGCAGTGGGCGAGAACGGCACGTTTACAAACGGTGCAAATACGCCGCGCACAATAAACTCCTGGCCCCTAAAGGTAAAGCTGCGGCCTAGTGGAATCTCTTCCTGGAATAGCTCTTGGGCGGCATTCTGGCCAATAACTGCTACATTCTTGTCGCCATGGTTGTGGTCCCAAAACTCGCCATATGCAACTTGCTGATTTAAGACCTGGGCGGCATCGCTGCCAGAGGCCAGTACAAAAGTATGCCGCGACGTACGATTATCTGCCTTAGGTTCGCCGGCCACCAGGCCAAGTGGCGTTAAAGTACGTATACCTTCTGTCTTGCGTACCGTTTCGACGTCTTGCGTCGTCAGGGCAGATGCGCCGCTTAAGCCAAATAGTACGTCTGAACCACTACCACCTAAATTTACATCTTGCTGCACATGGCCGGGGCGAACAATAAGCAAGTCTTTGCCAAAATGATTAAGGGTGCCGGCAATTTGTTGCTTCATGCCTTCGCCAATACTAACCATGGTCACCACGGCTACAATACCGACGATAACGCCCAGCATAGTGAGTATGCTGCGCCACTTAGCGCTCCGTACTCCACTTAAGGCCATCCTAAAATTACCGCGCATTATAGAACTCATCTCAAGCCCCCCTTTCTATTGCGAAAGGCAGGCTGGTGAGTGCAAGTTGGTAATTCTCTTGAGGAGGCGTACAAAATGTACGCCGACGAGGGAAACTGCCAACTTGTGCCGCCAGATTGTTTTGCAGCAGAATGCGGGGCTTGAGAAGAGTTCTCACTCATGACTTGCGGCCTTTGCTCGTACGCTTTTTGGACTTTTTACCTTTAATAGCTTTTTTGATGCTGGCTTTGTCGGGCACGTTCTTCATAAGTGTAGATACACCAGCCAAATCGTCCTCTTCGGTCTTAACGGGTAAGCGGTACATAACGTCTCGGGCAGTGGCGGCGATTTCGCCAATAGCCGTGCGTTCATCGTGCACTACTGACCCATCGTGCATATACACAACGCGGGTAGCGTAGCGGGTAAGTTCGGGGTTGTGCGTCACAAACAAAATGGTGTTGCCAGTCTTGTGAATCTCGCTTAGCAGTTCCATAACCAACCGCGAGCCAGCACTATCGAGGTTACCGGTCGGTTCATCGGCAATAATAATACTCGGGCTATTTACCAGGGCGCGAGCTATAGCTACACACTGAGCCTGCCCGCCGCTAAGATGTCGCGGCTGGTAAAATTCCCGCCCACTCATACCCACACGCTCTAGCATGTTACTGGCAAGCTTTATACGACGACGAGTGCTTAAACCCTTGTAGGCAAGTGGTAGCCCAACATTTTCAAGCACCGTCAGGCGGGGCAGCAAGTTAAAAAACTGAAATACAAACCCAATGGTATCGCGCCTAATCTTAGCGCGCCTATTTGGACGCAGACGTTCTACTGGCTTGTCATGCAGCATATATATGCCATGCGTCGGGCGATCTAGTAAACCAATAAGATTCATCAGTGTCGACTTGCCACAACCGCTTGGACCCATGACGGCAACAAATTCGCCCTCATCGATGCTCAGGTTAATTTCTTCTAGGGCCAACGTCGTAGCATCCCCAAAGCCATATAACTTGCTAACGTTTTTTAATTCTATAAGCGACATTACAGGTAGTGTACCTTTCGTCTAACAGCGACCGCAAGGTGTTTTTGTTGCGAAATTTGCGTTATATTTGCGAAATTAGCAAAATTATATGCCGAAACCGCGCGAGAAGCCAAAGAGCCGACAGAAGTTTGTTACAATATGCGAGAGTTTCATACGTACGGCTGACGTCATGCATGCATGGCCAATCCGAGCTACCGAATACTCACATGCCACTGGCATGTTCCGGAGGGGTCGCATAGTGGCCTAGTGCGCTCGCTTGGAAAGCGGGTATGGGGGCAACTCCATCGAGGGTTCGAATCCCTCCCTCTCCGCCAAACTAAAAAAGACATCAATGCGTCAGCAAGATGTCTTTTTTAGTTTGGCAGTAGTGTGCGGATTACAGTAATCATTGCTAGCGCCGGAGTATAAAAGCGCTCAGCGCGCTATCCCTCCCTTCAATGTAAAGAGATAACTAGCCTACGATATAAAGCTGCCGATTTGTTCACCACTGATGGCACGGACTAAATTGCCCGGTTGCATAGGGTTTAACACGATAACGGGTACATCTTGTTCCATAGCTAGACCTAACGCTGCTTTGTCCATAACTTTAATGGCGTCATTGGCAACGGCTTCCTGATACGTCACCTTAGGCAACAGGGCAGCATCGGTAAACTTTTTAGGATCTTTATTGTATACACCTTCTACTTTGGTGCACTTTAAAACAACCTCTGCATCTAGTTCTAGCGCAAAGCTAACTGCAGCGGTGTCGTGGGTTACATAGGGGCGGGCAGTGCCGCCGCCAATAATAATTATGCGGCCGCGCTCTAAATGCTTTTCGGCCAACCTAAATGAATACGATTCGGCCACTTGCTGCGCATAGATATTACTCATGCAGCGTGTAGCCACGCCTTGGCTTTCAAAGATGTCAGTTAAGGCCATGGCGTTCATAAGACCGCTCAGCATTCCCATTTGGTCTGCGGTTACGCGCTTAATGCCATTACCGGCAATTTCGGCGCCGCGCACCATATTGCCGCCGCCTACTACTAGAATAATTTGACAGCCGGCATCTGCGATTTTTTGGCATTCCTGGGCTAGGTATTTGCCAACTTCTGGGTCAACGCCAAAATCGTGCTTGCCGCTTAGCTGTTCGCCCGAAAACTTAAGCACAACCCGTTTATACATTACGACTAGCGTACCACGAGTATGTGTCAATCAAAACCGGAATATAAAATGGTAAACTAAAGCTTATGCCAAACCATAACGATCCCGAACTCATAAATGCGCTTGCCCAAGTCTTTGCAACGCGAAACGACATGAAGACCATTGTCGAATACCAGCAGCGACTATTCACGAGTATCCAAGAACTGACCAGTAAGCACCGCGAAGTGCACGACTTTGTCCGCGAATTATCCGATTCGCACTACCGCATGCAGGGTAATACCAATGGCATGGCGCAGTCTCATAATAATTTGCAGGATACCTTGCGCAACCTCGACGCTTCACACCGCCAAACCCAAGCCGAAATTCGGCGGGCAGTAGACGCCATACAGTTTATTCAGCAAGAGGTACGCAAAGTGCAGCAGCTAGACGACCGCCTGCGTACCCTAGAGCGTGAATTTGACCGTTTTAAACAAGACGACAAGCACGACGACCGCCGCGACGACGACCAAGACCAACGCCTGCGCAAACTCGAATCACGGCGTTAGCAGAAAGAGTATCGTATACTGAGCTCATGAAGATTTATTCGTGGAATGTTAACGGCATCCGTGCCGTGGTACGCAAAGAACTATTACAACCATTTTTTGATTCCGAGCAACCAGACATTGTCTGTTTGCAAGAGACCAAAGCCGAACAAGGGCAGGCAGAGTTTACCCTAGAGGGCTATGAACAATTTTGGAACTCCGCCGAAAAAAAGGGTTACTCAGGCACGGCCATTTTTACTAAGGTTACGCCAAAAAACGTAACCTACGGTTTTCCGGACGATCTAGCTAAAAAATATTCGTTTGTAGATGCAGCCACGCGCGATTCTGCCAACGAGGGTCGGGTTATTACTGCTGAGTTTGACGACTTTTACCTAGTAACCGTGTACACTCCGAACGCCAAAGACGATTTAAGCCGTTTAGATCTACGCCATAAACATTGGGATCCAGCCTTTTTGGCCTACTGCAAACAGCTGGAGCAAACAAAGCCGGTTGTATTCTGTGGCGACTTAAACGTTGCACACACTCCGGACGACCTTGCTCGTCCCAAGCCAAACGAAGGCAAGAAAGGCTTTACAGCCGAAGAACGCGAAGGCTTTGATAATTTTATAAAAGCCGGCTTTGTAGATACACTGCGGATGTTTACCAAAGGCCCAGGCAACTATACCTGGTGGAGCCACTGGGGTAACGCCCGCGCCAATAACGTTGGCTGGCGCATTGACTACTTTTTAGTATCCGAATCGCTAAAAGGCAAAGTAAGTGACGCTAAAATCCATCCAAAGGTTATGGGGTCCGACCATTGCCCCGTAAGTATTACGCTCGACCTATGAAAACCGTAACCATACCGTTCTTGTTAAAGGACGACCGAGTGTTGCTCGGCATTAATGCGACCGGTATGGCATGAAACGAACCGTGGGCATCATTTACGGATTTGGCGAAGGACCCAGACACGCCAAACGACTATACGATGCCCTGTGGTCTAAGGGCTTTATTGTAGTCGACAAGGCAGAACGGGCTGAGGTCATAATCGCTCATTCAGGGGGCAATTTTATGTTTCCCAAAAACACTGCAGACAAAATAATTATTATGATGAACCCGTCGTGTTCGCCAATCCACCAGATACTAATCGTATTTACTAAAAAAATGTTCGTAGAATTTACGCAAAGTGTAAAAAATAGGTGCGTGAGACGATGGCTGGCTAAAGCAATGCTGAATATTTGGTATATAGCGACGCGCATACCCTACAACCTGCGCGTAGTAATGCACGGATTACGAGCGTCCGAGTGGCTGCCCACCATTACCGCTGCTCGAGTATGGGTGGTAACGACTCATCACGACCCTTGGGCTGCACTCGTGAAACAAGAAGAAACACAACGGCTGCCACAGTATACCTACCTCGGTCACGCCGGGTCACACGACAGTTTGTGGTTGCAGCCCGAAATTTGCGCGGATATCGTACAATCAGCATATGGAACGCACGTATTGGCAACGACAAGAAGCAGGTAAGCCGCTGTTCCCAGACCTCGAATGGAGCCGACCGGAGAATAAACAACAGGCCGGCAAACTGTTGATTATTGGTGGTAACTTACATGGTTTTGCCGCACCAGCCGAAGGCTTTGCCGAAGCCGCCAAGGCAGGCATTGGCACCACCCGCATCGTATTGCCCGATGCACTGCGAAAGACTGTTGGCCGCATGTTAGAAAATGGTGAATATGCGCCTAGCACGCCGAGCGGCAGCTTTAGCCAAAAAGCCCTTGGCGAACTGCTAACATGCGCGTCTTGGGCCGACGGCACCTTGCTGGCAGGCGACCTCGGCCGCAACTCCGAGACAGCAATACTGCTCGAAACGTTTTTAGCAAAATATTCAGGCCTCGTAACCCTAACAAAAGACGCGGTAGATTACATAACTGCCGCCCCAGATAGCGTGTTGCACCGCGACAATACCTTACTCGTGTTATCCCTTAGCCAACTGCAGCGCCTGGCTGTTGCAGCCAAATCAACCACGGCCGTAACCCTGGGCATGGACCTGCTGCACTTAGTAGAATGGCTGCACGATTTTACCAGCCGGCATGCGCCGTATATCGTCGTTAAACATCATAACGTTATACTTGCGGCCGTTAACGGGCGGGTTGTTAGCACACGGTTAAGCACAGATATACCAGTGTGGCGTGTAGCGTTTGCTGCCCATGTTAGTGTGTGGTGGTTGCAGAATCCGGGGAGGGCGTATGAGGGGATTGCTACGGGGATTGTGACTAGGGCTGCGAAATAAAAAAGCTGGTCGTAGACAAGCATTACTACCTCACTGCGTTCGGATGAGTCGCTCACGGCTAAAGCCTGCCGCTCCGTCAAGCTAGGAAAACTCGAATGCCCACTGGGCATTCTCGACCTGCGGTTCGATTCCCACCTCGCCTCAACTAAAAAGGCTCCCGCTGGGAGTCTTTTTAGTTGGTGGGCGAGGAGGGAATCGAACCCT
>CAYSOP010000028.1:0-9754 GCA_964432725.1 uncultured Candidatus Saccharibacteria bacterium | reverse complement strand
TATTCGGGCGCTGCGGCTGAGTGTGGGTTGTCCATTTTATCCAATAGGCGGTATGCGCGGAGCCTGTTATATCTTTGGACCAGTATGGGCGGAATATTCGTAATGACATTGACCGTTCCGACTAATACTGCAAGGCTTGTACCCGCCCAGCTTTCCTCGAGGGCGCCACACAGTGCTACCGTGCCGAAGGCTGCAAATGCAGCAATATGAATAGCTTCATTACGTTGCGTAAAACTAACAAATTTTTCGAGTCGTTCTCTTCTGGTGAGCTCAGCTGGCGGGATGATCGTTTCCGGCCGAACTGCTACGTCAAGATCCCGGCCGGCTTCCATATTAAAATCTCCGCGACAGAATTCGGGTACGCGAGTCAGGATTATTCTTTCCAGCGAGGGTACGCCGACTGCTCTGTACAGTTCCGGTGATTCTCCCGGTAGAGGCCCCCAATATCCATGCATTGAAGGCTCGGACGGAACCCCTGGTGTTTTCGACATAAGTGCGTTTATACCATAAGAATGCATATTATTACAGCTACACGCGAGCTATGTTGCTCAACACAATACTTCTAAAATTCCAGGGACTGGCCCTGGAACACATGCTATCCTTCTTGCGCCCACGGTGTCTCCCAAAAGTTTGTGCGCCCCTCTGGGAATTCTGGACACTCACCATGCTCAATGGCGAAATGCCACTGGTTTGCGGCAATACCCACATCTTTTATAGTCTGCTCGTTCGCAGGTGATGCCGGCACGGTCAAGACCCCCACAGGCTCCCCATACTCTTCCACGCCCGCGTTGGTAGATCGAGCTGAAACCATGTGGCCGGGCCCGACATGGTAGCCGTCGATATCTGGCCGCATAAAGTCAGACAGCGACACAAAATCGGTGGGGTTGTAGCCGTCCTTGCCTGTACCCATCATACAGTGCAGAGTATTTGGCGGCACTATGCCTCGCCGCATGTGACTGCCGTTGAGTAGGCCAGCCATGGCATCGAGGGCTAATTCGCACTCGGAGATATCCGGCGCGTGGTAGTCTGGCCGCGTATCGGGCCAGTGCAAAAGAGTGAGCGACTTGGGCGCCTCCCTCATATACCCAACCACCGAAATACCGGTCATGGTAACGAACCGGGTCATGGTACGTTGTACCAGATCGCGCGATACCGTAGAAGGGAGCTCTATGCGGGCGGTCCAAAGTTCAGTTGAAGCTATGAGGCGTGGGACGGACATATAGTTATTCCTTGTTGTGACTCGGCCATTTTACCATGGGTATTGTATTCCTCTATTTGGTTCAGCCACTCCAACATCATAGCTGTGTATAATTGCAATACCTAACTTTTCATGCCATAATAATCTACAATTATGTCACACCTCATCAACCATATATCAGCACCACTACCTAACCCCGAACTCTCTGACATTGAGAATCTGGCAAATATGACACCAGGCCAGGTTCGTTGGATGAAGCTGGTTGGGTGTCTTGCTACTGGAAGATTCACAGACGCTCAGATTCAGCCAGAGGTATTGGGCGCTTTAGAGCCTGGCGATAGGATGTACTTTTTAGTATCGCACCCTACCAACAAAGATATAGAAAAACTGCAAGTTATAGTTAGTCGGAATACGGCTGACACAATAACAAATAGGGACAGCGCGCTTAGTGGACTCCAGCGCCTTGGCCTATTAAGAGAAGAATCGGTATGGCAGGACTACAATAACCGCGATGTAGTGACAATCCACTCAGAACCTCACCAATCAGTCCTCTTTGGCTTTGATACTGAAACCGGCAAGCGCTTTATGCCAGATAGCATCGAAGACATACACCCAGGCAGGGGTTGGTCTATTGGGTCTGCAACCGAGAGGGCTGGCCTCGAACTCAGCTTTGCCTTACCCGCGTTAGGAACTGACGAGCAATCAAATTGAAATTTTATTGCTATAGTTAGCTTATGAAGAAAATTGAAATAAACGTCGAGGTAGCCTATCCCATCGAGACAGTCTGGCAGGCACTCACAAAACCTGAATTAATGTCGCAGTGGATAATGGAGACCGACTTTAGCCCTGAAATAGGGAAAGAGTTTACGTTTAAAGGTAAAAAGAATAAGTTCTGGAGGGGCTGGACTCAGTGCAAGGTCACTCAAATCGTGCCCTTAAAGCAACTTCAATTTACATGGCAGAATGCCGACAAACAGACTCCAACGTTAATAACCTATGACCTGGCTAAAACAGCAAACGGAACTAACATTCATGCTGTTAATGAAGGGTTCGACAGTACCTACGGCCCCTTTAGTGGACTGTTCTTTAGAACAATGATTAAAGCAGGGATGAAAAAAGAGTTTTCCGGAAAATTACCCAAAGTCTTGGCTACAATCTAGCGAGTCCTTAACGCCCGCCAAAAGATAAGGACATTACGTTTTCTTGGGGTGCCCGGATTTTTAAACATTCCTAATTAGCTAACTGCCGCGATATTGGTTATGCTTATACGTGATGGGCAGAACTTCTAACGCGACCTCAGGTTTTGATGTTGAACTTAACATATCCGGTAACTACATCACCCACTTATTGCAGTTACTTATTGATACCGGGGAGCTTCCCCATTCGTTTGATGTAGGTGGTGGGGTAAGTGCAGACCTAAAGTCGTCCACGGTAGTTTCGCGCGACTACGCTGCCGTTCCCGGAACAGATTATACCCACACTAGCAGCACTGCGTTGCAGGCCAAGTTTGCCGAATTTTCTAGCCGCCCCAAGTTTATATATATTAACCTTACGTTTCCACTTGTCTTTGACAGCGGCGCCGAATCTATTCTTGTACTCACGTTTCGGGTCAAAAACGAAATAGATGTGGCAGATTTGTTTACCGACATCCAAACCTACGTCAACACCAAACGCGAACACCCCGGCGGCCCCTTTCCTGTCGTCACGCCGCGCCTGAGCCGCTACATAAAATGTATGGCGGCATTACCCGCAACCGACCCTCCCTATGACCCTGCCACAACTGCAGACGGTTCCGGGGGTGGCATACCAGCAATGGTCAACGACCAGCTGCACTCCGCTTTTGACGCCATGCTAGACGAACTGGTTGGCCTAGAAGACGACAAGTGGAAAGAGTCGGCCATCAACAAACTGCTCGACCCGCTAACACCAGCAAGCGTATCGCGCCTGCACCTAAAAGTGCTGAGTGCCGACGTGCTGGGCGTTTACCCAGTATTCAAACTGCTCGACAAAGACGGCGGCATCGTCGAAAGCGATGGCGACGTGGGCAGTGCGCAAGTGCTGTTAGAACCCGGCGAAGACATTGGCGTTTGCACTAAGGACGATTTTTGCAAACGTTTGGCCGAAGATGTCGTACTCAAGATGATTTTGGGACTGCGCCTAAAGGCCGAAAATTTTACCGAAGAAGATATTCCAGACAAAATGGACGCCATCAGCTTTCCGGTGACCATTGGCACCACACTCCTTACGGGCCTTATGGAGGGAACGCTTAGCCTGACAGACGAAGAACCTACTGGCGAAAGCGACATCCCCCAGTGGCTTACCGACGCCGTAACATTCCTGGTCGACAACGATATAGCCGACGTCGAAATTAAGGGCGTAGATGTAAAGCTAGAACCCAACCACCACTACTTCCATCAGGATGGCCACGACGAAGTTACTGAACACATTGCCGACAGTATAAAAATCAGCATAGAGCTGGGAGCAGAGTTGGCGGGTATATTCCCACTGCTATCAGAAAACCTCAACCTCTACCTGACCCCTGTAGAACATACGTATAACGGGCAGGCGTGCCGCGACCTGGGTGTATCGGTTGACACCTCTGCCAATGCTTGGGTTAGTCTTTTGTCGCTGCTGTATCCGGTTGGCCTGGCTGCACCTGCGGCGTTAGGCATGCCCATTTTAGGTATAGCCAGCGTTACCGCGGCTAGTAGTTTACTCAGCCTTTTGGCACTTATTGTTCCGGCGCAGTACATTTTGACCGCCGTTGCCAATGGTGCGATTCGCAAGGGCGAAAACGATACAGACAAAAACACTATTGGCAATCTGGGCGACAACGGCATTGAAGTATTCTTTAATCAAGTTATTCAGGAATCTCGGTGGGATCCGTTCTATACCATCGAGCACGCCCTGGTAATCCCCAGTACCGTCATGATGGTAGAAGACACCCAGTTGTTCTTTGCCGGCGGCGTCATGTTAAGTAACCAAACAACCAACCCCTACGAAACCGTGTACATGCGTGACATTACCCGCACCAGCGACGCCCCACAGCAGTACGACGAGCTGTATTATCGGGTTAGCCAAACTGACCTTATCGACACGAGCACCCAGTTCGCCACAAACCGCTGGCCATCGCGCGCTGTTACCACCGATAGCGAGACGCGCATATACGCCCTAAAGTATTCGGACGGCACGGGGCAAGATGCCATTAATCGCCTGTCCCAAGACCGCCTGCAAGGGCTTATTCAGTACGCACCATATGCCGTGCAACACAATCACGATGAGGATTCCGACTGGATCGAAAAAATCCAAATACTGTCCACCATCGAGCTTAATTCGTTAACCGACCGAGTCAAAGACAATCATTTTAGCGAGTACGTCGAAAGTGTCGTCGAACTATTCAACCAGTACTACTACGACCTAAACGGCGAATACCCGCCCGACGACCTGAAACAGACGGTGCGTACCGCCGCCACCGACAGTTACACTGCCTCGTCCGACTGGGCAGATTACAAAGAAAGCGGCTATGTATCTGACTTGCAAGACGCCTTGTTCGTACCTGGCGTTCTGCGGTTGTTGCCATGGCAGCAAGAACTGCAAGACCTCGTTATTGACCACCAGTTCATATCCTTCCCTGGTTACGAATACATTACGCCCCGAGACGACCGGCCCTACTGGCGCGACGAAGCCGACGACACTACTACCGACAACCTCGAGTCGCTCCCCGAGGTAGAATAGTTAGCACTGTCTTTTATCTTTATGGTAGGCATATAGGGGACAGACCGCTATAATGACGAAAGCTAAGTAATAATCATTCAAGAGGAGACAGACATGGTTACAGGATACTGCGTTAAGTGTAAAGAAAAAGGCGTTGAATTGTCAGCACCAGAGATTGTCCAAACTAAAACCGGTGGTTACATGGCCAAAGGCAAGCACGAAAAATGCGGAACAGTTGTTTGCGCAATGATGTCTAAAGACAATGCCGAAAAAGCAGTAGAAGACGGGGCAACAAAAGGCTACTAAGCCTCTAGCTTACGGCTCACTAAATAAAAAAGCCCAGCTTGCCTGGGCTTTTTTATTAGGCTCATCCAAGTGATGTCTCACTAAAATCTCGTACACGTAGAAGACTAACTACAAAACATGGCAGTAAGACCTAAAGAGGCTTACACTAAGGTCAGTAACGAGGAAGGTTTCATGTTCACACCAACGCAGTCGTACAACGGATTTTCTATTAAAGATTTAGCGGCTAGCAAACAATTTTATGCCGAAGTTTTAGGACTACATGTAACAGAGGAAGGGCCTGGTATGCGCTTGCAGCACGTAGGCGGGGGTTCTACAATTGCATACGTTAAGGATACCCATGAACCTGCTTCCTATACGGTAATGAACTTTGAGGTAGCAAACATCGAAGAAGCCGTTAAAAGCCTGAGCGAAGCAGGCGTACAGTTCGAACGGTACGATGGAATGCCCCAGGACAAGCTTGGTATTGCAAGAGGACTGAGCAGCGGCCAGGGCCCAGACATTGCTTGGTTTAAAGATCCTTCAGGTAATATTTTAGCTGTCTTACAAGTGCAGCAATAATAAACTAACTCTTACCCAGGAGGAATAATCTACATGGCAACAATTAACCCGTATATCAACTTCAACGGCAATGCCGAAGAAGCCTTTAATTTTTACAAATCTGTGTTTGGTGGCGAGTTTAAAAACATCGTACGCTTTAAAGACTTAGCAGGCCCTGAGTTCCCTGTATCAGAAAACGAAGCAGATAAAATCATGCGTATTGTGTTGCCTATTGGCGGAAGTACGTTAATAGCCAATGATGTACCTGCCAGTATGGGCCCAGTAAGCGAAAACGAAAACAGGTCCAAAATAGCAGTTACCGCAGAAACTAAAGAAGAAGCCGATAAAATATTCAAAGGCCTTTCAGAAGGCGGCACCGTCGAAATGCCTATGGCCGAGAGCCCTTGGGGCACCCATTTTGCTATGTTCAGAGACCAATTCGGTATTGAGTGGACAGTAGAATTCGACCCCAATGAACAGGGACAAACTTAAAGGTCCGTCCTTTAAATTCCAGGGAGCAGAGGCTTCGTACCTATAACGCTCAGCTGCATGCTATCATAGGCCAATGGTGTATCCTCCTGTAATAGTAGTAGACAAAAATGATAATGAAATGGGCTTGGCTATGCTTGCCGAGGTCTGGAAAAAAGGTCTATACCACCGCATATCTTCCGTATTCATTAAAGACGACGAGGGGCGTATGCTGTTACAGCGTCGCGGTTCTGGTGTAAAACTGTATCCGAATTGTTGGGATCAAGCTGCCGGCGGGCATGTTGACGAAGGTTTCACTTACGAAACTACTGCGGCAAATGAACTTGCGGAAGAAGTCGGTTTGCACGACTTACAGCTCCAAGTCGTAGCTACTTATCGTTTTAGCACTCACGAAGACGACAAGATTATCAATCAATTTGTACGAGTATTTTTGGCTACCGTCCCGCACGATACGCCATTACAACCACAAGCAGATGAAGTTAGTGAGCTGCAGTGGTTTACGCCAGAGGGGCTAAAACGCATGATTGCCGACCAGCCCGAAGTATTTACCCCCGGCTTTCTGTACGAACTGCGTAAGTTCTTTCCAGCCCTTGTAGGCCAGTCAATAATGTAGTGGTCAGCCATGTCTTGCGTCTTCCGGTGGTAATAATTTACTGCAGCTTAGATAGTTCGTACTTCCATCCAGCCTGCCACTGCCAAGGTGCGAGTACTGCGTCATGCAAACTCATGCCCTTAATCCATTGATCAAGCCCATACTGCGTAGCGCGATGGCCAACAATCATCACAGTTTTACCATCGTAATCCTTTAGCAGATCTTGCAGAAATGACTTCATCCGGCGTGAGGTATCTTCGTAGCTTTCGCCCTCCGGGAAAGGTACTGTGAGCGCCTGCTCGCGTATAGCTTCTATATTGGCTTTAGGTGTACGATTCAGCGAACCGTAATTGCATTCGCGCAATCGTTCGTCTAGGATGATAGGAAACTTGTCGCCAAATGCCAGCTTCGCCGTGTTGTACGAGCGTTGCAAGTCAGAACAGAAGATAGCATCAAAATGCTCGCCTGCCCGTCGCTCACCGAGTTGCTCGGCTTGCTGCTCGCCAAGGCTGGATAAGGGAACATTGTACCAGCCTGCAGCCAGCTTTGCTTCGTTATCGACGGTAGTAGAATGTGTTTCAAAAATTATTGTGACCATGCATTGTTTCCTAGCGGTTAGAGCTCTTAAGCCTCGCCAGTGAGTCGGGGTCAAGCCACTGTTCGAGCGAAGAGACAGCCAACTGCGTCCGCTCTGGGGTTAACGATCCCTTCTGCTTGCCGTTTACCAGTACGCTTAGTTCGTGGATGATTGCAAGCGAACGCACCAGGTCTTTATTGACAGGGACCAATGCAGAGTCAAGCGCATCAACCATTTCGTCAAAAGCCTGCTGACCGATGACGCTAAACACTGGTCGTAGTTCGTTATGGATATCGCCCAGGCCGAGTTCGGTCCAGTCAATAAGGCCGGTTACTGCATGCTCGTCAGACAGCACCAGGTTTGGCGAGCTTAAATCGCCAAAGACAATAATGTTGCTTGCCGAACCTCCGGGACGCATCTTCTGCATCTGGTCGTACTGGCTGCCGTATACGGATGCGTAGCCGGTTTGCTGATTGCCTGCTGTTTCGTAGACCTGGGCATAGTATTCATCCCGGTTTCTGGTAATGGAGCGCTCGGATGGAATTGCGACAACTTCTTCTTGTGTTATGTTGGCATTCAAATCATTGAGTACACCTGCCAGTGCTACGCCCATGTTACGGCGTTTGTCGTAAGGAAGAGCGGCCACCTCGTGTTTGCTCAGTACAGTACCCGGCAAAAATTCCAGCACGTTGTAAGATCCATCCGGCGCAAGCTCGATAGGCTTTGGTACGGCAACATGTAGCTTGCCTTGCACCAAGCTGACGGCGGCAAACTCAAAACGACCCACTTCAACACCGCTTTCATCCTTCGGGAATCGAAAAGCCTCAACCCCATCAACCACCACAACATTACGGTTATCACCACCGTTATACCACTTAATAGATTGGTGATCGGGGCGTACGGCGTTAATGATGGCTTCGGGGCTTTGACGGGGCAAGGTTTCGCTCATTGATGTAAGTATAGGCCAATATGCTTTGTCTATGAAAAAATCTGGCTTTTTGTCTGATCTGATATAGTGAACCCTATGGATAGCCAAGTAGCAGTCAAAGCAGTCATTCAGAACAAAGAGGGTAAGTTCCTGATTGTCCGTCATGGCGACCGATGGCAAGCGGTTGGCGGCAGGCTAGAAAAAGGCGAACAGCTAGAAGACGGCCTGTGCAGAGAAACTCAAGAAGAAACAGGCATAACCGAACTAGAAGTTGGAAAAGTAATCCACGTCGACGAATGGTTTGCCAAGCCCGAAGGCGAGCTAAAACACATCGTTGCGCTCTTCTTTTTATGCAAAGCCGATCCTACAGAAGTGACGCTTAGCGACGAACATCAAGCATACGCTTGGGTTTTACCAAACGAACTAGAGGCTTACGGCGATACCCTCGAGAAAGAAATCAAACAAGCAATTATTATTGCCTCTGTGTAACTACGACTATCGTCATCCGATCACCTAGCCATGATATTTGCTAGCAACATGTTCACGCCCGTATTTTAGAACGGTTGCCATCCAGATAAGTTCGGTCCATGCCGTAAGCACGTAGCGGCGGTATGATTCTTGCTGCAACACACCCTGTTCGTCAAACAGTTCTTGTACTTTAGGGAATTGCATATCGCTAAATGTTGCCACCAGGCCCATCTCGCGCACGGTATTTACCAGTGCTTCGATGCCACGTACGCCGCCCCACTGGGTTTTGGATACGCCTGCAAACGCAACAGGTTTATGAATGTAGTTTGCCAGTTCGCTATCCAGCATGCGCTTTAATGATCCTGGAAAGCTGTGGTTATATTCGGGCGATACAATAAAAAAGCCGTCTGCGCGGGCAGTTATAGCTGTATATTTGGGGTCTTTGCCTTCGGGGTCGTTACCGTCACCCGGAAACGTAAAGTCTTTGGGGTCTACTACCTCGGTTTCGATGCCCTCTATGGTTTTGCCGACTTCTGCCACTAACCGGGCCGCAAAAATACTTTTTCGCTGTTCACGTGTCGTGCCTGCTAGTACTGGTATGTATAAGGTTTCCATAATACGCCCTCTTAATACCTTAAGTATAGTCCAGGCGCATACTAAAAAGCGTAATGGAAGGTAGTCTAGCGATGGTGTAAAATAGGTATTTTTGTGCTTTAATACAACTATTGTGGTCGTCCGCTTACAACCATGCGCCGCTCATTCGGCGAACAACATGGCCTGGACAACAAGACTACCGAAGATGAATGAGTAAGCTCGCGCTACGTAGGGATAGTCGAACCCACGCGGCGACAAGCTCTCATTAAATTAACAAAGGGACACCATGCAACACTAAGGCAAAAGTACCCAAGACCATGTAGACGACTATGCCTACAACCACGAGAACAG
>CAYSOP010000027.1:0-11824 GCA_964432725.1 uncultured Candidatus Saccharibacteria bacterium | reverse complement strand
CATGAAGGGTGTTAACCCAGACGAAGTCGTTGCCATTGGTGCAGCCATTCAGGGTGGCGTACTGCAGGGCGATGTCAAAGACGTGCTGCTGCTAGACGTAACGCCGCTATCCCTGGGTATCGAAACCATGGGCGGCGTTATGACCAAGCTGATCGAACGCAACACCACTATTCCTACCAGCAAGAGCGAAACATTTAGCACTGCTGCCGACAACCAACCGCAAGTAGAAGTACATGTACTACAGGGCGAGCGTGGCATGGCCAACGACAATAAAAGCCTTGGCCGCTTTATTCTGGACGGCATTCCCCCCGCACCGCGCGGTATTCCGCAAATCGAGGTAACTTTTAACATCGACGCCAACGGTATTCTAAACGTCACCGCCAAAGATAAGGGCACCGGCAAAGAGCAAAGCATTACTATCAGCGGCTCGGGCAACCTAGACAAGACTGAGGTCGAAAAGATGGCCCAGGAAGCCGAAGCAAACGCCGAGGTCGACAAAAAGAAGCGCGAAGCCGTAGAAGCCCGCAATGTCCTCGAGAACGCCATTTACCAGGCTGAAAAGCTAAAAAGCGACCACAAAGACAAGCTAGCCGAAGAAGACCTAAAAGGCCTAGACGAAGCCGTCGAAGAGGCAAAGAAAGTAAGCAAAGACGACAAGGCAGACAAAGACGCCATCGAGGCAGCTGCTAAGGCACTAAACGACAAGATCATGCCCATAGGCGCCAAAATGTACGAAGCCGCTAAAGACGAAGCGCCTGCCGAAGACGCAGACGCAGCCAAGGCTGACGCCAGCAAAAAAGACAAAGACGGCCCCGTAGAAGGCGAAGTCGTCGACGAAAAATAAGCTGCTGTAATTGACTAACGCGTACCACCAGGCGACAATAGTAACAATATGCTAGGACTCAGCAAACAAGACCACAATGCAGATGCACTCAGCGTGCAAGTGCGTGTGGTAGTCGGCAGCGAAGTGTTTGGCTTGGCATTCAAGCTGTGGAGCGAAAATTACCGTACAGCCAAGCAAGACCCACAGGCCGGCAAAGAGTTTTTACACTTTGGGTACGCTAACCCAAAGTGTGTCGCCTGGCTGCAGCGCGACATTGGACGCGAAGATTTATTCGAACTTATTATCCGTTGGGAAAGCACGGGTATGCACGAGGTACATGTTATTAGTAACGGTGGCACGCAGCCCGTCGGTGACGACAAGCGTACCAAAGAGCTGTTAAACAGCATGCTCATTACGCCGTCGGTCGTGCTAAGCTAAGCCCCTAGGGCAAACTATATTTATGGCAAAACGAGATTATTACGAAGTACTAGGTGTTGGTAAAGATGCGAGCGCAGACGAAATTAAAAAAGCGTTTCGCCGTTTAGCTGTGCAACACCACCCCGACAAAGAGGGTGGTGACGAAACCAAGTTCAAAGAACTAAACGAAGCCTACGAAGTGCTTAAAGACACTAGCAAGCGGCAGCGCTACGATCAGTTTGGTCATGCCGGTGTAGGCGGTAGTGCGGCTGGCGACGGTAATCCATTTGGTGGCGGGTTTAATGGCCAGAACGTTAACTTTGACTTTGGCGATTTAGGTGATATTTTTAGTAACTTTTTTGGCGGTGGCCAGCAGCAGCGGTCTTCCCAGCAGAACCGCGGCCGTGACGTAGAGGTCCGCATAGACCTAACTTTCGAGCAAGCGGTATTTGGCACGACCGAAAAAGTGGCATTAAACATAGAAGACACCTGCGAACACTGTAATGGTACAACCGTAGAACCCGGTCACGATCTTAAAACCTGCGCTACCTGTAAGGGCAGCGGGCAAGTGGTAAACGTAATGCGTACCATTTTTGGCAATATTCAGCAGGCAACAGTCTGCCCTACCTGTAAGGGCCGGGGCAGTATTCCGGATAAAGTCTGTAGCGTTTGTAACGGCAAGGGTACGCAGCGTAAGGTGCAAGAGCTTACCATTAAAGTGCCTGCGGGCATCGACGACGGGGCAATTATTCGTTTGCGTGAACACGGCGAGGCTACGGCAAATGGGCCAAAGGGCGACCTGTACGTGAACGTACGGGTTAAGGCCCACAAGAAGTTCACGCGCGAAGGCGACCTAATTTTAAGCGAAGAGCATATTCACATGGTGCAGGCAGCACTGGGTACCGAAATTGATGTAGATACTGTTGATGGCCCAGTACGCATGAAGGTGCCCGCCGGTACGCAAAGCGGCACCGACTTTAAGTTAACCGGCCACGGCGTGCCTCATTTGCGTTCAGAAGCCCGTGGTGCACACATAGTAACGATTATTGTTGATATTCCAACCAAGCTAACTAAGCAACAAAAAGAACTATTGGAACAATTTGGCACAACCGGCAAAAAAGGCTGGTTTAGCTAATACCGAGGTGTTTTTTAAAAGCTGCATATACCGCCGGGCGTAAGTCTGGCGGTATATTATTTGGACGGTCAACAGACAACATTACCGACTGATACAGCTCGTCGAAGTTGGCAGGTATATGGGGTTCAAGACGAGCACGAAAGTCTGCAGGCAACTGCTGCCACAGGGCCGTATTACGGGCTATCATACCAAGCGCAAGCTGGCATTCTTGCAATGTGCCTACGCATTCAAAGGGTTTATCAATATGCGGGGCTACCAGCGCCACTATGTGCCCCTGCAGTTTTGGTTGGGCTATAACTAGCCGGTCGCCCCAAATCTCCTCTGTTGCCTGTGGGTTAATGGCCGTAAAACATAACGTAATAAAGGCACATTTTGCGCAGTCTAGACACCAAGTGCCGTTTTTTACGCCCCTGTTACAGCTGACGAATACGTGGTGGTACTGTGGAAAGTCTTGCAGGATGCGCATAATCTGCAGTTCGTATAGTGGCCGCAAAATACTAAAGTAATACACGCCCAGGTCTAAACCGTTAATAATACGATGTAGCGCTTGTTCGACTGTAAACGACTTTGTGTATTGATGGTTTATTTCTACACCTTCAAACACCATATTTGGCTCACTGGCAGAGTATTCGTTAGACACTACGGCATAGCGTTTGCCTGCTACTAGCGCAGCGAAAGCGGTCAAAAAGGCTAGTGGTCCGTTAAGCGGTTTGTGTCCAGAATACAAGGGCTTGCCAGCCGACTCGTCGTAGACCGATGTAGCTACAAGAGACTGCGCAATAGAAGACTGCGCAATAATAGCCGGCCGGCTGCCCAGTAAGTTCCAGGTAAACCAGCTGATGTCGACTACTACTTCGTGCAGCAGCTCGGCACCGGTTGCGCCGTCTTTGCCGCCGCCATTGGTAACTAGTGCGCCAGACAGTACGGGCGCGGCATACGCAGCCAGTGGTGTTGGTTCCGGGCAGGTAACGCAGGTACGCGTGGTAATGGCGATATGGTTGGTCAGTCTAAATTCAGCCATGCCGTTATAGTAAAAATCTTCAAAAAAGGCGACTTCGTCTTTAGTAAGCGCCATAGGGCTAACGATTTCGGTGTAGTATGCTTCGTCAAATAAGTAAATGGCCCGGCCAAGGGCAATAAACGTACATAGTTTGGCGATCCGATCACTAGGGTATTTGGCCAGCGCTTCGTGTAAGTCGCGGCTAAACCGAAACGTCCGCGAAGCCACTTCACCGTCCGGCGTTTGGTGTTGCAGTATAAGGTCGGTTCCTTTGATGGTTGGAGGTAGTATAGTGAGTGTTTGATTCATTGAGGTTAGTCTAATTATATGATATAGTAAGCATAATGACAACAGAGGTAATTACTGCCGCCGAAGTGCGGACAGCTGCTACTGCATTGCTCGATCAAGCCGTGCAGAATCCTGAAGTGGCCGCCGAACTAAAGGCAGCAAGCGACCAACGGTGGGGCGCTGCTGAGGATATACGTAAACTGCGCGGTCTGGTATCTACCATGCCCCAACTGCCTGAAGCTAAAGCTACAGACATATACTACCAAGTTGTGCACCAGGAACGCGGGCTTGCATCACCTGATGGTGCCGAAGCTGGCTATGACGTAGGTACGGCAAAAGGTGAGGACGACCTGGCCGTATTTGGGCATGGGTCACTGATTTTAGATGCGCATCATGCAACTAACCCGATTCGTCGGGAATCAGGCAAGCGTGAGGCCGCAGACCACGGTACGGGTGGTTTGGCTGGTGTGCTGGCGCTTGAAGGCTATGGGGTGGCAGTTATTCCGCGCGGTCTCCAAACCGGCAATGGCAACGTTGACGAAGGCGGCGAAATAAAAAGGAAGATTGCAACCTTGGTGCGGACAGACACACACGACGGATTTGTTTCGGTGCATGGCATGATGCCCGGCAAAGTGGTCAATCTGCGTGATCGGACCGAAGTACACGCAGTGATCGGTTTGGGTGCTAACGCGCGCGAACGTTCTATTGCCGCCGCTGAACGGGTAGTACGAGAGGCGCACGATACACTGGGGTTGCGCGTAATCATTGGTAATAATATACCGCACCTTAATTATGCGAAGGACCCCAGCTGGGATGGTGAGGCGTTTCGGAATCTAAGCGACGAAGTAGCACGCAATAAAGCTGGCGAACTGGCGATTGGCCGTCTGGCGGCTGTGGGCGGCAACAATATGGCTACTTATGTTAATGGCCTTACGGCAGATCGCCCTGGTTTTGGCGTTGCTCAGATAGAGCTGTCGCGGTCGCTCCGTCTGACGCCAATCGACCAGTGGGTGCGGCCTGATCCGTCGGCTGAACGCATGGGCGTATATATGGGCTATCTATTTTGCACAATGGCTGCCAATATACTGACCGATCATGGTAGCATACAGCCATGAAGCAAATACTTATTGTAGGCGGCGTACTTGATGATCCGGTTGGATCGCAGATTGTGCATGGCTATGCTGACGGCGTACAGCGGGTGCTGGGCACCGACGATTACAAGGTGCTGTTTACGCGGATTACTAATTTGCAATTAGTTGTCAGTACCGGTGATATTCAGATATACGACGAAGGTAATAACGTGCATCTGCGCGATATGGACCTTATTGCGCTGCACGGCCAGATTCGCCATTACCGCGATATGGCCTATGCCCTGAGCCGTTTTTGTGCCATGCATAAAAAGCCATCGTTTAATGACTTTAGCGGTTATTATCCCGGCACCAAGGTAGGGCAGGCGGTTGTGTTTGCAGGGCGGGGCGTACGCATTCCGAAGACGGTGTTTTGTATGGACGGCCAGCGTTTTGTTCGTGCCGTTACTAAAGAGTTGGACTACCCTTGTATTATCAAGCACTCCGACGGTACGCAAGGTAAGTCCAATTACCTTGTACACTCCGAAGACGAAGCACGTGACATATTAAAAAGCGAACCGCACATTGCGTTTATTGCTCAAGAATATTGTCCGAATGACCGCGACTACCGCTTGCTTTTAACGCCCAGCCAGCAGTTGGTGTTTGAGCGCCGCGGCGAAGCGGGTACGCACCTTAATAACACTTCGCAGGGTGGCAGCGCCAAGTTAACGCACGATCATATACCAGTCGAAATCGTAGCCCAATCGCGGGCAATTGCCAAAGACTTAGGCCTTACGTTGGCAGGTGTCGATCTGATGCCGCATTTAGAAACTGGCGAATTTTACTTTATAGAGGTTAACTCGCAGCCGCAGCTGTTTACCGGCGCGTTGCTGGAGGCTAAAGAGCCACTGGTAAAACAATTATTTTTAGATGTACTTGAAGGCTGTAGTACTGATTAATCTTTAGGTACGAACGGGGTGTGGCCCATTATGTACAGCACGCTTCGGTGCTCCGATGCGGCGAGTGACGTTTTAGTGGCATTTTTAGCGTGCACGTTATGGCGGTCAATCAAATAGGTGCCCTCAGGACTAATGGAATCTTGGCATTCCTCTTCGATTTTATCGGTTAGCTTGTCGTTAAAATCGCATAGCCGGCTGCACACTAAAAATTCTAGTTTGCTGTCTAGACTTATGCGGTCATAGTGTTTGGCAATAATTTTTTCCAGGCGTTTTAGCATCTTTATATATGTGGGCAGAGCAAAAGCGGGCACCTCGTGCTCGTAAAAGTTAGAATCCGCAATAATACAGTGGGTGTAAAAGTAAATGCATAGCCGTAGTTCTTCGTCGTCTTTTAGGCTGTAGGCTTTGCCAATTTTGTACAGCCGTTTTATGTTAATTGCTTTAGGATCGTCTTGACCCAACATCAAGCGTTCGTACAAATAAATAAAATTAATAGCGTAGGTAGATAGCACACGCAAAGCGTCTTTGTCGCGCAGTAGTTTTTTTTCTAGAGCTGTCAGATCTTCTTCGTCTATGCCGTTAAACAGCGCATCGCGGGCATCGACATCGTAAATAACTTGCCAGTGGCGCACCCTGAACAATGCCAGGCCAATGCCGTACAGGGTAGGGTACTTTTTAAAATAAGGCTCGCGGAGTGTAAGCGCATTGGCCTTCGGCGTAGACGAATCTTTTATTATGCCCTGCAATATCTCGCGCAGTACGCCATCAGCCGGAAATTCTGGAACATAATGCGACCGCAATGTTTCGAGAATTTGTAGGGCTTGCGGATCTTGGTTCCATGCCGCTAAACGGGACGCAAAATGGAACCGTTTATCTACCGGTAAAACCCTCAGGTGGTTAAAGTAGTGCTCGCGTATAGAATCGTGCAGCGCCATGTCGAATTAATAGTAGCATGACGCTAACGGTAGTCGGGGACTACCAGATTGATTATTCATGCAGCTTATGTTATAATTAGCTTAAATGTTAGATAAAACAATAATTGGTCGTGTAGAGGTAGTTGCCTTCCCGCATATCGCCAAGGAGTCCTTGCATGCACGCGTAGATACCGGTGCTCAAAGCTCGGCCATCTGGGCTAGGGCTAAAGAAGAAGATGGACGTTTGTCGGTGGTCTTTTTTGACAAAGGCCACCCTTTATACGATGGCGTGGCGCATTACTTTGACGATTTTACCTATGGGATGGTAGCGAGTTCTAATGGCCAAGCCGAGGGCCGCTACAAAGTACGGTTGTCTATTAAAATCGCTGGCAAGCGTATACGTGCACGTTTTACGCTTGCTGATCGCAGCACCCAAGTGTACCCTGTCCTTATCGGCCGGAATATCTTACGGGGTAAGTTTGTTGTCGATGTAAAGCAAGGAAATGCGCTTGTGACCCGGGAACGTGAACATTCCGATGCACTCCAGTCTAAAGTCCAACCTTCGCCTAAACGAAAGTAATCTATGAAAATTGCAATTTTATCCAAAGGTGCCGCCAACTACACGACCAAGCGGCTCAAAGAAGAAGGCTTAGCTCGTGGCCACGAGGTAAAGGTGATCAACTACGCCAAGTGCTACATGATCATCGAAAAAGGCAACTCCAAGGTGTACTACAAGGGTAAAATCCTTGAGGGCTTTGATGCTATTATTCCGCGTATTGCCCAAAGCTACACCAAGTATGGTGGCGCAGTGGTACGCCAGTTTGAGGTGCAAGATGTATATACCACTGCCAAATCTATTGCCATCGACCGATCACGCAACAAACTGCGTGCATACCAATTGCTGGCAAAGGCTGGTGTAGACATACCCAAGACCGTATTTGCCCGCGAAACCGCCGACCTAGAAGACGTTATTTCTAAGGCAGGTGGTGCTCCGCTGATTGTTAAGGTCGCGCGTGGCACCCACGGCAATGGTGTAGTGCTCGCAGAGACAGCCAAAGCTGCTAAGGCGGTAATGCAGGCCTTTTACGTAGAAGGTGTAACTTTTTTGGTACAAGAATATGTGAAAGAATCGGCCGGCACTGACATTCGCGCCATTGTAGTGGGTAGCCAAGTGGTTGCCAGCATAAAGCGGCAAAGCCTGGACGACGACTTTAGGTCTAACACGCACCAAGGTGGTGTGGGCACAATCGTAAAGCTGACCACAGAAGAAGAGCGCACAGCCGTAAAAGCCGCCAAGGCTATGGGCCTACCAGTATGTGCGGTCGACATGATGCGTTCGTCACGCGGGCCGCTGGTGCTAGAAGTTAATTCGTCGGGCAGTATTAAAACGCCCGAACTGCTAACCAAGCGTAATCTGGCCGGCAAAATTATTGAGTACATCGAACAAAACGCCAAGCAACGAAACCGCAAAGACCGTGTCGGAGCTTAAGTGGCTTAAACGGTTTAACTGGCGACCGTTATTAGTTGTCTGGTTTATTTTATTGGTGGTTATTTGGACCACCTGGCCGCGTGGCCCGCACCGGGTGTTGCAGGTGGGCAATCGTATGTATAAGCTCGAACTGGTAACAACTCCGGAAGACATGGTTAAAGGGCTTGGGGGCCGTGGTAAGCTGGCTGGCAATGCCGGGATGCTGTTTGCCTACGACCAATCGGCTCCCAACCGCTGTTTCTGGATGAAAGACATGCATTTTTCTATAGATATTTTGTGGCTTGACGCGTACAAACGGGCAGTACATATAGAACAATCGGTATCGCCTAAGACTTATCCCAAAGAGTTTTGCGCGCCCCAAGCCTCGCAATATGTCATTGAACTACACGAGGGCGAAGCCAAAAAAGCTAAGATTAGCATTGGCCAGACTCTCAACTTCTAGATAACAGCGGCAGTTGGCGCCGTGGTATTATAAGCATAAGATGGATGCGAACATCGCTCTGATTGTGGCGCTTGCCGTACCTACCGTGTTACTTCTGGCGCTCCGTATAAACGCCGCAATGGTGTTCTTAAGCCTGTGTCTTGGCCAGGTTATGGTGCTGTACGTGGCATCGGCTGCCACCGACATACTTAAAGGGTCTATACCAAGCATTAGCCAGGCCAGTACCAGCACTATGCAGTTAATCGTACTGCTTGCTCCGGCTACCGTTACGGCTATCTTGGGCGCATTCAGTGTACACGGCAAGCTTAAAAATATAGGTAACTTTTTTCCGGCGGTAGGTGCTGCCGCGCTGGGAGTTTTGCTGGCAGTGCCACTACTACCGACTGGTGTGCGTTTGGCTATCCAGCAAGAGCCGGCTTGGGGCATACTGTCTAACGCCGAAGCGCTGGTTGTTGGCATTGGCGGTTTGGTGAGCCTGATGTTTTTGTGGGGCATGCGCCGCCATTTAAAATCACCCGAAAAACATAAAAAACACTAAGCTACATAACTAAAAGAGGGGCAAATTGCCCCTCTTTTAGTTATGTAGTAGTCGCTACTGGCTCTGGCTGCTGTTGCCGCCGCCGCTGTGGCTGTGCTCGCCACCCTTCTTGCGGTCTTCAGTGCTTAGGTTAGAAGCGCCGGTAGCTTGGCCGCCTTTGCTTTGAATGTCGCGCTTCTTAGATTCGCTCATTTTATCTGAGCCTAGTCCTGGTTTGCTTGAGTCTGCCATAGTGACCTCCTTTGCTTACTTGGTAATGGCAAGATCTACTATAGGGGCTACGGTGATTGGGGGCTGTAAAGAATATCTTAGAAGAAGTGTGGGGCAGCTTACTGCGAAGGTGTTGTAGTTAGGCTTATTCTTGTTCGGTCATGGTGTGTACGAGCCAGCAGCCAGTAGCGGCAGTTATGCGAACGGAATTTTTGTTCTCTGGTGTGGGGTCTACTAAATATCTTGCAACGATTTCGCGGTTTATAATACAACCGGCAGCGGCACACACGCGTTCGGTAGACTCATCGGTAGGAGGGTCTATGATTGCCTCTATTGCGGGGTCAGATGCCGCCGATATGGTAGGGTCGGCGGGTAGCCCTGCGTCCATAACGGCTGAGACTATTTCGCAGTCTAGGTTTAGGGGTTCTTGATTGGTCATCCGGCGACTATACCATATTTTTAAGCTTAGTGCTAAATTTGCCATATAGGATGTGGTTCAGAGGTCAAACCTACAAAACCCTTTGGCTATGCGGGTAAGGCTAGCTTGCCAGCTAGTGCAAAGTGTATTTGCTGCTGGTACTGGGCATCTTCGAGTGCGTTGTGAGTAAAGTCTCCGCGCGGAACAAGTTCGGCTGGCAGTCTTCCTTTTGAGGTTTTGCGCCAGTTATATTCGCCTGGTAACGCCATCGCGAGGCTTTTAAGACAGAACCCGGCGACGCCATACGGGTTTGGATTAATGTCTGCTTCCTTCACGGCGAGATCGACCCAAGGAAAGTCAAAGCTGGCATTAAAGGCCGACAGAACCGCCGCGTCTTTACCGTGTAGTTCTGTAAGGTCGTCTGTCCAGCGGGTAAGGTTTTGGGCAGCAATCTGTGGGTCTTCACCTTCCTCTAATAGCCGATTGCGTTCTAAGCCGTGGGCTTCGCAGAAAGCGCGGTTTGCGGGGATGAATCTTTCGCTGGCGGGTTTTAGCTCGGTATAGAAAGTTTCACCCCAGGGGCTAACTGCGCCAATGCTTAAAAGAGAACCGTAGTCAGGGATCCCGTCGGCTTCGACGTCTAGGTCAATGTATAACTGTGGTGCTTGCTTTAGTATTTCGTGGCCTTTTGCCACGAGTTGTTCGTGCGAGGGCATAAGTATAATTCCTTATTGTTAAAGGTAATAAAGTGGGTTAAAGATTTTTATTTCGATGGAGAGAAGCGCCCGAAGAGGGTCTTAGCTATTATTTTATAATAGCATGTTTGGGTGACTTTGTAAACAGAGGGAGGGCATGAAGAGCTAGAGGTTAAACCTCTAACGGGGAGGGGTTCTGTGACTTGGCTTACGGGCGGATGTACTTCTAGCCTTCTTGGGCTACGTCCAGCACTACACTTGCGATAGCCTGTAATGTGGTCACGTATGCATTCTGTCTCTCTAGCAGTTGTTGTTTTTCTTCTTCTAGTTCAGAAATCTCCTCCTGGCCAAGTGGATGTAAGAAGAATAGTTTATGCGCAGTATAAAACGGCGCTTCACCATCAGTTCTGCCGGTTGTGTCAAAATCGGATAAGTAGTAAACCTCATCAGCTCTACCCGACAAGTCATCAATCTCCCCGTTCCGAAAAGCTACCAATAATTCCTCTGGTATGATGCATAGCCGTGGAATGCGGACAACTACTTCGCTGTCTATACCTCTGCGGCGGTGTGCAATCTCGCTTAATAGCGCATGATTGCCATCGGGCAAGCCAACAAGCGGATAATCGACAGTTTGTATTATTGGCGTATCGGGATCGGTAAGACGCCTCGGTAGTATCCCGGTCATTTCTGCTATTTGTAAGCCGACTTTCCCGGAGGATATATCTGTATCTACGTGAACCTCGCCTGGCCGTTCTGCGGAAAGTTTATGGACGATAGCTCCGAATAACCGAACGCATTGTATATCTCGGTCGACATAGGCGTTGAATGCTGCAAGGTCTGTGCGTATGCCCAACTCTATAGTAGTGGCGTCGAAAGGACCGGGTCTAAATTCTGATTCGTGTGCTGACATGATTTGTTACTTAATATACCTTATCTTGTAGGGTATTCGTGAATTTTATACAAAGGCTATTCGCATAGTTTATATTTGGGCCAGTAGGATAGCAGGCCTTGTCCTTTTATTCCGGCATGCTTGGTGCAGGCAATTTAAAACTGGTCGTAGAAGTGGGATAGCGCTACGCTTCTCCGGCCAAGCATGCTCGAAACAAGTTTCTGCGCGTGTTTGGCCTCCACCGAACCCACGATAAGATATTTTGCTAAGGCAATGATCCGGTTGATCGTAGAGGCCCAGTGGGGCGCTCCACTTCGTTTCGCTTCTCATTCCGGCGTGCTTAGTGGAGCAGTATGTAGCTGATCGTAGACGAGCATTACTACCTCGCTTTGCTCGGATGAGTCGCTCACGGCTAAAGCCTACCGCTCCGTCAAGCTAGGAAAACTCGGCCAGCCACCGGCTGGCCTCGACCTGCGGTTCGAATCCCACTGGGCCCTCCAAAATAAAATACCTACCGCAAGGGTAGGTATTTTATTTTGG
>CAYSOP010000026.1:0-13115 GCA_964432725.1 uncultured Candidatus Saccharibacteria bacterium | reverse complement strand
TCCTTACCTACATCAGTAAAGACGAGGCGCCTCCTGAGCTTCGTTTTTTGCACGTCGACCGTTATATCGTAAAAGCCCACCATACCCCGGCCCAGGTAGTAGCCATCGTGCACGAGGTGCTTGGCAAAGAGCTAATGTAGTGACATTATAAACGTATGACCAAAATCGCGATTGTCGAAGACGACCCGGCTATATCCCAAATGTATCGTATTAAGTTTGAGGCGGAAAACTACACCGTAGAAACCGCCGAAAACGGCAAACTTGGCTACGAGCTGGCCCAAGAGATGAAGCCCGATATTATTTTGTTAGACCTTATGATGCCCATAATGACCGGCGAAGAAATGCTGGCCAAACTGCGCAAAGCCCCCTGGGGTAAAGATATCCAGGTTATTATTCTGACCAACCGCGGCGAACAAGAGATTCCCGACAGTGTGCGCGCCCTTGGCGTAGACGCCATCATTTTAAAAGCAGCAATGACACCTCGGCAGGTGGCCGAATTAGTTAAGACCAAACTCTCCGAGAAGCACAGTTAGTTAAAGTTTCTTCGGCTTACGCGAAGTTATAACGAAAATAGTAACGCCTACTATGACAACTGGATAGAGCCAAAGCAGCTCGACATTGAAAATTAAGTTACACATTTTAACTACAAGAATAGTTAGACCGATTGCAGAAAAATAAATCATTAGTAATTTCTTCATAGCTATACTCTACAGCAAACAGCCTGACACTGCGTCGCCAACCCTTACCCATCCACTACTATCAGAGCGATACCATGCCCAGCCACCACCAGCAGCACATATTACCCACCCCCAAGGTCCGATCTTCTTTGCTAGAACCTTAACACCCCTTACCCAGGTAAACCCACTAAACCACGAAAGAGGATTCCACCACGGATCAGCCGTAACCGGATACACCACTCCACGTACGTTATGTTGAACATGTTGAGTCAATGTCGCACCGTCGGTAGTAAACCACGTACGGATCTGCTTGCCCTTAGCATCTTTAGCCCAAGGCGTATTGACCATCGTTATGATGCGACCATCATTGGTGAGTACTACCGCTCCACCCTGCGGCGTTAGCTCGATCCGGCCACCAGTGGGAACGGTTACTTTGTAATCATAGCTTGTGGGAGCGTTAGGGTTGTCGATTATGGTCAGCATGCGGACGCCGCCGTTTTCGTCGGTTTGGACGGCGTTGGCAGAACCGTTGGTGCCGTCGTAGGCTACGACGCCGGGTGCGACCTGCTTGGCGTTGCCTGCTTGGTCGGCGTTTGGTAGTTGAATATCTAGCGCTGTGCCGTTAGCATCTGCGATTGTGACACCCTCGCTTGCATCCTTTGGCACGTCAATTGTTGCGCCGGCGGTTGCGGCAACGATTGCCGAATCTGCATCGCCGCTTGTGCTGCTTTGGCCGGATGCGTCGAGTACGCCTGGGGTGTATGCGAGTGCTTGCCGCACTTCGTTCGTACTAACATTGATGGAATTATCGGTCTGTGGCCCCCTATTTTCGGCTGCCATGGTAGCGACCGGGGCTGCGATTACTACAGCCATCGCCGTCGCAACAGCTATTGCGGTCGTTCTAATAAATACTGACGTGTGCATGTGTACCTGTTCCTTATTGGGTTATTAAAGTTTCAGGACAGAGCATAGCAACAGCTGCGCCAGCGACACAAAGTAAAGTGATTAAAACATTATTAAATAGTTAGGCAACGATAAGCGCGTTATTATCTGATAGCAAAAAGCTTACGCTTACGATCTTGTGTTGTATATACAGCTACAACTACAAATCACATTTTGCTTATCTGGTAGAGGTTTAACTTCTAGGGTATAGGTTAAAAGCCGCCGCGCTTGAGGTTGTAGATGGTCATGCCAACGCCACCGATCATCAGGCCCAAAGACAAAAGTGTGGTGAATATAGTCTTGTTGGGCAAGAGTGTAATCATAAGTAATCCTGCGAACGCGATTGCGAAGGGCATGAGGACTTTCATACGCTTATTGTAACAAGCCGTTAACTGTGGGGCTAGTACTCGTAAAAACCCTGGTACAATGGTGCCTATGAAGGTAGCCGTCATCGGATATGGAATAGAGGGACGCAGTGCCCTCCGATATTGGCAAGAGCAAGGCGCAGATGTAACCATTTGCGATCAAAACACCGATATTAACGTACCGCGAGGCGTAGATACTCAGGTAGGCCCAAACTATCTACACAGCCTAAGCCGGTTTGACGTTATTATGCGCAGCGCGGGTATTCACCCAAAATTTATCCTAGAAGCTAACCCGGGCGTCGAAAAAAAGATCACTACCACCGTAAATGAATTCTTACGCGTCTGCCCTACCCCTAACACCATTGGCGTTACGGGCACTAAGGGTAAAGGTACTACCAGCACCCTCATTGTAAAAATGCTGGAAGCGGCTGGTAAAAAGGTGTTCTTAGGTGGTAACTTTGGCGTGTCGCCATTTGATTTTTTGCCCAAGATTACCAAAGACAGCTGGGTAGTGTTAGAACTATCGAGCTTTATGCTGTACGACATTACGCACAGCCCGCACATTGGCGTATGTTTAATGATTCAGCCGGAACATTTAGATTGGCATGGCGATGAACGCGACTACTACTGGAGCAAGCGCAATATGTTTGCCTACCAAAAAGATACTGACGTAGCTATTTACTACGCCGAAAGCTTGCGCTCGCACGACATTGCACGCGGCAGCCCGGGCGACAAAATTGCCTATTACGACGAACCTGGCGCATACATTTTTAAAGACAACATCATGATAGACCAAACGGTGCTATGCAAAACCAACGAACTGCAACTGATGGGCCGCCATAACTGGCAGAATGTCTGTGCTGCAATTACTGCTGCCTGGCAAGTTATGCAGGCGCCGGACGCCTTTAGAAAGGCGCTCCTTAACTTTACTGGCCTGCCGCACCGCTTAGAGTTCGTGCGCGACGTACAGGGCGTGCAGTATTTTAACGACTCGTTCGCGAGCGATCCGTATGCAACCGCAGCAGCCATAGATGCTATAGAGGGCAATAAAGTGGTTATTATTGGCGGCCGCGACCGCATGCTGCAACTGGACAAGTTAGCTGCCAAACTGCGCGAACACCGTAAAGACATTAGGGCAGTACTGCTTATAGGCGAAAGCGCCGAACGCGTTGCCAGCGAGCTAGCAGCCGACAAGTTTAAACAGTACCGCGTCTCTACTGCAAAAACCATGCCCGAAATTGTGGCGCAGGCTGCAAAACTTGCCAAAAAGGGCGACATTGTCCTGTTGTCGCCCGGCTTTCCTAGCTTTGACATGTTTAAAAACTTTGAGGAACGCGGACTTATCTTTAAACAAGTGGTGCACCAGCTGTAATTGCTATTAGGCCCATAATATTATATAATCATTATTATGAGTGAGATTATTCGCACGTCGCAGCTTCCTAACTGGGAAGGCGGCGCACCAGGACCACACGAACTTTCTACCCTAGATGGACTGCGGGCGTACCAAGATCCAGCGCACGAAGAATTCTTAGAGGCGGCCGATACCATTCTGTCCAAGTGGCAAGGCGATCAATTTGTTGGCCTTTATTTGTACGGCAACCCGGGCACAGGTAAAACACACGCTGCCATTGGTCTGGGGCGGGCGCTGCACGACAGCGGTGCCGAGGTACATTACCGTTTTGGCCCAAGCAACACTTACCGAACCGTAGAAAGCCAGCTTGACAATCTTACCGCTAATCGCCTACATGAGAGCACTAGAGGCGTAACATTCCCACAAAATTTTAAAAGTGGTGCCCCACGTAACCCCCGGTCCGTCCTTATTTTTGACGAATACCAACCGCAGAATCAGGCTGCACTGAAGGGCAGCATAACGGCGGCGGCCCAGTACGGAGGGCTTATTGTTATAACGTCAAACTACAAAGACCCGTTTAAGCCGCTCGAGGTACAACTTCCAGAACAGACCCCCACAGACTTATTAGCTACAAAGCTACTCACCGAAATGGATCCAAAAGTTGCTGAGCGGATGACAGAAAGCCGCACACAAACAGCGGTCGACATTAGCGAAAGTCTGCGCAGCAGATTCGCGAACGAGGTCAAACTTATAGAGATGTCTGGCCCGGACCGCCGCGCTGAGCGTTCATTCTGGGCCTAGCTAATAGCCTTTGGCGCATTTTATAGTACAAGCAATTAATGCAAGCTATACTGAGGGCCATGACCAAGTACAAGCAATTTATTTTTGAAGATTACCATTTTGATTCAGCAGCGCGGACGCTAACACTACAATATTCGTTCGACGCCCAGCTACAGCTAACCGAAACGTATACGTTTAACTTCGACTACGTACCGTACGATTCGCAATTGCTTGACCGTGCCCTGCAAACACTGTTCTTTTTGGCCGGTGTGTCGTACTACAAAATGTACATACCGCCCGAAATTGCCGTTAAAGCAGGCCAGCTAGACGCCGAACAAGCGGCCTTTTTTAGCAAGACGTACCAACGAGGCCTGGGCGAATTTTGGTTTGTAAATGACCTCGACCCCCATACGCCGGTTACCTTTCCTACTACTGCCCAAGCACTCCCGTCCCTAGCCTCGCCGGCTACAGGCAAAGGTTTGCTGGTATCGGTGGGCGGTGGCAAAGACTCGCTCGTAAGTGTAGAAGCTTTGCGCGGTCTTACCGATGTAACTACCTGGAGTCTTAACCATCGTCCACAGCTGACGCCACTAATAGAACGCATTGGCTTGCCTCATTTGTGGGTCGACCGTGTATGGGATCCGCAACTGATTGAATTAAATAAAAAAGACGCCCTAAACGGCCATGTGCCTATATCGGCTATCTTTGCCGCTGTAGGGACTGTTGTCGCCATCTTGGCAGGCAAGCAGGATGTGGTCATGAGCAACGAGCAATCTGCCAACGAGCCTACCTTGCACTACCAAGGCGTTGCTATTAACCACCAGTATTCTAAATCACAGGAATTTGAACGCGATTACCAGCAATACTTGCAGCACACTGTTGGCGACCACGTGCGGTACTACTCATTCTTGCGTCCCTTAAGCGAAATACGGATTGCCGAACTATTTAGTAAGCAGACATTCCAAAAGTACAAAGATGTGTTTAGTTCGTGTAACCGCGCTTTTGTGCATACCAGCGACCGTATGAGCTGGTGCGGCGAATGTAGTAAATGCGCCTTTATATATATGGCCCTTACGCCGTTCTTGCCCCCCGAAGAAGTGCAGGCACTTTGGGGTGGCAAAAACCTGTTACGTGACCCGACGTTACAACCCACGTACCGCAAGCTGCTTGGTATAGCAGGCGACAAGCCGCTGGACTGTGTGGGCGATATTAAAGAATCACGTAGCGCTATGCGGCTTGCTGCCACCCACTACCCCGAACTAAACCAAATGTACACATTTGAGGTGCCCCAAGACTACGACTTTAGAGCCGAGGGCAGTCACGAAATGCCGTCAGAAATATACGATCTTTACCAGACAGCTTACCGCGCTTGACGAACAACAGTTAGTAGCGGATGATGAGAGTAATCGCTAATCCTTATCTATGCGTAGTATTACCAAAATAAAACTTCTAAACCTACTCGATGCATCTTGCACGAGTCTGTTCATTGCCTTAGTAGCCGCAGTCGCTCTAAAGCCTATATTGCCGACGCGCCTACCCTGGCTTACATTAAAAATCGCTTTCGACCCCTACCGATCATCACTTTAAATAAGGAAACCATGACCATGACTAAAGCTAACATCAAATCCTTATTCACAGAATCCAAAACGAATATGTATATTGCGTTAGCTGTCGCGGCCGCCCTTTTGTTGAGTGCTACACTTTTAATTCTTACGCACGCCTCCGGCTTCTTTGCATCCAGCGAATCAGAAAACGCTGCGCTTACCGCTAACGCTAAGCTTATTACCGATGCCAGCGCCTCTGGCGGGAAAGCCATCCAGTTTACCGCACCGGTTGTTACGCCACCACCACCAACGCCCACCCCTACGCCTACGCCCACTCCGCCCCCAGCCGGCAAACCCAGCGCTAGCAATACTGGCTACAAGAACGCGCCAGGCTACCCTGGCAGCCTAACCACCTGTAACGATAGCAACTTGCAAAGTAATACTACGTATAGTTTCTGTAACTTTACTAGCAGTACGTACATTGGCAGTACCAGTAATCACCCCACCAATATTACCTTCATTGGCTGCCGGTTTTCGTCTAACGCCACCGAGGACGCAAACGTTGCTATATACGGCGACAACATTACCTTTAAATACAGTACATTTGAACCAAGCGCCGATAGCGCGCCGCCCACTACCTTTAGCCAGGGCTACCAATATGGCATAGACCAGCGCTACAACGGCCGAATTACCGTAGAAAACTCGGACTTTTGGGGTTGGGGCAACGGCATTCAGTTTAACTATTCTACCCAAGCAAAACCATTTGTCGTCAAGAATACCTGGTTCCATGATGCTCGCGACGACGGGGGCAAAGATCACACCGATGCAATCCTAGAAAACTACGGCGGCCCCAGCTATATGGTATTCGACAACAACACCATATCATCGGTTGGCAATACGAACGGTTTAGCACTGCAAGGTCCGTCGTACCAAAACGTTACCATTACCAATAACTACTTCTCTGGCTTTGGCTACACGGTTGCCATGGGCGTAAACCGTTCTAATAACCAAAACATCGTCTTTACCGGCAACACCTTTGGTACCGAGTTTAAGCCCGTATGGGGGCCTTTATATGGATGGGACAGCGGCCCGGGCAACCTATGGCGCAACAATAAGTGGCGCGTTGTCCCTGGTAGCTATTACACACCGACTACCGATGACGGAAAATATTGGTGGCCAGATGGAAGTAAAAAAACAACAGATTATGCGGGGTAAAACTATGAACACACAGTACTTCACCAAAACAAATCTTAAGGCGATCTTGGCTTCGCGCAACAAGGTCATAGCAATTGCAGCCGTTGCTGTGGTAATTTTGGCTGGCATTTTACTTGCAGTTACTAGGGCTAGTGGCTTCTTTGCCGCGGTAGAATCTAGCAGCGGTACGCAGACAGCGAACGCCAAAGTAGTAGCTGACTCGAGTGCGAGCGGTGGCGATGCAATACAATTTACCGCCCCAGCGCCTGCCCCAACTCCTACGCCAACCCCCACCCCCACGCCGACGCCAACGCCTAGCCCAGTGCCTAGCACTTGGCCAAACGGCACTAACACTGGCTACAAGAACGCTCCCGGCTACCCTGGCAGCCTGCACAGCTGTTCGAGCACCTTCCAAAGCAATACCACCTATAGTTATTGCGACTTCTCTGGGGGAGCTGACGTAGGCTCGGCTTCCAATAGACTTAGTAACGTTACGTTCTACGGCTGCCGCTTCCATGGCATCGCGGTAAACGAAGCACTCGTAAAGCTATACGGCGACAATATAACCATCGACTACGGTTCATTTGAACCGGGCGTGGCAGCGCCCCCTACACCGTTTAACCAATCGTACCAGTACGGCATTGCCGCAAACGGTGGTTACAATACCAAGGTAGATAAACTTACCGTATCGCACAGCGACTTCTGGGGCTTTGGTAACGCCATTGACACCTACGGATCTACGCAAGCTAAACCACATGTCTTCCGCGACAACTACATCCACGATGCCGCAGACGACGGCAACGGCACCTACCACACCGATGGTATTGGCACATTGTCGGGCTCTGGTACCGGATCGTACATGGTACTCGACCACAACACCATAGCCAGCAAGGGCAATACAAACGGCATAGCCTACCAACAAGGCAGCTACAGCAATGTGACCATTACCAACAACCTATTTAGTGGCTTTGGCTACACCATAGCGCTATGGGCTCCTGCACCCAACACTACCTTTACCGGCAACACCTTTAGTACCATGATAAAACCAGACTGGGGCCCGCTGTATCCACAAAGCTTCTGGACATCTACCGGCAGCGTATGGAAAAACAACAAATGGCTCGTACCAGCAGGCGCCGCATACGGCAACGCGTCGGACAGCGGCAAGTTCTGGACACCAAATGGGGTTTCTACAACTGATTATCAGTAGGCAGTCTACACAGCTGCAACGGGTGTAGGCAGACGGCCAAGCACAGCGTACCTTGGTACCGCTGATCGTTCCCAAGCGCCAGACGCTTGGTCGTCAACAAGGGTAAGCACACCAATACATCGTCCTAAAATGTCGGGCGTACTCCGTGTAACGGCTACATCTGTTTCAATACCAAACACACTGCCTATAACCAATAAACGTTTTCGATCGGCAAATAATTCTGACTGATGTAACAGGGGTTCTGCCACCCCGTTACGCTCAACAAGTGCTATAGAGTCTAAGCCGGTGGCCATAGCCACACCCTTGCCAAGCCAAGCCGACGATGGGGTAGTAACGAGTAAATCGGGTGGAGGCCCGAAGAGTCTATTCATTTCCGGGTCAGTCTGATGCTTAATGGCACGCACTGTGGCGCTCACCCGCGACACAGCTAGCGCAACAAGGGCTTGATCGCCGGTAAAGTCTTTGTGCTCTTTTACGCTGCTCGTATACCAAGGTTCTTTAACGCTAAGCCAGTCTGGATCGCTTAATTGCCCTGGCAAGGTCTCTTGCTCTACCGTTAATGCACTAAGTAACTGAGGGGCACATTGCCTAAGTACAGCGATTTCTGACTCAGGAACGTGGGCCATGGCTTACTGATTTGCTTCGGCTGCATTGCGGGCAGCGCGAATAACATTTTCGAATAATGCGCAGACTGTTAGGGGGCCTACTCCGCCTTTTACTGGCGTAATTGTCAGGTCGTCACGATTGTAAACTTCTGGGGCTACATCGCCTACTGTCTTGCCTTCTTCGCCGGCAACACCCGCATCTACCACTACTGCGCCTTGCTTGATCATTTCGGGGAATAAAATGGCCGGACTGCCGGTGGCTGTAATAATAATGTCTGCCTGCAAGGTTTCTGCGGCCAGGTCTTTGGTTTGACGGTCGGCTACATGTACGTCGACTCCCGATACACTCAGCATATGTTCGAGTGGCGTGCCCACTAGCTTGCCGCGGCCCACTAGCAGCACCCGCTTGCCCGCAAGGTCAACGTTATAACCCGCTAGCAACCACAAGATAGCCATTGGGGTTGCCGGGTCAAAGATTGCCTTAGCACCAAGCGCATCTACGTCTTTATCGGGGGCAACAAGGTCGACAATGCTGTCAGTCTCTTGGGGACGCTCGAGGGGCAACTGCACAATAATGCCGTGTACGGTGTCGTCTTTATTAAGCTTTTTAATAAGGGCCGGTGCTTCGTCCTGGGTAACACGATGTACCTCAACAGCTATTAAAATATCGTCGCCGTATGCTTGCTTCATACGCATATAGACATTAATTGTTGGATGATCAATGGTCACGACGATAGCTAGCTTTGGCTCGATATGCCGCGCCTGCTGCAGCGCACGTACCTCGTGCGCCTGACGTTGCTTAATGTAGCTGGCTAAGTCTTTGCCGTTTAGTAACTTCATATAAACGGGATTATAACAGATACGGTAGACGCTGGAAAACTATCTGCTGCCATATATCATGCTAAAATGCAAAGGTGACAGAGAGACAGAACGCGTTGCCGCCTGCCGAGGGGTCCAGCACCGGCTTTTGTGCAAGCCGCCCTAGCAGGAAGCGCAGCCCGGCATCATATGCCCCTGGGTAATGGTAAAATGCGGATATGACAGAGGCAATACCGAAGACCGCTATATTCGAACAAGCGCCCATGCACGAAATAGCCCCTTGGTCACTCGCCAATAACCCTGCTCGCGCGCTTATCTATCTTGTCCTTGCCGCCGAAGCGGGGAATCATACGCCTGCAATGCTTACAGAGCGCTTACATATGCGCCAAGACACATCGTCAGCCTGGCAACTTACACAAGCCGAATGTAACGCATGCGAATCGCACTGCAGTAAAGTGCTTGAACCGCTTGGCTTGATAAAAAAGACAACAGTCCTGGATAATTTTTCTAGGCCAAGCACCGCCTACCGGGCTAGTAATATCGACCAAGAATACCGAATTGCCCATGCAGGCTCCAATCTTGACTGGGAATTACAATTTCCCTCTATATCGTCAGTTGCTATTGTTGGCGAACTGTCTGTAGATAACCTAGTACACGCGGAGCCATTAGTTAATATGGGCATCTACCAACAACTGGCAAGATACAAATATGGCCGCACGGCCCAGGAAATAGCAAGAGCTATTGACGCACCTAGCCGTAATATACATGAATGCCTAAAATTACTCTTTGACAGGGGTGTAATCGTCAAGAGCTCACTGCACCACTTTGCGGGTCGAAGGTTAAACCTAGAAGTGCATGACCCCATTTATGATAGGCGCCTTGTTCATCAACTTACTCCGCAAGCAAGAGCAATCTATGACACAGCATCTTCCTTGCGCAGCTCCGGGAAGACCATGGTAGACGCCGTAGACTTTATAGAAAAAATAGTCAGCGAATATCCCTCAATATCGCCACAAACAGTAGGGGAAATATTGAATGATAGCGCCTCCAAAGTAAGCTTTACAGACATTCAAAAACCGGGCGATAAACACACTCCGTATGCCATTGCAGCTGAAATGCAGCCAATTATTGCCGACTTAATGCTACGGCAAGAAAGACTACGAGAAGATCCTGAGTACGTCAAGAATAGTGCGAAGAGGGCAAAGGAAATTATCAACGATCCTTCGGCGGTGACTTTTTTGATGAACAAGGCCAGATTACTTGCGAAAGCCGAAGAACATCTTATTAAATGGCCTCCCACACCCGAAGCGAGACTAAGGATAAGACTCGCTTCGCTTACCTTGCAGCGACTACCCATAACAAAGGGCTGGATCATTAATGCCGGTTGCAAGGATAGTGACCTTGAGTTGTTCTTTCCTATAGGCAGCCAAGGACCCTCCAAAGAAAATATAGAACAAGCTAAGGCGATTTGCGCCGCTTGCCCTGTTATGTATAGCTGCCTACAGTGGTCACTTGACAGCGGACAAAAAGAAGGTATTTTTGGCGGCAAGACTCCCGCCGAACGGATAGAATATCGGAGTAAACCAAGGATAGCCGAATTGCAGACCGCCGTAGATAACCCCATGACAAACCAAGCGCTCGCAACAGCTCTGGATAAACTTGCGCTCGCACCGCCCCCTATGGACCTAGGTTAAGCCTTGGCGCTACACATATTGCAAAAACAGAGGTAATTTGCTAAAATAACCCGGTAATCTCGCGTGCACGTTAGCCCTGCGCAAGGGAAAAGAGCAGCGAGCTTGCCCCGCCTGCGGGGTCGGCTTTGCCGACGAGCGATGAGAAAACCGTAGGTTTGTCTCATTGAGCCAGTAGCTCAGCTGGCGCAGCTTGCTGCAAAAATAATTATGAGCGTAGCGCTCTAACCAGCCGACACCAAAGTTGGTATAAGCGCAGCACCTTACTAAACTTACTATCGTGGGCCAGTAGCTCAGCTGGTTAGAGCGTCTGCCTCTTAAGCAGAATGTCGAGGGTTCAAGTCCCTCCTGGCCCTCCAAATAAAAAGTCCACCGCAAGGGTGGTCTTTTTATTTGGATGCCGGGTGAGATTTGAACCCGGAGGGTGGAGCATGCCAGTGGCATGCGAGTATTTGCTAATTCGGATTGGCCACAATAGCAAGACTGTAACCCCACGCTAGCGAGCTCCTTCTGAAGTGGTAGGCTTTAGTCGTGAGCGGAGCATTGCAATACAAGTCCCTCCTGGCCCAAATCACATTTTTGCCATCTGTTCGAGGTTAAACCTCTAGATTCAATAAAAGACTTCCACTAGAGAGGTCTTTTTATTTTTGCTATAATTACGGAAATGGTAAAAAAGACAACATCATCCAATCTTCAGTCACTAGATATTATTGCCCTTCTGCTGGCACTTTTTTACACCCAATCAGTACTTACCGTGGCCCACCATACCAGTCACTGGGCTCACAATGGCTCTGCTCATATCGTGGAAGCTCCAGCGGTGACAATACTGATAATCGGACTAGCCGTATGTAGTTACTCTTGGTATAAAAAACGTAGCCCCTCAACGCTCGTAATAATTACACTTACAATCCTAGCTACAGCCTCATTATTTTGGCTATCGGGTCTACGAACTAATTTTTATTTTTGATTTACCCCTTAGTATCTTTACCTGCGCCGTGCGTGCCTGCAAAGATACTGTTTTAGGGCCAGCCTCTACTTCCCTGCTTAAATGTCTTGACGAAGAATTATAGATTTGATATTTTATTTGCGGAAGACATATGTGAAACAGCATTTTGTACAGCATATGTGGCCGGTCAAGTTAGTAAGTTCGATATTTTGTTAGTTAGTAGGCCACGTCTGTGGGTGCAAGTCTTCCCGACATTAAAGAGGCACGTCAAGTGCCTCTTTTTTTATATGTAAAAACCGCAGCCTGAGATCTTACGTCCGTCCGCGGCAGTCAGGTGTTGATGATAGAACCGTTTTTACTCTAGACACGTGTACGCTATAGTTATAGGGTAATCATAATCAATATAATGAACCTACATGGACCCTGTAATATACCCAGAACCTATTGTTAATCCTCCTACGCGGCCGCGGCATCGTAGCTGGCTTATTGGAATAGGCGGACTCGTCCTGCTTGCGATACTAGCAGGCATTGTGTATATAGTTGCGTTTCGGCACGCGCCCGCAGCCAAGCCCACGCCCGCCACAAACACGCTTACCGTTCAGCTGGGGGGCCTGACCAATAACCAAACTCTGGATGCCACTATTACCGTTACCGCCAGCTTAAACCGTGTAACTGGCGTCGAAAAAGTACAATATACCGTAGACGAAACGTTTGCCGGCGTCACTTATGCTGCGCCATTTAGTTTTAAACTCGACCCCGCAAAGTTTAGCGCTGGCTCGCATACCCTTGTGGCTAAAGCCACAGACAAAACCGGCCACACCGCCACGAGCCGCGCGCTTACCTTTAAAGTTGCAGAAGTAAAGACCGCATCCCCTTCTCCGTCACCCGAGCCTGCCGCACCTCCCCAGACCAGTAAAAGTACAGGCACCAAAAACTCCACTCCTAGCCCCCGCCCAACGCCATCGCCGTCGCCCCCTCCTGGCCCCACTCCATC
>CAYSOP010000025.1:0-15233 GCA_964432725.1 uncultured Candidatus Saccharibacteria bacterium | reverse complement strand
CGCCGCAACGAACAGCGCATGCTGCAAGAAGCCGTAGATGCTCTTATAGACAACAACAGTGCTCGTTCCGGCCGCGCTGTTGCCGCAACTGGCCAGCGCCGCCGCCTTAAGTCTTTAAGCGACATGCTTAAGGGCAAGCAGGGCCGTTTCCGTCAGAACCTTCTTGGTAAGCGCGTTGACTACTCTGGTCGTTCGGTAATTGTTGCCGGTCCAGAACTTAAGATTAGCCAATGTGGCCTGCCAAAGATGATGGCGCTCGAACTGTTTAAGCCGTTCGTTATCGGCGAGCTTATCTTCCGCGAACAAGCCCACAACATTCGTTCTGCTACCCGCATGATCGAAACCGGCGAAATTGCCGTATGGGACGCCCTGGACGAAGTTATCCGCGGCAAGTACGTACTTCTAAACCGTGCGCCATCACTACACCGCCTTTCAATTCAGGCTTTCATGCCTGTACTTATCGAAGGCCGTGCAATCCAACTACACCCGCTCGTATGTAAGGGTTTTAACGCCGACTTCGACGGCGACCAGATGGCCGTACACTTGCCATTGTCCGACGAGGCCCAGGCCGAAGCGCGCGACATTATGGCTGCTAGCGGCAACCTTCTAAAACCAGCCGACGGTACGCCAATCCTGCACATCGAACAAGACATGGTGCTTGGTTGTTACTACCTAACCTACGAGACAACCGTTACTGCCGCAGCTAAAGAACGTCCTTTTACCAGCCTAGAAGAAGCCATCATGGCCTTCGACGCTGGCATCATTAAGCTGCAAACACGCGTACGTCTGCCATTTAGAGGCGAAGTGCGCGAAACAACGCTTGGCCGCATTATCTTTAACGAAGTCTTCCCCGAAGACTTTACCTTCCAAGATGTGCCAATGACCAAGAAGAAACTGCAGCAAGTTATGGCCATGGTCTACACCAAATACGGCCAGAACAAGACCGCCGAAATTGCCGACGACCTAAAAGACCTCGGCTTTAAGGTAGCGACTATGTCCGGCCTTAGTATGGGTATGGGCGACTTCACACAAGTACGAGGCATGGACAAAGTAATTGATGAAGGCGAAGTTCGCGCAGCAGCTATTAGCGAGCAGTACGAACAAGGCTTTATTACCGACGATGAGCGTCACCGCCTAACCATTGATACTTGGACCAAGGCAGATGCACGCGTACAAGAACTACTGGCCCAGCAAATTGTTGGCGAAGATTCCACTATGGCAATTGCCATCACCTCTGGTGCTCGTGGTAACATTTCGCAGATGAAAACTTGTGTCGGCATGCTTGGCGTGTTCCAAGATGCCGGTGGTAATGTCATCGAACTTCCTATTAAGTCAAACTACATCCAGGGCCTCGACCCACTAGAGTACTTTACCGGCACTCGCGGTACCCGTAAGGCGCTTATCGACATCGCCCTTAAAACCGCCGACGCTGGTTATTTGACCCGTCGTCTAGTAGACGTCGCTCAAGACGTATTTACTATCGACGACGACTCCATGGAACTAGACCCAGGCTTTGAAATGTTTAGGTCTGACGCCGAAAACATTGGCGTTGCCTACGCAACTCGTCTGGAAGGCCGCTATGCCGGCCAAGATGTTAAGGGTCACATCAAGCGTGGAGAGCTCTTCACCAAACCTGTTGCCGAAGCTATTGACGCCGACGCAAGCCTAGATGGTATTAAGATAATGAGCGTCCTGAGCGCCACCACCGTACACGGTGTTCCACAAAAGTCATACGGTGTTGACCCTGCAACCGGTCTGACCGTTGCATCACACCACCCAATCGGCGTTATCGCCGCCCAAAGTATTGGTGAACCCGGTACCCAGCTATCACTGGACTCTAAGCACCGTTCTGGCGCCGTACTGGCCGACGACACTGCACAAGGTCTAAGTCGTGTAGAAGAGTTGTTTGAAATCCGTACACCAAAGGGCCAAGCATATCTGACCGATATCGCCGGTACAGCCACCGTATGGGAAGAAGGCGAAAAGTACATCGTACAAGTTACCGCTAAAGAAAAAGAGAACCTTACCTTCAAGCTTGGTGAGCGTGTTGCCAAGGTCCGCAGCGGCAGCGACGTAGCTATCGGCGACGTCGTAGCAAGCATGGCTGATGGTGCCGAACCAATCATCGCCCCTATGGCGGGCAAGGCCGAAGTAACCGACAAGGCGATCATTATTACGCCTGCCGGCCAACCGGTTGTCCGTTACGAAATCCCTGGCTTTAAGCAGATCATGATCCAGGACGGCGACGAAGTTATTGCTGGTCAACGCCTAACCAACGGTTCCATTAACCTGCCAGAGCTTATGCGTCTGCAAGGCGTAGCGGCTACTCAGCGTTACATCATGAACGAAATCCTGCATATCTTTGCAGCACAAGGCCAGAACATTGCCGACAAGCACCTTGAAATCATCGTGCGTCAGATGTTCAGCCGCGTACAGGTAGAAGAAGCCGGCGACAGCGACTTTGTAACTGGCGACGTCGTCAGCAAGCTAGCCGTCGTAGAAGCCAACGACGCCCTAACCAAGGCTAAGAAGACTCCCGCCAAGGTAAACCAGCTAATTCTTGGTATTACCAAGGCCAGCTTAAGCACCGACTCGTTCCTGAGTGCCGCATCCTTCCAGGACACTACCCGTGTCTTGATTGCAGCTGCAACATCCGGCCGTATCGATAAACTGTTCGGCCTAAAGGAAAACGTTATTCTTGGACGCCGTATCCCTGTGGGTACCGGCTGGAAGAGCGACGAACAAAAAGCAGCCGACAAAGCGCTACTTGCCCTAGACGCCTAAACCGATATCTGTTAAAATAACCCCATCAACATAAACAATCCGAGCCAGGCGGTCAAAGAGTCTCATAGGGTTGGCACTCATGAGACTCATCGCCTTTATGGCGGCAGATTGTATAAGGAGCAACATGCCAACAATTAACCAACTGGTACGCAAGCCACGCGTCAAGGTGACTACCAAAAGTAAGTCACCAGCCATGCAGCGTGTTACCAACAACCTAAAAACTCGCAGCTACGAAAAGGCTGCACCCCTTAAGCGCGGTGTCTGCGTTAAGGTAACAACTAAAACTCCTAAAAAGCCGAACTCGGCCCTTCGTAAGGTTGCACGTGTGCGCCTTTCTAACGGCTACGAAGTTTGGGCTTATATTGGTGGCGAAGGTCACAACCTACAAGAACATGCCGTAGTATTGGTACGCGGTGGCCGTGTTAAGGACCTTCCCGGTGTGCGCTACCACATTGTGCGCGGCGCGCTCGACCTGCAAGGTGTACAAAACCGCAAGAAGGGCCGTTCTAAGTACGGCGCCAAGAAGGAGTCTAAGTAATGCCACGCCACAAGACTAAAGCGTTAGTTCGCGACGTAAACCCCGACCGTATGTACAACAGCGTACGCGTGAGCCGTATTATCAACCGCGTTATGCGCGACGGTAAGAAGCAAACCGCAGAACGCCTCGTATACGATGGTATGCAAAAGGCTGCCGGTAAACTTAAAGTAGAGAACCCTCTAGAAGTTTTTGACCAAGCCCTCGATAACATCAAGCCGCACATGGAAACTCGTTCTCGCCGTGTCGGTGGTGCGAACTACCAAATTCCTTTCGAAGTAAAAGGTCAACGCCAACAGCACCTTACCACTATGTGGTTTGTGCAAGCTGCTCGCTCCCGCAAGGGTATGAGCATGGCTGACCGCCTAGCTGCCGAATTAGTAGAAGCCTACAACAGCCAGGGCAACGCCGTTAAGAAAAAAGAAGACACCCACAAAATGGCCGAAGCCAACCGCGCCTTCGCCCACTTTGCCCGGAGCTAGTGTTTAATATATGACCAATGCAGAGGAAGCCTCCCAACCAATAGTACTGCCAAATGGCAGTACTATCTCTGCTGGCGTAGATATGACGACCCAAAAGTACGACGTCACTGCCGCAGGCGCTACCTACGCCGGCGAAGGAACCCATTACGGACCCCGCGCACCTGGCTACTTGCGAACAGTTGTACGCTTGAGCAGTGAGGGCGTACCAGGTGAGGGCGTACAAATAGTCGGCCAGTTTTATGACAGATTACTTCCCCCCGAAGCAGTAACCACCATCCTGGGGTCGTGGGCAGCTAATGCTTCTACGGTAGCCACTGATTTTGCCCCGCATAACGAAGGAAACTAAATATCATGACTACTTCGCCAGAAGGTATGCATCGTACTTACGATATCATTTCGGATTCTGGTACCTACGTGTATAGCGACGGCCAACAACCGCCATCATACGTTAGCATATGGTACGAAACTCATCCGGATCACGCTGCAGCCGGGTATGCGGTCGCGCTGTGTGCCGACGGTCTGTATACAGAGGAGCAAATTAGTCTGTTTAGCGCTGACGACCAAGGATCAGTTGACCTTGCTATTACCTCAATTATCGAAACCGGTAGCATGAAGGCAGCTAGCATTACTCAATTAAATACCGATCCTAGGAATATTAGTCCAGAAGCAGCAGAAGCTGCCGCCCAGGCTGCCGCCCGTTGTTTATTTGCTGTCGCAACCGCGCAGCAACAGTAGCGCTACTGGCAATAACAGGTATAATTTGCTAGAATAATAGAGACGTGTTGTTTTTTGTTTGCCAAAAAACAGGAACAACGGACATATTACTTAAGAAAGGTTAGATAGAGCTACGACATGGCAGCTAAATATAGTATTCAAGATCTACGAAACATCGGTATTATCGCGCATATTGACGCTGGTAAGACCACCACAACCGAAGGCATTTTGTACCGCACTGGTCTTAAGCACAAGATTGGTGCCGTACACGACGGCGAAACCACAACCGACTGGATGGCCCAAGAACGCGAACGCGGTATTACTATCGTATCTGCTGCCGTAACTTGCTACTGGAAGGGCAAGCAGATTAACATCATCGACACCCCAGGCCACATCGACTTTACCGTAGAAGTAGAGCGCTCATTGCGCGTGCTTGACGGTGCAGTCGTCGTATTCGATGGCAAGATGGGTGTAGAAAGCCAGTCCGAAACCGTATGGCGCCAAGCCGACAAATACGGCGTGCCTCGTATTTGTTTTATTAACAAGATCAACCAAACCGGTGGCGACTTCTACAAGTCACTCGACACTATTCACGCTCGCTTAAGCAAGCGCGCCTTCCCAATCCACCTGCCTATTGGTTTTGAGCAGGCCATTAATGGTGTCGTAGACCTCGTATCCATGAAGGCCTACACGTACAAAGAATTCACCGACAAAAACCTGGTAGAGGGCGAAATCCCTGCCGACATGATGGACAAAGTCAAGAAGTACCGCAGCTTGCTTATCGAAAATGCCGTTGCCGAAGACGAAGCCATGCTAGAAAAGTTCTTTGAAGTTGGCGAAGAAGGCCTCAGCGAAGACGAAATCAAGCACGCTATTCGTACCGCCGTACTAACTGGTAAGTTCTATGCAGTTACCGGCGGCGATGGCCGTGGCGTCATTGTAGAAAAAGTCCTCGACCTAGTCGTAGACTTACTACCTGCGCCAACTGACCGCAGCAACACCTGGGGAACACACCCAAAAACTGGCGAAGAAATCGAGCGCAAGCATTCCGAAACCGAACCGTTTTCGGCGCTGGCCTTCAAGATTACAACCGACCCGTTTGTCGGCAAGCTGGCTTACTTCCGTGTATATTCCGGCAAAATTATAGCTGGCAGCTACGTTCTTAACAGCTCTAAAGGCGAAAAAGAACGCGTTGGCCGTATTGTACGCCTTCAGGCAGACAAGCGCGAAGACGTTACCGAAGTCTCTGCTGGCGACATCGCCGCTATCGTAGGCCTTAAAGGCACAACCACCGGCAACACCCTTTGTGACCCCACCAACCCTATTGTCCTTGAAAGCATTACCTTCCCAGAGCCACCCGTAAGCATTGCCATCGAGCCAAAGACCAAAGCCGACCAAGAAAAGATGAGCATCGCCATGCAGCGCCTGGCAGAAGAAGATCCAACCTTCCGCGTTAAGGTAGACGACGAAACCGGCCAGACCATTATTAGCGGTATGGGCGAGCTCCACCTAGAAATCATCGTTGACCGCATGAAGCGCGAATTTAACGTAGAAGCAAATGTCGGGCAACCGCAGGTAGCTTACCGCGAGACTGTCCGCAAAGACGGCATCGAAGCCCAAGGCAAGTTCGTACGTCAGTCCGGTGGCCGTGGCCAATACGGCGACGTTTGGCTTCGTATTAGCCAAAACGAATCGGGCAAAGGCTTCGAATTCATCAACGCCATCAAGGGCGGTGTTGTCCCTGGCGAGTACATCAAACCGGTAGAGCAGGGTATTGTCGAAGCTATGAGCAACGGCGTACTGGCTGGTTACCCAGTAGTTGACGTCAAGGTAGAACTATACGACGGCAGCTACCACGAAGTAGACTCCAACGAAATGGCCTTCAAAATTGCCGGCTCTATGGGCTTCCAGGAAGCTTTCAAGAAAGCTAGCCCAGTGCTTATGGAACCAGTCATGAAGATTGTTGTGGTCACCCCCGAAGAATTCATGGGCGACGTCATTGGCGACTTAAACTCCAAGCGCGGTCGCATCGAAAAAATGGAAGATCTTAGCCTTGGCATTAAGGAAATTACCGCCTTTGTACCTTTAGGCGAAATGTTTGGCTATACCACTAACCTGCGCAGCAGCACTCAGGGACGCGCCAGCAGTAGCATGGAACTCGACCATTACGAAGACGTTCCACCAAACGTAGCAACCGCTATCATAGCTAAAAACGCTAAATAGGGCTGGCTACGGTGGACGAACAACAGCTAGCCCAAATTCGAGGCGACATCGATATTATCGACGCGCAACTTGTAGAACTTCTCAACGAACGGGCCCGCCTAGCATTACAAGCTGGCATCGCCAAAGGCGACCAACAAATACAGCGCCCGGAAAGAGAAGCAGAAGTAATCCAGAACATAACGCTTGCCAACAAGGGGCCGCTTTCTGGCGAAGGCATTCGAGAAATCTTTACCAAAATTGTAGAAGTCTGCCGTACTATTCAATTTACGAAGTAGCACCTTTTATAGCCCGTGCGCCAATCATCCGGCCAGACCAAGTTTTAGTGCCGCGCGTACGCTCTTGGGTAGACGCGGGTCGCCTGACGTGCTTTTTTGTAGCTAATGCATACATTGCGTTGACATACCGTTGGCGCTTTCGTTGCTCTTCCCGAGTTTGCAAGGTGGACATAAAGCTTTCGTATAACTTATCGTCCACACTTGCACCTGTAGTAAATGTAATAAGTGTTTCTGCCCGCTGATCAACGTCTACCCTATGCGTTTCGGCATACATTTGAGCGCCTGCCATAGAGAGTGCCCCAGCCGGTTCGATACGCTTATGGTGGCGCTCTGTTAGGTTCTTCATAGCTTGGGCTACATCGGCTTCGCCGACTCGCATAACCTCAGCAACGTAATCAGGGTCAGCTACCACTTTGCTGGTAAGTTCGCCTGGCTTCCTGACTGCCGTGCCGTCACTTTTACCGTTAAATGGTGCACCCATGCCAATTTCGAACAGGGCATCGGGCGGGGTAACCCCAGCGCGCGAGTAATCCACGTGGCGCTTCATAGCATCGCAGCCTTCCATCTGCACCCCAATTACTTGCACGTTGTCTTTTCCAACCAGGCCTTGGTCTTTAGCCCACTTAACCACACAAGCAACTGCCGTAACCAAACCGCCGCCACCAACAGGCACGAGTAGCTTAACCGGATCTTTATGCAGATCTATCTCACCGCGCTGTTGCTGCGCCAGTAAATCATCAATTGTTTCCCACCCAACCGTCATATGCCCAGAAATCACCTCGACTTGATCGAACGGGTGCACGCTTGCATGGCCAGGTTCCAGCCCAGCAGTCTCGGCAGCCAGCATACGGTCTTCAAGTCTACCGTCACCCCTGAGCACCTCTGCGCCGTTAGCCTCTGCATTGCCGACTTTCAAAGAACTTGCACCTTGTATGCAGTGCATTATGGTTTTTTTACCGCGGCGCCTAGCCACATCCGCTAGCCCGTTAGCGGCATTACCAGCGCTGGCAATATGAAACGTATGCACTGCCTCGTCCGCGCTGAAGACAACGTTGGCCATACCCCGTCCTTTGTACGAAAAGCCAGGTTGCGTTGTTTGGTCCGACAGCAACAGTCTATGGCCGCCAACGTCCAATCGGCTCGGCTCTAGCTGTACCCGCTGAATACCCAGCTCGCCATACAGGCAATTACGCCGCTCAGGGTCTAAATCTGAATGACGGGCAAGCACGCTTAGGGGCAACGCGTCAGCCATCACAGCCGCATATACTTCGTGGCTAGTTTGTAATTGTTCGGCAACGGGTGCCTCTGCGAATGTGGTCATCGTACATCTCCTAGGTATAAAAAACCCCTGGTGGCCCAGGGGATTGATAGCTTGTTATTGTTATTGCGTTCTTAGGCGCGCGCCATCAAATCTCCCCGGCTGGGAATAATAAGAATGGCAATAATTTGAACGCTTGCACGCAACATACTAGCGAGTATGGCACCACATCTGCCAAAATGCAAACTAGCCGCCTCCTCCTATTTACACCGGTAACACTTTCGGGTACAATAGGCAGGTCAATCGTGTGAGCGACGTTATCACATGATCTATATAGAAGTAATTAATTAGGAGTCCTTTAATGGCAGATCAATTCGACCGCAGCAAGCCTCACGTTAATGTTGGCACCATGGGCCACGTTGACCACGGCAAGACTACTCTAACCGCAGCAATCACCCACGTGCTTTCAAAGCGCCTTCCAAGCAAAACTAACGTTGCGAAGAACTACGCAGACATCGACAACGCACCCGAGGAAAAGGCACGCGGTATAACCATCGCTACCTCTCACCAAGAGTACGAGTCAGAAAAGCGTCACTACGCCCACGTCGACATGCCAGGGCACGCCGACTACGTTAAGAACATGATTACTGGTGCTGCTCAAATCGACGGCGCCGTATTGGTTGTATCTGCTGCAGACGGTCCAATGCCACAGACCCGCGAACACGTACTGCTTGCCCGTCAAGTAGGCGTACCTTCTATCTTGGTCTTCCTAAACAAGATGGACCTTGCTGACGCAGAACTAGTTGACCTCGTCGAAGAAGAAATCCGCGAACTGCTCGAAAAGAACGGCTTTGACAAAGATTGTCCTATCATCCGCGGTTCCGCAACTAAGGCCCTCGATGGCGACACTGCCAACGAAGACGCTATTATGGAACTTGTTGCAGCTATGGACAGCTTCATTCCAGAACCAAAGCGCGACCTAGACAAGCCATTCCTTATGCCTATCGAAGATGTGTTCTCTATTAAGGGTCGCGGTACTGTAGCTACCGGCCGTGTAGAACAAGGCATCATCAAGGTAAACGAAGAAGTCGAAATTGTCGGTATCCGCGACACTCGCAAGAGTGTTGTAACAGGCGTCGAAATGTTCAAGAAGAACTTAGACCAAGGTCAAGCCGGCGACAACGTGGGCATCTTGCTCCGCGGTATCGAGCGCGACGACATCGAACGCGGTCAAGTACTTGCCAAGCCAGGCAGCGTTACCCCGCACACTGAATTCGAATCAGAAGTCTACATCCTTACCAAGGAAGAAGGCGGCCGCCACACCCCATTCTTTAAGGGCTACAAACCACAATTCTACTTCCGCACAACGGACGTAACCGGCGAAGTAGAACTGCCAGCTGACAAAGAAATGGTCATGCCAGGCGACACCATTACCTTTAAGGTTAAGTTGCTGCAGCCAATCGCTATGGAACAAGGTCTACGCTTCGCTATTCGCGAAGGTGGCCGTACTGTAGGCGCTGGTGTTGTAACCAAGGTCGTTAAATAAATTAACTAGCTTATTTTATAAGCTCGCACATTAAGAAGGATAGAGAATAGCAATGGTAGCAGAAGCCAAGAAAGATCAAAAACAACGGATTCGTATTCGCCTTAAGGCATACGACCACAAAGTAATTGACCAAGCAGCAAAGCAAATAGTGGACACTGCGCTGCGTACTGGCGCTACCATTGCCGGTCCAATTCCACTGCCTACTGACCGCAGCACTTTTACGGTCATTAAGTCCCCTCATGTATACAAGAAGGGACGAGAGCAGTTCGAAATGCGCGTACACAAGCGTCTTATCGATGTTACAGACCCAACCCCGAAGACGATAGATTCACTTATGAACCTATCACTTCCAGCTGGCTGCGACGTCGAAATTAAGATGTAATAGAAGCACCGTCTGGTAACAAAAACCGCCTGAAGTAATTCAGGCGGTTTTTTTAAGTGCTTTAGCAAATATCCTCAAGTGTTCGCGATAGCTACAGTTGGCTAGCTGCCGACTGTAAACGGCCAAATGTTTCGTACTCTTTTTGCAGCACTTGCAGTTCCTGGCTGGTCATCAAGTACATACGTTCTGGCTCCGTAGGTGCACTATGCAGCCGGTTGCGTACATTATTTGCGGCTTGCGAGGCGGCCTTCCAGGTTTGTAATGCAATGCGATATGCTTCTCGTTGTTGGGTGTCCACCATAATGCGTACCTCCTTTTTGTACTTTTAACTATAGGCTCGCTGCATAAGCGACGTCTGTGTAAAATGCCACAGCCGTAGTATCATGAGGGAATGGAACCACCAGAGTTAATTATATTCGTCAACGACGATGGCTCACCAACAGGCGAAACTGGTCCTAAACTAGAGAGCCACACGGCAAACACTAAACTGCACTTAGCTTTTTCTTGCTACATATTTAATAAGAGTGATCACAAATTTTTAGTTACCCAGCGTGCTGCAACCAAAAAAGTGTGGCCAAGCGTATGGACGAACAGCGTCTGTGGCCATCCCATGCCAGAAGAATCCATGGAAGATGCTATCCGTCGCCGTACCCTGAAAGAACTAGGTATTACTAACCTGGAAGACATTAAAGTATTGCTGCCCGCGTATCGCTACACAACCCCGCCCATGAACGGCATCATCGAAAACGAATTCTGCCCCGTTTATATAGCCTGGACCGACCAGGATCCAACACCTAACCCAGAAGAAATAGCGCTCGCCCACTGGATTACCTGGCACGAGTACACCAACATGATGGCCTTTGAATCGCACCTTATGAGCTACTGGGCAAAGGACCAATACGAACAACTCAAAAGCATGGAACCGTTCCGCTCGTTGGCGGCAGGCAATTAATATGGCTAAATCAAAGAAAAACCAGCAAGAACTCGACAGCGTGTATCTGTTAAAATTACTTCTATATGTGTTACTCGGGTCTATGTGGCTCAAAATAACCGCAGGCAATAACCTGCATATTCCCATACCAATCGGTCTTATTATCGGGCTCTTGTTTACCGCCCACGAGCATTTCCAAATTGACCGCAAAATAGAATACGCAGTACTACTTGTGGCTATGCTATTTGGTTATTTCGCACCGTACGGGCTGTATATTAACTTCTAGAGAGTGATATTAATCACAAGCAGTATTATTTACAGATAAGCTAATTCATGGTATTGTTGTTACATGAAAGCTTCGGAGGTTGCAGGTTTTGCGGCTCAGGCGGCTCTTCCTATTAGACCCCGCCATTTGGGCGAACTTACGTATGCGGCTCGTCTTGAACGGCGACCGAGCGATGAAATCATTGCTTTACTTGGCGCTGCAACGCGTCGACAGTTTGAACAAGCCCGACGCCGTGAAGGCGGGGTGCTGCCAGTTGTTATTCCCGTGCAAAACGAGGCTGGCGATTTGCCTAAAACCTTAGTAGCCCTCGCGCGCGGCGGCGAAGCACTACCTATAGTCGTCAATAACAAGTCCTCCGACGAAACGCGTGATGTAGCCATTCGTATGGGCGCCGTAGTCATCGACCAGCCAAAGGGCCGTAAAATGGCCGCTACACAAGCAGGAATTCGCTTTGCGCGTGATGAACTCAGTGCAAAGCAAATACTGTTTACCGATGGCGATACAACAACCCCTCGTCGTTGGGCCGGCACAATGGCTCTTACGCTTGCAGAAACAGATATTGGCAATGGTGCTGCGGTCTTTCCAGCGTCCATAGGTATGTTTGGTAAAAGCCACCTAGCGAATGTAGCAGGCAGTGCGTTAAGCCAAATGTATGCAGTCATGCACCAGAAACGAGGCACCGACCCTGTAGCACATGGTCATAACTATGGTTTGCAATTTGACGACGCAGGAAGAATGGAAGAAGAATTATCAGCCCTACACCCAGATTTATTCATTGATGACCACTCCGAGCCTGACGATCTTGCAATTCGGAATGCGACTATACGCGCAGGCGCAGCCGTCAGGGGCACACACAATCCCGACCTTTGGGTCGTTACCAGGAACGACAGAGTGAGCTCTTTACGGGGCGCACTCGGTATGGCTCTAGGCAAAGCAACCTACCAACAGGTCACTGGCGACTCGTATGCGCAAGAATATGGCCTTGCCGCTCGGCCCGGCCAAACTCGAATAGTGTAGAATTGTCTACATATTGACAAGGGGTGGCTACAGCTGATAAGATGTAACGGTATATCAAATTCCTGTACTTGGCATTTTAGGAAGGTCTTCTCGTAACAGAGACGAAACCACCTGGAGCCGAGCATTTTTATGCAGATTAATGTGTAAAAACAGAAGGCTTATGTGACAAGCAGGATTAATAAGATATCACGGCCTTGCACTTATGTGCAGTGTGACGTTAGCGGTGAGGAGCGGAGCGAAGGCGTACGACAAGTACGACGACGTGAGCACCGGCAGCGGTAGCGGCGCAATGTGCATAAGAATCAGCTGGCAGAGGCGGGCTTTGCCCGACTAGGACAGATGATGGTGCATGGACGTGATGGAGAAACTATGAAAGCACTCATTACTCGAAAGGTAGGCATGACCTCTACCGTCGCTGACGACGGTGTGGTAACTGCTATTACCTTGCTTTCCGCTAGTCCCTGTGTCATTACACAGGTCAAAACCACTGACCCAGACGGCTACACTGCTGTCCAGATCGGTTTTGAGGAAGCAAAAAAGCAAAACGTCAATAAGGCACAAAAAGGACACTTTGCGAAGGCCGGCAGCATGCTGCCTAAGATTATTCGCGAGTTCCGCGTAGACGAAATCACTGAAGACCTCAAGGTTGGAGAAACAATCAACCCCGAGGTCTTTTCTGTTGGTGACGACGTTGACGTAACCGGCACCTCTAAGGGTAAAGGTTGGGCTGGTACCATTAAGCGTCATAACTTCCACCGCGGCCGCAAGACGCACGGTGGCCGTTCATACCGTCGCCCAGGTTCAATTGGCTCTATGTACCCTCAGAAGATTTTTAAAGGTAAGAAGATGGCCGGACACATGGGTCACGAACAGGTGACTGTTCAGAACTTAAAGGTTGCACTTATTGACACCGAACTCGGTGTTATTGGTGTAACTGGCGCTGTCCCTGGCCCGCGGAACGGCATTGTTATTTTGAAAGGGGCCAAGTAATGGCAACTATTGATACCTACACTAAAAGTGGCACCAAAGCTACTACCGCTGCTAAGCTCGACAAAGCTGTCTTTGCAGTTATGCCAGAAAACCACGAGCTACTAAAGCTTGTATACTCTGCATACCTCGCAAACGGCCGCGAAAATTTGGCAGTCACTAAGACCCGCGGCCTTGTGAGTGGTGGTGGTAAGAAACCCTGGAAGCAAAAGGGTACTGGCCGCGCACGTTTCGGCTCTAGCCGTAACCCTATCTGGCGTGGCGGTGGTATTGCCTTCGGCCCAACCGGCGAAGAAAACTACACCAAAAAGGTTAACGTATCTGCTAAGCGTCAGGCCCTTCGCCAAGCACTGAGCATAGCTGCCGATGAAGGCCGTATTAAGGTAATCGAAACTATCGACTACAAAGACGGCAAAGTCGCCCCAATTGCTAAACTTCTGACCAAGCTTGAAGCTACCGGCAATATTCTTATCGTAGCTGACCACAAAGATGATGCAAGTGACCGCGCAACTCGTAACCTCCAACAAGTAAAAGTCGTGCACGCCCACTACCTGAACGTATTCGACCTACTAAATGCCGACACAGTTGTAGTAACCGAAAAGTCTTTAGATGTTATTTCTGAATGGCTGGGAGGTAAAGCGTAATGGAAAAGAACGTAATCCTTCGTCCGCGCCTTAGCGAAAAGACCTTTGGTCTGGCTGGCGCACACACCGTATACGTCTTTGACGTACCCAAAGAGGCCAACAAGCACACTATAGCTGCAGCTGTTGCCGTTCAATTTGGTGTTACTGTCGTGAACGTCAACATGACCAACATTAAGGGTAAACCTAAGCGGCTTATCCGCAAGGGCGGCCGTCCTGTTAATGGCCGACGCTCTGACATCAAGAAAGCTTACGTAACTCTTAAAGAGGGCGAAAAGCTACCATTCTTTGAAGACCCTGAGGCTGATAAAAAAGCCGACAAGAAGGCCGCAAAAAAGGAGACTAAGTCATGAATACCACTGACTTAAGGGAAAAGAGCAGCCAGAACGGCCGAATTTACTTCGGCGTCCTGCGCGATGAGAAAAACCGTAGGTTTGTCTCATTAACCGGAGGTATAAACTAATGGCTATTAAACTACACAAGCCCACTACTCCCGGCCGCCGTGGCATGACCAGCCAGGACACCGCCGAGATTACAACCAAAAAGCCGTTGCGCTCACTCATCGTCCACAAGAAGACTCAGACCGGCCGTAACAACCAAGGTCGCATTACTACCCGGCACAAGGGTGGTGGCGCCCGCAGGTTCTACCGTTTGGTTAACTTCAACCTCGAGAGTGGCACCAACGCAACCATAGAGCACATCGAGTACGACCCTAACCGCAGTGCTCGTATTGCCCGTATTAAAGACGATAAGGGTAACTACCACTACATTTTGGCTGCTAAAGACATGAAGCAAGGCCACAAAATACAGAGTGGCGAAGAAGCCCCTATCGAAAACGGCAACCGTTTACCACTTAAGAACATCCCCGTTGGTAGCACCATCCACGCCATCGAAATGCAGATCGGCAAAGGCGCCCAAATGGTACGTTCTGCCGGTAACGGCGCTCAGCTCATGGCAAAAGAGGGCGATCACGCTCAAGTACGCCTGCCTAGCGGCGAAGTTCGCTTGGTACGCCTAGAATGCACCGCCAGCCTTGGCGTTGTCGGTAACGAACAGCACCAGAACATTAAGATAGATCGGAAGAGCGTCGTGGTGGGAAAGAGTGTACGGCCTGGGGTTGATCTCGGTGGTGGCCGGATCATTAAAAAAAATAGGGGGGGGGGGGGGGGGGG
>CAYSOP010000024.1:0-15241 GCA_964432725.1 uncultured Candidatus Saccharibacteria bacterium | reverse complement strand
GAGAAATTACAGTCCACACCCCAACCGTGGCTGTGGCCCGTGTTCAACACAGCCCTGAGGCAACCATCATGACAGATCTTAGCGTGGAAGACATTTCAAGCTCGGAGCAGTAAATAGCGCGGTCATTCCTGACTGTCGCCTTCTTCTAATAGGCGCTGAATCACTCCTATGTTAACGTCTTCGAATTCATTGTCAAAAGTTTGATTCCAGAAGCAACCGCCGAGCCAATAAAAAAAGAGTAGACACTAAAAGCGTTTCTACTCTTTTTTTATTGGCTCCGGGGACTGGATTCGGTTCTGCGACAGCCCGGCCGCGGGCCGGGCGTAGTCGCTGGTTCGTACAGGCGCGAGCGTGCAGGTGCTTGCACCGATAAGCGAGCGCCGTGCAAGCGAAGCGCATCCAGTCCCTTCTACAATTAACTTACTTCAAGTGCGCCGGAACGAAAAAGCACGAAGGCCGCTATCCAGTCCCCGGACCAATTCACGTCCTGCTTCTCTGATTTAGGTCCGACCCTTAAAGTCCTTAAAGTCGTAGGTCGCTGGTTCGATGACAAGCGCCACGCGCAGGTGCTTGCACCGAGCATGACGTGAAAGCAGTGGCGAAACGCTCATCTGGTCCTCGGAGCCATCATATTTACAAATACTACTCTTTGTGGCATGATTTGTTTTATGTCTGAGCATGTTACGAAGAGCGGGGGCGAGTACACAACTCCACCTTTAGTTAATTATAATATGGTTAGGCTTATTGAAGTTGATCCTGCAGTAGAAGCTGCAACCAAAGCAGCAGTAAATGCCGTGTGGCAACGCCATATGGATACCCCCACTTTGGTCAACCTAACTTTTGCTAATACCGTAGCGCTACCTATGCCAGACGGCAGCAAGAAGTTAGTAGACGCAGTATATGAAAACAGTAGCAATACAATTCTAATTGCCGTCGGATCATTTCCAGAAAAATACCCCGACTGGCCACCTGAGCAAATGGCCGTACTTTGCGCGGGCCATGAGACAAGGCATAAGATTCAAAGAGAGATTGGTGACATTGGGCCATCGTCGAACGAGCTAATGGCCAATGGTACCTATTATGATAGCCGTCACGAAGTTGAAGCGCATATAAGCGCCGTAGAAGCATTTATAGATGTCTTTCCTGGTGAGGATGTTGCCTTTAAAGCAGACAGCGACGGTAGCTCTCATGTGTATGCCAACTACCGGGGTCCAGATATCACAATATATGTTCAATAGCCCCACCCTTATTTCATGTGCATAATTACTTTAGTCCTCTAGTCCAAAAAACGGCCAATCCTTAACCGCATTTCGCTTAACCATGCTTATAACGTCCTCTATCGTGGTGAGCCAAGATAAAATAACAGAGGCTTTAGAGCTTCTGCTATTTTATCTCGTCCCGAGGCCTGAGTTCGGAGCAGCGGCAGCACGGCCGCAGGCCGGGCGTAGTCGCTGGTACGGTGGAGTGAGGACGCGCGCAGATGCTTGCAGCGAGCACGCCGGAACGGAAAAGCACTAAGTCCGCTATCCAGTCCCCGGACCAATCCGCATTCTGCTTCTCTGATTTAGGTCCGACCTCTAAAGTCCCTAAAGTCCTAAAGTCGTCTTACCTGTACTTGTATGGAAATGTTGCACCGTTCATAATCTCAGTTAGGAGAATAGGACATATGGGTAAGCTTGCTGTTTCTGAAAAAGGCGCAGAACTTGAATTCAATAAAGATGACCAAGAATTTATTACAAAAATATCTAAACACAACTTCTTTGGAATCGTCGGTGATCATATTGCAATGTGGCGTTGGCAAAATGCTGCAAAAATTATAGAAAGGGCTAGAAAGTTTGCCGAGACACATAGCATTTCGCCAAATAAAATACCATCGAAATTCTTAGTAGAGTTTATGGATAATGCATCAGTAGAGGAGGAAGAGACCCTACAGGATATCTGGGCTAAGATTTTAGCAAAAGAGAGTGATAATCCAGAAACATTTTCATTGAGAACACTAAATATCTTGAAATTAATGAATAAGAGTGACGCTCAAAACTTTTCCGTGCTGACCAAATTCCTTATATCACATAGTAGTGAGATTTTCTTAATTAACGATGATGCAATACTAAAAAAGTATAAAATAGATTTTAATAATCTCATGAAGCTTGAAGAATTAGGTCTTATAGTGCTGAATCCTCTGCTATCACTCCAGCTTGATTTCGCTAAGATTAAGGAAGCCTCTTTTTATACAAACCGTAAATTACTAATGATTAAGCTCAAGCCAGATATGGCAGAAAAAACGCTATCAATAAGTGCCTACACACTCACGACTGTAGGTAAGCAATTATTCTCTGTTGTGGATGAAGGTCAGGACGTAAGCTTCATCAAAGATAGTGGGTTAAAACTAAAATCAGAAAATGCAGATTTGCTCGTTACGCTTCATGAGATTAATTCCGTTGATACCGTCAGCGGAAATATCAATTTTCAAAAGCTTGATATTTTAGCAGTATAAGTGAGGCCTCAGAGATCTTGTGCTCCTATACGTTATAAATTAGTCTTTATTGCGATTATAACTTCCTCTATCGTGCCGAGTCAGTCTTTGTAATACCCCTAACTTTCGTGTATTACTTGTCTATGCTACTAGAAATCCGACAACTCGTTCCTCCTGAAAAAGATCAGCTACCTGACACAATAACCCAGCAAGCCGCAGAGCTGTTAGTTCGCGAAATACATGACAACGGGCTATTCCCATTCGACGAACAGGTAGAACTGTTTATGCGCCGCCTACATCGCCCGATTGTAAAAGGGTACGCTTTAGTAGATGTAATGCACAATGTTCTAGCGGCCGCCACCATAGAGCTGGCCCCGGATTATACCTTTCTTGCCGACATAGCTACATACCCCGAGCATCGACACCGAGGTTACGGCAGAGCGATAATGGGTCGTATCGCTACCGAAACAATTGCCAACGATGCAACCGGCACAAACCGAGTCACCCTGTATGCCAACACACCAGCTCCGGGTTTTTATGAACAACTTGGCTTTAAAGAAATTACCGATGACGGCTACACCGAACTGGCAGCACACCCACGGGAAATATTGTCTAGATTATCTAGCTCCACGTAGCTACGAAGTATGTCCACTCAGCAGAGCCAATTCACATTTTGCTTCTCTGATTTGGGTCCGACCTCTAAAAGTCAATCACACACGCCTGGCAGGGAATTAAAGCTGCAGTTCACCCGCTAAGCTACGAGCTAGAAATGTACAAAAAAAGACCCGGCAAAGAACGTGTTGTGGCGCTCATAGCAAAACTTTAAAGTCTACGAATTAGTAGTTCACAATTAGCATCTCTGTTATAGGTCAGACCTCTAAAATCTGCATAGGTCAGACCTCTAAAATCTAAAATTCACATTCACATTTGGGCTATCTGTTTTAGGTGCGACCCCTAAAGTTCAAGTGCGCTATCCAGCCCCCGGACAATTCACATTTTGACCCTCTGTTTTAGGCCAGGCCCTTAAGATCCCGTGCTACTTATGGATACCATTTAATACGCTTGGCTCACTTATATTAAAAAGACGCGGGCAACTGTAAGCCTGCATAATACCAGAGAGTCGCTCTTAATCCCGAGGACTGGCCCTGGAAACTTAACTTTTAGTATACTTTACTATCATGATTGAACGACTTATGCCAACCGGAGACGATACGTCAAGCGCCAGTGAAAGCGTGGGACATGAGCTTTCTAATAGTGCTAACGTGCAGCAAGATCAAGCAAGAAACACCCTAGAAGCCGACATTCGGGACTCCGAAGAAGCACTTGGCATAAGAACAACGCCAGCTAGACTCATCGAAGCAGGCTTGGCTATCGACAAAAAATTTTTCGATGTGGCGATCATTACAGGCCAGCCGGAAAAGCCCGAAAGAATATTTGGAGATAAAGAATGGGCAGGGCATCTTGCAGCACGGCTGCTTGCTAGGCAATACGGACATCAGCCATTGACTACAGATTTCATTTTGGCACTACACCAACGCTTTTTAGACAAGATTGAGCCGGGCGAAGTTAGCATAATCGTGCATGAACCAGGGCGTGGCGGGCAGTACTTAGAAGGAAGACATGCATCGATTACCTGTTCCGATACACAAATAGCGGCGATTAGGAGTAACCCATTGCTCCGATTTGAGACTGACAAGGGCTCGGACGATCCAAATACCGGCTTTATTGAGTACCCTGTTATGCCAAAGCAAGAGCGCCGTCAACGCCTAGATGAAATTTGTGTCCAGTTTAATACAGATAACCAAGCCATTAACCGCGACCCTTATGGCAATGCCGCCTTATTACAGCGCCGTTGCATGTCGTTGCATCCGTTGTCGGTCGATTTCAATGGCAGAACATTAAGAGTGCTTAAAAACTGGGCACTTGAAAATGCCGGCGAAAACCCAAGCATTGTCGACGACGTAGACGGTGACCTCTTTCTTTCCGAAGAGGGCTGGGTAGAAAGCGTCAGAGCCGGAAGTATGCGTTATGCCGAATATAAACGAAGAGCTGAAGCAGGCGAGTCAGATCCTATCGTCCTATTTGGTTTGGGACAAAAACGATTACGCTATGAAGAACTCCTGAGCGCATCTGACGACCTTCCTCCGCCGCTAGTTGGCAATGGTTGGCATGATCATTCTCAATACGAAAAGTTCTTAGCTCGATTAGGGACAATGGCGCAGGATTCTCGAAGTCAACCCTAACAGATACTAGTGCTCAGCGACCGCACTCTATCTATAAGAATAGTAGGTAGCACCCTAGGCCAGCCTCTAGAAGCATATACGTTATACTAAAACCATGAAGCAAGCATGGCAGATAGGGGATGGGCTTTCATTACTATTTGCACTGGTAGCGAATTTTCTGGTGGGCGCGCAAATAGTGCACGTTCCGGCTATTAACCAAATATCCGACACGTACGCCACCGTACTCACTCCCGCAGCCTACGCGTTTTCGATTTGGTCGGTAATTTACCTGCTACTTATACTTTTTGTGGGCTACCAGGCAAGGGATGTACTTAAACCAAAACGACAAAACGATTTACCACAAAAGATTGGCCCGCTGTTTATTATTGCGAGCATATGTAATGGGTTATGGACCTATGTGTTCGTGCAGGGATACATTGGCTTATCGGTATTTATTTTACTGGTTTTAACTGCGTCTTTATACCTATTGTTAGCGCGGCTTAGGGTGGCCGTCTATGACGCCGGGGTAACAACAATTGTTTTTGTTTGGTGGCCATTGCTTGCGTACACGGGCTGGGTAACGGTAGCGAGCGTCGTAAATATTGCCAGTTGGCTGCGATCGCTGGACATTATTATTTCGCCTGCTGCGGGTGCCATAATGCTGGTTGCGTTAGCGGTCGCGCTGATTATGCTGCTTGTTAAACGTAATGTACGCGAATTATTACTTGCCAGCATATGGGGCATTGTAGCTATTGGTGTCCAGCAGCTAAACCAAACAGACGGCAGCCGTGTGGTAGCCATGACAGCGCTTATGGTAAGCGGGGTGCTTTTGGGCGCCGTGGCAGTACATGCATATAAAAATCGTCAGACAAATGTTGCGCTAAGGCTTTTAAGGCATTCTGGCTAAACATGCTCGAGCGAATCCAGCCCCGATTCAATTCACATTTCATGTCTCTGTTTAGGGCCAGGCCTCAAAATCAGAGTGTTTTTGTTCTATGCTAGAATTAATGCATGAGCCTGACTCGAGAAGACCTACAGCAAATTGAAGCTATATTCGACAGAAAGCTAGATCCTGTTTTGGGCGAGCTTGCAGCTCTTCGTGAGGACATAAAAGAAATCTACAGCATGATTGCAAGTTTACAATCAGGCGCAATTATCGACAGTGAATTTAGCAAAAAAACACTCGAACAGAAATTGCTCACCATCAATGCAGAACTGCTTGCTGCAGCCAAACAAGCTGGCATTGTGCTTCCTCGAAGTTAATCTAAAATTACATGGCTGACTACGATAACTAGTAATTAGAAAACCCACTGCTTGCACCGGACATGGAGGACGGGCATTCACTGATGATACGACCAATATTTTACAGGTCACAATTCTTATGGTACCTTTCACTTTATGCCAACATCACCCGGGGAAGAGTTTTTAATAGAGCAGAACGTAATACGTGCTCGGTCAAAGACACGGCGACAAGTTATAGGATGCCTGGCTTGCAGATGGAGCAATCCAGACGAACAGGGCGCCTATAGCGCAGGAATCAGTAAATGTACAGGGGTTAAAACCGGAACAATTATCCCGATACTCCAGCGCCTTGAAAAGGCTCAAGTTATAACCCCCGAACAAGAAGATGCAAACCCAAAAGCTGGTCGTAGACCACGGAGAACATACTATAAGCCCGCCAATACGGAGTTGGGAGCAGCTTTTGCGACAAGTGTAGAAGTACCCTCCATCTGCGGTTTTACCGAACCTTCGCCCCCTGACACCGTTACGCCTAGCGAGAAAAGCAAATCAAGCAGACTTAGCCTGGCAATAGAAATTATTGAGCATAGTTCTCGCCAAGATCTAGAATTGATTATTGCACAGGCAAGGTATCAGATTGGGCAGCTCGATAATCGACCATAGATACACTCCTGTTAGATTCTATGCTTAGCCGCCGGCGATTTAACCACGAGCTACTCACTGTGGTATTTTGTTCTTATGAAAACCTATGAAGCCCAAGGTAATAGTGCAGAAGCGGACTGCCTTATTGGCCATTCATATGGCACGAGTATTCATACTGGTAGTGTTAATCATCAGCTGGCAAGTGTTATGCAGCAACACGCGCACCGACGCCCTTTAATTGCCGATCGCACCTTAGTCGACGCAGTCCCAAACGGGGAAGCTGATATGGCATACGTAGTGGAGGGGCCCGTTACCAATAGTAAAGGTCAGGGCGTGGGAACGTGGGGAACACTAGTCGAAGCGCAACAATATATGGAGGAGAATGGACTCAGTAAGGCAATGATGATTGCCCAGGCCTACCATATTAATAGAGTCGTTAAGCAGGCAGCCAAGCTTGGCATGAGTTCAATCGTACCGGAGGGCCTACCGACGGATTTCGATAGAAACTCCGAGCAGATATGGACGAGGTCGCCCTATTTATGGATACCATTTAATACGCTTGGCTCACTTATATTAAAAAGACGCGGGCAACTGTAAATCTCAATAATGTCTGATGGCCATTCTTACAAGCCCAACCTACCTGTACTAGCGTACTACATAGACACCGACGACCCAGCCCGGCGTATCTCGATCCGCGAGACTATAGGTCAGATCGCCGAAATGGACCTGGATGCTGATAGATGTACGGGGCACATCGCCGGCCTGCTAGCTGCTAGGCTATCGCTCGAATATCTAGATGCCAACCAGCACGCAGTAAGCGAAAAAGCACTCGATATAGGCACGCTCGCCATGCTGGGCGGCTATATAACCGAGCGAACACCCCTAACGCCAACCGCAATGGACTATGCCGAAAGGTACCAGCGCGTCATCTTATTTACACGAGTGCTGGATGACTTCGAACCAGAGCCGGCATATGCCACGCGTGCTTATTCGTCCATTGCCCAACGAGTACAAGAACGAATCCGGTTCAACATATACAGTTACAAGAACGGCAGGACGGAATTTAGCCGCACTTACGCTGACATCGTAGCCGAATACAAAGACTTCGTTAGTGCCACTCAACCAACAGGAAGCCGTATTGCCATGTACCGCAACGATGACGCTATCGCGCCCGTTGTCGAGCGCTTTCTACTTACCCGAAGATCGCTACTCGGTTATGTTCCCGAGCTAGCCGCCCAAGAGCAAAAACTCTGGCACTATGCCCGCGCTCACTACGCCCGCTACATCTTACCCATCTAGCCTTATTTAAAAAGACAAGACTTTTTGATTGTTTACGCTGCCGCCGCCAGCTGCGCTACAGGCACTTGGGCCGTCCGACCTACCATGTAACTGGACGACCTGCCGCGGCCGTTATTATGGGCGAATATAAAACCTTCGGCGCTTAATGCCTGCCGAGCCTCACGTATAAAACGGTAGCGTTGCCAACGCGACAGCGGCATATTGGGCGCCGCCAACGTCATAAGCTGGGTGGGGCTAAACTTGTACTGTTCCCCCGGAGCCATAGCTGCCAACCGTGCACGCAGCTCATCCAACGCGGCTACATAGTCGATAGACTGTGCCGTATGGCCTTGATGGCCTTGCTCTTTCGGTTCAGCCACCATTTGTTCTGTAGCCAAACCGCCAAGCGCCAGCTGCATATCCCCAAACCGCGGGTCATTTGTAAGTTCGGGGTCGTCCACACCGCGCTCCAACACAAACATAGCTGCGCGGCCAAGACGATTGCCGCATGCTGCCGTTACCTCTGCGTTGGCATTAGTTTCTGTGCGGCCTGGTTTACGCATTAGCCCAAGTGTTTGCACGAGCGACGCACCGGAGCGAAGCGCGCTCTGGGTAATGTCGGGGTGTGCTTCTAGCCCAGCAATAGTATGCGTTAGTTCCGCAAGCTCAGTGCCTAATGCCACGTCAGGCGGGCCAGATGCTATGTGAGCGTGCAACGACTGGCGTGCTTCTGTTAAAGCCAGGTATTCGTCAAACAATTCTACCGGTGGACCGATGGTGTTCATACCTCTCACAATAGGCCTTGGTTACAAAATACGTCAAGGAGTTAATTTGCCAGTTTACCTCGCAAGCAACCAATGGACGTTTGGCGGCCGGCAATTAGCCTAATTTACAATTGAACAGCTTTTGGAGAACCGTAAATAAACACAATCCTAAATTCCAAGTCCAGCCCCCCTAAACCTTGCTACAATACCCGCATGCCCAGACCAAAACTTATAGTACTAAACGGCTTTGCCGCCGCCGGTAAAACCACAATCGCTAAGATGTATACTGCCAACCACAGTCTAGCTATGGCCCTGGAGGCCGATGCCATCGTAGACAACATAGGCGACTGGATAAACCACCAAGAAGAAGTGCGACAGCTGACATTCGAGTTAACCAAAGCTATGCTGCGTGCTTATCTGCCGTCGGGGCATGATGTGGTGTTGCCTTATTTAGTAACCAATGCCAAAGAAGTTGAGGAATTTGAATCGATTGCCGGCGCCTGCAATGCCAACTATTACGAATTTGTCTTACATAACGAACACGCTGACGCTATAGCCCGGCTGCTTAAACAGGGAAAATGGGGAGAAGCAACCTCGCCGCCACTAACCGACGAAGATATGCCTGAAATCAAGGCGCTTATGGACAGAATGGAGTCGGCGCTAAAAGAGCGGCCTCATGCAGTAAAAATCCAGCTCAAAGACCACGACCCACACACAACGTACGATCAGATCATGCAACACATAGGGCCATAATTCTATATGTCCGAAACGCCAACCTCTATCAAATTACCGAGCAGCTCCACGACACTTTTTTTTGCGGGAAATGGTGCGCTGACACCCACGGAACTACAGGCAAGTGGGGTATTGGCCGTACGTGGTTCCAGGAGGTCAGAAACATCACAGCGTATTCAAACAACAGGCATGATTGACGGCCGACTAGCCATGCAAGTCCTTGCAAAAGACCGGCTTGGCAATTTTCAATTTTCTACACACTTTTTAGAAAAAACCGGTAAGCTTGCACAGTCGGGTGTACGTCCCAAGTCTCCTCCTGAAACGCTAGATCCCATATCTGCGTCGTTATTTATGCAGACGTTAATAAAAACAATCCTGGACCGCCAATAAAGCCACGCATTTCTTGCCATGACCTCATACGTTCAATACTATTAAGAGTATCAGTTACTGCAAAGGGTACTCCCATGCTAAACCAAAAAACTCCGAACCAAACAAATAGCATAACAAGCCGCCGGCAATCTAAAAAAGCACACATGCGGCATGCAAACGCTTTTCTGGTGTGCATTGGATTTTTAGCCAACGTAACCGCTTTGGCCGGATTAGTTACCAGTCATGCCCGCGATATCGTTGTGGCCGCTGCAGTGTTAGCAGCCTTGTGCGGCCTGTACTTTTTTCTGAAGCGTTGGGGCAAGCCAGTGGACTGGTACGCGCTCCTGGCCGTAGCGGTAATCGTAATGGGTAGTGTCATGCTCACCTTTGCGCTCAGGACGCCCAGCACCGGTAACGGCACTACCACAGAAACCGGCGATAATACGTCTACAGAGACTACACCTAAAACCGGTGGGCCGTCCGACGGCAAACCAGTCGTCCAGAACAAAAATCATACCGTCGTCTTTGAAAAATCTTTTAAGCTCAATGCACAAGATGGCCTTGAACTAGACGACGAAAAGGGTACCATATCTGTACAACAAAGCACAGCCAAAGCCCCAATAGACCTACACTTAAGCGGTTGGCCGCTTTTATCGGTTAGTGTTAAGAAGTTCTATGCCTACCAGCCGCTCGCCCAGCCTACGGGCAACGCCGATAAAGACGAATACGCGTCGTGCAGAAACCTGATAGATACCAGCCAATTAGGTATTACGAGCATCAGCAGCACAGCGGTTACTCCCGGACTACAATACTGCATTACCACCACCCGTGGCCGCGTCGCCCTTATAACCTTGCAAGAAATGATCGACGCCGGTTACAACGCAACAAAAAATACAGTCAGCTTTACCGTCAAACTTTGGAACTAGATAACCATACCGCATTCTTGCAGCTAAACAATGTCCCGACTGCAACAAACCTACAAGATGAGCGCTATAATAGACACCACTAGGAGTAGCGGTACCAATGAACGAAATTAAATGTCCCAAGTGTGGAAACGTATTTAAAGTAGACGAAGCCGGCTATGCCGATATCGTTAAACAAGTGCGTGACCACGAATTTAACCAAGAGCTCCACGACCGTGAAAAACTGCTTAAAGCTGATAAAGAAAACGCCGTTAAGCTTGTCGAAGAAAAAACCAAAAATTCGCTAAAGGACGAACTCGCTAAAAAAGAGACCGAAATCGCCTCTCTTAGAGCCGCCAAAGAAGCTGAAGTAGCTGCGCTAAAAGCCGAGAAAGAGTTGACCGTGGTTGAGTTAAAGTCCGAGCAACACAGCCAAGTATCGAGGCTAGAAGCAAAGTTACAATCTATAGAAACTGAGAAAAAACTTGCCGTTACCGAAGCAGTAAACAAGGTAGAGAAACAGCGCGATGAATTACGCATGGAACTCGCCACCAAAGAGAACGAAAACCGGCTTATCGAAGCAACCTTAAAAGATAAATACGAAAACGAGCTGCACACCAAAGACGAGATGATCGCCTACTACAAAGACATGAAGGCAAAGCTGTCTACCAAAATGATTGGCGAATCGCTAGAGCTGCATTGCGAAACAGAGTTTAATAAACTACGCGCCACCGGCTTTAAGAATGCCTACTTCGAGAAAGACAACGACGCTAAAACCGGCAGCAAAGGCGACTACATTTACCGCGAAACCGACGAAGCAGGCAACGAAATAATATCGATTATGTTCGAGATGAAGAACGAACAAGACACTACGTCTACCAAAAAAAAGAACGACGACTTTTTGAAAGAGTTAGACAAAGACCGTGCCGAAAAACGCTGCGAATACGCCGTACTGGTTTCGCTACTGGAGGCCGATAACGAACTGTACAACACCGGTATTGTGGACGTGTGCCACCGCCACCCTAAGATGTACGTGGTCCGCCCACAATTTTTTGTGCCCATGATTACCTTATTGCGCAACGCCGCCTTAAATTCTATGCAGTACAAGGCCGAACTAGAACTCGTGCGCAACCAGAACATAGACATTACGAACTTCGAAGATAATATTACAAAATTCAAAGAAGGCTTCGCCCGCAACTACGACCTAGCCAGCCGCAAGTTTAAAACAGCTATCGACGAAATAGATAAAACCATCGACCACTTGCAAAAAACCAAAGAAAACCTGCTGGCGTCAGAGAATAACCTGCGCCTAGCCAACAATAAAGCCGACGATCTAACCGTCAAAAAACTAACGCGTGGCAACCCCACCATGGCCGCAAAATTTGCCGAAGCAGACCAAGACAATACCCTAAACCTTTGATTTATCTAGCTTTTAATGTAATAATTACAATAGCTAAATTATTCTCGGAATCATTTCTAGGAAATCTGCCTACTTGTATCCTTTAGCTCTTTAAAAGTAAGGACGTAGGCATGATCTCATTCATATGGCCGCCCGGTGCAGCGATGTTAGCCGGCACAGGTGGCTCCGAAACATTTACCGCAGGGCAGGTGCGCGAACTGATGCGTAGGGGAATTACTGTCCAGGTAGTGATTATCGGGCCAGGGCTTTCAGAAAGTAAGCAAGACTTTCCGGATATTCCATTTACCGGCCTTACCCGCAAAGAAGAAATCAGCGAGTTGCCGGGCACCGTAGTGTTTGTTAACCGGGCCTTTGGTGGCGTACCCACCCGGCATAAAGCAGCAATTATTCTGCACTGCGTAGTGCCCTCTAAGGCTGAACGCAGCGAACATAAGAAAGACGTGCAAGGAAAGGTAATTATTGCTACCAGCATTTATAGCGCACAGCAATGGGCGCTATACTTACAGATACACAGCAGTGCCATTGAGGTCGTAATGCCGTTTGCCGACCCAATATACGGAAACGTACGGCGGTCTAAACCGGACAAGAAAGTAAATGTGTTGTATGCGGGTAGGCTACACCCCGAAAAAGGCATTTACACCATACTCGAAATGCTGCATAGCCACGCGATGGAGGTACTCGACGTAAACATGACTATTGTTATGGCCGGCCAACACGTAAAAGAAGGCCGCACGATTGCCCAAATGTTAAAAGGGTACACCTACGCCAACCTGCTAGAGCCGCGAAAAACCGTTGCGTCCATGGCAGAACTGCTTGGCAAGACCGACATATTATTAATGCCGTCGGTATTTGCCGAGCCATTTGGCATGCTTTCGGTAGAAGCGCAACATAGCGGCTGCCGTGTAATTGCCAGTAGTCTTGGCGGTTTGCCCGAAACTAACTGCGGTTTGTTAACGCTTGTCGAGGAGCGTAATCCGCAAGCACTAACCACGGCTATAGGCGAGGCAATTGCCCTAGGGCTATCGACAACTAAGGAACGGAAGTTCGCCATAAATGAATTTACCCTAAGCAAATCCGTCGACACGTTATTACAATACCTACCCGGTTAATCCGGTACGTCCCTACAGTAATCAAAATTTGCAGCTTAAGCTTTAGCGTTATATTATACTGTTAGATATCTAACATTAAAGGAAAACACATGAAAAGTAAGTTAATTATTGTAGCCGTAGCAGTAATCGGCCTTGCTTCGGTAGCATATGCTGCATACTCGCAAACCCTCAATGTTAACGGTTCTGGTACGGCCGCAGGTGACTGGAACGTAGCAATTACTAACATTACGCAGACGGCCGCCACCGGCGCAACCGAAAACTCTGCACCCGCATTCGACGATACTTCTGCAACCTTTGATGTCGACCTGGCATATCCGGGTGCATCGGCCGAATATGACGTGACTGTTACAAACGCTGGTTCTATTCCCGCTGCACTAACCAGCATTACCGACCTAACGACGCTGAACGCCGCGGCTCCAGCCTACATAACGTACACCACTTCCGGTGTAACCGGTGGCGGCGTGACCAAACTGACACCTAGCGGTGGCACAAACGTACTCCATGTAATTGTTAGGTGGACCGCCGGATCGGCACCAGCAACAACCGGCACCACAAAGCCCGCAACCATTACCCTAAACTACGACCAAGACACGTAGGCCGTACGTTAAGGGGCGGCATCGTAACCCGGAAAACTTACCTATGCTTAGGGACCGCATCCAAGGACCTATCCTAAAACACACCGCAATGCTTATAGCCATACCCCTGGCTCTTACGGGCACGGGGTATGCGCTTTTTTCGCAACAGCTGTCGGTTACTGCCAATTCTTCGGCACCGGAATATACATCGTCACAGAACTTGTCTGTTAGTTACGACAAAGACGTGTCCGCAGTAGGCCAAAATTGGGAATACGCCATTGCGGTTACCATTAAAAATAACGGAGGCGCTGACACAACAAGTTGGCAATCTACCTTTAGCTTGCCCGAAGACTATTCTAATATCAGCTGCACGGACGCATCGTGCACACAGCCAAATGATGTACTTACTGCAGTTAACACAGGCGCAAACGGCACTATACCAGCCAATGGTACACTTAACTACAGCTTTACGTTTACGTCCGCGGAGCAAAACTACCGGTTTACTAGCCTGGGCGTATCTGGTACGCTGGCGCCAACATATGCGCCCGTTACCGGGCTGACGGTTTTAGCACATGCCGGTACCCGGACGCAACTAGGCCAGTGGTATACACGGCCATATACCTTTACCGTTACCAACGCCTCAGGCAGCAACCTGGACGGCTGGCGCATAACCATACCCTGGGATACCGCCACAAACCAAATCGCCAGCATGCCGGCAACCGTTAATTATGTCGAAGAGGCTACCCAGTTATCTATATTTAGCACCCAGGCAATTAGCAATGGGACAGACTTTCAGTTTACGGCAGACCTGTCGTCAATGTCATCGGCCTACGTCCTAAGCGGCTACGCAGTGCAGGGGCAGCAGTAGTGCTTGCAAAGATGCGCTCCGTACCGCGCCAGGCATGGTTTTTATTAACTGCTACGGCTGTTTTGGCCGCGGCGTCCGCAGTCATACGCAACACCGCAGCGGTGTCTGCGACCACGTTTTTATACATACTGCAGCCGGTAACGGCAGTATTGGTTTGTCTTTTGGCATGGGACGCGGCAGGGCAGCAAAAAGACCGCATACGGCACCGGAGCGATAAGGCATTTTTGGTTGGCAGTGTGCTGGCCGTTTGGTTTGTCTTGTATTTTTTGTCCGGCCTGATTACTACCTATAACCACAATAGCTTGGTTGCCGGGCCAAAGAGCATTGTGCTTAATATATGGGCGTTTGGCGTTGTGGCGTTTGCATTCGAATATGTCCGTCATAAGTTAATGCTGCTTGCCGGCCGCCGCAACGTTTTGTGGTTTGGTGCAGTAGTGGCTGTGGTGTTTGCGTTGCTGCTCATGAACCTGGGGCTAGTTTCTAAAACCCATGGCTTAATCCCTTTTATTAAACTGAGTGTTTCCGATTTTATACCCGCAGTAGCAGCCAGCTTTTTACTGACCTACCTAACCATTACTGCCGGAATGCCGGCGGTGCTTGTGTACCGGCTTGGCCTGGTTGGCATTGCCGTACTGACGCCTATAATTC
>CAYSOP010000023.1:0-15559 GCA_964432725.1 uncultured Candidatus Saccharibacteria bacterium | reverse complement strand
CTCCATAAGCTTCTTAAGACGAATGTTACGGTTAATGACACGGCGGTACAAGTCGTTTAAGTCGCTAGTGGCAAAGCGGCCACCGGTAAGCTGTACCATTGGGCGAAGGTCCGGAGGAATAACCGGCAATACGCCAAGGCACATGCTGGATGGCTCGATACCGGCGCGTTCCATGCTTTCGAGTAGACGAAGGCGCTTCATAAGTTTCTTCTTGCGTTGGCCCTTAGCTTCGTCGGCTTCGTCGGTGAGCTGCTTGATAAGATCCTTTAGGTCGATTTCGTCCAGTAGATTCTTAAGCGCTGCGCCGCCCATGCCTACGTCTACAAGAGCGCGTAGGTTGTCGGGTAATGAGCGGTATTCAGCTTCGGAGATAAGTGACAGTTTAACCAGGCCATCAACCTGTGCTTTAAACTGTTCGAATTCTTTCTCTACCTCAGCCGTTTCTTTGGTTTGCATTTCGGCCAAAGCCTTAATGTTTGCACCCTCTAGCTCAGCTTCTTTTTCGTAGCGGAGTTTAATGGCTTCTTTGGCAGCTGCAAATTCGGCTTCTTTGTCAGAGCGAATAACGGCCAATTTCTTGTCGTCCACACGCTTAATAATGTAGCTGGCAAAGTATGCAACGCGCTCTAGGTTCTTGACTGTTACGCCAAGCAGCAGGCCAATGGCACTCGGAGTACCGCGAAGGAACCAAATGTGTGCAACAGGTACAGCCAAGCTAATGTGGCCCATGCGTTCGCGGCGGACAATGCTTTTGGTAACGAGTTCGCCGTTCTTGTCTACGGCTGCTTCGCGGCTGCGTACACCCTTATATTTTGCGTCGTGGGGATTAATGTCTTTAACCGGCCCAAAGATCCGTTCGCAGAACAAACCGTCGCGTTCTGGCTTTTGGGTACGGTAGTTAATGGTCTCTGGCTTGGTAACCTCGCCGTGTGACCACTCTAAAATATCGGCTGCCGAGGCAACTGCTAAGCGTACAGCATCAAAATCGGCAATGTTTGTACCGTATGAGTATCGACGCATATTAGGCCTCCTTCTCTTCTTCGTCTACGTTTGTGGTTTGATCGTCCGTATTATCATCTGTGGCAGCAACAACGGTTGCCATAGAATTGTCTAGGTCGTCTTCCATTACCATGAATTCAGTAGCGGCGGTTTCTTCGGAAACGTCAATGTCCGAAATCACTGCTGCAGGTACAACTACATCTGACAGGTTAGCGGCTTCGTCGCGGACATTAGTTGCGAGCACGTGTTCGGCGTCTACAACCTTGCCGGAGTCAACTAGGTCAACCTTAAGGCCAAGGCCTTGCAGTTCTTTAACAAGCACGTTAAAGCTTTCTGGAACCTTTGGACCGACAATTTCAGTCTTCTTAATGATAGACTCGTAGGCCTTAGAGCGACCGTATACGTCGTCGGACTTAATGGTTAGCATTTCTTGCAGCGTAGCGGCGGCACCATATGCTTCTAGTGCCCATACTTCCATTTCGCCAAAGCGCTGACCACCATTTTGAGCCTTACCGCCCAATGGCTGCTGGGTGACCATAGTGTATGGACCAGTCGAACGGGCGTGGATCTTGTCGGCAACCATGTGGTTTAGCTTAATCATGTACATGCTACCCACGGTAGTACGCTCAGAGAATGCTTCGCCGTTGCGGCCATCGTACAACTGCTGCTTGCCGTCTTCGGGCAGGCCAGCTTCTTTAAGTAATTCTTGGATTTTGGGTACTGGCACGCCATTAAATGAGGGGCTGGCAACGTGCAAACCGAGTGCACGGGCGGCCATACCAAGGTGAGTCTCGAACAACTGACCTAAGTTCATGCGTGATGGCACACCAAGTGGGTTTAGGATGATGTCTACAGGAGTACCGTCTTCCATAAATGGCATGTCTTCTACGGGCAGAATGCGGGCAATAACACCCTTGTTACCGTGCCGACCACCAAGTTTGTCGCCAACGCTAATCTTGCGCATCTGGGCAACGAATACCTGGATCTGCATAAGTACGCCGGCCTTAAGCTCGTGGCCGTTTTCGCGGCTGAATACTTTAACGCCAACAACCTTACCGTGTTTACCGTTGCTCATGCGCTGCGAGGTGTCACGGACTTCTTTTGCCTTTTCGCCAAAGATAGCGCGCAGTAATCGTTCCTCGCTTGAAAGTTCTTGTTCACCCTTAGGGGTAATCTTACCAACAAGAATGTCGCCGGGGTGCACTTCGGCACCAATGCGGACAATACCGTCGTCATCTAAGTGACGCAGCGCGTCCTCTGAAACGTTTGGAATGTCGCGGGTAACGATTTCTGGCCCTAGCTTGGTCTCGCGGACTTCAATCATAAAGTCGACGATATGTATGCTGGTTAGGGTGTCGTCTTCTACCATCTTGCGGCTGATGATAATAGCATCTTCGAAGTTATAACCGCTCCAGGGCATGAAGGCGGCAATCAGGTCTTTGCCAAGTGCTAGTTCGCCATTTTGGATAGACATGCCTTCTATAAGGACATCGCCCTTCTTTACTTGGTCGCCGGTGTCGACAACAACCTTTTGGTTGATGCTGGTACCTTCGTTAGAACGGATAAAGTGCTGTGGCTCGTACGAAACATTGCCGTCTTTGTAGGCAACAATAACTTCTTGGCCACTAGCTTTAATAACTTCGCCGTCATCTTCGGCCAAAATCATCTGGCCGGTGTTGCGGGCAGCTGCGGCTTCGAGGCCGGTGCCAACAATTGGGGAGGATGGCTGAATAAGTGGTACTGCTTGGCGCTGTTGGTTGCCACCCATCAATGAGCGGTATACATAGTTCTTTTCGATGAACGGAATAAGGCCAGCGCTCGAACCAATAATCTGGTTACGAGCGGCGTCCATGTGCGTGACATCGTTCGCATCGGCTTCGCCAGGCTTCAGCTGTGTGCGGGCGCCAACGCGTTCATGTATAAAGTAACCGTCGTCATCTACTTCGTTACCAATACCGGCAATAACAGCCGATTCTTCGGCAGAAGCGTCTAGGTATACAACATCACGAGTCACTTTAGCCTTAACCCGCCACGTTGCGTGGCCTTCTACTTTGGCGAGCTTGTCGGCATCGTCCTTAGTTATGGTCTTGCCAGCTTTTACGAGTACTTTACCGCTTGCGTCCTTAAGGTCTTCGCCAGCAATATGGCCAGGAGCGTCCTTAGGGGTTACCGCGTTAATAACTTTGCGGTAAGGAGTTTCGATAAAACCATAGTCGTTAATACGAGCGTAGTTAGCTAGGTTAGACACCAAGCCAATGTTGGCGCCTTCTGGGGTTTCTACTGCACAAATACGACCATAGTGGGTGGCGTGCGCATCGCGCACTTCAAAGCCGGCGCGTTCGCGGCTCAAACCACCAGGACCCATAGAGCTCAGACGGCGCTTGTGGGCCAACTCTGATAATGGGTTAATCTGGTCCATGAACTGGCTTAGCTGGCTAGACGCAAAGAATTCGCGAACAGCGGCTACGACCGGGCGGGCGTTAATGAGCTGGCCAGGAGTAACTGTCTCGATTTCGCTCATTGACATACGGTCCTTAGTGTTGCGCTCCATGCGCAGCAGACCGATACGGAACTGGCGCTGCACAAGCTCGCCAACTAATTTAACGCGGCGGTTTGCCAAGCTATCGATGTCGTCGGCAGGTTCTTGGGTATTGTTAAGACGAATAAGCTCGGCAACAATTGCAACCAAGTCTTCAAGGCGCATGACGCGGTTTTCGGTTGTGTTAGGCACGTCTAGGTTAAGGCGTTTGTTTATTTTGTAACGGCCAACGCGCGAAAAGTCGAACCGCTTAAAGTTGTAGAGCATGTTTTCTATAAGGGCCTTGGCGTTATCTACAGTAGCCAGGTCGCCGGGGCGCAAACGGCGGTATACCTCGATAAGGGCATCGCTTTGGCCTTTGGTAGGGTCTTTGTCGAGTGTTGCTTGTAGGTAGCTCAGCTTGCCGGTGTCGACATGTTTGAAAGCTTCCTTCATTTGGGCTTCGTTCATGCCCAATGCGCGGAGCAATGTGGTGACGGCAATCTTGCGCTTGCGGTCAATCTTAACAAACAAGGCGCCAGCTGCGGCTGTTTCGAATTCGAACCATGCGCCACGGCCTGGAATAACCTTAGCGCCGTACAGGTTGGTTGCGCCGTGTGCATCAGCTGTAAAGAATACGCCGGCCGAACGGATTAGCTGACTTACTACAACGCGCTCGGCGCCGTTAATAACAAAGGTACCCCGCTTGGTCATTGAAGGGTAGTCACCTAAGTAGATTTCTTGTTCTTTGACTTCGCCGGTTACTTTGTTGGTAAGTTCTACCTTGGCTTTTAAAGGCGCCTCGTAGGAAACGTTGTTCTCGCGGGCGTCGGCCTCGGACATTTTAGGATCTTCAAAGTGGTAATCTTTAAAGACTAAACTCAGCTTTGTGCCGGTATAATCGTCGATAGGACTGATTTCGGCTAATAGTTCGCCAAGCCCTTCGTCTATAAACCATTGAAAAGATTTGTTTTGGTGGTCTACCAAATTTTGCAACTCAATTGCGTCGTCTTGACGCGTATAAAATACGCGCGCGCCCTTAGCGGATGCGTTCTTGATGCTTTTCGCCATTCGTACCCCTTATACTTAACCCTGGTCACCGTAGCAGTGACGAGCAGGGTTCCATGCCAATACAGCATGGATTAATGCTTAGTGTGTTAAGTGTTTTGTTCGCGCGAAGGTTTCTAAGCCAGGTGTTTTTGGCGCCGTTTATGACTTGCAATTAACTGCAACTCGAGCACTGCCCATGCTTTACACTACTTCTTAGGATAATATTGTGAGGCAAGTCAATATGTATGTCAAGTACGGGACAACAAATCGGTCACTGTATAGGTGGGCATGTTAGGAAATGAAGCTCGAATGGTCTCTATAGTATTGGCGACCGTAGGATTGGGCGGCAGAGCGGGCGCGTCTTCAGGAGGTGTAGACAAAGGAGTTCCGGCGAATAAATTCTTATAATATTCGGTCGGTCCTTTAAAATTTCTGGATTCTAAATCAGAGGGTATTTGGGTTTCAAACTCGTGGGTAAGTAGTATGCCCACAGCACTTACGCAATCCTGGTACCTGCGCCGCGAATAAAATGGTTGTAATGCTTCGCTGGCAACAGCGCCACTTAGTCCATACCCTCGAAAATCTGGGTCGACACACACACTGCGGAGGCATACCGGATGTTCGCCTACAGATTCGTATTGTTCGGCAGCATATGCATATGCCACATACTCCCCGTCATGCAAGCCGCCGCGCATAATAGCTAAGGCTCCAACCGGACGGTGACCTCTATAATCTGATAGACCCTCACGGGCGCGGTCGACTTCTGCGCTTAGCTCTCGTGGTTCGTAAGGCCCTTTATCGCCCCTCACCCGTCTACTAATGACGACTGCAGGTATAAGATATGCAAGCTCTTCTGCGTGTGAAACAACGACTTCTAAATGTTCTGACGTACTAGTGAACTGCCCGGGCATATGTAACCAACCTTACTGTTGGCTGCAGTATACTACCGAGTCGTTATATGTTCAATACTTAGATCGGATCATTATAGCAAGCTATGCTTTGGGTGGAGAGGTAATGATTTTGTCTACAAGTCCGTACTTTAATGCTTCTTGGGCAGTCAGCCACTTGTCGCGTTCCATGTCTTCGTGTATACGTTCGCGTTTTTGGCCGGTGTTTTTGACCATGATTTCTTCGAGTAGTCTTTTTATACGGAGAGATTCCTGTAAGTCGATTTCTTGGTCGGTTACCTTACCGCGCGTACCACTGCTTGGCTGGTGAATCATGACAGTTGCGTGTTGCAGGATGGTCCGCTTACCCTTGGTGCCGCTGCTAAGCAGAAAGGCAGCTGCCGACGCTTGCATACCGATACCCACGGTTTGAATGTGGTTGGTGACGTATTGCATGGTGTCGTAGATAGCAAGCGCATCGTATACGCTCCCGCCTGGGCTGTTGATGTAAAAGTAGATGTCTTTCTTAGAATCTTCTGACTGTAGAAACAACAGCTGGGCAACAATAAGGTTGGCCGTGTGTTGGTCTACTGGCGTGCCTAAAAAGATGATGCGATCTTTTAGAAGGCGCGAGTATATGTCGTAGGCGCGCTCTACGCGGCCGTCACTTTCGATTACGGTTGGTATAAGAATGCTGCTTGTTGGAGTTGTCATACTTAGTAGTATACGAAAACTGGCACTCGGCAGTCAAGAGTGCTAATTTAGAATTTTATTGTTCACTGGGTAGATCTATAGTAAAAGCTGGCGAGATGAGCTGTTCTCCCCTAAGGTCAGCACATGTTAACTGACTAACAGTGGGGCTTTTAATACTATCAGGGGCAATTAGTTCGCCGGCCTCAAGTGCATTCGTGATTGCCAGGTGCAGTACCGGGGCTGCACCTCCGAATATGCCAATCTTCCCTCCGGTGTTGAACTTGCGGTGATTATTGAGCGCTACTAGCGCTTCGCTCAGAAAATATGGACTGCCATGGGGGCTTCCAACTTCGGTGAAACGTGCCTTCGAATTTATTGCGGCACGTGCCGCCCTAATAGCAAACGTCAGTTCGCCTCTGGCAAATCTAAGGCCTTGCACGGCGCCGTCAACTTCGTAACGTTCCATAATTAGCTATTTAGTTTGAGCGTATTCGGCTAGACGATTGATGGTTTTTTCTGTCAGCATGCGCGATGCAATCGAACGGCGAGCTTCGGGCTTGAGTAGTTCTGCTTGCATTTTGGCGTCAGGGTATTGGCTCGCAACAACTTGCATCTGCTGATTGAGTTCCTCTGCCGTTATTTGTAAACCTTCTGCTTCGGCAACTTCGGATAATACCAAGCCGGCTTTTACGCGGAGTTCGGCATCGGGGCGGATTTTTTCGCGGTAGGTTTCTTCTGTGAGGCCTTCGCTAGCCAAGTACTCTTGCCACGTTTGGCCGCGATACATAATATTCTGGCGTTGGTCGCGCTCTAAACGCTCTATTTGTTCGGTAACCAATATTTCGGGAACGGCTACTGTAGCTTTTTTGGTAATGTCTAAAATTAGTTCGTCGGCATAAGCTTGGTCGGCGTCTTGCGTTTTACGCATTTGCAGTTCTTTTTTGATGTCGCTTTTAAGGTCGGCGACCGTCTTAAAGGGACCTACCTTAGCGGCAAACGCGTCGTCTACCTTAGGCGGTACAACTTCTTGGACTTTAGTGACCGTAACCGTAAAAGTAACTTTGCGGTTTTGCAGCGCGCTGACACCGTAATCTTTGGGGAATGTAATGGTAAAGGTCTTTTCTTCGCCTGCCTTTAGACCGATAAGTTCGGGTTCGAAGCCTGGAATAAAGGTATTGCTACCGATTGTGAGCGGGAAGTCTTTGCCGTCGGCACCGTTAACCGGTTCGTTGGTTTTGGCGTCTACGCCTTTAAAGTCGATCCATACTTGGTCGCCGTCACGGCTTTCGCGTTCGACGTCGTTCTTTGCTGCTTCGCGGGTAAGGAGGTCGGCAATGACATCGTCGATTTCTTTAGCCTCAATGGTTACCTTCTTTTTGGCGAGCTTGATCTTTTTGTAATCAGGCAGTGTTACCTTACCTACCACTTCTACTTCGGCCTCGATCTCGAGTGTGTCGTAAGGCACAAACTTGGTGACCTTTACTTGGGGCTGGTCTACGGGGCGCAGTGTTTCGTCGTCTAGAGCCTGGGCATACATGCGGTTCATGGCACGGTCTAAAAAGTCGGCTTGCAACTGGGGCTGCGCTACGTGCTTTTCTACCATGTGTAATGGCGCTTTGCCTTCGCGGAAACCTTGCACTTTTATGTCTTTAGCAAAATGCTGTAGGGTTTCTTGCTTAGCGGCGGCTAGCTGCTCAGCATCTGCTGCCAATGTTAGTTGGACTTTGGTGTCGGATAGATTCTTTTTGGTAACTTGCATGACTACTGACTGTAACAGATTACCAGTGGATTTGCCAGCACAAGGAACAGATACTTTACTACACTATGGGATGGCGTATAATGCAACTCAATATGAGCCATGATGTTCTATATTTTTCTTTGCCAAACGATAAACTGCGCGTTGAAGCCGGGTCTCGAAACTGGGAAAATGCCGAAGTAGGCCCCTCGTGGAGTATTTTATTTAGTAGTACGACTAGCGACAGGCCTTTACTCGCTGTGGACGCTACGAGAGTAGAGGGGGATGGAGTCACCTCGATCAAGAATAGTTTCGATTTAGAAAAATGGGACGATCCTGAGCAGGCACGTAGAGTTTTACATGCAGCCGCCTTCTTAGGTGCAACGTTGGCCGTTTCCTTTGATCACTTGGCAGTTGTTGAATTTTACAATGGTAGCAATAACCTACCTGATGCGCCCAAGGCAGGGGTTCTGGAGGCTTTGTACGAACTTGATTATAAGCCCAGCGACTCAGGCGACATGCTGCGTCCCAGTTTGAGGCCAGTAGGCGTGCGCGCTCCTGCCGGACTTGTGCGTGCAGCGCTAGCCCCAACGTTTCCAGTCGGCTTTTCTCTATCGCCGGCCGAAGTTAGGTAGAAATACTGGCGGTTCACTCGCCTAGCGAATGCTGTCTCTATCTGTTAATCGCTGCCCCGATAGTCTTTGATGATGCTTACAATACGGGCTAAGCTGTGGCGTTCGCTAGCACCGGTGATAAGGTTTTTGACTTCGTATTGTTCGTCGTGCAGGTCGCGTTCGCCAATGAACATGGCGTAGTGGATGCCCTTTTTTACGGCTGTTTTAATCTGTTTGTCGGCTTTTGCGCCGGTTACGTCTAGGGCTACGTTGGCGCCCATGTCGCGCATTTCGGCAACGATCTTTTGGGCTGGCTTGAGTACGTCGCCAATAAGTACAACGTAAACGTCAGTTTCCGGACGTAAAGACGGTAGTAGGTTGTGGCCACGCATAAAGTTTTCGAGCGTAACGTCGCCAAAGCCAAAGCCTACGGTTGGTACGGGCTCTACGCCAAAGAGACCAACCAGGCCATCGTAGCGGCCACCGCCAAGCATAGAGCGATTGTTGTCTGGGTCTTCGTCGAAGATCTCGAAGACAACGCCGGTATAGTAGTCGAAGCCACGCATAATACTCATGTCGAACTTAACATTGGTGATGTTGGCTTGCTTAAGGGTACGGATAAGGTGGTATACCTCTAGCGCTGCGGTTTGTTCGCGGATAACCTCTGGCATGTGTTCGATGGTTTTAGTGCGCAGTAGGCCCATAAGCTTATTACTGGCACCGGCTTCGCGTTGCATGGGCGTAAATACCGCGTCTATTTCGGCAACAAACGCTTCGTGCGGCATTTTGGCTTTGCGGTCTATAAGCTTAGAGATGGTGTGAGTCTGGACGCCGTCGAGTTTAAGGTAATCTTTAAAGATAAAATCCATTAACTTGCGGCTATTTATGCGGATGGTGTACATGTCGTGGGTGGCGCCTACGGCTTTTAAGATACCGTCGGCTACCTGGATAATTTCGGCCTCTGCCAATAAATTATTGACGCCAAAAATGTCGACGTTTAACTGCCAGTGTTCGCGCAACCGCCCACGCTGCGGGCGTTCGTAGCGCCATAGGTTTGGAATAGAGTACCAGCGCAAGGGGTACGCCAGTTCCTGGCGCTTGCCAGCCACCATACGGCTGACACTTGGCGTCATTTCGGGGCGTACTGCGACTTGGCGGCCGCCACGGTCCATGAACGTGTAGGTTTGCTCGTTTACGATTTCTTCGCCGGTTTTAGCCAAGTAGAGTTCTATGGGTTCTAACACCGGTGCGTCGTATTCTTCGTAGCCAAATTGTTCGGCAACGCGGCGCATGGTGCCAAACATATATTTTTGCAAGCGCTTGTCTTCGGGGTAAAAATCCCGGGCTCCCTTGTAGGGCTGGGTGGATAATGCCATTTTATGGTTCCTTCAGGTTAGATTGTAGCAGATTGTGCAACGGGAGTGGACCAAATTGCGTCCAAGGTTACTGGTGTTAAGTTGTCGGCGATGACAACTAAATCGTTTTCTTCGATAGTTTTGCCCGTGTCGACTAGCACAAATATGCCATCGAGCTCAGGCATGAGTGCCGGTAACGCTTCTTCGCCGCCACCGACTCGCAATACATTCGTGCCTAAGCCAAGGGCTTGGGTGGCAAGACTTGGATAGCTTGCCCCTACGAGGAGTGCTTTACCTGCCTTGTACTTGTCTTCAGTTTCGTTTGCTTTGCATGCCAGCGCTGCCAGGGCAAAACGAACGTTGAAGAGTGTCAATACCGTCTTGCGTTGTAGCTGTGACTGGATATCAATACTTTGCATAGACCAAGCATCCGAACCAATCAGCCCTAGGCCACCCATAGTACGCACGAGCTTCGGGATATCTTTATCTCGCTGCAAGGCAACGGTTTGACCATTCTCGTTAACATCGATGAAGTCGCCTTTCCGATAATTTGGGTACGTCTATACCCTGACGCATTAACCAAGCAGCTGCGGCAGTACGATTACGGCCTTTTGATATAAATAGCGGCGATAGTGCCTCTAGAGGGGGTTCGATATTGTTCATATGTTTCTCCTTACATATTAGATTGATACAAAAAATGCCGGGCAATCCCGGCATCGTGTTTTTTAAGAAACAGCAAACTAACCGAGATGATCCGGCAATATATGCAGATGCATGTTAGTTTGATAACAAATCATGACGGTAGTCTAGCACTGTACTATGGTACAATCAAGCATTATGGCTACGAGTAAGGTGTGTGATCTCGTTCTTGAGGGCGGCGGTGTAAAAGGCATCGGCTTGGCAGGAGCTATTACGAAGCTGAGTGCTGCCAATTATAGCTTTCGGCGGGTAGCCGGAACTAGTGCTGGAGCTATTATTGCCTCGCTTATTGCCGCCGACATGCCTACAGATACGCTGGTTAAGACTCTCCAGTCGCTTGATTACACCAAGTTTAGGGACGAAGGATGGTTGGATAAATTGGGAGTTGCCGGTAAGTCTGCGTCGCTTTTGCTGGAATGGGGTATATACGAGGGCAACTACTTACGTAATTTGCTGGCATCCGAGCTAGAGAAACTAGGGATACGCACCTTTGCCGACCTAAAAATAACTGAACCCTGGGCCAAGGACCTACCACCGCAACAACGGTACAAACTGGTAGTGGTTGCATCCGACCTAAGCGGCGGACGGTTAGCCCGCTTGCCATGGGATTACGGGCGGTATGGCCTGGATCCAGATACGCAGATGGTGGCAGATGCCGTACGAGCGTCTATGTCTATCCCCTTCTTTTACGAGCCAGTAAAGCTTGGTAAAAACGTGCTTGTTGACGGTGGGCTGTTATCTAACTTTCCGATTGATTTGTTTGACGCCACTCCTGACTGGCCGACCTTTGGTATTAAACTGTCGGCAGAACCGGACGCAAACATGGTTGCGAACGAGATTGGCAGTGCCTACAGCTTTGCAAAAGCTATTGCTGCTACCGCGATTAATGCGCACGACCAAATGCATATTGACGATCCAGCAACTGCCGCCCGCACAATGTTCGTAGATACCTTTAAAATTAAAGCGACCAACTTCGACATAACCGCCGATGAACAGCAAAAATTGTTTGCAAGCGGGCAAAAGGCTGCGGCTAAGTTCTTAGATGGCTGGAATTTTGCGGAATGGCAACAAAAATACAGCTAAGCTGAGCATGTCCGAGCAATTCTTTGAACCAAGTGGCAAGGACTATCGCCGTGTCGGCAGCTATATGCTACGCGGTAAGGGTATAATTGGCACGCCGATGGGAGATGTGCCCGCCACTGAACTGAGCGCCCTCTTTTATACCCAGATCGCGCCGTTAGATTATTTCCCCGTTGTGAATCGCGCCGATGACGCTGTTGACGTGTCGATTACGGCGTATCGTACTTTGCATATCCGCGGCCAAGAGCTAGAGATCGGCAGCGATAACGCCCTCTTTGCCTTGAACGCGCTCCTGGCGCTCCGCACCGAGCCAGCAGTTCGCGTCGAAGACGCCTACGCCCTAGGGATGACCCGTTTCGACACAGCGAGCCTCAAAGCTCAAAGCGCATGGAGTAAAAGCATAGGTCAGCTCATTAACCGCGTTAATAGCGCCGCAGATACACCGTTACTTGAAAAAACGACGATCAATAGCAGGACAATGCACTATCGGGTTAGCCCTAAGGTGCACCTTGTTGACGAACGCCCTACAGACCCATCTTCGCCGGAATACCTACGCCAAGCATTAACTTCCAGATTTCTTGCCTTGCAGGAGACGAATCGCCTACTGGTACCCTATGCTCCAGGCCGATCACTCCAACGCTTCGCTATTACGACCAATCGACAGATTGAACGTGGCGGCCAGGCGTGGATCCTTACAGACAATGAGCGGCATCTATTGAATCTTATACGGCTTACGGCTGGAGGCCCTTTGCTTGCTGGCGAAATTCTTGGGGCCGGGTTCTCAGCAAAGAACAATACCGACAAGGCTAGGAGAGATGCCATTAGGAATACGGTAGCTTCGTTGAACGACAGTATTTTTGCAGGCGACGACAGGCTACGCGCGTTGGTTATAGACGCAAGCGACACAATGCTCGTAAGGCTTACGCGTAACATCATTGTCCAAGACAGCCGTAGTCTGCGCACTCCAACAGATCGGGGCGGTAACGACCGTGAGCTTGCAAGCACGTTTCGTTCGGTGCAAATTGACTATCAAGACGCCTCCGCCGCACGCAGAACCCGGCAAGCCGCCGAACTGATCCAGGCTATACCGCCAACTGCATCAGTAATTGCGCTGGTAAATAAGCGCGCTCCGACCGCGTTCTTGAAACAACAGATTGGTCTCCGTGATATGTATCTGCTGTGCCTACGTACGGGATTAGACGTCCCTTTTCTTGCCGACACAGTATTGCCACGAACCGATGGAGTGCGTGTTGGCTATAACGCCATTCGACCACTAATAAGGAAGGGACCACAAAGCAGAGCGCAAATAGCTGACATTCTGGGAATGAACCCCACCGTCCTTGCCCCTATTGTCAATAAGGCGATCCGAATTCTGCAGTCGGCAACAGAAGGCAGGTAGTCCGAGGTTGCCGTGTGCTAAGACGGTTATGGTAAGCTGCTATACTTCGGTTATGACTTCAATCGCCTTAGCCTCCATCGATAATTTAACAATTGGTTATATAGTAACCAACACAAAGCACGAAATAGTAGTATTAAACTACGCAGCCCGATCGTTACTAGCCGCCACTCATCAGATTGATACTCTGGAAGAGGTGGTAGAACGGTTGCCAGACCGATTGGCATTACTCGACCACGTTAAATACTGCTCGATCGAACATAAATCTTGTAGTTTCCGCGAAGTCGAACTAGGCGACCGGACAGTGCGAGTATTTTTATCGCCCATTTTCAGCGTAGATAACGAACTAGAGGGCAACCTACTAACCCTGGAAGATATTACTGATAAGGTTGAACAGGAACGTGCCAGGGATCAGTTCCTAAGCTTTCTGGTACACGAATTTAGAACCCCGCTCACTGCTATTCGAGGCAATAGCAGTCTTATTCAGGATTATTACAAGGAGGCTTTAAAAGATCCTCAGCTGGGTGAATTAGTGGGTGATATTTCGACTGGCAGTACGTATTTACTAGGTATGGTAAACCAATTTTTGGATATGGCCCGGCTTGAGGAAGGACGTATTACGTACGATCTGCAATCGTTTGAGGCAGTGGGCCTCATACGCGAGACCGTTGGCAGCCTGGAAGTGCTCGCCAAGCAACGTGGGCTAGACCTAAAGTTCGATGCACCCGCTGACCGAAAAGTACAAATAGTAGCTGACCAACAACGAGTAAAGCAAGTGGTGACCAACTTAGTTGGCAATGGGCTGAAGTTTACTGAACACGGCAGCGTAACGGTGTCGATTAACCAAACGCCAGAACTCTTTGAGGTGTCTGTTACCGATACCGGCCCAGGGATTCCGGACGACAGCCGGGATAAACTATTCCAAAAATTCTTTCAGGCTTCAAACAACAAACTTCGTAAAGATAGTGCCAAGAGCACCGGGCTGGGGTTGTACGCCACCAAGCTGATGGTTGAGGGTATGGGCGGCCACATAATGCTGGCAAGTTCTAAGCCGGACGTGGGGTCAACGTTTATGTTTACGCTTGATGTAGCCACGCCTGCCCGCCTGAAGCAACTCGAAAAACAGTTGTACGATGCTAAACAGGGAGTGGTGCACGCGCAGGCCGAAGAGCACCATAGTATTGCACTTAGATAGGCGTTTAAAAGGCTAGAGAGGATTGGTCGGCAGCAGCATTTGGGGCGTCGCAAACAGATCATGATCGGGGCCTGCAAACCCAAGCTGCCTGAGCAGGACTGCCTTTTTGTCATATGCGCCCGACATTACACCTACGTCTTCGCGGCTCATTGCTATTTTTGCAATCGCGACGACTAAGCCCCTGGCTACATCCAGGTTTTCGTGCCTAGGCGCATGTACTACGAAGTTAAAAATATCTGTCAGACGCTTTCCGGCCTCCCAGCGCAGTTTTTGGGGCACGCCAAGTGCCTGTTCAATTAGTACGTCAGCAATGTCTATACTGGGAAGGTCGTACGTATCTGACGCAGATTGCATACAAGTAGCGGCACCAATCACTATTCTGGACTTGTCTTCTATTGCCGCCAGCAGCGTTACATCGGGGTTAAGATCTTGGATAAATGCGTCGGCGACCGGCGGGTCGCTGTCCTGGAATCGTATAATCAGGTCTGCTGCATCTAAACTTAGGCGGACCTGTGGGTCCAGGGGGCACTGCTCTATCGAAAAACCTGGGTTTGTTGTCATTGGTTTAGCCTATTAGAAGGTATTTACTGTTCTTGAGGTTGGACAAGTGCTTGGAGCTGAGGGAGTACAACATTCGCAAAGTGAGCTTCTGGTACCACTACGTACGGTGCCTTATCTGTCTGTTGATCGATAGTAATTTGGAATGGAGCAAGGCCAACCGAGCCGGCCCAAGCTCTAATAGCGGTAGCGTTATCCCGGGCGGTCTTTTCGTCAACGAAGGCCATGCCTCCTATTCGGATTTCTTCAGTCATCAAAACCATTTTACCGAACAAATGAGGCTTATTACCCCGTACCCAATCACCTGGATGTTGATATCGCGCAAGAATAGTCGCACCCGTTTCGGCGGGCGTGGTTACTTCGGAAGGTACTTGAGTACTATCTTCTTGGCCATCTAATGGATTTTTCATAAAGCTACAATAACACTGGAGTGGGTATAAATCAAAGTTGGTGGGTGAGAAAGGACTATCGGCTTCGCCCTTTATCCGGCCTGACGCACACATGACCCTACCTACGTTAATCGTAGACAAGCACTACTACCTCACTAGCGTTCGGATGAGTCGCTCTCGGCTAAAGCCTGCCGCTCCGTCAAGCTAGGAAAACTCAGACAGCCACTGGCTGTCCTCGACCGTCGGTTCAAGTCCTCTCTCGCGCATCCCAAGAAAAACGACCAGGTTTGCCTGGTCGTTTTTCTTTGTGCGCGAAAAAGGACTTGAACCATCAAGCCATGAAGCAAAAGCTACAAAAGCTAGCGTGTCTACCATTACACCACACGCGCAT
>CAYSOP010000022.1:0-15998 GCA_964432725.1 uncultured Candidatus Saccharibacteria bacterium | reverse complement strand
AGAAAAGGAATCTCATTTGACTGGATTCCCGCCTTCGCGGGAATGACGAGGGTCCTTAACCCTCGCTCAGGATGACACCTAATTGGCTTGAATAACGTAATCGTAAACCATTTTAGACAACTCTTTAATATGCGTGTCGGCAGTTTTACTGTCTTCGTCGAGCATAATGCATAGGGTGTAGCGGCGGTTGGCAGCATATACAATACCGCAGTCACTTTGGGTAATATTACTGAATGAGCCAATCTTACTGGCTACAGGCACGCCTTTGGGCACGCCGGCGCGAATACGATTACTGTCTTCTGAGTGGGTAAGCTGGTTTAGAATATCCTGTGAATCATTTGGCGCTAGAAAGCAAGAGAAGTACAGGCACTTTAAAAGCGACGTATACGACCGGGCGCTAATAAGCGCATATTTTACTTGATTGGTTTCGCCAACCTGAGTTTCGACATCTAAATTATTGATGGCTTGATCGAATTCGGGCAACTTATCTTTGGTGGCTTCAAATATCGTAAACGCAGCCGTGTTGTCGGATTCTACAAGCGCCGTTTTAGCGGCATCGCGCAAGCTAATCTTTTGGCCGGCTCTCAGGGATCTCTGGTTGCCGAATTCTTCGTCGGTACCGGCAGTATTGTCCAGCGACGCAACGGGTACCATATCGTCTAGGTTCAGCTTGCCCTGTTCGGTTGTTTTGTATAAATCCATGACCACAGGGATTTTCATAAGCGAAGCGCCGACCAATTTGTTATTGTCACCGGCGCGGATATTAGAGCCGGTAAACAAATACTCAAAATAAAAACTATAGGTAGCGCCACTACTATCTAAATATGTACGCACTTTCTCGCGCAGCGGCTGAAAATTGATAATAACGTCATCGGGGTTTTCTAAAAATAAACGCTTGGCCAGTAACGGATAAGGTGTCGTAGTAGTGTGCGATTCGCGGCGGGCATCAATATATAAGCCACCGAGCCCTATACTCACAGCAGCCAAGAGTAAAATCGTAATAATCAGTAGCCGCTGCTTCATTACCATGCTATTGTAAGCGGCCATACCTCAAAAGACTAGCAACTGTACGTTTCTTTTCGGAGCAAATTACCCTAAAATAAAGCTTATGCTAAAACGTCTGCGCTACGCAGCTCTTATTGTGGTAGTCGCCATTGGCTCGAATTTAATAGCCTACGCGCCGGTACATGCCGCTATTAGTTCGTGTACAGCCAGTGTGTCGCCGCACAGCGTGTACCGCGACGCCAACCAGACGCTTATCTTTGATTTTTCGGCCCAGGGCGGGGGACAAGTAGAGTGGGTAGAGATCGATGCGCCAAGTGCAGATTTTAGAATTACCAGTTCGGGCGACGGCAGCTGGAGCACCTATGGTTCGAACGACCAACAGGCTATTCTAACCCGTACTGGTGCAGGCGACAGCGTACCAGTGTCTATCGTGGCCGGCAGCACCGATGTGCCCGCCGCCGACTGGCTGGTAAAAGTATCCGACCAAACTGATGGCAGTGATCTTATTGATTGTACGGGCAGCTTAGGCGTTGCCATTGACGGCGATGGTATTGACAGAACAACACCATTCATAAGTGGACTGGCGGTATCAAATATTACTGCTACCAGCGCGACTGTCAGTTGGAATACCGACGAACCTGCCAGCTCCAAAGTAGATTTCGGGCCCAATCAAGACTATGACCAAAACAAATACTCCCTCCCGCCTAAAACCAGCCACTCGCTAACGCTTACGGGCCTCATCCCGGCTACAGCCTACCATTACCAGGTGTCGAGTGCCGATGCCGCAAACAATATTGGCACCTCTGCGGACAGTACCTTTATGACGGCAAGTATTACCCAAAGCAGTAACCAGCCGATCAATACCGTCGTGCCCATTAAAGCCATACCAACCGAAAGCGTGCCCCCAACTATTGTTTTAACTACCTCCTTGCAGACGCCATTTAAACAAACGCCAACTATACGCGGCGAAGCAACCGACAACGAAGCGTTGGCCGGTATCGAATACTCTACAGACGGGGGCCAAAACTGGTTACCGACCGATGGACTTGGTGCATTGCCAAGCAAAAAAACAACTTTTAGCTTTACACCGGTTAATTTGGACGACGGCAACTATGCAGTTCTAGCCCGGGCCATTGATACGTCCGGTAATACCGCCAAAACAGCAACTGCAACATTAGTTATAGACCGTCTACCGCCACAAGTAGGGGGTAACGTTATATCGCTGGGACCACAGATATTGACACCGGATAAAAGCGGCGTAAGTAGAACGCTTGTTGGGATTGACCAAAAAATTACGCTTAGTGCGGTCGGTGGGCCAACCGCCATTACGCTTACAGCCACATCCGACAAAAAAAATAACTCCGGCAAACCAATGTCCTTTAGTCTGGCTAAGTCGGCAGATACAGGATTGTGGTCCGGCATTTTAGTTTTTACCCAACCTGGCAACTACAGCCTTACTGCTAACAGTATTGATGGTGCTGGCAATAAAACCAGCCGGATTATACAAACCCTACAGATACAAACTCCGGCCCAGGTTATAGATACATCTAAGCGGTCCGGCCTGACCGCCACCGTTACTGCGTATTACTTCGAACCAGAGCTCCGGGAATGGGCCGTATGGGACGGCGGTGCTTATGGCCAAAAGAATCCCCAAACAACCGGCAAGAACGGTGCATTCGCCCTTATGCTGCCGCCAGGCAAGTATTATTTCAAAACAACCGCAGGCGGCTACCGCAACTTGGTCAGTACCATATTTACTACCGATAAACCCACGCCCATTACAAGCGTACTAGCAATGAAGAAAAAAACACTACTGGCCATCGGCAACGATGTCGCACAGGTGCAGATTGGTACGGGTACCGTTAGTAAGCCAAACGAAAAACAGTCACTTGCCGGCCATGTCGTGCCCAGCCTTAGTTTGCAAGCCTCAAATGGCCAAACCGTCAACTCCCTCAGTTGGCTCGGCAAGCCGACAGTCCTAACCCTTACCAGTATTTGGTCACCAGCGACCGCCCAGCAGGTACCTGCCCTGACCGAGCTACAAAAGAACACCGATATTAACGTCGTACCCGTTGCAGTCCAGGAGCGCATTGGCAAAACCAGAGTATACAGTGAGCTCTCGGGCTACAAGCTTCAGTGGCTAGCCGACTCAGACAGCGCTCTCACAAACAACCTTAAAGTACAGAGTATACCTACCCATTACTTCGTGGACCGCAAGGGCATTGTGCGCAAGACTATAACCGGTACGCTCACCAAAGATGAAATTTTAGAGTCACTTACCAATTTATAATATTGTTAAAATGTTTTTGCTTAGGATATAATCGTGATAAGCATTCAACTAAAAATAGGCGACAAATAACGGGTGGGTACATTGCCAATACAATTCCTCGCACAAAACTTTCACTTTATAGTGAATCTATTAGCTGCCTTAGTATTCTTTGCAGTTTTTTGGTTATACTTCGACGCCTGGACGAATAAAAAGCAGCGTAAAGATTTAGCTAAATGGGTAGGCTTTATGCTGGTTGCAGTATCCTTCGTAGCCGAGGCCACTGTTATTGAAGAATCCGTCTTGGGTGCCGATATGTTTGGTGGCGCAACAGGAACCATAGGTCTTGTGTTGCGTATTGCTGGCTACGCCGCTATTGCATTTGGCCTTTTTACCGATCCAATGTTGCCACGGCCAACTATTAAAGACCTAGAAACAGAATTACAGGAAGACAGCAAAAGCACCCCTAAAGCAGCAGCGGCCATTGTATCCGGCCCTATAGGTATAGCAATCCACTTCTTGCCGGTGGCTGGCGCACTTACTATTGCGATCCTTTACTGGCGTCGTGCAACTATTGGGCTGGAACGACATCTTAAACCGGTAGCCATTGCGTTTAGCCTGCTATTCGCTTCAGAACTTATAGGACTAACATCGTTACTGCGTACCAACAGCAATCCGGATATTGCCCGGTTCGCAGAAGCTTTTGGGCCAGCCTGGTCGGTTGAGCACTTGCTTTTACTTGCGGGCATCATTGCACTCGGCCGTTGGGTATGGCGATACCTCACTGAACGGTTCTTTTCGCAACTCTTTATACTACTAATGGGTTGCACGCTGACAATATTCCTACTGACGACAACTAGCTTTACCTATTTGCTCATGCGCAGTATTCAGTCTGAAGCACTAACTAACCTCGACACTGCTTCTAAGGTGTTGGGCTATGCGCTCGACGCCAAAAAGGCTGAAACGCTGGCAAATACGCAGGTAGTAGCCCAAACATCAGAGATTGCTCAAGCCGTCGTCGCCAAAGACCATGCGGCACTCGTATCGCTTACCAGTGATTTTTTGGTAAGCAAGAAACAATCGTCACTTATTATTACCTCTAAAACGGGTCAGGTGCTCTTACGAGCCGAAGATCCAGACCGCTGGGGCGATTCAATATCGTCGGATACGCTGGTGCGACGAGCGCTGATAGGTAAATCCGCTTCCAGCACAGCCGTTAAAGACGACATCATTGCGCCGGTTATGTACATAAAGAGCGTTGTGCCGCTGCGCGACGCCAACAAACAAATTATAGGCACCGTAAGCGTTGGCCTGACGTCAGACAATGCCTTTGTGGATGGCGTGAAGCACGCTACCGGACTCGATAGCGCCCTCTATGCGGGCAGCACCCGTTCTGCCACAACATTCGTAATGCCAGATGGGGTCACACGAGCCGTTGGCGTCAAAGAAACAAACAAAGCAGTGCTACAGACCGTACTTTCTAAAGGGCATACCTACAAAGGCGAACTTTCGGTACTAAACCGTCCCTTCCTGGCGGTCTATTCGCCGGTTACCGATGCCGACAATGCCGTTATTGGCATGACATTCTTAGGCAAGCCGCAAACTTCGACCTTACGTACCGCCGGGCATTCTATAGAGATGACCTTCATTGTGGCGGCAGTTTTGTTAATACTTTCTGTTATTCCTGCCTACCTTATGGCACAATATTTATCGAAGCAGTTAGGCTAATCAAGTAACCTAGGAGTAATTATGGCTAAAGTTCTTATCGTAGAAGATGATCCGCTCATGAGCCGGATGTATCAAAAAATCTTTACATTCGAGAAATACGAAGTAGAAATGGCTGGTGACGGCGAAGAATGCCTGGCAAAAGCCGCAAGCGTAAACCCGACCGTAATTCTATTGGACGTCATGATGCCCAAAATGAACGGGTTGGAAGCTCTGGAACGCCTGAAAGCAAGCGATGCTACCAAGCATATACCCGTTATTATGCTTACCAACCTGGCCGGACAGCAAGACGCCGAAACAGCACTCTCTAAAGGTGCAGTAAAATACATTGTTAAAAGCGAACACGAGCCCAAGGAAGTTGCGGACATGGTCAAAGAGATCATTGCCGGCTATACGCGTAACGAAATACCTGGCTCTGCCGCCTAAATTGCCCCCACCTGTTAAATCCGCTAAACTTAAGCGTACATGAACCAAGGGGAAGATAAGATGCAAGTTAAGCCCGACATCGGCAATCCAAGAGCGCGGATGCGCAGTCCACAGCCGACGGCTGAATCGGCTCAGAGCGCCTCAGAGGCCGATCGTGCATCTAAGACCCGCCGCACACCCTCCTTATTAAAACGCTGGTGGCCAATTGCGCTCCTTGTTGTATGCGTGCTTATTATCGGTACGCTTGCATACGGTTACATCACCACTAAGCGACAATTAGCTGGCCTAGCCAGCAACGGTAAAACAGCCGCCCAAAACGAAACAAGCCGACTGGTCACCCAAATAGGCGAACACATAGAACTGCCTGCCGATACGCCTACCGTTGCCACCGTAAAAGACGTAAGCAAGCTACAAGCCCAAGATTTTTTTAAGAATGCCCAGAATGGCGATAAAGTACTCGTGTACGCCAAGGCTGGCAGGGCAGTATTATACCGGCCCGCTACGGGTAAGGTTATCGAGTATTCCCGGGTTAACCTCAGCACCCAAACACCGTAAGCTACAGCTGGTGCTGGCTTTGGGCTTCGGCCTCTTGTATTGCGTCATCACCACCAAACAGCCGGGGACGCAAAGCAGTAAGGCGTAAGAATACGGTGTGCAGATGTAATGCTAATACCAGCACTGCAAAGGCGCCGATAGTAGCAAGTATCCCGTAAAAGGCGCCGTTACGTATACGGTCTATACCCATTTGGTTTAATACAATACTAAAGGGTACCAGCATACTTACAAAAAAGGCCATGTATACAGCCCAACCTATGAGAGCAGTCGTGCGCAACACTAAACGCGATACCAGCTCACGCAGGGCTGAGCGCTGCGAGGGGCCTTTAAACTGTGCTTGGTCTATGAGCTCGGCCGTACCGCGTACAAACCCACTGGTAGTTTGCAGCACTGTAAACACAGCGACACCTACAGTAATTGCCGCGCCGCCTACTAGGAGGTAATAGGCAAGGGGACTGCTTAAAAAGTTTTGGCTCCATATAGAAAAGCCTAACGAGTTTTGCCACACAAACGTTTTAAGGCCGTATGCCCCAAAGAGGTAATCGTAAAAAATTTGGTTATCGCTTATATACAGCCACCCGCTATAGCCAAGTACTCCAAGCGCAATTGCAACTGTTAAAACACCACTGGTAATAGATGGTGTTAGTAATAGTCGTGTGAGAGAACGTAAGTTCATTACTGCCTGTATTGTACAGCCGCTACAGGCACACGCCCAAATTACAGATGAAATACAGCAACCCATGCTATCCACGGTTGACACAAGCCTCGTAATCACCGATGATACAATCATAAACACTATAAAAACTCGAAGAGGGTATCTGACGTGAACTATAGACTTCTCCCCATAGCAAAACCACGCTTACGGGGCGCTATTGCCGTGCTTGTAATAAGCGTATTGGCAGTTGCGCCTTTTGCTTTAATGCAAGGTAAAGCAAGCGCAGCCGCATGTGCGGCGCCTGGCACCGACTACGGTACCGCAACCACAAGTGCTAACTTACCGTCGGCCGCTACGTATCGTGTGTGGACGCGCATTAATGTGCCCGACACTACCAACAACACCTACTTGCTAGAGATTGACGGCAACAAATGCTACACCGTTGGCGGTGGCAGTATTGCTACCAACAGCTGGGTGTGGGTATCGCACCAGGGCGGTAACACATCGTCTAAGATTGACGTAGCCCTAGCTGCAGGCACACGCCCCGTAAAACTTATTGGCAACAAACCAAACGTTAAGATTGACCGCCTTGTGTTTACATCAGACCTTAGCTGTACCCCAACCGGTAACGGCGACAACTGTAACGCCCCCTCAGACACCTCTCCGCCCGCAGTCCGCATAACCGCACCTGCAGCCGAAGCTTCGGTCAGCGGCAACGTCAACATCACCGCAACTGCAACCGACACCGTAGGTGTAAGCAAAGTAGAATTGTACATTAACAGCTCATTGCTGGGCACTGACACAAGCTCTCCCTATGCCTTTACCTGGGACAGCACAAAAGTACCAAATGGCACGCAAGTATTAACTGCCAAAGCGTACGATGCTGCCGGCAACGTAGGCGTAGATAGCTTTAACGTCAGCGTCGAAAACGGCGACAAGCAAGCACCTTCGGTACCGAGCGGCCTCACCGCAACTGCAACCGCATACAACGCCGTTACCGTTAGTTGGAAGGCCAGCACCGACAATACGGGTGTTAAGGGCTACACCGTATACCGTGATGGCCTACCTATTGCCGACCTAGGCAATGTAACCAGCTTTAAAGACGCCGGCCTCATGGCTAACACTACGTACGCCTACAAAGTACTGTCCTTTGACGCCAACGGCAATAAATCTGCACTTACGAACGCGGTAAACGTTAAGACGCCACAACCTCCGTTTAATGACACCGAAAAGCCAACGAAGCCAACCGCTCTGGTCGCAACTAAAGAAAGCCAGACCCAGATTAACCTTAAGTGGGCAGCAAGTACCGACAACGTGGGCGTAACCAAGTACGATGTGTATCGCTCAACCGGTGACGGCACCGGTAGTGTTATTGGATCTTCGACCAGCACTAGCTACGGCGACACCAATCTAACTGCTGACACCGAATATACATACTACGTCGTAGCTAAAGACGCAGCAGGCAACAGCAGCGAAGCGTCCGACAAAGCAACCGCCAAGACGGATCCAGTGCCTAAAAAGAAGCGCACCATTAGGGGAGTCATCCGCGACCAAGAAACCGAAAAACGCGTCGCATACTCCAGCGTTTCATACACCGACACCGATGGTACCCGGCACATTTCGCAGGCCAACAGCCGGGGCCGTTATGCGGTACAGCATCTTGACCCAGGCCGCTACAACCTCACCTACCGCGCTACCAAGTACTACTCCAAGACACTATCTGTCACCCTTGGGGATGTAACGATTGTCAAAGACGTAACACTGCAAAAAAGATAGACCGGCGGAGGAATAGTATATATGGAACACTCACAAGACAACGGAATCGTTATGGGCTCGTTCAACACTTCGATGAGGGGCCCGAGCAACAAAAAAGCATGGCTTATCTTAGGGGGCATAGCCCTAGTAGTGGCCCTAGTCATAGGATTAATTATCTTTGGCATGAATAAAAAGCCAGAAGCCGAGACAGACTCGTCGGTACCTATTAGCGAAAACGTCGCAAGCGTTAACCTAGAAATTACCGGTGTAACACCCACGACCGTTAAGGTTAAGAAGGGTCAGCAGGTAACCTTTACTAACCACGACACGCGTGCACACAAGCTAACAGCCGACCAAACCGTATTAGCAGGCTTTGATAGCAACGACCTGCTTGCAACCGGCGACTCGTACACCTACATCTTTGAAACACCAGGCAACTACAAATACTACGACCCAGCCGACGCTAAAGGCTTTAACGGCACTGTTGTCGTCGAATAAGCGAACCACCCTTAATGCACAGGGCCATAGCCAGCATAGTGCTTAAGCTGGTATGATACATAGCACATGAAGACGAAAAAGGCGGCTCCCAAACAGCAGGCAGAGCTGCAAGTACTTGCAGCCGACAATTATCACGCAGCACTAGTAAAGGCTATTACTAAAGCCAAAAAACGCGTTGTATTAGCTGCCATGGTAGTAGTGTGGGGCGAACGCACGGCACCAGTCTTTGAAGCCGTGAAAGAAGCCGTACAGCGCGGCGTCCAGGTAACTATACTGCTAGATAATTACACCCGCCTAAGTTCCCGCTACCATTTACAGCCCCGTATCACGCGTAACGAACGCATAGAGCGTACATTTAAAACGCTAGAAGAACTTAGCAGTCTTGGTGCCACCATACACTGTTTTGGCAAAATTGGCATCGTGCCATACAAAGGCCGCTGCCATGTAAAAATCAGCGTCATAGATGACACTTTCTTTTCGTTCGGGGGAGTTAATCTTGTAGACCAAGACTTTGGCCAGCAAGACTATATGATGCAGGGCACTAATGCAGCAACTGCCGCTCAGCTCGATAACTTAGTGCGGCAGATTGGCACCCAAGTACCCCCACTTCCAGACAGCGAAACATCGCTCACAGGCAATAACACCATGCTATTCGACGGCGGCAGGCAAGGCCACTCTATTATCTACGAACGGGCTTGCGAATTGGTAGCCCACGCCAAGCGCGTATATTACGTCAGTCAATACACACCGAGCGGCCACCTTGCCGAACTAATGCACGAGACCGAAACGACTTGTTATTATAACCGGCCCGAGCAGCTAGCTGTGCCTGATGCATGGGCTCAGGCGTTCGATCAACAGCGTTATCGTATAGACAATACCTATACTGGCGCTAGTTACATACACGCTAAGTTCATTTTGGCAGAACTAAAAAGCGGCCAATACGCTAGTATTTGCGGGTCGCATAACTTCAGTTACCGCGGCGTAGCCTTTGGCACACAAGAACTAGCTTTGTATTCTACCGACAAAGCTATATGGAACCAGCTGCACGCTTTTATGAAGCAGCTGACCTAAATAAAAGAGGCTACGCTTAGGTCCTAGAAGTATTTACCGCGTTACTACCCAGTGCCAACACACGGCTATAGTCGCCACTGGCTACACGCCGTGCTTGGCGAGCCATATCTACATTCCGGCGTACGACCTTACCCACCTGTCGGTTCGGAGTAATGGCAAGTTGGAACATCATACGGATAAGGGTAATTGCGGTTACAGCCTTCTTGCGTGTTTCGGCAGCGCGCCTTGCTGCTGCCTCGCGCATACGGTTGCGGCGGCGGGCTTCTAGCACCTCTTGCTCGTTTACTGATGTTATCCTTGGTGCTCGCTCCATAGTGCCTCCTTAGCTGTCGTGCGGTACTTTAGCGCCCGATTTGCGGGCTTTAGACAAACCGATAGCAACGGCTTGTTTGCGGCTGGTAACGCGTTTGCCGCTTGTACCGCTTTTTAAATCTCCGCGCTTAAATTCGTGCATTGTCTTCTCGACTTTTTCCTGTGCTTTAGGACCGTACTTGTTCATGGTAATCTACTCCTTACGGTACCAACATAATAACCATGTAACAGATAATCAGCAGTAAGGTATTTCACGCTCCCGAAAGCTGTATACTAAGCAGATGAATGTACGCAAAAAAATGACCGAAGCCGAAAAATTAGAGTTTGTTAAGCAAATAGAGTTCTTTTACGAATCAACCCACGCGCATTTACCTAAAGTCATGGGGTTCGCGTTCTTAAAAGGCGTTGCTACGGGCCTAGGCGTGTTTGTGGGCGGCACGATAGTAGTGGCATTGCTACTGTGGATTTTAAGCGGCCTGAGCCATGTACCGTTTTTAAATGATATAACTAAAACCACCCAGGACACCCTGGAAAGCACGGGCGAATAACTCCCGTCATTCCGGAGCATGCAAGTCTGGAACATGCCAGTGGCATGTGAGCAAATCCCGGCTGTGATTGACCTCACCCTACAAACTGTTCACCACCGCCGTCATTCCCGCGAAGGCGGGAATCCAGTAATATAGCATTCCTTTTTCCTTCTAATGGCATCAAACTACCAATGTTACTTCTTTTGCCCCGCCAAAAGAAGTAACCAAGAAAACCTCTCGGTACAGCGTCAGTCACTCGACTGTCTCCACTACACTATTTCGGCGCAGCAAAACTCCCTCCGCTTTGCTCCAGTCGGCCTCTCCCTATATTTCAGATTATCCGAGGCTTAAATTGCCGCTCTACTCCGAAATAGTGTAGCTCCGACAATCGGGTGACTGCCAATGCACCGAACCTCGGCTGCAAATGGGTACTGAAGGTTGACGTCAGTAGTAATCCCTGGAGGCCTTACCATATCAATTGGATTCTAGTCTGGATTTGTAACAACTGGCGTAGGCAATGGCGCGGGGGCAGGGACGCGTAAGGTTATAAGTTCTCGGTTTTCGGCCAGAAAGGCGTTCAATACGACGCTTCCGTCTAAATACCGTTGCGCCGCGTAGCCGCTTACATACGACGGATCTTTGGCGTTGCAGTTTTTATTTTGATAATCCAGACCGCGCGGATCTACGGGTATCTTCTTTAGATACTTTGGAACCAAATAAGGACACAGGTCTATGGCCCCTTCTTTCGTTTCGCTGCCGAGCACCTGATTCTTTGCTGTAATAATATCGGGCATTGTACCGTTAGCGGCAGCATACGCCTTTAGGCCGCTAGCCAACTGCGACAGGTCTGCCCAACGTTGAGCATTGCGGGTCTGCGGGCTGTAATCTTTAGGGCGCAAGCATAGCACCGCCACACCAATGATAATAATCAAACAACCAATAGCTACTAATAGTTCTATAAGAGTAAAACCAGCTTGCTGCTTGCGCACATAATACATACTGATAAGGATAGGGTACAATACAGCCATGAGCAACACCCTAGTCGAATACGAGCTAACCTATTTAGCACGCGAAATACCTATCGAAATCCGCCAGGCGCAGCCACTCCGCATGGTAGATTTTTATGTACCCGAAGATCAGGCATTACACCCGCACTTGCGCTTACGGCGCAAAGGCAAAGGCTACGAGATTACCAAGAAGCTGCAAGTCACCGAAGGTGATGCATCGGTGCATACCGAGCAAACCATTCCGCTCGACCAAACGGAATTCGAGTCCCTCAGCAGTGGCCATAGCCGCATCGTAGAAAAGGACCGTTACGAAGTAATAATCAACGGCCGTCCTGCCGAGGTAGACATTTTTAGCGGCAAGCTAACCGGCTTGGTTATGATTGACTTTGAGTTTTTAAGCGAAGCTGATAAGCAGGCATTTACACCACCATCCTGCTGCCTTGCAGACGTAACGCAAGCTGAATTTGTAATGGGCGGCATGTTAAGCGGTAAATCGTACGATGATATTAGTACAAAGCTAACCGAGCTGGGCTACCAGCCGCTGCACGTATAGGAGACATCCGTGAAACTAGTAATCCAATGCTCGTGTTTAAACGAAGAAAAAACGCTGCCAACAGTACTCGCAGAACTGCCTAAAAAAATATCGGGTATCAGCAGTATAGAAGTCGTCATCGTAGACGACGGCAGCACCGACAAAACCCTAGAAGTTGCTCAAAGGTACGGTGTGCAGCATATTATTCGCCACCCCCACAAGCAGGGGCTAGGCCGTGGCTTTAAAGACGCCCTAGAAGCCAGCCTAGCCGCAGGCGCCGATATTATTGTGCATACCGACGGCGACAACCAGTACCCAGGCGCCAAAATACCCGACCTTATCGCCCCAATACTAGCAGGCAAAGCAGACATGGTAATTGCCGACCGCCAGGTACAAAAAATTAAACACTTTTCGCCTATTAAGAAGCTGCTGCAAAAAGTTGGAACCCGCATCCTTAACAAAGCCGCTGGCACCAAAGTACCCGACGCACCAAGTGGGTTTCGCGCATATAGCCGCGATGCCGCGATGCGACTAAATAACGTTACTACCTTTAGCTACGCCATGGAAACGCTTATACAAGCCGGCAACAAACAGCTGGCTATTGCCTCAGTACCTATTGTTACCAACGCCAAAACCCGCGAGTCCCGGCTGTTTAGTTCGTCGGCAGAGCACGTTATTAAATCTGGTGCCGCTATTTTGCGGGCATTCTTAATGTACAGGCCCTACGTCATTTTTGTCACGCTTGGTGTAACGCTGTTCATTGCAGGTCTTGTCCCATTTGCTCGCTACCTATATTTCTTTATAGAAGGTAACGGTGGCGGTCATTTACAATCGCTTATCGTAGGCAGTGTACTCCTGGTGGCATCGTTCATAGCCTTTACACTCGGCGTGGTAGCCGACCTTATACGTATTAATCGCATCCTTATAGAACAAAACCTAGAACACACCAAACACGTCCGCTTCGACCCGTAATTGAGACACCCCAAAGGGGTTTCTCACCTTACCCCAAAAAGCGCTGCGCGCTTCCCGGGGGCCCCATATCGCGCCGGGACTAAGGCAAAGCCAAAGTCTCGGGCTGCTCTTCCCAGTCTGTAGCAGGGTAACGCTAGTAGTACTTAGGGCCTTCGAAGGTGATAGGGTCCAGGACTTTGCGGGCGGCTTCGTTTATGTTGGTAACGATGCTTTGGTTAGGCCAATACCACGTACTGTCGGTACGTAAAATAAAGCTAAACACACCGCCGCCTTGCAAACACAAAGCAATAACAATAACCGCAGCAATTGGCTTAAGTACGGGCCAGGGCTGGATAGCCGTCGCCAAAGCCTTGCCCCAGGCAGCGGCAAGCAGTAAAAGCACCGGCAATAAGTACCGGCCATTAATAGCTACCGGCCAGCCAGTTTCTATATAGTCGCCGTAATTGTTAAGCCACAGCACGCCTATGTAGGTGAAAGATAAAGCCAGTGCCGCTTTTATGTATATTTGGCCCGTAAATATACGGCGGGAGTACAGAACAATTGCTACCAGGCCGCTAATTGTCAGCACAATAAAGGTTGCGCTCGGCAAGGGAACAGACGGATAGCTAGCATAATCGTGATGCGGGCCATTCACGGTAAAGAATAGTCGATAGTGCAAACCCAGCAGCCAGATAGTAGTGTAGTACACAGGGTTTGGGTCTACGCTGGTTTTTTCGGTGGCCATGCGGTGGTTACGCGCCCATGGGCTGTACGCTTTACACGCATCCACGCTCAGCACCGCTGCACAATCCGGCACCGGCGTATGGTAACGCGCAATATTTACACCGTAGCGCTGGGCGAACAAAATGCCCGACAGAGCGATTAGCGCTATAAGCCCCATAGCTAGGTTAGGCCGCAGTCGCTTTACATCCGTCTTAAAGCGTACAACCAGCCGTGTAAGTTTGGTTTGCTGGAACCGCCACGCCGCAACCGCCAGTACAATGACCGCCGCCACCGCAACAGGCAAAAAAGCGTACTTTGTGAGGCCGCCAAGCATACAGGCGGTCAAGAACCAGGTCAGCGTTGTTGGCTGGACTTTCCCGGTACGTAACTGGTCTATGAGTGCAAAGGTCAGCAGCGTCAGCCAGGCAACGCACAACATGAACAAACTGTCGTAGTTTATTTGCCCAGCCAGCAGGGGTAAAATGGGTATAAGCACAAAAATAAGCAACGCAACATTACGAAACGCCCGCGACATACCCATACGCTTTAATGCCCGCATATACAGCACTAAGCTTGCCGTTACGATACCAATGTTAAGTATACGCAGCACAATAATCTGAGTTACCTGATTGTCGGTAACAGCTGCCAGCAGCCGGTACGGAAAACTGAGCAACCAGTGGTATAAAAATGATGGATCGCGAGCAACAGCACCAAACTGATTGGCGTTCTGCGGCTGCTCGGTTAAAAAGGGCAGCAGGTGCCCGGCGTAAATCTTAATAAGGCCCAGGTGATACTCTTCGTCAAAGGCCATAGGATAGGCCGAAGATAATGCCACCCACATGCATTCCAAAACAAAGAATATAAAAACGCCCCATAAAAAGGCGCGCGAGCCCAAAAAAGCAGTAACTTTGCCAGCGGTTTGTTTCATCAAAGTACCCTCATTATACATGCCGGCCCTCAAGTGCGTCCTAAACTAGGTGTATACTTTTGACAGATGAAAAAACACCTAAAGACAATAGCGGCAGTCTGCGTATTGGCGCTTACAACCATCGCGTTCTTTTACTATATTCATGGCCACCCCGAAACAGTACAGAGGTTACGGGACGTTTCGCCGCTGACACTAGTGATGCTCCTTGTGCTGTATGCAATATCCTTCTTAGCATACGTGGGTATTACGCGCCTCAGCCTAGGGCTGTTTAATAAATCGCTACCTAAACAAGAGAATCTACTGTTTAACGCTTATTCGGCGCTCGTTAACTTTTTTGGGCCGGGGCAAAGCGGTCCAGCTTTTCGTGCCGTATACCTGAAAAAACGGCACAGCCTAAGCATTAAACATTTTGCACTTAGCAGCCTTATATACTACGGCTTTTTTGCGGTGTTTAGCATTGCCATAGCCTTTGCTGGCAGCCGGCCATGGTGGCAGACATTTTTGGCGTCGGTTACGGTTGCCGGAGTAAGCCTACTCTTTATTAGGCGCTACCGCGCAAAGTTAGGCGCCGCTATGCACCTAAACGCCAAATATATCGGTCTTATTGGGGTGATGACGGCTGTCCAGGTATTGATGCAGGTGTTTATTTTCGCCACAGAACTCCATAGTCTTACTAATGACATCTCGTGGGGGCAGATTCTGAGCTACACCGGCGTTGCTAACTTATCGTTATTCGTAGCCATTACACCAGGCGGCATCGGCATCCGCGAGGCCTTCTTGTTGTTTAGTACTCAGTTGCACCACATTAGCAGCAGCACCATTGTATCTGCCAGCGTTATCGACCGAGGGGTATACCTAGTGTTCTTAGGCGTACTATTTGTACTCGTCATCACCATGCATGCCAAAGACAAACTACAAGTCACCAAATCTTTATAACCCGGAGTATGCCGGTGGCATACGAGTAATCCCGGCCGTGATTGACCTTGCACCACAAACTGTTCACTACCACCCTCGTCATTCCCGCGAAGGCGGGAATCCAGTCAAATGAGATTCCTTTTCTTC
>CAYSOP010000021.1:0-17746 GCA_964432725.1 uncultured Candidatus Saccharibacteria bacterium | reverse complement strand
AAAGAATTCGCTAGCAACATCGGGGTTGCCCACAACTGCATTAAGCTCAGCGAACTTATCTAGCACTGGAAATGGCTGGCCTTCTTCAAATCTCATTGTCTAGATAATAACATAAGTAATAAATAATGTCAACTATTTATGCAGAGCCTGAGTTGACACTTTTCGCTCTTTGGAGCTCATCAGCATGAACGCACATTCATGGAAGTGTAAGGGGGAAGGGTAAAATTCAAAGCTAAAAAGCAAATTTGAATTTTACCCGACCTGCTGGCGGGGACGTTGCTGTCCCCGCCACCCCAGCGCAGGTCTGAGTAGGTCTAGAAGCCGAAGATGCACCTCATCACGGTCAAGGCCACGATGAGGTATGCAAAGACGTAAAACCATCGCGGCTTCGTCCTCACGTAGACACCCTGCGAGATCGCGGCGAGCGTGAGCAGGCCGGCGATTGCCGTCAGGATGCGCACTGCAGCGCTCAGGTTGCTGTAGTCGTACCACCACGAGAACGGAGTGGTGAAGTTGATGATCAACACCATGACGATGAAGAACATCAATGACAGAAACTGCCAGCTATTCCAGCGCGAAGCCGATGTATTGCTGGAGCTGTTTGCCGAGCTTGACACAAGTGCCCTTTCGTAAAACCTACGATGTACAACCTCTGGGCAGCAGAGATGACTGTCTAGGGGACCTAGATTGCGCTATTTTAACATAAATTTAGTAAATAATCAATTTGGTAGCGGCGACAGGACTTGAACCTGTGACCCCGAGCTTATGAGTCTCGTGCTCTAACCAGCTGAGCTACGCCGCCGCTTTGAGACACCCGCCTTGCGGGTTTCTCAACGCACCTTGCGAAACAAGTTCGCATTCTCCTACGGCGAACCGGTGCTGCTCTTCCCGATCAGTGGTACATAAAAATCTATCGTCTTTTATGTGGATCAGTGCATTGAGAACAGGGTAAATATAGCAGATTTTTACTCTGGTGGCTAGGGCTGTTGCATGTGATATACTCGCTCGCATGATACAGAACAAAGAACAAGTGCAGCAGGTAGTACAAGAACTACAATCGTTAGATGGGCCATGGGTAGCAATGGGTATTGGTATGATTGGCGTGGGTAAAACGGCGCTGTTAGAACCGGTCGCTAAACAGCTTGATGTTGATCGGGTATGCCTAGGCGGTATTCGCTATCAACTGACTGGCAGCGAAGCAGATCCAAGCCAAGATCTACGGGCCTGGCGGATTGCACACGGAGATATAGAAGCGGCCGTTAGAAGGGGCGATTCGGTTATTGTGGACGCGGCTTTTACACAGCAGATTTCAAGAGCCAGAAACGTACTGTTATACAGGAACTTTGGTGCGGTTACGGTTGCAGGCATACACATCGAGGCGCCGCTAAATACGGCAATCCTCCGTGATAGAGCTCGCGGCAACCGTTCGTCCGGAGCTGGGCTCGTTAGAAAAACAGACAAAGAATTGCGTATCGGTGTTCCGGTTCTTGCCGATGGTTTTGACAAGCTTATCAGGGTAAAAGTAGGCTAAGATTCTTAGCGTTCGTCCGACCCAGCAGTTTGTTTTTGCCACAGCGCATAGTAGCGCCCACGTTTTTTAAGTAGTTGTGCGTGCGTGCCCATTTCGGTAACTCGGCCGTCGTGCATAACAATAATGCGGTCTAAGCCAGCGACGGTACTTAAACGGTGGGCGATAACAACAGCCGTTTGTTTGCCCAAGATTTCTGGTAATGCTCGCTGAATAATCTGTTCGCTTTCGCTGTCTAGGGCACTGGTGGCTTCGTCGAAAATCATAATGCGGCCTTTTTTGAGTATGGCGCGGGCAATCGCAATGCGTTGTTTTTGGCCGCCACTTAGTTTTATGCCGCGTTCGCCCACTAGCGAATCATAACCTTCTGGCAGTTTTTGTATAAACTCGTGGGCGTGGGCGGCTTTGGCGGCCCGAATAATGTCGGCCTCGCTGGTGGTATCGTTATAGTAGGCAATGTTTTCGCGTATGCTCCGGTGGAAGAGCAATGGTTCTTGCGGTACATACGCAATGTTCTGGCGCAGTTCGCTTTGCATAACATTGCGTATATCTATGCCATCTATGGTAATGCTGCCGCCGGTTATGTCGTCGAAACGCATCAGTAAATTAGCTAAGGTACTTTTGCCCGCACCGCTTAAACCCACAATGCCCACTTGCTCGCCACCGGCAATATGCATGGTTAAGTTAGTGAACACTGGCACATGTTTGCGGGCAGTGTCGTTGGCCTCGTAGGTGAATGTTACGTCGGTAATATCTATAGCGCCTTTTTTAATGGTAAGTGGGGCAGGGTTTTGGGGATCTTTAATTGTTTCGTGGTCGCCCTGCAAGTAGGCAAGAGTGGGGGCAAACTTGGTAATAATATCGTCGTGGTCATGCACAAGATCGGGTAGTGTGGAAACGCTGCGGAGTATTTGGAACATATAGGTAATAGTCAGTACTACTAACCCCAGTGCTTGGACGTTATTGTCTGCGAAACCGATAATAATAAGCACTGCCGCCGCCATGCCAATTGCTGTTAATACGCCACGTGGTACATCAAGCATGGTCGTTACCTTACGCCGTAGCCAAAACGCCTCTGTCTCCTGGTGGGCAAGCGCCCGCATAATGCCAAATGCCCGGTTTTCGACGCCACCGGATTTAAAGGCGACTATGTTGGTAATTTCGTCGGACACTTCGCCCGAAACTTTGCGGTATACCTCGTGAGTCATGCGCCGGTATTGGTTAGCCTTGGCCGACGACCACACGACATATATAAATTGAATAATTACCACTGCCAGCGTTACTAGTCCCACCTGCCAGTTAAGGAAGAGCAGCACAAAAACAGGTACTACCAATGAAATAAACGTACCCAATGCCTCGCCCCGTACAAAACGCAGCATATGTATGCCAGAATCGAGGTACTGGCGGTATACGGTAGATAAATAACCGGTTTGGTTATTGCGGTAAAAGGCCATGTCTTTGCCAATCAGCTTGGCATGGTAGGCAAGCATAAGACGCTCGTATTCGTTGTCTTCGCTTCTAATAGATATAAGTTCACCAACTGTCCATAACACAACGCCAAACAGATAGGCGACTAAAAAGTACAGCGTATAGTGCTTGGCACTTACAAAATCGTGTCCGGCAATGGCAGTAATAATGCGGGCCATAATCAGCACAATGACCACCCGGTTTATAAGCGAACTCGCTAAAACCAGCCCAAACCCAATCCATTGCCCCGGATGCCGGCCATAGGTATGCAATAGGTATTGGTACACGTCCCTGATCATTATTACCGCTATTGTACCAAAGTACTGGGGTGCAATCTGGTGCTAGATGAGTTCGATTAACCGAGCGTTTTCTGGTGTGTCATGCGGCATGGTGTCGCGGTATTCGTCGGTGTAAGGCACGCGGTGCACGGCACGCATAAAAGCGCGGCCAAAGGCCGCGTGGCTTACGACTAATATATTGTTTTCGAATCGCTCTTGTATTGCTTGTAAGGCGTCGCGGGCACGGTCTTGCATGGCGGCTATAGTTTCGGCGCCCTGAATGTAGTCGATATCTTTGTATACACGGCCTGGCGTGTAAAAGAGATTTTGTGGCTGACCTTTTAGTTCACCTACTTCGCGCTCGCGTACAAAGTTAGAAACTTCTATGCGCGCGTCGTCGACACCAAGTATTTCGGCCACAATTTTAGCGGTTTCTTGGGTGCGGGGAAGGGGCGAGGTAATAATAAGGTCTATCGTAATACCTTGGGCCTTGGCGGCTTCGGCAGCCAGTTTGACCTCGAACTTGCCCTCTTCGGTAAGTGGCTCGTCGTCGTTGCTAAAGCGATGTTCGACGTTCGCAGCCGAAATGCCATGCCGCATAAAGTAGAGTTTTTTCATATACCCCCTAGTATAGCGTACGTACCAAACCCCTATAGTGCGTACACGCTGGTACTATGTATGTATGGATGTTGTAGTTAAGCCGGGTAAGTATGTTGTGGCTGTTTCGGGCGGCGTGGACAGTATGGTGTTACTTGACTTGCTGCGTAAGCAATCGGGGCTAGAGCTTATTATTGCCCACTTCGAGCATGGCATTCGGCCTGATTCTATGGCAGATTTTACACTGGTACGCGATACCGCTGCAGCACTCGGCCTGCCATTTGCAGCAGCGCACGGCAAGTTGGGCTCTGGCGCTAGCGAAGCAGCCGCTCGCAAAGCCCGGTACGAATTTTTAGAGCATGTAGTAATAGAGGAAAAAGCGGATGCCATTATTACCGCACATCATCAGGACGACTTGCTAGAGACGGCTATCCTTAATATGTTGCGTGGTACCGGCCGGCTGGGGCTTAGCTCGCTGCGATCGCGCGAAGCACTACTCCGCCCCCTATTGGCTTATTCCAAACAGGTAATTTTGCAGTATGCGCTAGATCACCATATTACCTGGCGCGAGGACAGTACGAATGCCGATGACCGTTATTTGCGTAATTATATTCGCCGCGCTATTGTGCCCCGCCTCGGTACAAAAGGCAGGCAAGTGTTATTAGAACGTATCGAGCATGCTAAAGCCATTAACGACCAAATCGATGAGCTATTACATAAAGATATCGACTTGCAGCCAGCGCCCGATCAGCTAGACCGCAGGTGGTTTATTCAGCTGCCCTATGCCGTATCTAGCGAAGTTATGGCCGCCTGGCTGCGTGGCCAGGGCGTTGCGCAGTTCGACCGGACATTGATTGATCGCCTTGTCGTACAAGGCAAAACAAAAGCGGCAGGCAAACAGGCGGATATTAATGGTACGTACATTCTTGTTTTCGAGAAAGAGAAGATCAGACTGCTCCCTCGACGTAAGTAGTGTATAATTTTTTCGTATGGATTCACCTAAAAAGACTTTTCGTAATAACCCTAAGCGGCCAGGTGCTAACAAGCGCAGTTATAGAAGTGCCGGATTTATAGCGCTGCTTGTACTGTTTGGCCTAATTATATTTGCAGCCTATGGCCAATCCGGTGGCCTTAAGCCTATCCCCATGAGCGAAGCAGTACGCGATTCTAACGCTGGTAAATACAGCAAAATAGAGCTAAGCGGCAACGAGCTGACTATTACTAAAAAAGGCGAAAGCAAGCCATCGGCTAAAACCTACATAGAACCAAACGCTACGTTACGAGAGGAAGGCTTTAACCTTAATGCGGTTACTGTTGACCCTAAACCTCAAAGTAGTACCAGTTCTACCGTTGCCAGCATCGCCATTTCGTTATTGCCAGTCATCATTATTGCTGGCCTGTTGTTCTTTATGCTGCGGAGTGCTCAGGGGCAGGGTAACCAAGCCCTTAGCTTTGGCAAAAGCCGAGCCCGCCTGTACGGCAACGAAAAAGACAAAGTCACCTTTACTGACATTGCTGGTAGCGCCGAGGCCAAACAAGACCTGCAAGAAGTTGTAGAGTTCTTGAAGTTTCCAAAGAAGTTTGCTCACCTTGGGGCGCGTATTCCTAAGGGCGTTCTGCTAGTAGGCCCTCCGGGTACTGGTAAGACTATGCTTGCCCGTGCCGTAGCTGGTGAGGCAAATGTACCGTTCTTTAGTATTTCAGGCTCCGAATTCGTAGAAATGTTTGTGGGAGTGGGCGCAAGCCGGGTGCGCGATTTGTTTGCAAAGGCCAAAAAGAACGCACCATGCATTATATTCGTAGACGAGATTGACGCTGTTGGCCGTAAGCGCGGCAGCGGTATGGGCGGCGGCCACGACGAACGCGAGCAAACCCTTAACCAAATTTTGGTAGAGATGGACGGCTTCGAGCAAGGCCAAAACGTTATTGTGCTGGCCGCTACTAACCGTGCAGATGTGCTGGACCCAGCTCTGCTGCGTCCGGGCCGCTTTGACCGCCGGGTTAATATTGACTTGCCCGACCGTAAGGACCGCGCCGCCATTCTTAAGGTGCACTTCGAGAAGAAGCCAGTTAACGCCAACGTCGACATCGACGCCTTGGCTGCAAAATCTGCTGGTTCTTCTGGCGCTGACCTAGCAAACATTGCAAATGAAGCGGCAATTATTGCTGCCCGCCTAAACCACAAAGAGATTTCTAACGACGACGTTACCTCTGCCTTCGAAAAGGTGGCCATTGGCCCGGAACGAAAGAGTAAGATAATGAGCGACAAAGAAAAGGAACTGACCGCCTACCACGAGGCCGGCCACGCCCTTGTTGGCCATGTATTGCCAGATAGCGACCCAATTCATAAGGTAACTATTATTCCTCGCGGTGGTACCGGTGGTGTTACCTGGGCAATTCCTCCTGAAGATAAAAGCTACCACAGCATTGTTGAATACAAAGACGTGCTGGCGCGCATGCTCGGCGGGCGTATTGCCGAAGAGTCCGTATACGGTGCCGATCATGTAACCACTGGCGCTGGCAGCGACCTGCAAAAGGCAGCTGAACTGGCCAGAGAAATGGTAGTGAACCAAGGTATGGGTAAAAAACTACGTGACCAAGTGTTCCATGTAGATGACGGCATGATGCTAGACCGCCTGGTACACGAGCGTGACTATTCTGACGAAACCGCCAAAGTTATTGACGACGAAGTAGAGGCACTTATTACCGAAGCTGCCAATCGTGCCCGCTTGGTCATTAAGGCCAACATGGATGGGCTTAAGGCATTACGCGACAGTCTGCTAGAGAAAGAGACCATCGATTCCGACGAGGTCGAAAAACTGTTGCAAGGCACTGTTATGCCTAAGTCTGCCGCCCTCTATTAGATCGGACTTACCCAACACAACCGACTCGTCATCCCCGCGAAGGCGGGGACCCAATCGAGTGAATAAAAAAGTCCTACTATATCTACGCTAAACAAATGATATAGGAGGCAATTCAAAGAAAATAAATCTACAAGGTCAATCCAAGCCGGAATTGCTCACATGCCCCCAACATATTCCAGGTAGAACCCGGAATGACGGGGTTGGCAAGCAGTTTTGTACTGCATGGCCAATCACAGCCGAGAATACTCACATGCCACTGGCATGTTCCGGGTGTGTATCCGGCTTAAAAGCTATATACTGATAACAGTTTAACGCCGTCGACGCCCATGCAAGAAAATCAGCCCACTAAAACAAAAAAACGCATCCCTCTTACCAATGTGGCGTTGCTGTTAATTGGCGCAGCGCTTATTGGGCAGCTGCTAGGCTTTTTGCGGACCAAGTTGGTAAACGCCAACTACCCCGCGGTCGGGCCTGACAGCACCGACGCTTACTTTGCCGCTTTTATTATTCCCGACTTCTTTTTCTATACGCTTGCTGCTGGTGCGCTAGGCGTAGCGTTCATACCGGTACTTGCCGATCGCCTGCAAAAAAGTGACCGCAAAGGCATGTGGGAACTATGTTCAAGTTTGCTCAACTTACTAAGCATTGCTATGGCAATGGTGGCGATTGTTATATTGGTATTTGCCGATCCGCTTATGAACCAGTTGGCTCATAAGCTAACGCCAGAACAGCACGACAACGCTGTTACCATTATGCGTCTGTTGGCGCTTAACCCGTTACTGTTTACTATTTCGGGTATTTTAACCAGCGTACAGCAGACTATGGGACGGTTTTTCTTTTTTGCCGTTGCCCCGCTGTTTTACAACCTTTCTATTATTGTCAGTATCTATGCCTTCCCTTGCCACCAGCTTAACGGCGTATGTCAGGCAAGTGGGCCAGGACTAAAGGGTTTGGGCGTGGGCGCGCTTATTGGCGGCGTACTACAACTTGCAGTGGTGTGTTTGGGGCTAATAGGCACACGGTTTACCTGGCGGCCTAAAATTATGTGGCGCAGCAGCGACTTTAGAACTGTGCTTAGGCAGCTGCCGCCCCGCTCGCTTGACCAAGGTATGGACCAAATCCAAAGTATTGTCGAAACACGGCTGGCAAGCGGCTTGGGTCAAGGTGTTATTACTTACTACAACAATGCCTATATTTTGCAGACGGCACCGACGTTGCTTATTGGCACGGCTATATCTACTGCTGCTTTTCCGCGTTTGGCGCAGCGGCTAAGCCAGGGGCGGCCAGACCTGTTCCGCAGAGACTTCCTGCGTATCTTACGGTTTATGATTTGGCTTACCTTGCCCGTTGTTATCGTGTGTTACATTGGCCGCGGCTATTTGGCACGCATAATATTTACTACTGGTTCGTCTGAAATTGCTTTAATCTTTGGCTTTTTGGCCGGTGCTATCTTCTTTAGGACCCTGTACACTATTATCTCGCGGTGGTTTTATGCTCAAAAAGATACCAAGACACCGCTGCTGGTATCTATATTTACTATTATGTTCAACTTAGCGGCGGCCTTTATTTTGGCCCGGCCGTCGGCGTATAACATGGCGGGTCTGGCGATATCGGTATCGCTAGCGTCGATGGTTGAGGTAATAATACTGCTGGTTATAATGGTTAGCCGCGACCGTGGGCTGTTAAACATGGTGTTTTGGGGTGGCGTGGGGCGCATTGTATCGGTCGGAGGCTTTAGCGTAGTGGCTGGTTATATAGCTGTTAAGTACTTCCCCTTGGGGGTTGCAGATAAAGGTATAACTCTTGGTGTTAAGCTGGGGATTGTAGCGCTGGCAACGTTTACGATACACATTGCCATATCCGGACTGTTTGGATTAGAAGAGGTTAAGCCAATATTTACGGCCATTAAGCGCATCGTATCGCGCCCTATTAAAGGCATTGCAAACTACTACGATCCAACTAAATAGCTACTTAGGGGTGGAAGTCGTAGTTGTCTATGCACAGCACGTGGCGCCTAGATGGATCGGTTGGATGGTCGGGCTCTAGCAATGTCCAAATAACATAAAAGTTAAGCGAAACGTCGTCACCGGCAATAGCGTCGGTGTCAATGTCGCCGTTGCCATACTTGTTGCACCAGTGGCCATATTCTACATATATAGTATCCATAGGCGGGTAGTCGCTATGTGATCCAGCACCGGTGCGGACGTTAATAACATAAAGCTTACTGATCTCGGGATTCATAGCCTTAAACTGGTTTATCTGGGAGACCGTTGAAGGGTAGCTGCCGTAGGTTTGGTTAAATTCTTCCAGGGTGCCAGAGATAAGCCGGACAGTTTGGGTGCGACTGTTATTGCGCTGGTTACGGTTCACGGCCGGTACGGCAACAAAAATAATTAGCAAAATAAGTCCGGCTATAGCTAACACAATAAGCACCTCAATGATGGTAAAACCGGAGCGCGAGTGTTTTGGGCGCTGGTTGGCCTTGGGGAAATGACTTTTTAGTGAGTGGATCGGTAAGTGTTTCATTATGAATCTGCCTGTACTCTATTAAAGCACAAAAACTATGGAGCGGAGTGATCATAATTGTCTATGCACGCAACATTGCGGCTTGCAGGCCGGTCAGGCTCCTGTAATGTCCATATAACGTATAGGTTACGGTCGGTATTACTACCCGCTACTGGCTGACCGGCTGTGCCATTGCCGTACTTATTGCACCAATGCGCCTGCTGCACGGCTATGGTATCCATGGGGGGAAAGTAGTCATTGCTCTGGTTTTTATCTCTAAATTCTAGGGGATAATACTTGGTAAGTTCGGGGGTGTTGGCTTTAAACGTGTCAAATTCGGCCGTGGTAGTAGGGTAGTGGCCGTAGGTGTTGTAATATTCGACCAACGCACCACCAATAAGTTCCATAGTATGTTTTCGGCGGTTGTTTCGCTCGCTGCGCTGCATAGCCGGCACCGCAAGAAAGAGCACTAAAATAATCAGGCCAGCTATAGACAGCACAATAAGCACCTCAATAATAGTAAAGCCGGAACGCGCCCCATCGGCGCGGGTGTAACCCCGGCTTCGAGTGAACGTTCTGTACGTGTTTCTATGGTAGGTAATAAAGTGTTTCATTCAAACCGCTTATCCTAATTAAACCACACTGTGCCATAAGGTTCTTGTAGATAGAAGTGATACAATTAGGCATAAGCTTCGAGGAGGGGTATGTCTAGGAACACTATTGGGATAGTAGTAGCGGCCATTGTTGTTTTTTGTGGTGTTGGCGCTATTGCAGCAAACACTAGCAAGCCAGCTTCTACTCCTACCCGGGCGGCTATAACGCAGCCAGATACTCGCCCCTCTCAATTAACCGTCATACCAAGTGGTAGCGGTATTAGTTCCCCGGCATCCGCCGCCACGCTGCAACAGCAGTCTGCGCAGACAGCCACACTCGGCGCTTCTACTAATACCCAGTCATCGTTACTGGGCCAACCGGGTGCCGGCTTGCAGGCTGCAGGTTCGGCTGACCCCAACCAAATACGCTAACGTTGCGGCCCGAGATTCGTACCCCGGAGCTACCTCTGTTATAATCAGCTGTAATGCAACAAGACTTAATTCGTAATTTCTGTATTATTGCCCATATTGATCATGGCAAGAGTACTCTTGCCGATCGGCTATTAGAGCTGACCGGTACCGTCGAAAAACGCCTTATGAAAGAACAACTACTCGACCGTATGGATCTAGAGCGCGAACGCGGGATTACCATTAAGCTGCAACCAGTTCGTATGGATTACAAAGGCTTTCAGCTTAATCTTATAGACACTCCGGGACACGTGGACTTTAGCTACGAGGTATCGCGTAGCCTAGAGGCCTGCGAAGGCGCTATTTTGGTCGTAGATGCGACGCAGGGTATGCAAGCCCAAACACTGGCCAATGTGTACCTGGCGCTTGCAGCCGACCTCACCATTATTCCAGTGCTAAATAAAATTGATTTACCAGCCTCGGATGTAGAACGTGTAGGCGCAGAAATTGTGAGCTTGCTGGGCTGCAAGTTCGAAGACATCCTGCAGATATCTGCCAAAACAGGGCAGGGTGTGGATGCCTTGCTTGAGCGCATTGTTAAAGATGTGCCGCCGCCAACGAGCGGCCAGGGTCAAGCGACCCGAGCGCTTATCTTTGACAGCTACTACGACGATTACCGCGGTGTTATCTTGTATGTGCGCGTAAAAGACGGCCATATAAGCAAGGGCGAAGCTATAAAAATGATGGCATCCGGTGGGCATGGATTGGCACTAGAGGTAGGAGCACTTAAGCCGGATATGTCGCCGCTAGGTGGCATTGAATCCGGCGAAATTGGCTACATTGTGACCAACCTTAAGAGTACCCGCGAGGCTAAGGTAGGCGATACCATTACATTGGCTAAGACGCCTGCTACCGACCCCCTGCCCGGCTACCTAGACGTTAAGCCGTTCGTATACGCCGGGTTCTTCCCAGATAGCAACGAACACTACCAAGAGCTAAAAGATGCTATCGAAAAGCTAAGCCTGAGCGACTCGGCCTTGCAATTCGAGCCCGAGAATTCACCCGTGCTTGGATTTGGCGTACGCGTTGGCTTCTTGGGGCTACTGCACATGGATATTGTACGCGAGCGCCTAGAACGCGAATATAACTTAGAACTTGTCGTTACGAATCCGTCTACCGATTACCAAATCAGCCTGCTTAGTGGCAACGAGCTCGATATAAAAAGCGCTGCCGACTTACCAGACGTCGCTACCATAAAAGAGATCCGCGAGCCCTGGATATCTGGCGAGATTGTAGCACCCAAAGAATACGTCGGCCCGCTTATTCAGCTCATTAATACAAAACGTGGCAACCACAAAAACCTTAGCTACATAGATGAACGCGCACTACTTACCTTCGAGGCGCCCCTTGCTAACCTGCTAACCGATTTTTACGATCAGCTTAAGAGTATTACCAGCGGGTACGGGTCGTTTAATTACGAACTTTCCGATTACCGCGCCGAGGACCTAGTGCGGGTAGATTTTTATGTGTCTGGCGAACGAGTAGACAGCTTGAGTATTATGGTTCACCGCACCGAAGCCGATCGCATGGGCCGCACCATTGTCGAAAAATTAAAAGAGGTAATACCGCGCCAGCAGTTTGCTGTTAGTCTGCAGGCTGGCATTGGCGGCAGGTTTATCGCCCGCGAAGATATTTCTGCGTTCCGTAAAGACGTTACAACTGGTTTGTACGGCGGCGACGTGTCGCGCAAAAAGAAGGTGCTCGCCAAACAAGCCAAGGGTAAAAAGCGTTTAAAGCGTTTTGGCAAAGTAGATATTCCCGCCGAAGCCTTCACCGTAATGCTGAAGAGGGATTAGGGTTGTATTATTAACCTCCTAAGCGTTACCATTTTTTTGGTATTATAAGATCAATGGATGGTAGCAACTATAAGCCCAATGCGGCCGTATTAGAGCGGCTTAAGAGTGTTCAGTTTCTCGGCGTCGTTGGTCCAACAGCCGCTGGCAAGTCGACTCTTATTAAAGAGGCGATGGCCCGCGAGCCTAGCTTTCACAGTGTGCGCAACCACACCAGCCGTACCCCGCGCGAGGGCGAGCAAGACCGTTCCGAATACATGTTCCACCCACGCCAGGAAATGGAATGGCGCATTGCAAACGGTGAATACGTGCAGGTTGCGCCGAGTTTCTTTGGTGATTTATATGCCACCGGCCCCGACGATTATTATCCAGAAGGCATTTCGGTTTTACCAATACTTGCCGATGCTGTGCCAATTTTCCGCGGATTGCCGTTTCAGCAAACAACCTTCATTTTTGTAGTGCCGCCTAGTTGGGATGTATGGCTGCGCCGCATAAGCCACCACCACTTTACCCTCGATAAGCTAGAGCTTCGCATGCAAGAAGCAGAGCGCTCACTCGCCTACGCCTTGGCTGACCCAGACATTAAAATGCTGATAGACCTAGACGTAGAGACCGGTGTGCAAGATTTCTTGACTCTTGCACTTGATAAGCCAATGTCAGAACGGTTGCAAACCGACCAACAACGAGGACGGGAAATTGCTGGCGATCTGTTAATGCGTATGAAAGACGATAGCCCAGGCCGCTAGAACCTCTGTAAGCCAATAATAATACTTAACGCCTCAAGTATTATTTGGTGGAAAATTCGTTAAAACCCGCGTATAGTGAACACATGGAACCATATGGGCCTAGCGTTCTAGATATTTCGACTACCAGCATTCCTCACAAACCTGGTACCACGCCGCATCTTGTGCGGCGTTCTGAGTTTAAAGAGGCTTTAGAAGGATATCACCCTAGCCCCGAGGCGCGAGCCGTACTACAGTCGACTCCACTTGTACTGCTAGTCGGCCCCAGTTCATCTGGCCGCAACACTATTATTGCCGAGTTACTTAAAACTGGCCGTTACCACTTTATTGTCTCTGACACCACCCGCCCAAAGCGGGTTAATAATGGCCTACTAGAACGTAATGGCGTTGAATATTGGTTCATTAGCGAAGACGAAATGCTGACCGGCATTCAGCAGGGCGAATACCTAGAAGCAGAGCTATTGTTCGACCAGCAAGTATCCGGCACTAGTATCCGTGAACTGCGCAAAACTCAGCAAGAAGGCCGCATCGCCATTACTGACATCGACGTTGGCGGCATTAACGCCATTATACATACTAAGCCCGACACTATTGCGCTGTTGTTGTTACCGCCTAGCTTTGAAATCTGGCAACAACGTTTACACCAGCGCGGCAACATGACCCCAGACGAAAAGCGGCGACGGTTCGAAACCGCTTGCCGCATTTTTGACGCCTGCGCCAACGATCACCGTATGACCATTGTTATTAACGATCACCTAGAACGTGCCGTTGCCCAGGTACGCCGCATAGCCGAAGAAGGTGTTATTGACACCCAGGAACAGCTGCACGGCCGGGCGATTGCCCAGCGATTGCTCTCCGACACCCAAACACTCCTCAAACGAATGTAACATGAGAAGAATAGATTTTTTTGAGCGTTACTGCGAAGCGGTAGCTAAGGGTGATCGATCCATAAATAGGATGATAGGCAGCATAGGTACTCGTTCAGGCTTGCGGATAGGTGTTACCTGGAAAATGACTCCTGACCATCGTAACGTATATGCGAATGTGCTAGTGGCTAACGTCACCTCTACAAGCAATCGGCTGCAGACGTATAACAACTTACCAGTAGACGTTGGCGGCGTCGGTGGCCGGGCCGAATATAAGGTCGGCATTCCAATAAATAAGAGCTGGAACCAGGCTGTAGCGCCGCCAGCTTCGCTGTTGCCAAAATTTGAGTACCGCGATGCAGGTGGGCAGCCCTATAAACTGCCTACATTCCCAGAGGGTACAAGCGCCAGCCGTATGTTGGCGGCTGTTACAGTAGGCAGTACGCTGTTGCTAGGCACGTTAGATGCGAACCGCTACGGTTACGTTCTGGGCGGCGTGCCGTTTGAACATGCTGAGCCAGGGAATGTGCAGGACACTTAGCACTCTTGACTGCTGACTGCCAACACTCTATGATACTAACAGTATGACGGAGCGGCAGAAGTTAATTTTATGTTCGATTGTTGAGCAGTACGCCGAGGTGGCCAGCCCGGTTGGCTCTAATTTGTTGGCTAAGGTTTTTAATGTCAGCAGCGCTACCGTCCGGGCCGAAATGGCCGAGCTGGAACGACTAGGCTTTATTAACCAACCGCACACTAGTGCAGGCCGCGTGCCAACCGACAAAGGGTACCGCTTTTACGTTAACTGCCTTTCCGAAGAAAAAGAAGCGCCCAGCCCCAACGCGCAGCGCGCCTTAACGGCCCGCGTGCACCACGCCGGTTTACCAGAGCGCACTATCCGTAATGCGGTAGATACATTAGTCGAAATGACCCACAACCTTGGCCTAGCTACCATCGGCAATCAATTGTATATGAGTGGCCTGTCTAACTTGTTTGGGCAGCCCGAGTTCATGCAGGCGGGCCAAGTACGCCAAGTCGCCGAACTACTAGACAATCTAGAGCCGTGGCTGCGTGAGGCCGCCCCAAACCAACCCTTAAGCGTCTACATTGGCCGCGAGAACCCTATTGGCCGCAGCGCCGGTTGTTCGCTGATTATTAGCCGGTTCGTAAGCCCGTATAGCGACCGCAGCTATATTGGCGTACTAGGCCCGACTCGGCAAAACTACCGTGATGTTATGATGTTGGTTGGCCGGGCGGGTAAAACACTAGAGGACGTGTTGCACGACAACTCTGCGCACGTCCCTAAGTTACTTGATTGAATGATTCCAGTGTAAGAGGGAAAAATATATGGCAAAAAAGACAAATGACAACGATGCACCACTAGAAGACGAACTGCTAGTACTTCAGCAGCAGGTAGACGATTTAACCGAGGCGCTACAGCGCGAGCGGGCTGACGCAACGAATATTCGTCGTCAGCACGAACAGCAATTTGCCAATGCCCGTGCAATGGCTAAGGCTGCGGTGGTGCGCGATCTGTTGCCAGTTATCGATAACTTCGAGCGCGCCCTTAAACACGTACCCGCCGACCTTGCGCACAACGATTTCGTAAAAGGCGTGCAGGGCATTGTAAAGCAATTCGAAAAAACGTTGGCCAGTATGGGTGTCGAAAAAATTAAGACCGTAGGCGAGCCATTTAACCCGCATATACATGAAGCTGTGAGCATGGAAGAAGGCGAAGGCGACACCGAGGTGGTAAGTGAAGAACTACAATCCGGCTATAAACTGGGCGACGATGTTCTGCGCCACGCTGTTGTACGCGTAACGCTACAATAATTATTTCTTAGCACTAAAGGTAATGGGGCTTAGTAGCGGCGCAGGGGCCATTGGTTGCAATATCGCGACGACGTATTTGCCTAATGTGTTCAACTGTTAACAACTATAAACAGGCGAGGATCTGAACGTTGCGCGGTACCGAGTGTTTCAAGCACATCTGGCCTGTTTTGCAGTCGTATGCTTTCGGCATCGCCCATAACGTCGTCAGATGGTGCATGCAGACGGCTATGCTCTAGCAACCCACGGGCATAGGCTGCCCCCCAACGGGCGTCCGTAAATAAGCTAGGTACCGTTATTTCGATTATCCCCTCCGGATGAGTACGGGTAAGTAATTCTTTAGTAGGCAGCGGCACCGCTCTGTTAGCTGCACTTTCAATATGAACGGCGGGTGTGAAGTGTGCCTCAGGCTGGGTAGCTGTGAAACGTTTATCGAAGTTCGCAAGACGTATGATATATGCAGCCTCCCTAGGTTTAAATAATGCTATTTCATCAGAACGAGGATAGTAGTCCATGACGAGATGATGAATTGCCGCCATCCCCGCCCGGTTGGCGGCGATTGTCCTTGCTTGCAATAATTGTGCTTGTTGGGCGGCATTGGGGCTAAGGTAAATGCCCAGGGTATTGTATTCGGTTGTGTTGCTACCGCTTGTCATAATGTCTAGGGTATAGATGCACGCTAAGTACTGTCAAGTTGGGTATGCGGATGGAAATTTTTAACAGTATTTTATACGCCTATCTGCTAGTTTATTTTTTATGGAGAGCGCGCCCTCAGAATCGGTTTGTTCTACTACTCTGGAAGGTCAGATAGCAGTTCGAACGCTCGTAGGCATGGGAGCTATGGACCGGAATGAGCAGGCCGCCCCAGACGAATCGAGCCTGTCTCGCGCAGTAGATGTACTGGATCGGCTCGCTTTATCTGATCATCCTGAGTATCAGGCCGCAGCTAACCGTTTGCGTGCGGGGCTGTCCGTTGGGATGCTAGCGTGTGCGCGGCGCCGTACTCAAATTGAACGCCTTGATGCATGCGAGGGGCATTGCACACCGCTCGTAAGCGAACCGATAGTTACGGGGTGAATAGTTATTAGTAGTCTTGACACAGTGTCAAAATTTCTAACAAACTTTTGCTAGGCCATGCCCTGCACAAGTTTGTTAGCACTCTTGACCAGGTGTCAAAACTGCCAATAAATCCCATTAGACTGCTCATTGCACAGCTATCTTGCCAGTTTTTACTCCAGTACTCATTCACCGTACCAAGGTACGGCTCTCTCCGTGCTTCGTAAAAACTACCAAGCTACCCGCACACTGAGCAGCCTACTATAAATTTATTAGCACTCTTGACACCTGAGTGCTAATTTTTTATGCTAAAATAGTCTTAGCACTCAACTACATACATTGCTAAAAAGGAGTTATCTATTATGGGAAAGATTATTGGAATAGACTTAGGTACCACTAACTCGGCTATGGCCGTTATGCAAAGCGGTAAGCCGGAAATTATTGCTAACAGCGAAGGCGCACGCACCACCCCGAGCGTCGTGGCTATTAACAAGAATGGCGAACGCCTGGTTGGTCAGGTTGCACGCCGCCAGCAGGTTACTAACTCTAAGAATACTATTTACGAAGTAAAACGCCTTATTGGCCGCCGTTGGGAGGACAAAGAAGTCCAACGCGACCTTAAGCTTATGGGCTACGAAATGGTCAAGAGCGGTTCTAGCGTTAAGGTTAAAATGGGCGACAAAGAGTACAGCCCCGAAGAAATCAGCGCAATGGTACTAGGCAAGCTAAAGGCCGACGCCGAAAGCTTTTTGGGGCAGCCCGTTAGCGAAGCGGTTATTACCGTACCTGCTTACTTTGACGACAGCCAACGCCAAGCTACGAAAGACGCGGGTAAAATTGCCGGCCTAGAGGTTAAGCGTATTATTAACGAACCAACTGCCGCAGCCTTGGCCTATGGTTTAGACAAGGGCACCGGCAAAGACGAAAAGATTGCCGTATACGACCTTGGTGGTGGTACGTTTGACGTATCTATCCTAGAACTTGGCGATGGTGTGTTTGAGGTAAAAAGCACCAACGGCGACACCCACCTTGGCGGTGCTGACTTTGACCGCGTACTGGTTAACTACTTTGCTGACGAATTTAAGAAAGAGCACGGCATAGATATAAGCGACGACAAAGCCGCCATGCAGCGCCTGCGCGACGAAGCCGAAAAGGCCAAGA
>CAYSOP010000020.1:0-17750 GCA_964432725.1 uncultured Candidatus Saccharibacteria bacterium | reverse complement strand
CCAGCAATCGGGTTGCTGCTGAGGTACCGAACCCCGGGTGGAAATGGGTGCGTGGAGTTGACGACGATAATAGTTTGGAAATCTCACCAAAATTACTGGGTCCATAACCCTCGTCCAGGATGACAGGGGACAGTCAAGCCAATAACTGTAGTTGCTGCATGTACTGGGCAGGCAAGGGGCGTATAGATAGTTGCTTTAGCTTGGTGGTCAGGTACGACTTTAAGATATTGTATGCGTCCAGATCGAAGGTGCAGGCCGTATGCTCAAATACTGGCTCGCAGTATGGTTCTTGCCGGATACGGCCAATGATGCGCCACTTATCTACCACCAATCCGTGCTGGGTATTATCGTCTTCTTGGACAGCAGTTTTTTCTTGCAGCACTACCGGCCCTTTAAACGGCCATGGCTCTATGTGCGACCGTTCAAAAGCGGACGACAGCCGCGCATTATAGGCAGTTGCCAGCTCATTGCCCGCACAGGCTCCTTTACAGCGGCCAAGCTGCGACATAAAGCACGCGCCCTTGGACTTTTCCAGCCCCAGCAATTTAGGGCACAGGCTCCAATCTTTAACCATTTGCTCCAGCGTTGCCTTGGCTTTGCCCCGGCGGGTATAGACCGCCAGTACATTGTCGGCAGTTGGTATGTCGGACGAGTCGGCCTCTTCTAGGCGTACCGTATCGTAACCGTCGTCGTTGGTCTCGCGGCGGGCCAGCATTACTTTGGTTACCCGACGTAACTGCTTGTTGTACAGGGGTAACTTTTCTTTGACCAGTTGCGATTCCAATAATAGCGCCTCGAGCTCGCTACCGGTTCGTATGTGGCTGATGCTGCGCACGTGCTGCGCTATCTTAAACTCAGAAACATTGTCGTGGTCGCGCATAAAGTGCGAGGCCACCCGCTTTTTAATGTTAATACTCTTACCTATATAAATAGGCACGCCTTTCTCGTCTTCTAGTATGTACACGCCCACGCTGCCGGGCAGGGCAGCTACCACGTGCGGATCTAGGCCTTTCGGTAGCGACGGCTTTTTTATCTGTTTAGCAATTGCAGCCTGTAACACTGTGGGTTCGGTGGTCGATTGTACCAGCTGCATAAATTGCCACAGAGCATGGGCATCGTCGTAGGCGCGGTGCCGGGCGGCTACTTCTAGGTTATGGCGGGCAATTAAATCCTGCAGCTTGTGCGTCCGGTACTGTGGGAACAGCGCCCGGCTTAAACGCACCGTACACAGCTGCTTAGGGTTAAAGCTTTTGCCGACCCGCTTAAATTCTTGTTTTAAAAACGAATAGTCAAACCGCACGTTATGGGCAACAAACACCGCACCGTCTAAAAAATCGTGCAGCTCGTCGGCAATGGCCATAAACAGCGGCGCGTCTTTAAGGTCGCCCTGCCTAATACCCGTAAGGTTGGTAATAAACTGGGGCAGGGGCGTACCCGGGTCAATGAGCTGCCTAAACTCGCCAACAACCGCGCCATCTTCTACGCGTATAGCCCCAACCTCGACAACCCGTCCACGAATATGGTCCAGCCCATTCGTCTCAATATCTACAAAAACTAGTGGTTCCCCTAAAACGCTCATGTCTTAGTATTATACCCCTCGGCGAAAATCACATTTTCTGTCTCTGTTAGAGGTTAAACCTCTAGACAAAAATTGCACCGGATAGAAAAAGATGTATAAATACTGCCAAGTAATAAAGGAGATTTTGCAATGAAACTACCAGGAGACGTTGATTCAATGTACGAAGTCGAACCTGGAGATTGGCCCGTCGGCAACCCTATGGACCTAGATAGCATAGGCCAGATACTTGGACAATTTGAAAAATACCATCCTTTAGCGGTCATCAGCCTTGCCGAAACAGTGGTGCCACCCCCAGAAACAACCAATCAGTAGCGCTATTACATGTTAAGCATCTAGCTAGTTTTAAGCTAGGGCTTGAGCACAATCTTAATCGCGCCATCTTGTTTCTTTTGGAATATTTCGTAGGCGTGCGGGGCTTCGGTTAGCGGCAGGCGGTGGGTTGCAAAATCTTCTACGCCAAAGGCATTGCCGGCAACCAGCAGTTCTCTGATTTGGTCGGTCCAGCGACGGACATTGGCTTGGCCCATACGCAACTGAATTTGCTTGTCGAATAAGGTGTCCATAGATATAGGATCGGCATGCCCGGCGTATACGCCCGCCAGCGATATCGTGCCGCCGCGCCGCACAATATCTATGGCGTTATACAGTGCATTCAGGCGGTCTACGCCTGCGGTCATAAACATCTTTTGGGCTGCGGCGTCGGGCAGCAGTCCGGCCATATTTTGCATCATTTTGGCAGTGGGCGAACCGTGGGCCTCCATGCCAACGGCGTCTATTACCGAGTCCGGACCGCGGCCGTCAGTCATGTCTTGAATAGCCTGTTTTAATTCTTCGTCCTTTAGCTTACTAGTGTCTATTGCCTCGGCACCACCTGCCTGGGCACGCTCCAGGCGCTCTGGTACGAGGTCTACCACAATAACCTTAGCACCGGGGTCATGGTGCAAGGCAATGCGCCGCGACATATCGCCAATAGGACCTTGACCAATAATTACCACACTGCCGCCTTTAGGGATGCTGGCATATTCGACCGCCTGCCAAGCCGTTGGTAGCACATCCGACAAAAACAAAAAACGTTCATCTGGCGGGCCGTCCGGCACAACTACCGATGTATAGTCAGCCTGCGGGACGCGTAAAAATTCTGCCTGGCCACCTGGTACATGTCCGTACAGTTTTGTGTAGCCAAACAATGCGGCACCCCTGTCGTGTTCGCGCACCTGGGTGGTCTCGCACTGAGTCTGCAAGCCTTGCTTGCACATAAAGCAGTGGCCGCAGGCAATGTTAAAAGGTATGACCACGCGGTCGCCCACCTTTAAAATTCGCACACTGCTGCCAACCTCTTGCACAATGCCCATAGGTTCATGGCCCATAATGTCGCCTTTTTCCATAAATGGCGACATCGGTTCGTACAAATGTAGGTCCGATCCGCAGATTGCAGTAGAAGTAATTTTAATAATGGCGTCTGTCGGTTCTTGAATAACCGGGTCCGGAACGTCTTCTACCGCCACGCTCCGTTTGCCTTGCCATGTCACAGCTTTCATAACCCTCCCTTCGTTACCATTCGAATATACGCGCGGATTAACCAGCAGGGTATTAGATCGCTTACAATAAAAGTATGGAATTATACAAAGAACTACCAATTTTGGCATTTAACGATGCAGCGGGCTGCCTGGCCTGGTTTGCCCAAAACCATACCTCGCCAACCGGCATTTGGATCAAAATTGCTAAGAAGGGCACCGGCATTACCACCGCTACCTACGAAGATGCGCGCGAAGCGGCAATTATATATGGCTGGATCGATGGGCTCACCCACCGGATAGACGATACCTATTATGCTATCCGTTTTACACCACGGCGTCCTAAGGGTAATTGGTCGGCAATCAATAAAAAAATCGTTGAGCAGCTAATAAAAGAAGGGCGGATGCACGCGGCAGGTATGATGCACGTTGACAGCGCAAAAAAAGACGGACGCTGGAATAAAACGTAAAAAGATAAGCATAATTTAATGAAATATACGGTATTATAAAATTACTACGACCGTTCAGACTATGCCCACCCAAATGTCTGAACGGTCGTATTAATATCTTTGCTGCAAGAGTAGCGCAGATACTAATGTCCCCTAGTATGAACACTAAATGTTAAATGAATATTAAATTTAGTAAAAAAGTTTTACTTTTTATTAGCCATATTTAATGACTATTTAATAATTACACTGCTACCATAGGTATATTAAGGGCAGGTAATGAAATTATTGCTTATTGAAGACAACCGGTCACTGGCCGAAAGTCTAAAAGATCACTTAGGTAGCATGTTTGCGGTTGAGCTTGCGCACACCGGCGAAGATGGGCTTCGCTATGCTTTTGGCGATAGCTACGACATTATTATCTTAGACCTCCACTTACCAGACAAACATGGCTACGATATTTGCAAATTACTACGCACTAATCGTATACACACCCCTATTGTGGTGCTGACCGCCGAGGACGATATGTCCAGCCGGGTTAACCTGTTAAATGGCGGGGCCGACGACTACATTGTAAAACCATTTAATATTGCCGAGCTACGCGCCCGCCTTGCCGCACTGTTACGCCGGGCACCCGACAACTACAACAACGGCGTGATCATTATTGATGATTTAGTCATAGACCCGGGCCGGCGGCACGTAGTGCGGGCGGGCATACACATTCCCCTAAGGCGTAAGGAATTCGATATTTTAGAATACATGGTACGCAACCGCGGAAGGGCATTAACCCGTGCCATGATTTTGGACCACGTATGGGAATCCAACAAAGAGACCTGGCACAACACTGTTGACGTGCATATAAAACATTTGCGCGACAAAATTGATCGTCCCTTTGGGAGTACACTTATTAAGACCGCCTACGGAATAGGTTATATGATCGATGATGCGTAACATAAAAAGGGGGAGGGAAAGTTATGAGTGATGTAATAACAAGCATTCTCAGCGGCGATACGCGTGACGCGTCATCTGTTGAGACACTTGCAACACATAAAGCAGTCGCTATGGGCCCTTGGGCCAGCGCTGAATAGACACGTATAAAAAGTAAAAAAAGCTAACCAGTCGGGTGCTCGTGCAGGCTCTATCATCAAGCCAGGCAAGCACTCGGCCATAATTATTAACAAATCATGATTCGTACATTGTATACACGCTTTATTAAACCGACCCAACTGGATGAAGACCTCCGTAACCGCGAGCTTGTTTTAAATGTTTTGTTAGTCGGGACTTTTTTATTCGAATTATTGGCACTAGGTATTTTACTTGCCAGCTTTACGGTTGGCAGCAATCACTATCTGGGCTTACGTATAGCTGTTTTTAGTGTCATTTTACTGATAACCTTCGCCGCGCACCGCTTGTCGCGCAGTGGGCATTACCCATTGGCAACCTGGATTGTACTGAGTATGTACACACTGTTTACCGTTGGGGCAGCCATAGCCTGGGGCATAACGCTGCCCGCCACCATCGCTTTGTACGGGCTGCTGATTATTTTATGTAGCATACTGCTGGGCGCTCGCTATTCGCTTTACGGCTCGGTCGTTGTGGTACTTATTATATTCATCCTCCAGTATTTCCAGCGCAGCGGGGCCCTAAAGCCCGATTTAACGTGGTCAAAAAATATGTTAGACCCCGGCATTGTTATTGGATTCTGCATTATCTACGGTGTTATTGGCCTGGTAACGTGGCTATTCAATGTACGGATGGAACACTCTTTAGAAAGAGCCCAACGTGCCGAACTTAACCTCAAGCGCCAGCGAGACTTACTGGAAACGAAAGTGCAAGAACGCACCCGCGAACTACAAGCCGCCCAGTTTGAACGCGTGCAGCAGCTGTATCGTTTTGCAGAATTAGGACAAATCAGTACGGCGTTACTGCACGAACTAGCCGGGCATCTTACCACTCTAAGCCTCGACATCGAAGGCCTAGAGGCTAAAGACCGGTCTAAGGTGTTACAGCGTGCCAAACTCAGCATCCGCTACTTAGACGACATGGTGCTCCGTGTGCGTGAACAGTTGCAAGGCAAGTCCGACATCCGTACATTCAATATCGCCAGCGAAACCGAAGAAGTCATCGGTATTCTAAAACATCGTGCCGTGCATGCGGGCGTTGCTTTGCACCTATCCGTACCAAGCAATCGTGCTACAACAGACATACAAGGCGAATCGGTGCGCTACCGGCAATTAGTAGCTAATGTAATTGCAAATGGTATCGATGCTTACGAGGGCGTAAAAATACCTGCTAAATCAAAGCGGGTCAATATTGCTATCGCTACCGACGATACCACCGTAACCATTACCGTAACCGATTGGGGCAAAGGCGTTACCGCCGAGCAACGCCTAAAATTATTTGAACCTTTCTACAGCACAAAGCAAGTCGGCATGGGCATGGGGCTCTCTATTGCCCGTCAGCTTACCGAAGAACGATTTAAAGGTTCACTTCTGCTTGACAGCGCCACTACCTATACCCGCTTTATCATAAGTATTCCTAGGGTCTAGCGTGGATGCGGCGAGGGCGGGAGCAATACAGAAAGGATTGCAGTACCTTGCAAGTATGCAAACCGAAAACGGCAGCTTCGTTAGCTATTCTAGCCCGTCCCATAAAACATTTAACCCAAAGATTACCTACCACACTACATTTGTGCCCGCAGTTATATTAGGTGCCTTAGCAGACGTACCGAACGCCACGCCCGTTAGTGAGCCTTTGGCAGGCTGGCTTGCTGCACAGCGGTCACCGTCATGGTCGTTTAACTATTGGGCAAAAGATGCTCCCGAACGCACCACCCAGCCGTACCCCGATGACTTAGACGTTATAGCCTGCGCCCTGATTGGTTTGTGGCGGCACGATCCCGCATTGATTGATGGCAGCGCCTTAGGTGCAGTCGTAAAATTACTACTTTCAGCCGAAGAAAAAATTGGCGGCCCGTACCGCACATGGCTAGTGCCCGACGATAGCCCGGCAGTATGGCTGGATGTAGACCCAGCAGTAAATAGTAATATTGCCTACCTTTTAAAACTAGTCGCCCAGCCGTTGCCCAGCCTGACTCACCTTATGGAGCAAACCATTGCAAGCGGCAGGTATGTATCGCCGTACTATCCTTCTGCCTACCCTCTGTGGTACTACATGGCCCGCGCCTATAACGGCCCGCATGCGCCCCAGCTCGTACATCACATTATGGCCGCCCAGACTCAGGCGGGCGATTGGGCAACACCACTGCAAACAATACTGGCACTGTCGGCATTAAAATCCTTAGGTGCGCCACAGCCAGCTACTGCCGTGCGCTCTATTCTTGCCGCCCAACAGCCGGATGGCGCATGGCCCGCCGAATCATTCTGTATTGATCCAGCCCAAAATGGCCGCACATACTACCATGGGGCAGCGGCATTAACTACCGCCTTAGCCATGGAGATGCTGGCGCAACCGCCAACAATAATGAAGCGCATTACTAGGCCCGCTCCTAAGGCGAACACCCTGTATACACGCATCCTGGCCACCGGCCGCCAAGAATTATCACAGCTAAAGGGGCCCATAAAAACCGAGAGTCTGCGTATGCTGCACCGCATAGAACGACTTAAAGACAGCCAAGAGATCCTTACCATGCCCCAACTCTTTTTACGCTCGCTCGTCGACCCACCCAAGCGCCTGCCATCTGGACTTTTAGAAGACCTTGGGCTGGCCAACTTATACGGCTGGATGGCATACACCGTATACGATGACTTTTTAGACGACGAGGGCAATCCGAAGGAACTGTCTGCTGCTAATGTCGCCATGCGCTATTCGCTTAACTGCTTTGCGCGAACGCTGCCCGCCAATAGCGCCTACCAACGACATGTACATGCTACGTTCGACCTTATCGACAGCGCCAATGCCTGGGAACTCGCCCATGCACGGTTTGCCGTAAGCGGAGGCAGAATATTCGCCGGTACATTGCCGTCTTACGCTTCGCTGAACCCCCTTGCCGAACGCTCACTAGGACATACACTGCCACCGTTAGGCGTATTGGCTGCCATGGGCATACCGCCAACCGCTCCGCAGGCCCTCGCAATACAAAATGCGCTTAAGCACTACATAATCGCCCGGCAGCTCAGCGATGATATTCATGACTGGCACGAGGACATACGGGCAGGGCGCATTACCTATGCAGTAGCTTGCGTGCTGCGCGATATGAACCTTCAGCCCGGCGGACACAACCTTAAAACACTCATGCCACGTATGCAGCGTTATTTTTGGCACCACACGCTTACAGGCATTTGCAGTACTATTACATACCATCTGAATGCCGCACAGTCCGCAGCTGCCAAAAGCGAGTTGCTTACACCGGACAACCTCATAACCACGCTCTGTGCTCCTATACGAGAATCGGTCGCCCTTACCATGCGTGAACAACAAAAAGCCAAGGACTTTTTAAAAGCCTATAACACTGCCTAAAATTTTGCTCTTTATAGAATGGACAAAACCTGTTACACTACTGTTGCTATAAATGTGCTGCTACATGATAGTTAAGTAAAGTATTAACAGGACGGACTCGAGGAGCAGCTAATCCCACTAGGGACTTACCTCAGGACAAGAAAGAGGATAAGTATAACTAATGGCAACTAAACTATTCGTCGGCTCACTGAGCTACGGCGTAAACGACGACCAACTGACTGATGCTTTTGCAGCATTCGGTACCGTTGTATCAGCCAAGGTAATCATTGACCGCGACACCGGCCGCTCTAAGGGCTTCGGTTTTGTTGAAATGAGCTCTGATGAAGAGGCCCAAGCAGCTGTTAAAGGCATGGACGGCAAGGAAATTGGCGGCCGCACTGTAGCAGTCAGCGAAGCTCGCCCCCAAGAGAACCGCGAACGCCGTTCTTTCGGTGGCAACGACCGCGGTGGTGACCGTGGTGGCAACGACCGCCGCTACTAAAGCGAACGTCACACACAAAAAAAGACGCTCCAACCTGGGGCGTCTTTTTTATATACAGACTTATTATTCGTCGTCGGCTTTTGTAGTCTTTGTCTTTGGTTTGTCAGCGTGCACGCTGGCCTCTGCCGTACGGCCCGTAAAGTACTGCCGCACCTGGAATAGCAAGAATGCACCAATAACGGCTGCCAGTAGCGCGCCCAAGAAGTCGGTAAAGCCGCGGTATCTGCTAAACATCAGCAAGAATGCTACCACTACTTCCACTAAAACGGCATAAAACACCAGGTTCCAGCCGTCTTTCTTCATAGCTTTTAGGCTAGGCGAGGCAAGCAACAGCATAACGGCCACAGCCGTAGTACTCAGTAATGCCAAATAAAAGAAGGGACCAAGGTGCTGGGCTGCAACCGGAGCACCGCCATAGTACGATGATACCGCGTTGGCGTAGTCTACCAAGCTATCTACCCGATGCCCGGCTTCCCAGAGCCAGTAGGCAAGCAATAATTGAAAAACTCCCACAATAAGTGCCAAAATCCATAGCGATTCGGCCAACATTTTACGCCCGTTGGGTGGTATGTTTACGGGCGCGTCTTTATTAAGCAGCACATCTAACTTAGCCTCTAACGTCTTGAGTGTCATAAGAAATCCCTTATTGTTACCCCCTAAGCATATGCCCGCCTATGGCTGTTACGCAAGCTCCAGCCAATCTCAAGCTACCACACCCGTCATTATCGCCTACGTCATCATCAACCCATGTCATCTCACGCATACGGGAAATCATGCTCCCAGCATGTTTTCTCCGGCTCCGCTTCGGCCAAGTCACTTACATGCAATAGTACGAACGCTAATCAGACGTTAACCCCACGCACCCATTTGCAGCCGGGGTTCGGTACCTCAGCTCAAACCCGATTGCTTCCGTTGTATAAGAATGGAGTCAAGCGGCAATCCAAGCCTCGGAATAATCCTATGGAGATAAAAGGGAGAGGCCGACTGGAGCAACGCGGAAGGAGTTATTGCAGCGCCGTTCTTATACAACGGAAGCAGTCGGGTTTGAGATGGAGTACCGAGAGGTTTTCTTGGTTACTTCTTTTGGCGGGACAAAAGAAGTAACATTGGTGGTCTGATGGTAGTCAGGAAGAAAAGGAATCTCATTTGACTGGATTCCCGCCTTCGCGGGAATGACGGGGGGGTGGGTGCTGGACCCAAATTCAGGATGACAGTGCTGGCTAACAGTTTGTGGTGCGAGGTCAATCGGAGCCGGGATTGCTCGTGTGCCACTGGCACACTCCGGAATGACAGCAAAATTTAAAAGTTGTCTCTAATATGAGAAAAGCTGTAGTCCCATTTCGCGTCGGACTTTTTGTGCGGGTTAAAAATTTTGTCAGGGTCAAAGATATGTTTCACTTCTTTAAATAGGCCCAGGACCTTACGGCCGAACTGTTGCTCTAGCCATGGCCCGCGCACTAATCCATCGTTGTGTTCGCCAGACAGCGAACCTTTGTAGCTGAGCACTAGTTCGTCGACTTCCTTCATGGCGGGCAGCAGCTTGGCCCGCTCGCTCTTTTTTTCTATTTGCATCAGCGGAATAATATGGAAGTTGCCGTCGCCCACATGCCCGGCAATAGTAGCCAGCAAGCGGTACTTCTTAATAATCTTACGTAGTTTTGGCAAAAATTCCGGTAGGTATTCGGGGTTAACAACTAGGTCGTCAATAAAGGGGGCCGTGTGCTTGTCTTTAACCTTACTGCGCAAAAGGTTAAAGCTTTGACGGCGCATAATCCAGAACTTTTGGCTGGCGGCGGCGGTTTCGTCGCGTTCCATAGCCATTTTGTAGGGCCTAAGTTCGTCGCGCAGATTATTAATCTTATCTTCTACTTCTTGCTGGGTCTGGCCGTTAAATTCGACCATTAAAATCAGCTTAGGAATACCTTTTAATAGCATCAATCCGTCAGGAATAAGGCTAATCATTAACTTAATAAGCCCGATGGTGCCAAGATATTTGCGGAACGATGGCAAAAAACGAATGGACAAAAATAGTGTATGGTCGTCGAATGATTCAAAAGTTGCCGGTTTGTGCGCCAGTACCTTATTAATAATTTCGCCAAGCGGACCAATATCTTTCAGGAAACATACCAATAATCCAGTGTAGGGGCGGGTAGGCACTAGGCGGTACTTAATATCGGTCACAAAACCTAATGTGCCTTGCGAACCAACGATTAACTTAGTTAGGTCAAAAATACCGGTTTCGCGGTCCCACACGTCCCATAGGTTGTAGCCCATAGAGTTCTTGCTAACGTTAGGGCGGGCCGCTTTAATAACATCGTAATGTTTTTCGCATAGGTCGAATACCTGCTTATAAATACGGCCTTCGTAATCCTTTTGGGCCATCTTTTTAACAAGCTCGGCACGCTTGAGGGGCCGGACAGTGTATTCATTGCCGTCGGCAAACACTACCTTAAGTTCGTTCACGAAATCTTTGACTTTGCCATATTCCAGCGACTTTTCGCCGCCGGAGTTGTTTGCCACCATACCGCCCACGGTGCACAGATCGCGGGAGGCAGGGTAGGAAGGCATGATAGCCTTGTGCTTAAGGGTAGCCAGCTCAAAGTCCCGGTAGAATACGCCTGGTTCGGTGTGCGCTTCTTTGGCGCTCACACTTTTAATAGCTGTAAAGTGCTTGTTAAAATCTACAATAATACTGTCGTTAATCGCACCGCCGGACATGTCGGTGCCGGCCGATCGGGCAGTAACCGACAGGTCGGGCATTTTGTGTTTGTAGGCGGCTACAAATTTAACCAGCTTTTGCACATCCTGGCTGTGCTTGGGCATGACTACCAGCCGGGGCTTAATTTCGAATAATGACGCGTCGTGACTGTACTTTTCTTTGGCTTCGGGGCTGTCGTCCATTTCGCCGGCAAACCCGGCAGCGGCGAGCTCCTGTTTTAGTTCGTCCATTACCATTAGCTTAAGCGTTACTTAAGATAAGCGCAAGATATTCGACCGTGCAGCAGAAGCAATTGTTATCACCATCACCTAGCCACAGAGATGATTTTTTGGTAAGGTAACCGGATGAAATGTACAACCGCAGTTATTGCTTTGGCCGGGTACGGCACCCGCCGTTTACCCATAACAAAAGCCGTCGAAAAATGTATGATGCCCGTTGGTAATCGCCCGATTGTAGACTACGTGGTAGATGATCTTATTGCCGCCGGTATTACCGACATCATTTTTGTGGTTGGCGAACAAGCCGACCAAATTCGCACCTATTATGGCCACAACGCCTTGCTGGAATCGCACCTAGAAGAGCAAGGCAAATCGCACTATTCAGTTGGCCTTAAAGAAATATCTACTAAAGCCCGCTACAAATTTATTGTGCAGGACCGCTACCGCCCGTACGGTACCACCACACCGCTCTGGCTAGCTAAAGACCTTATCCCCGAAGGCGAACCGTTCTTAATGATGTATGGCGACAACATCTACTACAACCAGGACGGCAGCTCGTCTATTGCCGACTACCTGGCCCAAGCCGACCAAGCCGGCACGAAAGGCGCCATGCTGGCCGTGCCCGTGCCTGACGAACTTGTCAGCCGCTACGGCATTGTCGCCACCCGCGAACGAGACGGCCACGAATTATACGACCACATCGTAGAACACCCTAAAGTTGGCGAAGCGCCAGCCGGTAACCTTAATAACGCCGGTTGTTTTTTGTTGCACACCGATATCTTTCCGCACGTTGAACGCAGCATGAAAGAAGAATCCGACCATGCCGAAAAATGGCTTATAGACGCCATCAACTGGTGGGTAGAGGCAGGCAACGACACTGCCGTTATACGCCTAAAGGGCGAATACCTGGACTGCGGCTCGCTAGAGGGCTGGCTATACGCCAACAACCGCATTGTGAATAATAAGTAGCAGCTAAAGCTTTCTTGCTATACTGCAAGCATGAGCAAAAAGACAAACGTCGTTATTGTTGGCGGCGGGTTTGCAGGCACCAAAGCCGCACTAGAACTATCCAATAATGACGCATGCCAAGTAACCCTTGTCAGCGACCATAGCCATTTTAGGTATTACCCAGGCCTATACCACGAAGCAACCGGCGGCAAACGCGCCGGATCGCGCATTCGGCTAGAGAATATCTTAGACGAGTCAAAAGTACGCTTTGTACGCGGCGAAGTCACCGGCCTGGATCGTACTAAACAGCATATTATTACCAAAGACGGCCAAACCGTTGCCTACGACATGTTGGTTATGGCACTGGGCAACATTACCAATTACTTTGGTATCCAGGGTCTTAAGGAATATTCTTACGGCATAAAGTCTAGCGAAGAAGCCGAAGAATTTAAGAACCACTTGCATCAACAGCTGTTAGAAGACGGCAAACCCGACCTTAATTACGTTATTGTTGGTGGCGGCCCAACCGGCATAGAACTTGCCGGTGCACTGCCAGGCTATTTACGCGAGGTTATGCGAAAGCACGGCGTTAAAGCCCGCAGGCTGCACATAGAGCTGGTAGAAGCTGGCCCTCGATTGTTAGCACGCTCGCCTAAAGGTGTAGGCCGGGCTATTACCCGGCGATTGCGCTCGCTGGGCGTGCATGTAATGGTAAACACTGCAGTGCAAGGCCAAACGCCAGATACCCTAATGGCTGGCCCAAAACCGCTTAAAAGCGAAACCGTGGTATGGACGGCAGGTGTTACCAACCACCCATTCTTTAAAGAAAACGGCTTTAAGCTAACCGAGCGCGGCAAAGTAGAAGTGGACGAATTTTTACAGGCCGAGCCAAATATCTTTGTGTTAGGCGACAACGCCAACACGCCCTTTAGTGGCCTTGCCCAGACAGCATTGCACGACGGCATAACTATTGGCCAAAATATTGGCTTACAAGTAGCAGGCAAGCCCATGCAGCCCTATAAAGCCAAGCAGCCCATTACCGTTATTCCGGTTGGCAAGAACTGGGCAGCAGTGCAGTGGGGCACGCATTACTTTAACGGCTACATTGGCTGGTTACTACGCCTTGCAGCCGACCTTATTGGTTTCCACGACCTGCAATCCTGGCCAAAGGCAGGAATGCAATGGATCGCTAACATGGACGACGAAGACCTTAACTGCCCGAACTGCAGTACCTCAAACGCTACGCCAAAGCCTTAACTAACTTTTTGTAGGCAACAATTCTAATAGAGCACCAAGCAAAACTGTATCGCCAAAATACTCACGTAATAATTCTTGCGCCGATACAAACTTTACTGACTCTATTTCGTCGGTAGGGGTAAATTGCTTCTGGGCACAGTAACCCGAAAAAACTGCAATAGCCGTATCGGGATGTTGCGTACTCTCGAGTAGGGCAACTATTGTCGCGCCCGGTAGTAGCTCGCAGGCGGACTCCTCCCTAAGCTCCCGCTCGAAAGATTCATAGGGCGTCTCTGCATCTTCAACATGCCCGCCAGGAATATCCCAGCCACGCTTGTTTTTAACCATCACAAATACACCGGGCTGATCTTTTGGCGATACAAAACCTACGCTAGCCGTAATGCGGCGTATTTGACTCGGAGGAAGTATAGTGAATTGCAGCATGTTAAAAGGATTATAAAGCCTTGATAATTGGTCGGCCAAGGTGGATTGCTGCCAACGGGATTAAAAGCCGTTCACTACGCTCACTTAAAGCAGCGCCGGGCAACGCCATGCCACAATGCTTGCTGTACGACGACGTTGTATGCACGGCCCCTCAGGGTGACAGTGGTGAGCAAAGAGCCTTACTGCAAGGCGGGCTTTGCCCGGCTGGAAGTAAGGCGGTGCAGTGGCCTGAGGTATAATAGAAGGACGAATGGGAGTATATGATCAAGCATTGCAGGCGCTAAATAAAGCGCAGCGCGAGGCCGTCGAGACAATCGACGGGCCAGTGCTGGTAGTGGCCGGGCCGGGTACGGGCAAGACGCAGCTATTAAGTGTGCGTGTTGGCGCTATACTCGCGTCAGATGCCGCCATGTTACCGGGTAACATTTTGTGCCTGACGTTTACCGATGCGGCTGCTGCAAACTTACGCGAACGGTTAATAGAAAAAATCGGTTTAGGGCAGGCTGCGTACCAGGTAGCCATACACACCTTTAACTCGTTTGGCTCGTGGATTATGAGCACCTACCCCGAATACTTTTTTGCCTGGCGCGAAGCCGCTACCGCCGACGAACTTACCAGCTACCGCATACTCGAATCCATACTGCAAAAACTGCCAGGCGACCACCCGCTAGCTGCCCAAAGCCATGACGATTCGTTCTTTGCGATCAAACAAGTACAAAACTTTATTGGCGACTGCAAGCGTGCCAACCTGTCGCCGGACGAAGCACTAGCTATTATTGATGCCAACCAAGCCACCTACGAACTGTATGCACCACTACTAGCCAAACACTGGCCCGCCCGCATGACCGACAAAGACGCACTGCCAAAGGTACAGGCTTGTATTGCCGCCCTAGAAACAGCCAAAGTGCCCGGTGTTAAGACCAAAGATATTACCGACCTGTCTACACTTATTTTGCAAGGTCTGCACGCTGCCCAAGCCGAGTCAGACGCACTGAGCGGTCGTAGCAAGACCACGCCGCTAACTGCCTGGAAGAACGATTGGCTAGAACTAGATGCCGAAAAACGCTGGATCTTTAAAGCCGCCAAGCACTACGCCAAACTAGCGGCCGCGGCAGATGTGTACAAGCAGTACCAGCAAGAACTAGACAATCAGGGGCTGGTAGATTTTAACGATCAGATAATGGCCGTACTGGCAGCGCTGAATACGCACGAAGAACTACGCCTAAACCTACAGGAACGATTCCAGTACGTCATGATCGACGAGTACCAAGACACCAACCGCGCCCAACTGCAGATGGCCCGCCATATTACCGACGCCAGCGTACACGAAGGCCGCCCGAATATTATGGTGGTTGGCGACGATGACCAAGCTATTTATCGGTTCCAGGGTGCCGATATGAGCAATATCGCCGCCTTTGAGGCCGCCTACAAAGACCCTAAAATTATTCGTTTAGACCAAAACTACCGGAGTAATCAAGCCGTGCTCACACCAGCCCGCAAGGTTAGTACTCAGATTACCCTCAGCCTAGAAAAACTAAAAGGCATAAGCAAAGAGCTGGGTATAAATGTTACTCAAACCGGGCAGGGCACCAGCCTGCACGATTTTGAATACGAAACAAACCACTACGCCTGGGTGGCAGCAGAAATTAAACGGTTGGTAGCCAGCGGCGCTAAGGGCAAAGACATTGCCGTACTTGCACGCCAGCGTAACCAGCTGGATGCGCTGGTGCCATACTTGCGTGACCTGCAAGTACCAATAGATTACGAACGCCGCGAAAATGTATTAGAACAGTCCCATGTAGTGGCGCTGCTAACGCTGGCCCGGCTTGCTCATGCCTTGTCCGAACAACGTCTAAACGATGCCGATGTATTATGGCCCGAGGTATTAAGCCACCCTATGTGGGGCATTCCACCTGTCGACATTTGGCGCATTGCCCGCGAAGCAGACGCCCAAAAAGTTTTGTGGCTTGATGTTATTTTTGGACAAGAGGGCACGCCTGCCCGCGCTGTAGCCGATTTTATCTACAGCCTTAGCCAACAGGCCGGCACAATGCCGCTCGAACACGCTCTGGACGCACTTATTGGCTTACAGACGCAGACAACAACCGACGATGTATTTATATCGCCGTTTAAGGCTTATTACTTTGGTGACGACTTGTTTAACGAGCAGCCAGCCAATTACCTAACGCTACTGTCGCACTTGTCTTGTATCCGGCGGCATATCCGTAACTACCAGCAGGGAACGGCACGCATGCTGACGCTAGCCGACCTTGTCCAGTTTGTCGATTCATATGCGCGTGCGGGACTTACCATGACCGACACCGCCGCACACCGCGAAGATGCAGACGCCGTACGCCTGCTGACCACCCATAAGGCAAAGGGCCTAGAGTTTACGACGGTGTTTATTATTGGCGCTGTTAACGACGTATGGCACAAACTAGGCGGCAACCGCCAACGGTTTAGCTACCCGAACAATCTGCAAGAAATTAAGCCGTCCGACAACGACGACGATGACGCGCTGCGGCTGTTATTTGTAGCCATGACCCGCGCCCGCCAAGACCTGCATATTTGCTACTTTAAAAAGAGTGAGGACGGCAAGTCGCACCAACCGTTCGCCCCACTGCTAGACACCGGTGTACAAGCCGACACGCCCGAGGCGTCTATTGATACCGCCGCCTTGGCGTCGCAGTACGAGCAACGCTGGCTTAACCGCCATGCCAGCGTCGAGCACGCCGACAAGCACGAGCTACTTGCCGACCGGTTACAAAACTATCAGTTAAGCGCCACCCATCTTAATAATTACTTAGATGTAACTCGCGGTGGTCCGCTATATTTCTTAACTCAGAACTTTTTACATTTTCCGGCTGGGCAGAGTATAGAAGCGACCTATGGCAGTATTGTGCACGATGTCATTAGGCGGGCACACGACCAAATAAGCATGGGTAGCACCCCCGATATAGACGCACTTATTACACACTTTAAGACAAAGCTGGTCGCAGAAGCGCTGAGCGACCACGACCGTGCCCAGCTTATGAGCCGTGGCGAAGAACACCTGCATATCTTCTTTACCCAGTCGCTGCCAACCTTTACCGCCGATCAAAAAGCAGAGGTAAGCTTTAAACACCAAGGGGTGGTACTTGGCGATGCCCGGCTGACGGGGTCGTTGGACCGTATAGACGTGGATAAAGCCGGTCGCCAACTGGTGGTAGTCGACTACAAGACAGGCGAGCCCTTTAGTAAGTGGGACTTAACCGCCAGCATTAACGACCATAGCCGCGTAAAATTGCATAATTACCGCCGCCAGCTGTTATTTTACAAGTTATTGGTAGACGGCTCGCCGGAATGGGGTGGCAGCGGCTGGCAAACCCATCAGGGCATGCTGCAATTCGTAAAACCAAACCAATACGGCAAAATAACCAGCCTAACCATAGACTACGAACCCGAAGAGCTAGAACACACCCAGCTGCTTATTAAAGCCGTCTGGCAGCGTATTATGGCCCTGGACTTCCCGGACATCACCAGCACCTACGCACCAGACCTAAAAGGCATGGTCAAGTTCGAAAACGACCTCCTAAACGACCTCTAACCGCCATTCCGGCCAAAAAGATCAATCGCACGCCAGACGGTAACCCCACGCACCCATTTCCACCCGGGGTTCGGTACCTCAGCAGCAACCCGATTGCTGG
>CAYSOP010000019.1:0-19814 GCA_964432725.1 uncultured Candidatus Saccharibacteria bacterium | reverse complement strand
AACACCCCAGGGTTATTTCAAGGCTTTGGCGAGGCTGGGGGTGTGAACGGTTACCATCACTGGGCTTAGCAAGTAAGCACAAAAGTGATATAATATTATTCTTATGCAAGCCTACGCCGACCTACCCCGGCCATTTTTTGTGCTGGCTCCCATGGACGATGTCACCGACACCGTATTTCGGCGCGTGGTTGCCGGTACGGCGCCGCCGGACTTATTTTTTACTGAGTTTGTAAATGTTGACGGACTGCAAAGCATTGGCCGCGAACGCCTTATAAAGCGCATTCAGTTTACCCCCGCCGAGCAGCCACTGGTGGCCCAAATTTGGGGCAAGGACCCGGAAAACTTTAGGAAGACGGCTGCCGAACTTGTAGACATGGGCTTTAAGGGCATTGATCTCAATATGGGCTGCCCCATTAAAGCAGTTGTTAATAATGGCTGCTGCAGTGCGCTCATGAACGACCGCGAGCGGGCAGTGCAGATTATTAAAGCCGTGCAGGAGGGCGCCGCCGGACGCGTGCCAGTCAGCGTAAAGACCCGTTTGGGTTTTAATGAGATTGACCTGAGCTGGCACGAGGCTCTGCTCAAGCAAAACCTGGCCATGCTTACCATCCACGGCCGCACCCGCAAAGAAATGAGCGAAGCGCCAGTGCACTGGGAAGCGGTGAATGAGATACGTAAGCTACGCGACAAGCTAGCGCCCGACACGCTTATTGTTGGCAACGGCGATATTCTTACTCGACAAGAAGGCTTAGCGCTTGCCGAAAGGTACCGGCTCGATGGGGTGATGATTGGCCGCGGCATCTTCCACGATCCATTTGTGTTTGCCGAGCGCAGCCCGTGGAGCGGCTACACCAAGGAGCAAAAGCTGGCATTGTTTGCTGGTCACATCAAACTATTTGGGGATACCTGGACCAATCAAGACCGGCGCATAGCCACGCTCAATCGTTTTTGCAAGGTGTATGTAAATGGTTTTGACGACGCCAAAGAGCTACGTGAACGCCTCATGGCGGCCGACAGCGTCACCGAATTACTCGACATTTTGCAAAAAGCAGTCTAAAAATAGTGCCAGTTAACGTTGTTAAATGACCAGGTGCTGATATACTGGCCTTATGATCGAAGCAACAAAACTCGGCAAGAAGTACCGTAAGAAGATTGCGGTTGAAAACCTTTCGTTCACCGTAGAAACCGGCAAAGTAACCGGCTTTTTGGGGCCAAATGGCGCCGGCAAATCGACCACCATGCGCTTAATGCTTGGCTTGGATAACGGTTCGGGCCAAACTACTTTTGACGGCAAAGCACTCCATTCTTACGCACGTCCATCGCAAATTGTAGGCGTTTTACTAGAGGCCAAGGCCTTCCATCCCACCCGCAGCGCCCGTAACCACTTGCGCATTTTGGCAGCGGCAGGCAACATTCCTGATGCTCGTGTAGACGATGTGCTTGATATTGTCGGCCTGAAAGACGTTGCCAAGAAAAAGCCGGGTAAATTTAGCCTGGGCATGAGTCAGCGCCTCGGCATTGCCGCAGCCTTGCTCGGCAACCCCAAGTACCTTATTTTAGACGAGCCCGCCAACGGCCTAGACCCTGAAGGCATTGCCTGGCTGCGCGACTTTATTAAAGACTATGCCGACCAAGGTAACGCGGTGTTTGTATCCAGCCACCTGCTAAGCGAAATGTCGCAAATGGCCGACAATGTGGTGGTTATCGGCAAAGGCAAGCTTATTGCCGACACCTCAATTAGCGAGCTTATTTCCGGCAGCGCCCACTCCGGCGTCTTCGTACGAGCCGGTAGTTTATCTAAGTTAGAGCAAGCACTCTCAGGTAAAAAGATCGCTTTTGAAAAAGGCGATGGCGGCCTGCATGTAACCGGCGTAAAGTCGGACGAAGTGGGCAAATTGGCCTTTGCCGCCGGTACGCCAGTGCTTGAGTTATCCAACAAGACTGCGTCGCTTGAAGAAGCCTTCCTGGAACTAACCGCCGGTGCCGAAGAATTCCACACCGTTAAAAAGGAGGGTGAAAAGTAATGCTCGCTTCACTCAAATCTGAATTTCGTAAACTGCTCACCGTTCGCTCCACCTATATTATCTTTGGCATTGCTATTTTGTTGGCCGTGTTCTTTGCGTTTTATGCTGAAGGAATTAAGGCAACGGCCTCCGCATTGCAGCGTCCGGACCTACTGGTAAGCGAAAGCAAGCAGGCCATTATGGCAACCGGCCTGTTGGGTGCTCTGGTTGGCGTGCTGCTAGTGGCGCACGAATACCGGTACAACACCATTATGTACACGCTCACCTCTTCTAACAGCCGCACCAAGACGCTGCTAGCCAAGTTGGCGGTAGTGACTACCTTTGCCGTGGCGTTCTCTCTAACGATGGGTGCCCTATCTCCGTTGCTCACCGCTCTGGGCATTAAGCTTGGCGGACACACACTTACGCACCAGTATTTCCCAATATGGGATGTTATGTGGCGCGTGGTGTTTGTGGGTTGGGGCTACGCTATGTTTGGATTTATCCTGGCCGTCGCTATCCGCATACAGGTTGGCGCGATCTCTACCATGTTCTTGTGGCCGGCCATGCTTGAACCGCTAGTCGGGCTACTACTTAAACACAATGCCAGCTATTTGCCACTGAACGACCTGCAGAACGTCGCTATAGGAAACGACCCGCACGTAATATCCATGATGAATAATGTCAACCACCCGGTACTGCTTTTTCTGGGGTATATCGCCTTTGGCCTGATTGTTGTCTGGCAGCTGTTCGTCCGCCGCGACGCGAATTAGTTATCGTTGTCGCCTGTAATTATGCGGCGCATAAATGCCGCACACCGAAGTCGGAGCGCCTCCATATCTGGATCCTCCATAGGCGTGCCATCAACCATTGCTGCGAGCTGCGGGTCGGCTAGTTTATAGAGCTCGGCATTGAGCCGCACCTGATCTCGGAAACTGGGTGACAGCGTGGCAAACGTATGCCGTGCGTATGCTAATTGCTCGTCGCTTATTCCTGCCAGTAGTGTAAAGCGGTGAGTACCGTCATCGTCCTGCGTAACGGTGGGCCACCGATGCCGCTCAGAAAGTCGGCGGCTTTAACTCCGGCACATTCCGCAACGGTTTCGTAGCAGCTCAGTGCCCAGTCGCCGTTTTGCGTCTTTTCCTCCTCGCGGTAAGTCAGAGAGCGCTCAATAATTTTTTCTCGGGGCTGAAAGAGTGTCCCGGGAATTAGTTGTAATAAAAATGGCAGGTCGGGTAAGCTCGTTTGGGCGCGCGGGTCGTCGACAATAGGGCCGGTAAAACCGGCGGCGCGAAGACGCTGCCAGTCTCTGTCGTAGCACACAACCAGCAGATCATCCTCTATTTTCTGCCGTTCCAGTTGGTGAAGTGTTACGAAGGACATAACCAGTCCGGCTACTACCTCGGGATCTTGAGTGGCGTCTACTATGTCAAACACGCGGCCCAGGTCGATCGCTTGGGCGGTAAATATATTTTCAAAATTAGAATCATCGGGTATATCGGGACTTGTCATAACTGCTGGATCGTATACTATGCGTTCGCCTGGAGCCAATTAAAGAGGGGTACGTGTGGCGGACATTATAGCCGATTTTCATAGAGCTACTAATAACAAAGAGTATTTATGTCAAGGGATGGTGGGGGCGGAAGGATTTGAACCTTCGACCAAACGGTTATGAGCCGTCTGCTCTGACCGCTGAGCTACGCCCCCTCAATAAGACACCCCTCCGGGGTTTCTTATCGCAACCTTTGGGCAAAGCCCAATTTCGCCTGCGGCGAAAGCGGTTGCTGCTCTTCCCGCGGCCTGACGGCCGTCAAGGAATAACAGAGTGAGTATAGCAGATATTGTGAGACGGTTATATAATGTTAATTGGTGCTTACCAAAATCAAACACTACCAAAAAGTACTTATTAGATATGCCGGCAACTTACGCGACCTGCGTGTGCTTGGCATGCTGCTGTTTTTGACGGTTGCGTTAATGGTGAGCTGGAGCAGCGTAAAGGCAATTGATACCAACTACGGCCTGCAAAAGCACATATCCGAGCTAGAGCAGCAAAACACCGTACGGCGGCTAACCAACGACAATCTTAAACTGCAAAACAGCTATTACGGATCGTCGCAATATCTTGAGCTTGCCGCCCGTCAGGACTTTGGCATGGCTGCACCTGGCGAGACAGTCCTGCTTGTGCCGCAAGCTGTGGCTATGGCTCACACCGTTACGCTACCACAAGACCAAGCAAAGACCGCTGAAGTAGGTAAGCCCAAGCCGGCATACCGACAGCACCTGGAAGCCTGGCAAGACTTTTTGTTCCATAAAGATGCTAACTCCACAAATTGACATTGCTACCCCTGTTTGATACAATCTAAAGACTTTGAGATATGTTTACATGTCTCGACGTATGTCGCGGGATGGAGCAGCGGCAGCTCGCGTGGCTCATAACCACGAGGTCCCAGGTTCGAGTCCTGGTCCCGCAACCAAAAAAGACTTTTCTGTTTCAGGAAGGTCTTTTTTGTTTCTCACCAATCTGTAAAGCGGACTAATCTCGGTGGTTCCAAACCTACGCGTCTGAGGGTCATACACCAAACCCCTTGGGAATAACACGCTTTGGAACCTACGCCGTGCTTCGGGCGTGGCGTTGCTCCATTGTTTATCGACGTCGCGCATGGTGTTTACGGCAAGTTCAATATCTGCCTCTCTGATATGTTGCTGCTGTTCGAGTGCACGCTCGTCCTGCTGCACCAGGAGCTTCTCCTTATCCAGAGCGTCTTACCGTAACCTCGCCGTACGGTACCAAAGTGCATTTCGGCCCTAACCAAGGGGGTAAGGGTGGAGATTGTATTGACCCAGACACCGAAACTCGCACCACACGTTATTGTTCAACCCGCGACATTACGCACCTTGAAAGATTAACTGGTGCCGATGCTGGGCAGGCAGTTTATTTCTTGCAAGCCAGCCTGAAGGCCTCCGATTCTGCAGGTGGCAAAACGACGTACTATATCGATGTAGAGAGCTCTGGCATACAGCTCGGAGAAGGCCCATTCACCGGTGTTTTTATCAATCCGTACGATGAGATTACCCTACCATCCGGTCATGAGACGTTATACCTGACCGTATACGTTTCCGGTTCGGACGACAGCAAGTCCAGTAGCGTGGCGTACTTTGGTACCAAACAGGTGCAAGAAGCAACGCCGGTGCTCAAGTCATTCAAGCTACTAAAGTAAAATTTCCGAAGCCCAGAACTTGCTACAATAAGGGGCATGAATATTACCATTCCCACTACGGAGCGCCGGCAGGTTGTCGACCTCACTGATATTTTGGCCGAACAATGCCGTGGCAAGAGCGGGCACTTAAATCTTATTGTGCAGCACTCCACGGCGGCTCTTACCACTGCCAACCTCGATAAGGGTACCGACCTAGACTTGCTGGACGCCCTAGCCGGCATGATTCCGCAGTTGCAATGGCGCCACGAGCATAATCCCGGTCACGCCCCCGACCATTTGTTGGCGTCCATTGTGGGGCCAAACTTAGTGATACCAGTAACCGATGGCTCGCTGCAGCTTGGTCGGTGGCAGCGCATTGTACTCGTAGAGTTTAAGGGGCCGCGCGACTGTCATATAGACGTTAGCTTTATAGGTGTGAACGAATTACCCGGCATCGCTCTATAAAATCTGTGGATAACTGAAGTTGTTCGTAAAAGTTTCTACTTGCAAGCTTCCCTTAAACCTTTACACTAATGCTTAGTGATAAAGTCTATCCATTGACAAAACACAATAATTGTGTATAATAATGGATGTTGTGATCACAAACAAAAACATTCACAAAACAAAAATAAAAAAGGGTGAGAACCATGACGGTTAAAACCAAAAGCGGGTTAAGCTTTGAGTTCTCCAAAACGAGTAACAAAAAAATACTCGCCGTGGACAGCTTACTAGCCAACGGCTAGCAAACCCTCCATAAACTTCACGAAATAAGACCTCGGAGCGCTCCAAGGTCTTATTTCTTTTTTGTATCTTATATACTAGGATAATGACTATCTTACTGGGCAAAACACAGGCCGCGCTGGACGCCGCTGGCCTTACCTTAAAACACTAGACTGCGGTCCGTCGTTAGCCGACACCGCCGCTTTTTGTGAGCATTACAATTTTAAACTGGATCAATCGGCCAACGCCATTTTAGTGGCGGCCAAGGCCGACCCTACTAAGTATGCGTGCTGCATAGTTTTGGCCACTACCAAACTGGACGTTAACAAAGCCGTCTGCAAACAAATGGGCGTAAAGCGGGCGTCATTTGCTACGGGCGAACAAACAAAAACGCTTACTGGTATGGAGATTGGCGGCGTGACGCCGTTTGGCTTGCCAGCCGCTATTCCAATATATGTAGATAGCGCGGTTATGCAGCAGCCCGAGGTAGTGATGGGCGGCGGCAACCGCTTCAGCAAGGTACTGCTCAATCCGCAGGAACTAATAAAATTTCCGGATGTTGTTGTGGTAGGCGGTTTAGCTAAGCCAAAAGAGAACTAGATAGTTGCAGATAGGGAATTGCGATTATTGAGACTATTCCGGTACAGTAGTTGTATGGAGCAAACGCAAGGTCCTAAACCAAGGACTAATATCTTCGGTTATCTGGATGAGACTGGCTTGTTGCACACACCGGCCAGTGATCGCTTTTTCGGAATGGGCATGGTTACTACTCGCTTTCCCCGTAAGCTCCATCGTACGATCATTCGTCTTAAGGATGTTGCCAATTTTCACGAAGAATTCAAGTTTAATAATATCAACCACCCTAGCCTGCCCATCTACCGGCAACTTCTTGATTCGACATTCCAAGTGGATGGTTTGCGCTTTAATTGTATCGTTGTCGACAAGAGCATAGTACCTATCCTTACAGCCAAACATACTCAAATGTATAACGAATTGGCAGGAGAGCTTATTGCTACCTCTATTGATCAGACTGGCCACAAAGACAGTGAGTACATAGCGGTCTTTGCCGACGATATATCTACCGCAGACAAGGATGACAAATTTGAGAAGGTAGTGAGCGAACGCATAAAAAAAGCACATAGACGTAATGCCTTATTCGGGGTGTGCAGGCTAGAATCCCATGCGGTTAGCGAGATACAGCTCAGCGACGTGCTTACTGGAGCAACCGTCTATGCTTACAAAATGAAGCATGGCTTGGTCTCTACAAGAGGGGCAAAGGCGCAGTTTGTCCGGTATGTACAGCAGAAACTCAATATATTTAATCTTGCTGAACCACAGAGCCTTAAGATGCGCCATGGTGTCTATTTTGTAATTTCGGAGAAATAAAAAAGATGGCGCTTTGGACTCAAGGAGCAACCAGGCTCGTCCACGCATTCCATCAAAACTCATTGTAATGAGATTTTTCCACAATGTCAACCCCTGTTATATGTCCATATCGTAGAGGTATATCTACAACGCTTTTTTTGTACAAAAAAAGAAAGAACCCCAGATATGGGATCCTTTCTTTGGTAGCGGCGGTAAGACTTGAACTTACGACCCCAGGCTTATGAGTCCTGTGCTCTAACCAGCTGAGCTACGCCGCCTCGTCATGGCTCGCTCTCCGCGTCCATTCCTCTTCCCCACAAAGTGCTGTGCACTTTCCGGGGGACCCCGATGAGACACTGCATATGCCGGCCTCTCATTGTGGCCGTTATCATCGCAACCTTTAGGGCAAAGCCCAATTTCGTCTACGTCGAAAACGGTTGCTGCTCTTTTCCCTGCGGGAGCTTTGCTTTTCGTGTTAGCTCCTCGGGCCGCAGGAAGCGAGAACGGGTTTTAATATAGCAGATTTTATCTCTGTTGGCTAGTGGAAACCGGGAGGGAGCGGGCCGGGGTTATGGGCTACGGCAAGTATGCCGACGGCGTAACTCACCGTTACGATACGGAGTTCAAACATCTCCCTGGGGCCGAGGCGCGCTATAACATTCGAGTCGGTCACTAGACTAACGGGTATAGGGGTAGGGCCGTCCAATACTTCTGTGCTCTCGTCGTAAGCACGATACACGATACCGCCAGAGTCGTCGGGCAGGCAGCCCATGACAATAAGGGCGCGTGTGGTCTCGGTCATATCGGAAATAGTGCCGAGCTCGCCGGGTCGCATCACACCCATCAAATCTATAACCCGGTCGCCATCCCGGCGTAGCCCGAAAATAATCGACATTCGGTGATAATAACATAAAAGACCATTTTAGCGACTATTCTTAAACGAGCCGTATCATTTCGGCGTTAGCGTAGGGAATTTGTTAAGCTTAATAGTAATGGAGCTACGCATCAATCCAGGCAAGTATATTGTAGCCGTTAGCGGCGGTGTGGACTCTATGGCGTTGCTCGATATGTTGGCCCTTACCCCTGGTATGGATTTAATTGTGGCACACTATGATCATGGCATTCGCGCCGACTCCGACGAAGATCGCCAGGAGGTGCAAGCGGCGGCTGCCCGCCACGGTTTGCCATTTGTATATGAGCGCGGCAATTTAGGGCTGGGTGTAAGCGAAGCCGCAGCCCGCGAGGCCCGTTATGCATTTTTGCATCGAGTGCGCGCCGAGCACGCGGCCCATGCCATTGTTACCGCCCATCACCAGGACGATGTGCTAGAAACGGCCATTATTAATATGGTGCGCGGCACGGGCCCGCGAGGTTTAAGTGCGCTTCGTTCTACCGATGCAATAGTGCGTCCACTGCTCCATGTACCAAAAGTTGACATAGAGCGTTACGCTACGGATCGTCGTTTGCCATGGCGCGAAGACAGCACTAACAGCGACGAGCGCTATCTGCGCAATTACGTCCGGCGGCGTCTGATGTCGCGTTTGAGTGCTACACAACGCTCGGCATTGCTGCGTCACATAGATCAAGCAGCCAGCCAGAATGAGAAGATTGGCCAGCTTATTACCGATGTGAGGGCAGGGCGGGTAACCGCCGGGCATATTAGCCGTGGTTGGTTTATTCAGCTACCATACGACGTCTCGCGTACGGTGTTGGCCGAAATATTACGCGAGGCGGGTGCACAGTTCGACCGGCAGGGTATTCATCGCCTAGTAGTGTTTATGAAGACGGGTGCATCAGGCAAGCGTGCCGACGTCGATAAAACGCATTACCTGGAGGTAGGCAAAAACCACATCATTGTCGGTAGCCGTCTCTGAGATCCTCTAGTGTATAATGGCCTAATATGGACAATTCTAAAAAGACTTTTCGCGCCAACCCCAACCGGCCGGGTAATGGCAAACGCGGATACAAGAGCGCCGGTTTTATTGCACTACTTATTGTATTTGCGCTGATTGTGGTCGCTGCTTACGGGCAGTCTTCTACGCTCAAGACCATACCACTCACCACGGCTGTAGCGGATTCGAACCAAGGGTCCTACAGCAAGCTGGAAATAAGCGGCAATCAGATTACCATCACCAAAAAGGGCGACGAGAAACCAACGCTCAAGACCTACATGGAGCAAAACGCTACATTAAAGGACGAGGGCTTTAACCTTAACACGGTAAGCGTTGAGCCGAAGGCCCAAAGCAGCACTGGCTCTACGGTGGCCAGCATTGGTTTATCGCTACTGCCGGTGATTATCATCAGCGCTGTGCTGTACATCATGCTGCGCAGCGCCCAGGGGCAGGGGAACCAAGCCCTCAGCTTTGGCAAGAGCCGCGCCCGCCTGTACGGCAACGAAAAAGACAAAGTAACTTTTGAAGACATTGCCGGCAGCAACGAAGCCAAGCAAGATTTGCAAGAAGTTGTCGAGTTTTTGAAGTTTCCCAAGAAGTTTGCCACGCTTGGCGCCCGCATCCCCAAGGGTGTACTGCTGGTAGGCCCTCCCGGCACCGGTAAAACCATGCTGGCCCGCGCCGTGGCCGGCGAAGCCAACGTGCCGTTCTTTAGCATTTCCGGTTCGGAATTTGTGGAAATGTTTGTAGGCGTGGGTGCAAGTCGTGTTCGTGATTTGTTTGCAAAGGCAAAGAAGAACGCACCGTGCATTATTTTTGTTGACGAAATTGATGCTGTAGGCCGCAAGCGCGGAAGCGGCATGGGCGGCGGCCACGACGAACGCGAACAAACGCTTAACCAAATTTTGGTAGAAATGGACGGCTTTGAACAAGGCCAAAACGTTATTGTACTAGCCGCAACCAACCGCGCCGACGTACTCGACCCTGCCCTGCTTCGTCCGGGCCGCTTCGACCGCCGCGTAAACATCGATCTGCCCGACCGCAAAGACCGCGCCGCCATCTTGAAAGTGCATTTTGCCAAGAAGCCGTTGGCCGATAAGGTCGACCTTGACGCTTTGGCTGCTAAGTCTGCCGGTTCTTCCGGTGCAGACCTTGCCAACATCGCCAACGAATCGGCAATTATTGCCGCCCGCCTTAACCATAAAGAAATTAGCAATGCCGACCTCACTTCCGCCTTTGAAAAAGTTGCCATCGGCCCGGAGCGCAAGAGCAAGGTTATGAGCGACCGCGAGAAGGAAATTACTGCCTTCCATGAAGCCGGTCACGCCATTGTTGGCCACGTCCTTCCCGACTCCGACCTGGTACACAAAGTTACCATCATTCCGCGTGGTGGTACCGGTGGCGTAACCTGGTTTATTCCACCCGAAGACAAGTCGTACCACTCTATTGTTGAGTATAAAGACGTCCTGGCTCGTATGCTGGGCGGCCGCATTGCCGAAGAAGTTATGTACGGCGCCGACCATGTAACAACTGGTGCGGGGTCCGACCTGCAAAAGGCTGCCGAGCTAGCTCGTGACATGGTTATTAACCAGGGTATGGGCAAGAAGCTGCGCGACCAAGTCTTCCACGTAGACGACGGCATGATGCTCGACCGCTTGGTGCACGACCGCGACTACTCCGACGAAACCGCCAAGGTGATTGACGACGAAGTAGAAGCGCTGATTACCGAGGCGGCCACGCGCGCCCGGACTGTTATCAAGGCTAACGTTACTCACCTGAAGGCGCTTAAGGACAAGCTGCTCGATAAAGAAACCATCGAAGCCGAAGAAGTTAAGACGCTTCTGAAGGGCAGTACTATGCCCAAGGCCGCAGCGCTCTACTAGAGAGGCGTCCTGTGAAAAAGCAACGCCCAACCTCTGACCATATTCAGCATTTGCTCACCGAACTGGTGATCCCGTTTTACGAACTAAAGCGAGATATGCCACTACCCATCCCCTCTCGCCGCATGGAGACCGACGCCGAGCACTCGTGGTCGCTTTCAATCTTAGCTTGCAGCCTAGCACCGGAGATCGACCCGTCGCTCGATGTAGGGCGCGTGTGCCAGTTTGCGGTACTGCATGATCTTACCGAGCGCTACTGGCGACACTTCGGCATTTGCCGATGACGCCTGGCTTGGGTCTAAGGCCGAGCGCGAGGCAAAAGCCTTGCAGAAGGTACAGACAACCTTTGCTCATTTTCCCTGGATTACCGAAACGCTTACCGCCTATGAGGCCCAAAAAGAACCCGAGGCCCAGTTTGTAAAAGCCGTGGATAAGATTGTAACGCTGTGGATCGATTACTTGGACGGCGGCGAGTATTACCGTGAGCGTAAAATGCCCAAGCAACATTTTATTGATCATCTGGTAGTGGTTCGCAAAAAAGCGGCCCTGCACAACGAGGCGCTACGCTATTGGGACGAAGTGTATGAGAAAATTCTGAGTACGCCCGGCTACTTCTATCAGGAAAATTAATCTGTTTTTTGCGGCGTTTTGGGGGTAGGCCCGCCTAGCCCAAAGCTATATACTAGGGGCAGACGAATAATCCTCGTTTAATTCTCCATACGCATGCAGGAAAACCAACCGCCGAAACCCAAAAAGCGCATTCCGCTGTCTAATGTGGCTTTATTGTTGATTACCGCCGGCCTTATTGGCCAGGTGCTTGGCATCTTTCGCACTAAGTTAGTAAACGCCAACTTTTCGGCCGTGGGGCCGCACAACACCGACTCGTATTTCGCTGCCTTTAGCATCCCCGACTTTTTCTTTTATACAATTGCTGCAGGCGTACTCGGCGTGGCGTTTATCCCTATTTTGGCCGACCGTTTAGCAAAAGGCGACAAAAAAGGCATGTGGGAGGTTTCGGCCAGCTTACTTAACATGCTAAGCATAGTTATGGCCGTTATTGGCGTCATAATAATTGTGTTTGCCGAGCCGCTGTTGCACCACATTGTGGCACCCACCATGAAGCCGGGGCAACTGCACGACGCGGTGATCATCATGCGCTTTTTGGCGCTTAATCCCCTGTTGTTTACCATCTCCGGCATTTTAACCAGCGTGCAGCAAACCATGGGCCGGTTTTTCTTTTTTGCCATTGCACCGCTGTTTTATAACTTGTCGATCATTGCCAGCATTTACGTGTTTAGGCATACTGGGTTTGGTATTAAGGGCCTAGGTGTGGGTGCATTAGTGGGGGCCGTAGCTCAACTATTGGTGGTTTGCTTTGGCCTGATTGGCACACGTTTTATGTGGGTGCCTAAAATTATGTGGCGCAGCCAGGACTTCAGAACGGTACTTAAGCAATTGCCGCCGCGCGCACTGGACCAAGGTATGGATCAACTGCAAACCATCGTAGAAATTAACTTTGCCCGGCGCTTGGGTGAAGGCAACATTAGCTACTATAACAATGCGAGTACCCTGCAAGCCGCGCCTACACTGCTGATTGGTACGGCTATTTCTACAGCCGCCTTCCCGCGGTTGGCCGCCCGGCTGAGCCAAGGCCGCCCGGATTTATTCCGCAAAGACTTCTTACGCATTTTGCGCTTTATGATCTGGCTCACACTGCCCGTGGTGGTAATCGCCTTCTTTGCCCGTGGTTACTTTGCCCGCCTGATTTTTGCCGAAAACTCACAGCCGATTGCCTTGATTTTTGGCTTTTTGACCGTTGCTATATTTTTCCGTACCCTATACACGATTATTTCGCGCTGGTTTTATGCGCGCAAAGACACGCGCACACCGCTGCTGGTGTCAGTATTTACTATTACGCTTAACATTATTTTGGCGGCAATCCTGGCACGAAAGAACTCGTACGGCGTGGCCGGTTTGGCTCTTTCGGCATCGCTAGCCAGCATGGCCGAAGTGTTTGTGCTGGGAGCAGTGATGGTGGTGCGCGACCGCGGGTTGCTCAACATGCTCTTCTGGGGCGGCGTTACGCGTATTGTGTCAGTAAGCGGCTTTAGTATGGTGGCGGGCTATATTGCTGTTTCAGTTTTTCCCTTGGGCGCAAATGACGTTGGCCCCATTACACTTGGTACCAAGCTGGCCGCTATCGGCGCAACCGTTTTCTGCGTGCACATTCTCATCTCCGGCCTGTTTGGCTTGGAGGAAGTCCGGCCCATCTTTGCCGGCCTCAAGAAATTTATCTTAAGGCCCATCCGCGGCATTGGCGGCTACTGGACAAACTAAGCCTCACCACCTTCGAGTAGTGATTGTTGACCTTCACTAATAGGGTTACGCGGCCCTTTAGATATGCCGAGCCGAACCTTAACTTGTTGGATGTCTGTCTCGGCGGGCACGTCCTCGGGGATCACGTTACGCATAATTAGAGCATCCCGTACGCGCTTATTGTTCTGCTCGTGCTCAAGGCCAAACTTGTCGTAACCACGGAGATCCTTCTTCTCGGCATTATAAGTAGTCATTTCGGTGGCCAAGTCCTTTGCTTTTATAACCACGGTTCCGGCGAAGTCGGCAAGCGGGCGACCGCTAGGCACGCCTAGCTTTTTCTTCATGTCTTTGGTGCTATTGCCACCAAATAGTCTTTTATCGCCGCGATTACGCACAGCAGCGACCTGCGGGGGCGTAACGCCCCGTGCAGCACTCACGACGTTGAACTTGCTTTCTGTCGCCTCCAACTTTTGTCGTGCATCCAGTCTTTCATAGTCGCGTTTCCGTTGTTCCGTTATGCGTTCCTGTTCCGTTATGCGTTCCTGCCTGATTGTTTGCTCTACAAAGTACGCTTGTGCAGCAGCGACGCCAGGGATTCGTGAATCTCCATTCTGAAAGACTAAGTAGCATGCCCGCCTGGTTAGCTTGTAGTTTATGGCTGGTCGCCCACCCTTGGCCGAGGTTTTTATTGGCATCAATAAAAACTGGTTCTCCACAACTTCGCCATTGGTACGACAGGCCTCCATGGCTTTCTCGATAGCGTTGTGGAAGTTTTGCCACAGTAGGTACCCAACATGTGGCATTAGTCGTCGGGCGTCCCAGCACTCTACACCGTTAAAGTTCTCTTTAAGCTCCTCAAAGAGCTTGCTGTTGTTTGTGGATAACTCTTCACTCATCCAACTACCCTCCTCAGCATTTATATGCTGACGTTAAAAGTCCCGCTTATGGCTGAGACATAGGTTACGTACATAAATACGCCCTAGCGGGGCATATGGCCTTTTGACAGACCTATGCCTCAGTCATTGCGGGACTTTTCTATGTATGCAAGTATTTTTACGCGCCTATATACTTGACAGACCCTAAGAGATTAGCTAAACTGTAAGTATGAGTTTGTTAGCCTTCCAGAAACAATTCCCCGACGAGGCAACCTGTCTTACGTTTTTGGAAACGCAACGCTGGGCTAGTGGGCGTTACTGCCCACACTGCGGCAGCCTAAAGTCCTACAAATTCGCAGACGGCAAGCTATTCAAATGCGGTGATTGCCGCAAGAAATTCACCGTTAAAGTCGGCACAATGTTTAGTGATAGCCATGTACCCTTACAAAAATGGTTCTATGCCATCTACTTAAATACCTCCCTCAAAAAAGGCATCTCGTCTATTCAGCTCGCTAAGTACCTGGACATTACTCAAAAGACCGCCTGGTTTATGTTGCAACGCATCCGCTATAGCGTCGAAAAGTCAGGGCGGGGTGATCTACTCGGTAATGTCGTCGAAGCTGACGAAACTTATGTCGGCGGTACGAGGCACGACGGCAAGCGCGGCCGTGGCGCAAGCGGCAAAACACCAGTCGTCGGCATCGCCGAACGTAAAGGCGAAATCCGGCTGGAAGTTACGGAGAACACGAAAGCCGTCACACTCAACAAGATTATTACTGACCACGTTACGCCAGGCTCAACCGTTATGACCGACGAGTACCGCCCTTATGGACACGTAACGCGGCTGGGCTACACCCATCGCCGCGTCAATCATGCCAGCAAGAACTTTGTAGTCGGCCAGAAGCACACCAACACTATTGAGGGCGCATGGAGTCACCTAAAGCTCAGCATCCGCGCTATCTACATTGGCGTCAGTCCGAAGCACTTGCAGAAGTATTGTGCTGAATATGAATACCGCTACAATACCCGCGAGCTAAAGGATGATGAGCGTTTTGATAACTGGTTCGAGTTCGTGAATGGCGCAAACCTGACGTACCAAAAGCTCATTGGAGCAGGCCGCATGGTATTAGCTCCTGTAGGCATTGCTCCAGCGCCGAAACCCAGAAAGATGAAGAAGGAACGCCCCGCTGGACAGCCAAAGTTCCGTGGACTACCTGATGATGACACTTTAAACTAGCTTCGCTATTTGCCCTCAAGGGCTAGGGTAAATATTGCCTCTACTCTATCTGTTGTCGTAAAATAATCGTGTCACCTACCCTTACAAGTATACGGGTAGGAGGGTTTGGCAAAACTAGTACATGCCCATCAGAACAACAAGAATAACCATACCTAAAAGCCAATCATAGAAAACAAAGAAAAGCCTAACTCTAAAAATCACTAACCTATATCTATCTACAATGAATCTACCTAAAATAACCAAGAAGCAACAAGAGATACTAAAGCTACTCTATAGCTATAGGTTCTTAAATCGTATTCAGATACAAGCCTTAATGAATCACAAGGATTACAAAACCATTAACCTGTGGCTCAAAGATTTGCGCGAGAAAGAATACGTCATATGGATATATTCGACTGATTTCGCCGAGAAAACAAAACCAGCGATTTACTACTTAGGCTTGAACGGCATTCGGCATTTGAAGCAATTAACCACTACCGACGATGACGACAACGAACAGCCGACCTATCCCATAGAAGAACTACGCAAGCGCTACCGAGAATCTTCGCGTAGCCAAACCTACATTGACCGTTGTGTGCTGCTGGCGGATTGTTGTATTACTCTACGACAGCACCAGACTACAAATACTGGCTATTTCTACCAAACCGAAGCTGACTATTTGAGCGAGAGTAGCTACTACCATTTCGTTCTCGACAGTGAGCTTATGCGCCCCCATCTGTGTTTTTGCAAAGACAAATACGACAAGGGAGGCAAAGAGGAGGCGACGCTTGAAAGCTATATCCTGGAAATCTTTGATCTAACCTTGCCTCGCTACAGCATGAAAAAATGCCTCGGTGACTACGTGAAGTATTTGGATAACGAAGATTACGAGTGGAAAGAACAAACTGATACCGAAAGATTACCAATCCTGTTATTTGTATGCCCTAGAACAAGTGATCTTATTTACGCCAAACGACGAACCAGAAAGCTTATTGCTGACGCTTGGGAATACAAGGACGATGACGAGGAACGGCCCCGCATTCGCTTTACGACGGCCGACAAACTAAAACAATCCGGCGTACTGGCGAAAGAGATATGGGAACAAGCATAGCCCTATACAGAACTTTCGTTTGTACTCAAACGGAAGTCACCTATTTGCCGAAGGGAAATATGTTTGGGCCCGCCCAGGGTACGTTATAATTGCATGTGCTAGGGATAACTCAAGGAGGGGTATGGAAACGCCAAACAGCAACGGCATCGTGACACTCGACAGATTCAACGGTCTTCTTGACATTGTGGTCGGGAAGATTCAGGCAGACGAGGAGTTTCAGCCAGACACCATTCTTGCACTCAGCACTGGCGGCTTCCCCGTGGCTGCCGCGCTTGCCAAGCGGCTGGCTGTACGCAGCCGTGACGTGGTGGGAATGCCGGTACACAAGGACGAGGATAACGACTATCATCTTGACGATCGGATTGTGAGCTTGGGCAGTTGCGTTGGCCGACAGGTGCTTGTTGTGGATGAAGCAAGCAATCGTGGATTGCTCACAGGTAAAGCTGTCGATGCAGTCGTTGAGCGCGGTGGTGTAGCCAAGAGCTGCGTGCTGATTGCATGGGAGGGCGGAGTACAGCCCGACTTCGTGGCCGAAACCTGCGAGGGCAAGCCGCCCAAATTCTACTGGGAGCCGGTAGCCCAATAAAATACCTTCGGGTACGCTGGCGAAACTGCTGGCGTACCCGAAGGGGAGTTCCTAGCCCGCCCCAAGCTACTCATAAACCACAACCAACGCATTCTTAGGCAACCAGCTCGTAAGCATATGTAGCTTCTCCCGCTCAAAAGCATAGGTAACATACACCGTCGGACAAACTGGTGACATCTTTACGAAATTATCAGCGGTTGCAAATGTAACGTCAGCTTCCAGTAGATCGTCTGGCGACTTGGCCGAAAACACTACACTCTGCATGCTGGCTAGGATATGGATAAGCTCAAGTACACGCGGCGTATTTAAGGTGCTGGCTTGCTCATTTAGCCCCTGCCGATATATTCTCATCCACTGTTTGCGGGTAGCGGATAACAATTCCTTTGGCTTGTCGGTCACAACAGCAATCTTGCCGCACAATGAGCGTGCGTACATATGATGCGCTAAATCCCACGACAGCGAGCCGTGACCATTCAAGGAACGCCGCTCAACGCAAAGTCCGTGCATTCGGCACCTCACCATATTCAAGTGCAAATTGGCTACGAGTTCGGTTTGCTCGTTCGGCAGCCATGAAGTCAGCCCAGCCCGCAATAAACTGGTGCGGGTTCCAGAAATGGCCATTACAGGCGAAGCGTTGCTGTCTATCGGCATCCAGCAATCCAGCTATTGCCTCGTCGGGCGCTATCTGTCTGTTACAGATTGCACAAGGTAGCTGTTGTGGCATCGGTTCGCCATTGAGTTGGATAATTGCCATATTTGTTCTCCTAGTATGATGACAGTAGCTAACATTATGCTAGTTATTGACTGTAGAGCTATTGTCATCATTTGTCTAGTCTTTAAGTAATATGGCAAGCAACATACGAGTAGCATTCGGCAAAAGAATCAGGCAAGTACGACTAGCAAAGGGCTTCACGCAAGAGAGCCTAGCCGATACTGTCGGATTGCACCGAACATATATCGGCAACATTGAGCGAGGTGAGGAAAGCGTATCGGTAGACAACGCTGCGAAGATCGCTAAGGCGCTTAAAGTTAGCTTGTCGGAGTTGTTTAAGGGGCTTTAAATATCGAAGCTAATTCGGCCTCTGGTATACTTAGCCTCATGATCAAATGCATAATTATTGATGTGGATGGCGTAGTTGTCGGCGAAAAGGTCGGTGTTAATTTTCCCGATCCGCACCCCGATGTTATCGCGCGGCTAAAAAGCATTGAGGCTAAAGGCATATCTGTAAGTCTCTGCACTGCCAAGCCTCACTTCTCGATCCAAAAAATCATCAGCGATGCTAACTTGCATAACCTTCACATTACGAATGGCGGCGGAGTTATTACTGACCCGCTAGATAACATCACGCTTAAAAGCCATTTTATCGACAACGATGCCGCCGAAAACATCCTGCAAACGTGTCTAGGTCACAATATCTATGTCGAGTTCTATACTACCGATGACTATTTCGTGCAGCGTAGTCAGCTATCAAACATCACTGAAATACATACTGACATTTTGCAACATAACCCGCGCATTGTGGAATCGATCATTGGTGAAGCGAGAAAGCAGGACATTGTAAAAATCATGCCCATCGTCAAAGACGACGAAGACATGAAAAAGCTGGATGGCTTACTAGACAAGTACAGGGCAAGCGCAACGATTAGCTGGGGGTCACACCCGGTAGCACTGCCAAAAAGGTTTGGAATTATTACCGCTAAAGGTATCTCAAAGAAGCAAGCGGCGGTTGAAATTGCGAGCTACAACAAGATAGACTTTGACGAAATACTGGGTATCGGCGACAGTACCGCCGACTGGCAGTTTATTGAGCAATGCGGATACGCAGGTGCTATGGGTAACGCTAGTGATGAGCTGAAACAATTGGTAGCCACTAAAGGCGACCGATCATTCGTCGGCAAGACAGTTGATGAAAATGGCATACTGGACATTTTTGACTATTTTGGGCTGGGCGAAGCAGGACTAGGCAATGATTTTACTAGTGTCGTTAAAGCTATGGCGAATACACCGCCGGTTAGTAACGAAGAACTAAAACGACACAAAGACTAGTTGGTGTGATACTGGAATGAAAATATACTTAGCACGCCACGGCAGAACTAACTACAACGAACTCGATCTTTGCAATGGTGATCCCAGCGTCGACGTGCATATTACTGTCGAGGGAACAAAGCAGGCAGAAGCACTAGCCGACAAACTCAAGCGTATACCTATAGACCGCATATTTGTTTCAGAATTAAGGCGTACACAGCAGACCGCAGAAATAGTAAACAAATTTCATCATGTGGTGATAGAAGTAGAACCTTTACTCAATGACCATCGTTCAGGCTATGAGGGTAAGTCCGCTAAATTACTCATAAAGGCTATGGACGCGGCAGAGAACAGGTGGACAGCGCGGTTTAATGACGGTGAATCTATTGAGGATATGAAACAGCGTGTAGCTAAGTTCCTAAACAATTTAAAGACGGAACCGTATGACGCCGTGCTAGTTGTAACTTCCGGATGGGTGATTAAAGTCGCAGTCGCTATTATTCAGAACGTCTCGAATGAGGAAGCGTGGACGATTGATGCGGAGCAAGGCAGCTATCTAGAGTTTGAAATACAGCACTCAGATAGATAGAAAATAACTTGTTTTTGTTACTATAGAGCTATGTCACA
>CAYSOP010000018.1:0-26968 GCA_964432725.1 uncultured Candidatus Saccharibacteria bacterium | reverse complement strand
AAAATAACTCCGTCCTAAGGAGAAGCTCCACGTTCGAATCGTGGTGGGGGCACCACTTCTACGTCATTCCCGCGAAGGCGGGAATCCAGTCTAATGAAAGATTTTTTGTCTTTAAAAGAGTAAAATAGAGCATAAGTAGTATGGCCGAGAAATATTTCGAGGATCAATTTGACGACGAAGAAGTGCTCTATGTCTTTCGCAAGCATCCCATTGTTATGCGCCGAGGACTTATTTACTCTATGCTCGCGTTATTGCTTGGTTCGGTACCGTCATTATTCCATCCCACCTATGCAACCTACTTCATTGGCTTAGCGTGCGGCGCCGTACTAGGAATACTTCTTATAATGCCCTCGTGGATTACCTGGTTTTTTAGCGTCTTTATTGTTACCGACCAGCGCTTAATACAGATATCCCAAAAGGGGTTATTTAATCGTAGCGTCATCGATATGCGGCTTAACCAAATACAGATGGTCAACTACGAGATAGCCGGTATGCAAGAGACACTGCTGGGGTTTGGTACAATTGTCATGCAGACATTTGTGGGGGACCTGGTTATTCATGACCTCCATCATCCTGCGCATATACAAAAAAAGTTGCTACAAATACTCCGCGATCAAGGCATAACAGCCGTAAGCGGCCAGGCAGCCCCAGCAGCCAATACTAGCGACAGCGATAAGGACGCTAATTTAACCACCGCCGAAGATGAAGCGTAAAATTAAACAATATCTGGCAAAGCGCAAACTGCGTAACGAGCCCGAAAAGTCGCTAGAAGAGGCGATTCATAATATTCCACGCATTACCAACGAAACGGTAGCAGAGCACCGCGAGGAAGTCTTAAGCAGCGCCCGTAAGTACATTTATCCGTTGCAGCATTCGGTGCACCGTATTGTGATGGTTTCGGCTGGCATTTTTATTGCTTTGGGCATTGCGTTCTTTGTGTACTGTTTACTGTCGCTATACCGCTTTAATGCCACTTCTACTTTTGTATACCGCGTGACCCAGGTGTTGCCATTTCCAGTAGCCAAAGCAGGATCTAACTTTGTATCGTACGAGAACTACTTGTTCGAACTACGCCACTACGTGCATTATTACCAAAACCAGCAGAAGGTAGATTTTACTAGCACGTCAGGCCAGCAGCAGTTGGCAGCTTTCCGGAAGGTCGCCTTAGAATCGGTTATTAACGACAGCTACATTAAGGACCTGGCAGAGAAGTATAAAATAACCGTCTCCAACCAAGAACTAAATAACGAGATTGAATTACTGCGCAGTCAAAATCGTTTGGGCAGCAGCGACGCAGTGTTCCAGGACGTGTTAAAAGAATTCTGGGGCTGGTCGCTTAACGATTTTAAGCGCGAACTCAAGACGCAGATCCTCGCTCAAAAGGTCGTATCCGTGTTAGACACAGACACGCACAATCGTGCACAAAATGTACTCAATCAGCTTGTTAACGGGGGTGATTTTGCCGCTCTAGCGAAGCAATATTCTGAAGACCCGGGTACAAAAGAGAGTGGGGGTGACTACGGCGCAGCAGTAGATAAGACGAATCGTGACCTATCGCCCAAAACCGTAGATGCATTATTAAAGCTTGAGCCCGGCCAAACATCCGGTATTATCGAGACGCCGCTGGGCCTAGAGATACTAAAAGTCCGCGAAAAGAACGGCAACACGGTCCGTGCCTCGCACATATATTTTGCCTTTAAAAACATTAATACCTACCTTGACCCTATAAAAGAGCAGAAGAAGCCCCATAACTTTATCCGGCCATAAAACTTCCTGTCATTCTGAACTTGATTCAGAATCCACTACGGTTGCTTTTACGGATAAACTCTGTATAATTACCCCTGTTATGGTGCAGCTAATGCAGCTAACCAAAACCGCAGTCTAAGGAGCTATAAGCGACTGAATGCAGTTTTGAGAGGAAGAACATAGCAGTAGGTCGAAGCTTTTGCCGCTAGGCAAAACGAGACTTATGCGTAGGTTCTGACGAGGGCTCGTAGTGAAGAGGCCTATCACGCCTCCCTGTCACGGAGGAGATCGCCGGTTCGAATCCGGTCGGGCCCGCCAAGAAAAAACCATCACCCTTGCGGTGGTGGTTTTTTCTTGGCCGAGTTCGATTGGGTTTGAGTCGGCGATAGCACGGCATAGCGGGGTGTAATCGCCAGTTCGATCACAAGTGACACGCACAGGAGCTCGCTCCGAGCATGCCGCGCAGGGAGTAGCACAGCGTTTACCTGGTCAGGGTGGCAAGTGCTTGTATTGATTCAAGTACGCCGCAGAGGAAAAGGACGAAGTCCGCTATCCGGTCGGGCCGACAGACCTGATGCTCGCTCCGGGCAGGGAGTAGCAGGGCGTTCATGCGGTCGCGGTAACGTAGACAGAAAAGTAATTAAATTGTATAATTGGCTGATGTCAGAACAGTCACCCGAGCTAACTCCTATTACGCTACCCGTCGTCAAAGAGGGGGTAGTAGATGCCGTAGCTGGTGAAATGAGTGGGCGCAACATTGTTGCGGAAATGGGGCGCCGTTTATCCGATGATCAACCTGAGCTTGCCCGATTTATTGGAAATTACATAGTTCTTGCGACCGGAGATCCGCAACAACAACAGCGGCTGTTTGAAGTAGCGATGCTCACTTATCGTTTACTGGAAGCGCAAGTAGAGTCTGATAATCTTGGAGCCCAACTATATGGTCCAGGCCCTGAATCACCTACGGCATAAAATAGTCCTAGTTTCCTAGAGAGAGGAATATTCGTCAGGCCAGCACAGCGCTAAGCTGTAACGCCCCTAGTTCACGGCGAAGCGCATTATCCCAAATGCGCTCCCTGTCCACTAGGTACCCCTCTACTTTTGTCACTTGTTCGCTATAAGGAATGTCGGAATCTTCTAGCTTACGCAGTAGCATTCCATCCCGTAGGATTAAATGTGCTGGCTCGTCGTAGAATCCTGGTTCATTGTCCGGAACTACGTGCTCGAGCGTTACTCGGTGGTCCGTTTCGTTTAACCGCGTAAGGCGTGTAATCCTGACGGGTATGTCGGTTGCGTAGTAAGACTCTAGCCTAGAACCAGTTATACCGCGACCCGTATATACCGCGTCCAATGTGGCGTCCTCAGAACTAACACGACCAGGTAATTCTTGGTCGTACGTTTGCTTATTCACAAATACTTCGCCTGGCCCTAGTTCGGGAATATCGGACACGCGCTCGCTCATTAAGCAGATTATACAATGTTTATGTATGATTGTAAATAGGTATAGCAGCAGGCTTGTCTGCTACTATGTTGGTATGAACTGTCCCGTCTGCAAGAAACAAATGCGCCTAGCCGGCACCCACGAAACCCATAATCCTAGCACAGGCGAACGCTACGAACGCACTGTTTATGCGTGCGACGCAGACGATGCCTGGATAACCGTAGAGCTGCCAAAGCCGCCCGAAGACGGCAAGCGCATCGTTAGTTATAAAGTAGTAGACTAGGGGATTTGCACGCCGTATTTTACGACATGCGTTTTAGCGCGTGTAGGTGAGTATATACAGGGGTTTGGTTAAGGCTTTAGCGGGCTAGAAACTTGGCTTGAACCCTGTAATGGAACGTATTTATAAAACATGTGTTCAGTGCGTAACAGTGGAATAAAACTACCATAACCCTGTATACATAATGTGTTCATTGTTGATCACTCCCGGTAGTCTGCTATAATTACGCCGGCTATTTGTGCCACCTTAGCTCAGTTGGCTAGAGCACCGCTTTCGTAAAGCGGGGGTCCGGGGTTCGAATCCCCGAGGTGGCTCCACGTCAGAATTCGTTCCAACCCTAGGATCACGCACGGCAAAACAAGTTTGCCGCTCGCGAACCTAGGGTCTCCACGATTCTTCCTTCCGCTCGCCAAACGCTTCGCTAGTTCGGCTCGCGGAGCCAAGTGCAGCCCTACGGGCGATTAACAATTTGTGCGGGTATCGTATAGTGGTTAATATGTAGCTTTCCCAAGGCTGAGAGCTGGGTTCGATTCCCAGTACCCGCACCAACTATAGTTTCGAGTTTTAGCCCTTGCGGCTTACAATAAGTAATAACATGATGCCCATTTCTAAAAAGTATCTGCACGATAAGCTTATATTGCTGCTGTTAAGCGGCAATTTGTTTTTAGCGTTTCTGTGCACGGTCCTTATATTTCTGCGCCTTAACATTGGACAGGGCAGCGAAGGCTATATTATTGAGTACCGTTCTAACCTAGGTATTAGCGCCTTTAAAACGGGTAGCATTACGGCCATCCTCAGCTTCGTCGCGTTCGCCGTGCTGAACGTTGTTATTGGTCTTACCCTTAGTATGCGCACATACCGCATTCGCCGCGAGCTTTCGATTGCAATACTAACGTCAGGTATTCTACTGCTCGTAATGGCTATTATCGTAAGTAACGCCTTAATGGTCCTGCACTAGCATGAAGAGCATCGAAATCCCCTACGAGAACGAACGAAGCAAAAAGTACCGCTTCTTCGAAATTTTGCCCGGCGCACTGTCGTGGTCATTACTGGCACTACCATTAGTACTCAGCCTTATTGACGTACGCATAGCCGCTTTCTTTATATTGGCTTACATACTTATCTACTTTACGCGGGCTATGGCAGTAAGCGTCCGAGCGCTCGTAGGTTACCAGCGTATGCGCGAACACGAAAAGTTAGACTGGAATCAATTAATCGGTGAGGTGCAAACAGGCGAGGTAGCGCCGCAGGCGGTACGGCCTAAGTGGCATTACGCCAACCTGGCCCGCGTACGTGCCAAGCGCCCTGTGGTAACCCCCGACGAAATTGTGCACGCGGTAATTATTGCTACCTATAACGAAAGCAAAGAAGTGCTCGAACCTACCATCCAGGCGCTTATTAATGCCGACTACGATGTGAAGAAAAAAGTGGTGTTATTTTTGGCCTACGAAGAACGCGGCGGCGATCATATTGAAAAGCAAGCGCTAGAGCTGGTTGCAAAATATAAGCACGCTTTCCGTTATGCTCAAGCGGTCAAGCACCCTAACGGCGTGACCGGCGAAATAAAAGGCAAGGGCAGCAACTTAACATATGCCGGCAGGGCAGTGCAAAAATATGTAGAGGCCAAGGCTATTAATCCGGTACATGTGTCGGTAACAACCCTAGATGCTGACAACCGTCCAGATAAAAAGTACTTTTCCGCACTGACGTACTTGTACTGCGTATCGCCGGATCCTACGCGCGCTTCGTACCAGCCGCTTCCAATGTTTACCAGTAATATTTGGGATGCACCGGCACCGATGCGTGTCATTGCAACAGGCAACAACTTCTTTTATATAGTGCTCACGCAGCGGCCGCACTTAGAGCGCAATTTTTCGGCGCACGCCCAAAGCCTACGGGCACTTATAGATATGAACTTTTGGAGCATGCGTACTATCGTAGAAGACGGTCACCAGTTCTGGCGTAGCTACTTCCACTTCGATGGCGACTACCGCGTGTATCCCATACTTATCCCGGTGTACTGCGATGCTGTACTGTCTGACACGTACATTAAAACGCTGAGGGCACAGTTCATACAACTTCGGCGCTGGACATATGGTGCCTCCGACGTTGCTTATATCGCCAACCAGGGATTTCTAAAAAAGAACAAAATACCGAAAGGGGATCTTATTAGTAAGTTCCTACGGTTACTCGAAGGACATGTTAGCTGGGCTTCGGGGGCGTTACTACTGGCATTCGCTGCCTTTATACCAGCCTTGCTGAATCCGGGCACACACGAGGTTGCCGCCTACGAGCTGCCTATAATTGTTAGCCGCGTACAGACCATTGGTCTGATTGGTGTACTGGCGTCGCTGTTTGTGGCACTAAAGACATTGCCACCCCGGCCGCTGCGTTACAAGCGCCACCGTACGGTATTCATGCTGCTGCAATGGCTCTATCTGCCGATCACCAACATAGCCTATGGTTCGCTGGCAGCGCTTAATTCGCAAACCCGCCTTATGTTTAAGTGGTACCTGACTAAGTTCGACGTAACCGACAAATCGGTTAAAAAATAACTATCACTATCACGGGGTAGGGTGGTAGGCGTTATAGACGGCTGCTGCAGAACTATCAAAACGGGCAAGTGCCATCGCCGTAACCTCGGCAATGTGTGCGGCAGATACAAGTGCGGCCTTGGCCCTGCTGTTCAGTAGGTTACTTATCACTATCTGCGTTAAACCGCTCGCGTCTTCTAGGGCGGTTGACCGGTGCTGGCAACTATTATAGATACTTACAAAAAGGCGGTCGCGGTTAAATGGCGACAAGTCTTTATCGTCTTTACCCGTTACCAGTACTGCTGTGGCTAGGTCAGGGCGCTCGATAGTAGTGAATATACTATTACACGCTGCACAGGCCCTACGCCGCCATGTGTGGTTGTTTTGGCGTTGCAGGCGAGAGTTAGTAACTTGTGTTGGTTTACTACAATAGACGCATACCATGTCAACATATTGACATGACGCTGGTAAAAATACTAGTGGAAAACTAACGCCAAAGCAGGGGATAAATAAAAGAACCCCTGTAATAGGGGTTCTTTTATGTCTCTTACTTCGGTGATGCGAAGACTCGAGAGCGTCGTATACGATTGGTGGCAGTTTTCATAAATGATAACTCCTCATAAAACAGCTTGAACTCGTCAAGCGTGCTCTGTTTTTTGGCACTCACATATAAGCCTCTTAACTGGGATATCCTAACACATAGAGCATATGTGGTCAATGGTCTGTAAGGTGTTAAGCTTATGCTTCAGTGTATCGGTAAACATAAAAAACCTACGTTTAAACGTAGGTTTTTTATGTGTTAGGGTCATGGATGGTGGGCGATATAGGAATCGAACCTATTACCTCCGCAACGTCAATGCGGCGCTCTAGCCAAGTGAGCTAATCGCCCATGCTCATTACTGCAACTTTCTCACAGAACAGATTATAAAGATACATTAGTTTTCTTTGAATAGCAATATTCCCACAACTAACAACGCATACTCCATTATAGCCCTCATAGGTTGCCTTACCTACACTACGTTTATCGTAAGCCACAAATTTAAAACATTCGAGAGGTACACCTAAGGCGCCGGACCAGAATTCTTTTAGCTTTTCCCCATCTTGATCCATACGTAAGTGCAGGTCGCAACGAACTAAATCAGGGGTAATGCCGTAGTTTTTTTCCAAGACCTTTAGCATAAATTTGAGTATGGTCGGATTAGAATTTGCCAGGGAAGTCGTATTATTTTTGGCACCTTCGCCAAAGTAGAGCATAGCAAAGGCTAAATCCAGTACATCTTCCGACAGTTCAATTCTGTTTAACGTCTCAATCGCTGCCTTTCTAGCATCTAAAAGGCGTAATGCTTTTTTGGCGCGATGCATCTCAGCGGCCCGAACCCGCGCTTTAGTCAGACCGTCTCTTCGATTCCGCTCTAAACGCTGGGCTTGCTCATCGGTTAAAGTAAGGTTCTTGAACCAACCAGACAAAGTAGAGCGGGGGATGCTCAGCTTCTGTTCAATTACTGTCATGGACATGCCGCTCTTACGGAGTGCGAGCGCTGTTTCTTGTAATTCGAACCACTTAGATCTCATACAATAATAATACAGTACAGAGGTTCGGTTTGTATAGTTACCACATTATTACCTCTTATACGGTATAAGGGGCACGGTACTATAAGGGTAGTTGTCCACAGGTCCGTAACAAAAGTAACAACAACTTAGTACTAGCCGGATCATACCAACCTTGCTATAGTTGTATTTGGAGACAACGAGATGAGGTTTTGCCGAGAGTGTTGTATGATACAATATTAGGCGAGCAATGAAGCGGCCTCACCAACCGCAGAGCTCCGTGGGCAGTTAGAACGTACGACAACGTGCTATCATAAGCGCCCAATCAGGCTGAGAACCTGAAAGGGAAGTCCGGTGGAACCACCCAATAATGTGCGACATGCCATTTGGGCCCGAGACGCGAATCAAGGATTAAATACATTGCGAGAGTATTCAATCTAAGATTCGCGTCTTTTTATATATTTTATATTCGTAACAGAGGAGATTAACGCAATGGCAGATAACCAACCAGACTTGCACCCTATGCGGCACAGTCTTGCACATATTATGGCTACCGCTATTACTCGGTTATACCCTGGGGTAAAACTTGGGGTAGGGCCGGTGGTAGAGAACGGCTTTTATTACGATATTGATCTTGGGCCTACTGTAAAACTTTCAGAAGAAGACTTCGCTAAAATAGAAGCCGAAATGAAGAAGATTATTGGCGAGGATCAGCCGTTTGTCCGTAGCACTAAGCCGGTCGACGAAGCAATCGAATGGGCGAAGCAGGCCGGTCAGCCATATAAAGAAGAGTTATTAAATGACTTAAAGCGAGCCGGCACTACCATTGCCAAAGACCTCAATGCCGACGAGCTTGGCACGATTGCAGAAGGCGAAAGCCAAATAAACGAAGTATCTTTTTACAACAATGGCGACTTCACCGATTTGTGCCGTGGCCCACACGTCGAATCAACAGGGAAGGTTGGCGCTTTTAAACTTATGCGTGTGTCAGGTGCCTATTGGCGTGGCAAAGAAACAAACCCCCAAATGCAGCGTGTGTATGGTGTAGCATTTGCAACACCAGATGAACTGAAGGGTCATTTACAAATGCTCGACGAAGCAAAACGACGTGATCACCGCAAACTTGGGCAAGAATTAGACCTGTTTGTATTCTCGCCATTAGTTGGGCCAGGTCTACCACTATGGACGCCACGAGGTACGATTGTGCGCAATAAGCTCGACGAGTTCGTGCAAGAGTTGCGCGACGAAGTTGGCTTTCAACCCGTTACGGTTCCTCATATAACCAAGAAAGATCTGTACGAAAAGAGTGGCCACTGGTCAAAATTTAAAGACGACCTCTTTAAAATCAATACCCGTGAAGGTCACGAGTATGCCATGAAGCCTATGAACTGCCCGCATCATACGCAAATTTATAGCAGCCAACTACGGAGTTACAGGGATTTACCAATCCGTTACCGCGAAACTACTATGGTATACCGCGATGAACAAAGCGGAGAATTAGGTGGTCTAAGCCGAGTACTGTCTATTACCCAAGATGATGCTCATGTGTTCTGCCGACTTTCCCAATCAAAAAACGAAGCACTTCAGTTATGGGATATAATTGAACGCTTTTACCAAACACTTGGTATTCCGTTGCGCCTTCGGCTTAGTCTGCATGACCCAGAAAAACCGGATTCTTATATAGGTAGTCCCGAACAATGGGCAGAAGTTGAAGAAGCAATGCGGTCTATCGCAAAAGAGCGAGTAGGCGATGACTTCGTCGAAGCAATTGGCGATGCGGCATTTTATGGCCCTAAGTTAGATTTCTTAGGGCGCGACGCCCTTGGCCGCGAACATCAAGTTGCTACGGTGCAAATTGATTTTGGTCAGCCCGAAGGTTTCGATTTAACATGTGTTAATGAGCACGGCGAAAACGAACGAATCGTTATGGTGCACTGTGCTGTGATGGGTTCTCTTGAACGGTTTTTGAGTGTCTATATTGAACATACTGCTGGAAGATTCCCCGTATGGATAGCGCCCGAGCAGATCAGAATTGCCACACTTAACGACGACGAAAAAGTTGTAAGTTTTGCTACTAACATGGCCGCCGAAGCAAAGAAGCTTGGCCTGCGAGTAACAGTCGATTCGAACAACGAGTCGGTTGGCAAAAAGATCCGCGGCGCTGAACTTATGAAGGTTCCATATACAGTTGTCATTGGCCAAAAGGAAATAGAGACGGGCGAACTTATGCCACGTATTCGTAAGGACATAGAAGTGAATAGCGAGCACACGTCCCATACTGTTGACGAATTCTTAAAGACGGTTGCGAACGAAGCAAAGTCGCGCGTTAATAAAACTTCGCTATAAAATAAAACTATGGCTAGAGTTGATGCTGAATTCGCAAAGCGCGTATACGAGCTTGTTGCCCAGATACCCAAGGGCAAGGTCATGACCTACGGCCAAGTAGCCGCCCACTGCGGCGCTGCGTGGGCTGCCTGGGAGGTGGGTCAGATTGCGCACACTGGCCCGACCGGCTTGCCATGGCAGCGCGTTGTAAACAAACAAGGTGGCTTAGCTGCAGGCTGGCCTGGGGGCGGCAAGGCTGCTCATGCCGAACGCCTGCGGGCCGATGGCGTAGAGGTAAGCCAAGACTACAACGTAGATATTAAGAGTCTTTTATGGGATCCCACACAGATAAGCCTCCTTTAGCAGTACTGCTGGGCCAAACGGCATCAGGCAAATCTGCACTGGCAGCGCAGCTTGCTGATCACTTTGATATAGAGATTATTGCTGCTGACGCTCGAACAGTATACAAGGGCATGGATATTGGTACCGCAAAGCCCGATGCCAAAGAGCGCCTGTCGGTGCCACACCATATGTTAGACATAGCCTCGCCGGACGAGGTCTTTACGGTTGCTGACTTTAAACGGCTTGCCGAGGAAAAGATACAGGCTATCAATGACCGCGGCAAATTGCCGTTACTGGTGGGCGGCAGCGGCCTCTACATATATGCGGTTCTGTACGATTTTGCTTTTAGAGGTCCTGTCGACCTTGCAGAGCGTGCCCGTCTAGAGGCACTGTCTGTAGACGAGCTACAGCAATTGATCAACGAGCGAGGCCTGCAAATGCCTGCAAACAGTAAAAATCCACGCCACTTAATAAGTGTGTTGCAGACGGGGCATATCGTAACGGGCCAGCAGACACTCAGGCCTAATACGCTAGTAATGGGCATGGAAGTGCCATCCGATCAGCTGGAGACGTCTATACATTCACGAGTGCGAACCATGATACACCAGGGCCTAGAAGCAGAAGTAAGGGGGTTGGTAGAACAATACGGCTGGCAGGCTGAGACGCTGAATCAGACCATAGGCTACGAAGAGTTTCGACCATACTTTGAGGGCACGTGCAGTATAGAAGAAGTTGTTCAGCAGATTCAGCTCCACACCCGCCGTTTGGCAAAGCGCCAAAAGACTTGGTTCAAGCGCAACCCTGACATACATTGGATTAGCGAAACGGCACAAGCTGTAGATCTTTTGTCAACGTTCCTGAACAAATGATATATAAGTTATTAAGATGTTTGCTACAATGTTGCTATGATCGAACAACTCTTTGGATCGAAGACGAGGGTAAAGCTGTTGCAGCTATTTTATAGCAATCCCAACAGGTCTTTCTACGTACGCGAGATCACCCGCAAAATAGATGAGCAGATTAATTCGGTACGACGCGAGCTAGCTAATCTGCTTAGTATTGGCATCATTTCGTCCGACACTACCAACAATCGTTTGTACTACGAAGTGAACCAAACGTATAACTACTACGATCCTTTGCGGGCTATATTTGGTCAGCAACCACCTGCATCGTCTATAGCTGAACCAACAAAGCAAAAAATGGTTAAGGCGGCACTCGCTAATCCGGAGCAAGAAAAGCTAAAGACACTCGGCAATATAGAGATTGCCCTCTATACCGGCCAGTTCACCCGTGACGAATCGAGCGGCATTGACGCGCTCATCGTGGGCGACGTTAACCACCATGCGCTACAAAAGTACATGGCCGAGCTTGAAACCCAAGAGGGTAAAGAGATACGCTATACTCTAATGCCGTCGCAGGAGTTTAACTATAGACGGCAAATTAAAGATCGTTTTATAACCACTGTATTGTCTGCCAAGAAGCAAGTCTTGATAGACAAGAACCAGATACTGTAAGTTGCCAGGAGGGCTAATAGATATGGACATACAATTTTACGGTGCAAACTGCATTGCGATAGGGACCAAGCACGCACGGCTCGTTATCGACGATAACCTAGCTGATCTTGGCGCTAAGTCTGTTGCTAAGGAAGGGGATATAGCCTTATTTACGAGCGCCCACGGCGACCCCGCGCAGCCTACCAAGTTGGTTATTGACCGTCCGGGCGAGTATGAGGTTTCAAACGTGTCTATTTTTGGCATTGCTGCCCGGGCACACATAGACGAAGACGGTAAAAAGACAGCAGTTATGTATAAGCTCGTTACCGAAGATGCCAATATTCTGGTTACCGGCCATGTATATCCTGAACTAAGTGACGCGCAGCTTGAAACTATCGGCATGATTGATGTCCTGTTTATCCCGGTTGGCGGCAACGGCTACACCCTGGATGGCGTGGGCGCGCTTGCCCTTATTAAGAAGATCGAACCTAAACTGGTAGTCCCAACCTACTTTGAGGACATGTCGCTTACTATGCCAATGCCAGCCCAGCCACTAGAGGAAGCATTAAAGTCACTTGGCATGGAGCCAAAGGAAACAACTGCTAAGCTGCGGCTTAAGGGCCTAGAATTGCAGGACGCTACAGAGCTTATAGTGTTAGAGCGTTCTTAGAGAACGCCTAATCTATATAAAAAAGCCCTCGCTAGAGGGCTTTTTTATATAGGCTATACCTATTGTTTAGTGTGCAGCAGGGGTCAGTAGACCCTTTTTCTTAAGGGTACGAATAGCTTGAGTGCTAACCTTGAGTCGGATTTTTTTGCCGTCAACAATAATGGTCTTTTTCTGCAGGTTAGGTTCCCATACCTTCTTGGTATGGCGTTGAGAAAAGCTGACGCTGTTGCCGAACTGCTTGCCTTTGCCTAATACATCACATTTGCGCATGGTGTTTTCCACTTCCTTATGTTCAGTGCTCTATTTTAGCGGTTTTTACTTCTTAAGTCAATAAAACGACCTCTGACTTTGCTATAATGAATTGATATGTTTAGTAACCTTGGTACCGGCGATATTATTACCGTTTTTATAGCGCTATTATTGGCGATATCGATACACGAGGCCATGCATGCTTTTGCAGCACACGCGTTGGGCGACCCTACAGCCAAAGACGAAGGCCGTTTAACGCTCAATCCACTAAAGCATATAGACATCATTACAACAGTTTTGCTGCCAGTTGTGTTGATCGCAATCGGCTTGCCACCTATCTTTATTGCCAAGCCGGTGCCGTTTGATCCCGACAGAGTACGCTATCAAGAGTTTGGAGCGGCTTTAGTAGCACTTGCCGGGCCGTTTACAAACTTGGTCATGGCAATAATTACATCGTTTATTTTGCGATTTGCCGCATCCGGGGCAGCCATTGAGGCAGTGCATCCACTGCTGATATTTATGCAAATTAATATAGCCTTATTCGTGTTTAACATGCTGCCAATACCGCCCTTAGACGGCTCGCGGTTGCTGTATGCATTCGCTCCAGAACCCGTGCAGCGGGTGATGCGTCAAATTGAAGGCCTAGGCTTTGTAGCTATTATCGTCATCTTCTTGGTGTTGTCGCCGGTACTCATGCCGATTATCAGTAATATTAACCAAGCGATATTCACTTTCTTACTTCGCTAGCTTGTTATAACGGGGTATAATAGCAGCAGGTTGGGCATACGGGCCGACTACATGATTATCTGAATAGTAATCACATAGGGAACCTTACACGAACAGCGGCTGTGGCTACTGCCTGCGGGTACCCACCTGGAAATTGCCAGGTTAATCATATCGGTCCGCTCAACCATAAAAATAACCTTTAGCAAACGCTAAAGGTTATTTTTATATATTCTTTCGTTGGTCGGGGTGACAGGACTTGAACCTGCGACCTCACGGCCCCCAGCCGTACGCGCTACCAACTGCGCTACACCCCGATAGACCTTGGTATTCTACCCCATATCTGTTTTATAAGCTACAATTGAAATACTCATGAAAACCCTCAAATTCAACCACGATCTAGCCCAATTAATTTTAAAAGGTCAGAAGACCTCAACGTGGCGCGTATACGACGACAAAGATTTGTCGGTTAATGACAGTGTAAAGATCTTAGATAAAGTATATGACGATCGTCCAGAAACATGGCAGGTTATTGGAATTGCGCACGTTGATTCAGTCATACAGAAACGATTGGGTAGCGTCAGCGCAGAAGATTATGAAGGAAACGGCACGGTACTTTCGCAACAAGAATTGCTCGCACTGTATCGTAAGCACTACGGTCCGCAAGTCGATTTAGACACGCCAGTTAAAATAATTCGTTTCACTTTCAACAACAATGCTCAAAGTAGTGGCAATGATGATGTAAATATATCATCAAAACTAACAGAGATAAAAATGTACGGCGATGGGGGGTCGAGAGGTAATCCAGGCCCATCAGCAAGTGGTTTTGCGATCCTTGATATGGACAACAATATCGTTGTTAAAAAAGGTGTGTATTTGGGCGTCACTACGAACAACCAAGCCGAATATCAGTCACTTAAACTTGGTTTGGAAGAAGCTTTGAGAATGCATGTGCGGATTGTCCACGTGTATATGGACAGCCTATTAGTTGTAAATCAAATGCGCGGTATTTTTAAAGTAAAGAACCGCGACCTATGGCCGATACACGCTGCAGTAAAAGGTATGCTCGTGCAATTTGAACAAGTTACATTTACGCATGTGCCACGCGAACTTAACAAACTGGCAGACGGCGCGGTAAACGAAGCGCTCGACGAAGCTGCCAAGTAGCTTTCGTATTTTTTGTCATAAGTGGTATAATAGCAGCTAGGCCAGATAATCGGCTGATCGCTTGGACCATAGGCGAAAGGAGGTGGCGTAAGCCACCGACTATCACTAATCAATGTGTCTAAGAGGAAAGTCCGGGCAGCGTAGGGAATGACAGTTGCTAACGGCAACCGGGGGTAAACCCTAGGGAAAGTGCCACAGAAACAATACCGCCTGTACTGTAAAAGGATACAGGTAAGGGTGAAAAGAGTGGGGTAAAAGCCCACAGTTTACAGCGGTGACGCTGTAAAGTGGTAAACCCTGTCTGCTGCAAGGTGATGGATTAATTCCTTATTAGGATGGTTCCCGCCATAATCCATCGTTAGGTAATCCGCTTGAGTCTGCGAGCAATCAAAGACCTAGATAGATGATCGGCTAAAACAGAACCCGGCTTACGGAGAATCTGGCTCTCTAGAATAAAAAAACACCCTGGCGTTTACCAGGGTGTTTTTATTGTACGACTAAGCTATTTTGTAGACGCTTTAACCACTGCCTCAAAGGCTTTTGGTTCGTTGACTGCAAGCTCGCTTAGGATCTTACGGTCTAATGTAATGTTGGCACCCTTCAGTGCAGCAATGAGCTTGCTGTAGGTTGTCCCATTAAGCCGTGCTGCGGCATTAATGCGCGCATTCCAAAGCTCCCTAAATGTTCGCTTACGATTCTTACGGTCGCGAGTAGCAAACTGCAAAGCCTTAGTAACGGCTTGTTTACCACGCTTGATGCTTGACCGGTTGGACTTGGTCATGCCAGTAGTAGCGTGGCGGATCTTTAGATGTTTTCGGTGGGCGGCTACGCCGCGTTTTACACGCATGGCTTAGACTCCCAATCGTTTCTTAATGGTTTTGCTGTTAGCGCCTAGTAGTGTGTCCAGTCCTGCGAACGAACGCTTGCGAGCGCCGCTCTTCTTTTGCAAGAAGTGGCTAACATGCGAGTGGTGTGCGCGCACTTTGCCATTCTTGGACACGCGTACTCGGTCTTTTGTACCGCTATGCGTTTTTAGCTTTGGCATGACTGCTCCTTATTACGAAGTTTAGCTGTTTGCCGGCGAATTCTGGTTTTTGATCAACCACAATTTTATCGGCGAAGTCGCTTATAACCCTATCAGCAAGTTTAAATCCCAGTTCCTTATGCGCAAGCTCGCGACCGCGGTAAAAGATAACGATCTTTACCTTGTGACCTGCTTCCAAAAAGTCGGTGACTTTCTTAAGCTTTACGCCTAGGTCGTGATCACTGATCTTTAAGCCGAATCGCATTTGCTTTATATCTGCCGTCTTTGCGTTACGCTTGTTCTTCTGTAGTTGCTTTGTACGCTGGTAATTGTACTTACCCCAGTCTACGACTTTAGCTACAGGAGGGTTTGCGTCCGGCGATATTTCGACTAGATCAAGTCCTCGGTCGGCTGCTAGCTGCAGAGCTTCTGCTCTGCTAAGCACGCCTAACTGAGTGCCGTCTTCGTCGATCACACGCATCTGTGACGCCCGAATGTCTTGATTCAGGCGGGTGAATTTGCTGATAGGATTTCTCCTTTATATTGTTAGTAGTGCTATTGTAACAGAAGCAGTAACAGGGGTCAAGTTGCTTATAAGATGATACTCGTCTGGGGCTGTCTATATTGCAATGCTTCGCTTATGTCTTCTGGTCTTAAACCCTTAGAATTACCAAGATCGGCTATAGTACGAGCGACTTTCAACACGTGCATATACCCTCGGGCAGATAGGCCCAAACGCGCAGCTGCTTCATTTAACAGCGATGCAGCACTGTTGCTTAGCTGCAAGGCTGCCTTTATTTGTTTATTTGACGCGTGTGCATTAAGAGTAGTGCCAGAGTTATACCGAGTACATTGCAGGCTGCGGGCAGCCACAATGCGCTGCCGTATCGGTTCGTCGTTGTTGCTGGCCGGCTGCTGCAGTAGGTCGTTGTGATTAATCTCGTCGACGTCTATATAGAGGTCGATACGATCCATAATAGGACCGGAAAGCTTTTGGCGGTAACGCAGTATTTGATTAGCCGAGCAGCTGCATTCTTTTTTAGTGGCGTAGTTGCCGCACGGGCACGGGTTAGCGGTTGCGACCAACAAAAAACGGGCAGGGTAACGGGCGCTTTCTTTTGCCCGGGCAACGGTTATGGCGTGGTCTTCTAGCGGCTGGCGTAAAGCTTCAATAGTAGAGCGTTGAAATTCGGGGAGTTCATCTAAGAATAGTACCCCGTGGTGTGCCAAGGTCACCTCGCCGGGCTTAAGCTTATTACCGCCCCCTACAATTGCCACATGACTGGCGCTGTGGTGAGGCGCGCGGAAGGGCCGGGTAGTTAGTAGCTGTTCGTAATCGTTACTAACAAGGCTGTAGATATGGGTTATCTCCAGCATTTCTTCGCGATTAAGCGGCGGTAGTATAGAGGGCAGCGCCTTAGCTAACATACTTTTACCCATACCAGGGGGTCCATTGAGTAAAATGTTATGACCGCCTGCAGCGGCAATTTCCATGGCTCGTTTGGCTCGTTCTTGGCCGATAACGTCCGAGAATCTAAAATCTGATAACGACTGTAGTGACGGTATAGGCATACTTTTTTCGGTAGTCTTGTGCTGCGGTAATTTGCGTTGATAGTTCAGTCCGGCGTAGAGGTCGCCCAGTGTTGCAATGGGTAGTACGGTAATATCCGGTACAAGCAGCGCTTGTTCTATATTTGCAGCTGGGACGTAAAAGGTGAGTATGCCGCGCGTCTTTCCGGCTAGTAGTTTGCCGATGATACCTCGTATTGGCCGTACTATTCCGGTAAGGCCAAGCTCGCCCATGACTGCGCTCTTTGGGTCTAGTTTTTCGCTTATTTGGTCATTTGCTTGCAGAATGCTGAGCGCGATAGCCAGGTCCAGGCTTGTGCTTTCTTTAGGTATGTCTGCCGGCGCTAAGTTAATGGTAATGCGCTTTCTAGGCATTGCTATGTTGCAGCTAGCAAAAGCGCTTTTAATGCGTTCCTTGGCTTCGTCTACGGCCTTGTTGCCAAGGCCAACTATAGTAATGCCAGGCAGGCTGTTGGACATATGGCATTCAGCGTCAATGATAATCCCGCCCGACCCAATGGTAATGATACTTTTAATGCTTGCTGGCATGCTATGTATGTATCGATAGCTCCCCAAAAAGTAAAGTCCCGCCTTGGTTAGACGGGACTTTTTTGGTTTGGTTTTTTGCGTTTTTGGAAATCGGGTCTTTGGCTTTTTATGGAACAACGGCTTGCGAGAAGCCGTTGTTACTAGTCTGTTTTTGTTTTTGAGCACTTTTTTTATTCAAGTGCTAAACACATCTTATAAATTACGTTTTAGGCTGTCAATAACAATTGTGCTTATTTCTGCAGAATCCTGTGCATAACTTTTTACGAACATACTTTTTGTATGCGATTTATTACTGCCTAAAACACTAATGCTTATTGACATTTTCGATATGTTGTAGTAAGCTTTTAGTTAGTAAGCCAAAAACAAAAACTTACAAAACAAAAAAACAATAGCGCTCTTCGCGACCCTAAAGGTTGCAAGAGCGGTCAGTCAAAGCCAAAGGGTAGTAAGCGCTAAATATTTTTTAAATAGGGCGGATTTACTACCCGCGGCTCCTAGAATTATTAAACTGCGGCGCCAGAAATGGCTGCCGCAGTATTTTATACAGGGACACTATATGCACCATACGTTAAAACTAGCCGCATGCTGCTTGTTGCTACTGTTATGTTTTATGTTCAGTTCAAACCCGCAGTCATTGCCGTCGGTATTGCTTATAGTGCCCTTTATTCTTGTGTTCGTAATAGTGTTTCTTGTGCTTTTCGGTAGTAGCGTCAGCCGCGGGGTGGGCCGGGCACGGGCGGGGCGGGTGGCTGCCTTTGGAGCGGCCCTGCCTACGCTCATATTAGTTCTGCAATCTCTAGGGCAACTAACACCTCGTGACGTACTAACTATTTTGGTACTATTTTGCATAGCTTATTTTTACATGACTCGGTTTACGGGCAGGGCCCAAAACTAAAATCAACCGACATAGCTCTCAGTCTCCATAACTGATATAATAAATATCAGAGAAGAGTATGGATCCGCACCCGGAAAAAACATCAGGCTTAGGTTTGCCGCAGCCTTCTACCGAACAGAACGCTGCTAGTTTAGGTGCGCACCATGTTACGCATGGTCGCGAAATTCATCCAATAACTATGGAGGCTCCACTTTTGCCGTTTGTGCCAGTACCCGACCCGACCGCACCAGTACAAGCTACTGTGCCTCCGCAGCCGATGCCTATACTCACAACTCCTGTTGCTGCTGATCCGCCAGCTACCGCAGCTGCCAGCTCAGCAGACGACGATATGGACGCGTTGGACGAAGAGTGGGTAAACAAAGCCAAAGCTATCGTGGAGCGGACCAAGGACGATCCTTATATGCAAAGTAAAGAACTCAATAAAGCTAAGGCCGAATACCTGCGCGTTCGTTACAGCAAAGAAATAAAGATCGACGAAGAGCATAAGTAATGACGACAGTGTTTATAATATTAACCTTACTCCTTGTAGCTGCACTTGTTATTGCACCTGTCGTATACACGCGTGCGCGAACACGCATTAGGGAGCAGAAGAATTATGAGCGCGGCCTTAAGATGGTACCGTTACTTATTCATCTGCCGCCTCCAAGCGAAGATTCTGACGCCGGCGGTCGCGATCTCCGAGACTTAGTAGATGAGAATATATCTAAGGCTCAGATTATCTATAATATTATCGCCAGCACTATACAGAAGGGCTTCAAGACGCGCTTATACGGCCAGCGGCATTTTGGCTTTGAAATTATAGGCACAAAGGGCTTTGTCTATTTTTACGCAGCAGTACCGTTGGCATTAGTAGAGGTCGTCAAGCAGGCTATTGTAAGCGCTTATCCTACGGCGCGGCTTGAGGAAGTGCCTGAACATAATATCTTTAGCCCCGTAGGCATGTTATCGGCAACTCTTGGCGGCGAGCTAAGTCTTAAAGAACCATTTGCTTACCCAATCGCTACTTATCAAGATTTAAAGCGTGATGCCATGCAGGCGTTACTGAATGCCATGTCGACACTCGACAAGGAGGATGGCGCCGGCATACAAATATTATTGCGTCCAGCCGACCCTAACTGGCGCAAAGATGCAATAGGTGTTGCCTCTAAGAAACGAAAGGGCACTGAGAGCAAAAAGGGCGGAGAACGCGCTATGGCGGTTGGTAAAGAGCTAGCTATGGCTTTTGTAAAACCCCCAGAAGCCAAAAAAGATGACGGCGGCGGTAAGAAGGACCTCTCCAGTCTCGAACAAGCTACGCTCGATTCTATAGAAGACAAAACACGTCACCCTGGCTACGAAGTACTTATTAGGGTCGTTGTATCGTCTAGCACTAGTCAGCACACGCAAGCCATACTGGGCAATATCGTTGCAGCTTTTTCGCTGTTTGATGCGCCTGGAAAAAACGGCTTTAAGTTTACTCCGGCAAAAAGTATGGACGAACTGACAACTGCATATATTATGCGGTTCTTTCCGCAGACAACGACAAAGAGCATTCTAAACTCTGTAGAGCTTTCGACTATCTTCCATTTTCCTGATCAGCGGGCAATACCGACATCGCAGCTTGAACGTCAAGACTCCAAACAAGTCGACGGCCCCCGGAACGTACCCGACCAAGGCTTACTGTTGGGCTATAACGTCTTCCGTGGTGTTAAGAAGCCTATTCGTTTGGCAGTAGGCGACCGACAACGGCATATGTATGCCGTAGGGCAGACTGGTACCGGTAAGTCGACCTACCTAGAAAACTTGGCAGTGCAAGACATGATGAATGGCGATGGATTTGCCTTTGTAGACCCTCATGGCGATACCGCAGAAAAATTGTTAGCAATGGTACCAAAAGAGCGAGTAGAGGACGTAATTTACTTCTGTCCGGCCGACATGGACTACCCCATGGGGCTTAACTTGTTTGAATTTAATACGCCCGACCAGAAAGACTTCTTGATCCAAGAAGCCCTGAACATGCTTTATAAACTATATGATCCACAGCACCAAGGTATTATGGGGCCGCGGTATGAGCACTTATTCCGCAACGCAGCACTTACCATTATGGCCGACCCAGCGGGCGGCACCTTTGTAGATATACCTAAGCTATTCCGCGACCCGCAATATGTTAAGCAAAAGCTTGAGCACGTAAAGGACTTAAATGTCATAGAGTTCTGGCAAAAAGAAATGCCGCAGTCGCAGCGTTCTAATGAATTTGGCGAAGTCGTTAGCTGGTTTGTCAGTAAATTCGGTGCCTTTTTATCGAATGAAATGATGCGCAATATAATCGGCCAAACAAAGAGTTCGTTCGACTTGCGCGATATTATGGACAACAAAAAGATTTTGCTAGTTAACTTAAGCAAGGGTCGTACCGGTGAACTGAATTCGAAGCTACTGGGTATGGTGTTTGTTATGAAGTTCCAAGCTGCTGCTATGAGCAGGGCAAACATACCCGAAAAAGATCGGGTTGACTTTGCGTTGTACGTGGATGAGTTTCAGAACTTCTCGACCGATTCGTTTGCGACGATTTTATCTGAGGCTCGAAAGTACCACCTGAACCTTATAGTAGCCAACCAGTTTACGACCCAGCTAACCGATGAGGTCCGTGACGCTGTGTTCGGTAACATCGGCACCATTGTGGCATTCCGCGTTGGTCAGGACGAAGACGCAGAAGCGCTAGCAAAGCGTATGCGACCCGCATTTGAAACAAGCGATTTACTCCGTATGCCTAACTATAACGCTGCCGTTCGTACGCTTATTGGCGGGGTGCCGACCCAGCCCTTTAGTATGTCTACCTTGCCTCCGCTTGCCAGCCCTAACCCTAAATTAGCGATTGCACTGAAGCAGCTTGCCGCCGCCAAATATGGCCGGCCGAAGGCAATCGTCGAGAAAGAAATTTTTGCTCGGCTGGCAACTAAGACGCCCCCGGCAACGAGCCCCTTAAATCCGGCAGCAGCACCGCCATTTGGCACGCCTGCACGGGCCCCAGCACCGCCCCCCGCGTCTAAGGCTTCATTCTTAGACGAGTGGATGACAAAACGAGACGGTCCCCTTAATATGCGTCCTTCTCCTTGGTCGGCTCCAAAACCTGGTCAGCCTGCACCTAATGCTAAACCGCCGCAAACCGCTCATACCCTGGCACCGCCGACCGCCATGTCCGTCCAGCCCACTCATGCCGCAGCAGCACCTCTGCAGGCGCCCGTACAGCCTACTCCTGCACCTCAAACGCCCAAAGTCGAGCTCACACCCCCTCAGGTACCGGCGGCACAGCCAGCGCCCTCGTCGCAGGTACTCAGCCACGACGCGGTTAATCACGACACAATTTACATTGACCAAGAAGGCAATCTACATAGCAAGGCATAATACCTGGGCTGGTTGCAAGCTACTCTTGAGTCATCTATAATATAGAGAGAAGTGAGAAACGAATAATTGGTTTTTGAGAGGGTTACTTAAGTGGCAAAAACAAACGCATATTCTGCTGATCAAATTCAGGTTTTAGAGGGTCTAGAGCCGGTTCGCAAGCGCCCCGGCATGTATATCGGGGGTACCGGTGTAGAAGGTCTGCACCATTTAGTTTGGGAACTCGTCGACAACGGAATCGACGAAGCGCTTGCCGGACACGCCGACAGCGTTGCTGTCATCATGCGTGCCGACGGCGGCCTGACGGTTATCGATAATGGTCGCGGGATTCCAACTGATATCCACCCCAAGACAGGCAAGAGCACTGTCGAAACGGTACTTACGGTACTGCATGCAGGCGGTAAATTCGGCGGCGGCGGGTACAAAGTATCCGGCGGCCTCCATGGCGTGGGCTCGAGTGTCGTGAACGCATTGTCCTCCCGGTTACTCATTACCGTACATCGCGACGGCAAGACGTTCTATCAAGAATACCAGCGCGGCGTTCCCGTGTCTGATCTAAAGGCAGTGGGCAAGACCAGCCAAACAGGTACAGAAATTACCTTCTATCCAGATGAAACTATCTTTGAAACGACGGCTTTGCACTACGGCACAATCCTTGATAAACTCCGCCACCAAGCATATCTCACAAAAGGCGTTAAGACATCGATTCTTAACGAGAAGACTGGCGAAAGCTACAGCTTCTATTTTGAGGGGGGCATACAATCGTACGTTAAGCATCTTAACTTTGGCAAAGATGTCGTTGACGAAGATATCTTTTATGTCGACAAGCAGGTAGAAGACACGCAAGTAGAAGTAGCCCTACAGTACTCAGACGGTTTTAACGAAACTATTAAGCAGTTTGCTAACAACGTAGTTAACCCTGACGGCGGTACGCATTTAACCGGCTTCCGTTCGGCGTTAACGCGGGTAGTCAACGAATACGCCCGTAAGTCTGGTCTTTTGAAAGAAAAAGAAGAAAACCTTACTGGCGAGGACTGCCGCGAAGGCATGACGGCTATTATTTTGGTTAAGCTGCCCGATCCCCAGTTTGAAGGCCAGACTAAGAACAAGTTAGGCAACCCCGAAGTCCGTGGGTATGTCGAACAAGTTATGACTGAGTACTTTAATTATTACCTAGAGGAGCATCCCGGAGTAGCTCGCAAGATTGTAGGCAAGGCGCTACTTGCTGCCCGCGCCCGCAAGGCTGCCCGCGCTGCCCGCGAGAATATTATTCGCAAAGGTGTATTAGACGGTGCAAGCATGCCTGGTAAGCTGGCCGACTGCTCTAGTAAAGATCCTAAAACATCCGAAATTTACCTGGTAGAGGGCGACTCCGCCGGTGGTTCGGCCAAGAGCGGCCGCGACAGCAAGACCCAGGCAATCTTACCTCTCCGCGGTAAGGTACTTAATGTAGAGCGCGCTCGCCTGGATAAAATGCTCGCCAATAACGAAATCCTGAGCCTTATTAAGGCGCTAGGTGTAGGCATAGAAGAATCCTTCGACCTAGGAGGCCTACGCTACGATCGCATTATCGTAATGACCGATGCCGATGTTGACGGTTCTCATATTAGTACGCTGCTTCTTACATTCTTCTTCCGTTTCATGAAACCTGTAGTTGATGCAGGCCATATATACCTTGCCAAGCCGCCTCTATTCGAACTCGTAAAGCCGGGACGTAAGACCAGCGAATTTATTTACGACGAGGCAGAGCTTGAAGTAGTGCTTGACCGCAAGATCGCAGAGCGTAAAAAAGAGGGACTTAAGGTCAATAGTGAGGAAGAGCGCTACCGCCAGGCCGGATTTATAGAGCAGAAGCGCTATAAGGGTCTGGGCGAGATGGACGCTGAACAGCTATTCGAGACTACTATGAACCCCGAAAAGCGCGTTCTCGTACAAGTTAAAGTAGCCGACACCGAGAAAGCCGACGCTATATTTAATAAGTTAATGGGCACAGAAGTAGAGCTTCGTAAGAACTTTATTACTACGCATGCAAAATTTGTGAAGGATTTGGATATCTAGCATGGACGACAAAGAGCAATTACAACCCCAGCAACCTGAACAACCAGAAAAACCCGAACAGTCTGACGTACTACCGGACATCGCACCGCTTGAGGGCGAAGTACTGGACAATGTATACGACCAAGCCCACTCACGCGTAGTTGAACGCCGCACGGTAGAGAACCTCATGGAGGACAGTTATTTACGTTACTCCATGAGCGTCATTATCGACCGTGCATTGCCCGACGTACGTGATGGGCTTAAGCCCGTACACCGTCGTATTCTATACAGCATGAATGAAGATGGCCTCCGTTCAAGCGCCCGCCACCGCAAAAGTGCCAACGTAGTCGGTGCGGTTATGGGTAAGTACCACCCGCACGGCGACTCGTCTATATATGACGCGTTAGTCCGTATGGCTCAGCCGTGGTCACTGCGTTACATGCTAGTAAACGGGCAGGGTAACTTTGGTTCTATGGATGGTGATCCGCCAGCTGCCATGCGTTACACAGAAGCTAAGATGGCGCGGCTTGCTGACGAGCTGCTGGCCGACATAGATAAAGAAACCGTCGACTTCCGCGACAACTATGACGGCACGACTTCTGAGCCTACTGTTCTCCCTGCTAAATTACCAAACTTGTTGTTAAACGGACAACTAGGTATTGCTGTCGGCATGGCAACTAATATACCGCCGCACAACCTGAGCGAAATTATCGACGCTACCGTTCATCTTATTGATCACCCTGATGCTGTACTCGATGATTTATTGGAGCACGTTAAAGGCCCTGACTTCCCAACTGGCGGTATTGTTTACGGCAAAGATTCTATCCGTACTGCCTATAGTACTGGTAGGGGTGGCCTCGTCGTCCGTGGTGTGGCAGAAATTGCCGAGAACAAAAAGGGCAGGCATCAAATAATTATTACCGAGATTCCGTATGCGCTTAATAAGGAAAGCCTTGTTATTAAGATTGCTGACCTTGTTAAGGAAAAGAAGATAACTGGCATATCCGACATCCGCGACGAAAGTGCACGTGGTAGCGTACGCATTGTCATCGATCTTAAAAAGGATGCCTATCCCAAGAAGTTGCTAAACCAGCTGTATAAGCTCACCCCCTTACAAACAGCATTCCATTACAACATGATGGCGCTTATAGACGGCATTCAGCCGCGTGTGTTAGGTCTGCAAGATATTCTGCAAGAGCACATAAAGCACCGTCAGGCCGTAGTTCGCCGGCGCACCGAGTACGAACTGCGTAAAGCCAAAGAGCGTGCCCACATTTTGGAAGGTCTAAAGATAGCTCTTGATCATATAGACGAGGTTATTAAGACAATTCGCGCAAGTCAGACCAGCGAAGAAGCCCAGAAGAACCTTATTGCCCGCTTCGGATTAAGTGAAATCCAGGCAAAGGCCATTCTTGCCATGCAGCTGCGAACCCTTACCGGCCTAGAGCGCGGCAAGATAGAAGATGAACTAGCAGCTCTTCTTAAGACAATTGCCGAGCTTGAAAGCATTCTAGCCGACGAAAAGAAGATTCTTAAGATTGTTAAAGATGAACTGTTGCAGCTTAAGAGTCAGTACGGTGATGAACGGCGTACACGTATAATCCCACACGAACTTAATAAGATGAGCGACGAAGACCTCGTACCTGACGAGCAAGTTGCCGTAACGCTTACTAGCGCTAACTACATTAAGCGCAGCTCACTTGCCGAGTACAAACGGCAGGGGCGCGGCGGCAAGGGTAGGCGTGGTATGACAACACGCGAAGAAGACGTTATCGAACACGTCGTAAACGCCAGTACGCACGACTTCCTGCTGTTCTTTACCAGCAAAGGCCGCGTGTTCCGTCTTAAGACCTACGAGGTTCCCGCGGCTTCCTTAAACGCCAAGGGCGTAGCAATTGTTAACTTATTACAGCTGCAACCCGAAGAAATCGTCAGCGCTGTTATTAACGTCAGTAAAGAAAGCGCCGGCAACCTATTTATGTGTACGACGCATGGAGTTGTTAAGAAAACGCCTTTTGAACAATACAAGAATGTACGTTCTAGCGGCCTTATCGCCATTAACCTTGATGACGGCGATGAGCTTAAGTGGATTCGTATGACGAGTGGCGATAACGAGGTAGTTATCTCAACCTCACAGGGCCAGGCAATCCGCTTTAACGAAAAAGACGTTCGTCCTATGGGCAGGGTATCGAGGGGTGTCCGTGGCATCCGCCTGCGTGCCTCTGACAAAGTAATCGGTATGGACGTAGTCCTTCCTGGGTCCAGCATATTTGTTATTAGCCAGCATGGTTACGGTAAGCGCACCAAAGTTGCTCAGTTTACGGCGCACGCCCGGGGCGGTGTCGGTATACGGTCAGCTGTCGTTAATACGAAGACCGGTCAGCTTATAGGCGTGAAGACACTTACTGGCGATGACACCCAAGAGGTGATTATCGTGTCGTCACAGGGCCAGTCAATCCGGCTCGGCCTTAAGAATATTCCAGAGCTCGGCCGTGCAACGCAGGGTGTACGTATTATGCGTCTAAACGACAATGACGAGGTCGTATCGCTTGCATTAGTAGACAAGTCTGATGAGCCTGAAGACGAAGATGACGTCGTGTTAGAACCTGCCGCAGAGACAACCGCCGTTTAATAGTGCATTTTCTACCCCTATTAATAGCGGTGTAACAATTACCACGAAAGTATCCAGGAATTCTCTTGACACATAGAGGTGATTCATCGTACTATTGTACGAGCGTTCAGAGGTGTGTATAGGTGTCTCTGATGTTCGTTAAAAATTGAATAGTGCAAATCAACGTCGATTTATATTTTGAATTGTTTTAAAGAGTCAGCACCAATCTTCGGATTGGAACGCGACTGAATCAGACAAATTCTTTTTTTGGAGAGTTTGATCCTGGCTCAGGATGAGCGCTGGCGGCGTGCCTAATACATGCAAGTCGAGCGGTAAGGCCTCTTCGGAGGTACACGAGCGGCGGACGGCTGAGTAACACGTAGGAAC
>CAYSOP010000017.1:0-29619 GCA_964432725.1 uncultured Candidatus Saccharibacteria bacterium | reverse complement strand
CCACGCACCCATTTCCACCCGGGGTTCGGTACCTCAGCAGCAACCCGATTGCTGGAGCTAGGTTATTTCGGAGTAAAGCAGCAATCGTCCCCCGGAATAATCCTATGAAAAAATAAGGGAGGGGGCGACCGGAACGAATGTGGAGGGAGTTATTGCTGCGCCGAAATAACCTAGTGGAAGCAGTCGAGTGGCTGATGGAGTACCGAGAGGTTTTCTTGGTTACTTCTTTTGGCGGAGCAAAAGAAGTAACATTGTGGTCGGATGGTGTGATCAGAAGAAAGAAGAAGGAATGCTCTATTACTGGATTCCCGCCTTCGCGGGAATGACGAGGGGTCCATAACCCGAGTTCAGGATGACAAGCGGTTATGAACGACCTATGAGACGCTAGCGGCCGGATATGGCGCGCTGCAAAGCAGTGTAGGCAGGTTTTTTGGTGCCGTCGGTGCTTACAATACCAAAGTCATGCTCGCCGTTTCTGTGTACCTGGCCGGGGTCGTCGTAAGCCGTCCATATAAGTGGGCCTACCCAGTCATAGCCACGGTATAGTTCGGCCGCCTTAAGAATAATCTGCGCCTGCAGCTCTTCGTCTACATGCGTTGCGTCGTGGGTACGGTGGTTTTCCATAGTTGCCGCGGCACCGCTGCCGCTAGTTGGCGCGCCAAATTCGGTTAACCATATCTTTTTGGCTTCGTCGCCATTCTTAGTCATTGTAGCTCGCAGATTATCGGCAGTCTGACTCAGCCTTGACCAGCCTTGCTGCGAGTTATGCGACGGTATAAATGGGTAGGTGTTCGGGTGTGCACCAACAGCATCAAAATAATTTTTGGCACCATTAGCATAAAGCTGTGGCAAGTAATCGATTTCGGCAATGTTCTCGTCGTCTGTCGGGTGCGGGGATAGACCGCCGCTAATAACTATCGCCTGCGGGTTTGCCTGACGGATAGCCGGATACGTTACTTGCAGTAGCTTGGCGTAGGCAGTCGCGTCTGGCTTGGCAAGCCAGCCACCCTCGGTGTTTGGCTCGCTCCATACTTCCCAAATCTGTAATCCTTTTGGCTGATACCGAGCCGCCGCCCTGGCAGCAAAGGCAGCAAACTGCGATGAGTTAGCAAATGGGCAGGGGCCCGTACAAGCGCTTTTAGCCCAACCGGGCGCACTCTTAAGGGTGCCGATCATTTTTAGCTGATGTTTACCAACAGCTGTAATAACCCGATCATATGCACTCCAATCGTATGTCGTAGGGCCACTTGGTTGCACCTTGTCCCAGGCAACATCAAGCCGCAGCCAGCCAACGCCTACCGCCTGTATGGCCGCCAAACGCTTTTGCAAGGCTTCCTCGTCTAAATCTAGCAGCTCCGTACCAGCCGCAATGCCGTAGTCATGCGTGGGATCGGCCAAATTACGAATAACCGGAGCTGGGGCCGGCCCCACATCGCCAACGGTAATAGAATCGCCAAGTAAGGCCTGTTTTACATGCAGCGTTACCCCAGATGTTTGGGCTAACAGCGCCGCTTGCCAGGGTACAAACACTAATGCCGCTACAATCAAAAGCCGGGTCGGCAGACGCATTTTGCTGCGCTTGAGCGGCCCACGCCCGATAATAAATTTCTTCTTCCGCCAAGAACCCATTTAGGATTCCTTTCTACACGATAACCTTTAGCTTTATCCTACCACAAGATACACAAAAACCTCCCGCAGGGGAGGCCCTTGTGCCACTATAATTACAGTCGTTTACTTCTTCTTTTTAGTAGTAACCCGTGCTTCTTTGGCTTCTGCAGCGAGTTCGCTGACAGGGGCAAACAATAGAGCATACAAGTTAAAGCCAATAACTGCACCAAGTACAGGGCCTAGCACGTAGGTGGCTAGTTGCCAGCTGCGCATACCCAAGGCGACTGCTGGATTAAGAATACCAGCCGATCCGACTGAGGCTATAAAAATGCCAAGCACAAGCGACGCGCCTACAACAAATGCAGCCTTGCCGACTTCTAACTTGTTGTATACGGCAGCAGCCCAACCAAGAGCAAACACGAAGGTGCCTACTGTTTCGGCAACCAGCACGCGGCTGTCAAACTCGCTGGCATTGGGCCACGAGGACTTAATAAAGTACGCGTATAGCAAGTAGGCGCAAATACCGCCAAGCAGCTGCGCCGCAACGTACACTAATGCAGGAAGTGTCTTGACGCGGCGGGCGCTCCACAGGCCAAGCGTAATTGCCGGGTTAAAGTGCGCACCCGACACAGCACCAAATACCAAGGTACCAGCCGCGATAGTTAAGCCAGCGGCGATAGCAATAAAGTAAGGAATACCTATATTAGACTTACTAACCGCCAATACGACCAATGTCAATATCGCCGTACCTAAAAACTCCGCCACAATCATGGCGATCTTTTTTCTTCCAAACATGTCCCCTCCGGTTGTTACTGTTGTTTAAAGCGTAAAACAGTTACGGCTATTTGTAAAGCCACTCTGTTGTAAAGAGGTCGTCCAGGCAAAAACTCTTATAAAATAATTTTGGCGATAATGTGATATAGCACACATGCAAACTCTGTTGACGCCTGCTAGAGTTAAGTATGTAAGGAGGTATTATGACAGCAGGACTACAAGACGCGACACCAGAGGCGGTGACCATGTGGCTTAAACAAGTCGACCGCACCAAACTACGCGACGAGGCTTGGCTGATTATTACCGACCGCTTCCCCGGCATAAGCAAAGGCATTGCTTCCTATTTACTAGAGCACTATCCAGATAGCGCTGAGCGCCAGGCAGCCTTCGATGGCTTAACACTAGCATTGCTCGTTGCATTGCGCAGCCAAGACCTGCAGCAGCTAGGTGAACTGTTCAATCGGCCGGCTGTGGAAGAACCTACCATGCCCGAAAAACGGCTGAACGCGCTTAACTGATTACATCGCAGCGATAGCAACAGCCAACCAGGTTTACTGGTGACGAGAGTGGCGGCGTTTAAGCTCGGCAACTTCCAGCCGCACACCGTGGCGCTCTAACAGTGTTTGGGCGCGGTCAAGTTCTACCTGGTTCTTGGCATTCTTGCGAAGTTCTAGCGCAGCATCGCGAGCCTTCTTGGCTTCGGCTTCGTTAATTTCGTCGCCGCTGTTGGCTTCGTCTACCAGTACGCGCACGTCAGACCTGGTAATCTCTGCAACGCCGCCGTAGGTGGCGTAGTGTTCTAACTTGGTATCGGCATCGCCCTTGTTACGGCGTACCGCAATAACTCCAGCAACAATCTGGCTTAACAGGGGTTCGTGGCCAGGCAGCACGGTAATCTGGCCGGCAGCCGTTGGCAGCTGGACCGAATACGCATCGCCTTGGTATTTGACGCCATCAAGCGTTACCAGCTCGAAGTTCATTATTTGACCTCGTTAATGTCGCCCTTCATATAGAAGGCGCTTTCTGGCTTGCTGTCGTGCTTGCCATCCAAAATTTCTTTAAAGCCTTTAACGGTGTCTTTAAGGCTAACGTATTTACCAGGGTTGTTGGTAAATGCTTCGGCAACGTAGAACGGCTGGGTTAAGAACCGCTGAATGCGGCGGGCGCGGGCAACAACTTGCTTGTCTTCGTCGCTTAGCTCATCCATACCCAAAATGGCAATAATATCTTGCAGGTCTTTGTAACGCTGCAAAATACGCTGTACTTCGCGGGCGACGTCGTAGTGTTCCTGCCCAACAACTTCGGGGTCAAGCATGGTCGACGAACTGTCTAGTGGGTCAACGGCAGGGTACAGGCCAAGGTCGGTTAGGGCGCGGTTAAGCACAATGGTACTGTCCAAGTGGGCGAATGTTGTAGCCGGGGCAGGGTCGGTAAGGTCGTCGGCAGGCACAAACACGGCTTGTACCGATGTAACCGAACCTTGCTTCGTACTGGTAATACGCTCTTGCAGGGCGCCCATTTCTTGTTGCAAGTTAGGCTGGTAGCCTACGGCAGATGGTAATCGTCCTAGCAGGGCAGATACCTCGGAACCGGCTTGGGTAAAGCGGAAGATGTTGTCAATAAACAACAGCACGTCTTTACCTTCGTCACGAAAGCCTTCAGCAATTGTTAGGCCGCTTAGGGCAACGCGCAAACGCGCACCTGGGGGCTCGTTCATTTGGCCGAATACTAGCGCCGTGTTCTTAATAACGCCAGATTCTTCCATTTCGCGGTATAGGTCGTTACCTTCGCGGGTACGTTCACCAACACCGGCAAATACCGAGTAGCCACTATGAAACTTGGCAATGTTGTTAATAAATTCCTGGATTAGCACGGTCTTGCCCACACCGGCACCGCCGAACAAGCCAACCTTACCGCCCTTAAGTACGGGGGCAATCAGGTCAATTACCTTAATGCCGGTTTCCAAAATTTCTACAGACCCAGACTGGTCCTCGAACTTTGGTGCGGCACGGTGGATAGGTGCACGCTGCTTAAAGTCGTTGTTCTTGGTAATACCGTCAATGGGTTCGCCAATAACGCTAAACATACGCCCTAAAGTGGCGTCGCCAACAGGGACGCTAATAGGGCCGCCGGTGTTAGAAACGCTGTCACCACGCTTTAAGCCGTCGGTGCTGGCTAGTGCAACGGTACGGACGACTGTTTCGCTTAAGTGCTGGGCAACCTCTAACACTAAATCGTGGCCGTTTAGGTTGGCCTTTAGGCCGTAGTTAATAGGGGGTAGAGCGCCTTGGTCGAATTCTACATCAACCACCACGCCCACAACTTGCACAACCTTGCCGGTTGCCGTGCCCGTTTTTACGCTTTCTTGTACTGCTTGTGCCATTATAATTCTCCTTGGTCTCTCGTTATCTCTTCAAATGTTGCTTTATCCGCTAAGTATTGGTCGTACGCCCCGATCACCGTTTTTTCGGCATAGTCTATCACTCTTGGACCGTACTGCATGGCGGGGCCACGCATTGCTATCACGTCACTATCCGACAGTTCCGACAAAGGATCGTCCAACGGATACATTAAGCGCGCACCCTCATGAGAAGCCTTGAGCCGATCGTCCGTAAACGTGCTGGTTTCGCTCATTTCATGGCCTCCGCGCCGCCGGTAATTTCGGCTAGTTCTTGGGTAATAGCTGCCTGGCGGGCATTGTTAAACTCTAGTGTCAGGTCGTCTATAAGGTCAGAGGCGTTATCGGTAGCGTTCTTCATGGCCAGCATGCGCATAGATTGCTCCGATGCACTGGCTTCTAGGAATGCCTGATACAGCTGCGCCTCTAGCAAGCGCTGGCTAGCGGCGTTGAGTAGGTCGCCAGCTGATGGTTCTACGTCAAAGTGCTGTTCGTTTTCGTCCAGTTCTACTGCTTCAAAACCGGCTGGCAGTATGCGCTGCAGTTGCACCTTGGTATTGATGGACGATATAAACTTGGTGTAAATAATATCAACGGCGTCAACTTGGCCTTCGGCAAACTTGTTAACAATAGAAGTTAAAATCGGACGCAGTGTCTCGGCGGTGGGCTGGCCGGGCAGGCCGGAATAGACTTCTTCGACATCCATATCGGCAATGTGTGCGGTAGAGCGGGCTGCCTTGCGGCCAATAGCTACTACTGCCGTGCCTACACCATTAGCTTTGTCACTTTTAGCTTCGGTAATAAGGGTACGCAGTACGTTGGCGTCGTACGCACCGGCCAACCCAAGATCGCTGGTAATCGCAATAATCAGGCGGCGTTTTACGGGGCGAGTGGTAAACAACTTTAGCTCGCTTTCGTCGCCCAGTTGGCGCAAACGAGTCAAAATACGGCGGGCCAGTTCGGCGTATGCGCGAGGTTGCTGCACAGCCTCTTGCGCTTTGCGCAACTTGCTAGCGGCCACTAACTGCATGGCCTTAGTAATTTGGCGGGTGTTTTTAACCGAACCGATACGGCGTTTAATTTGTTGTCTAGACGCCACGGTGCGGTGCTCCGATTGCTCTATTAGCTTCTTCCATGATCCTTGCTAATTCTTCGAGGTTGTCTGATATGGCTATCGCTTGCCTTGCATCCGGAGGATCGAGGTTGTAATCAGTTCCGGCACGAATAGCTGTCCTTGAGGCCAATACACCCATCTTATAAGTATTCGCTCTAACAAGGGCCTCATCTTTTTCGCCAGAGGCACCTTCATCAGAAACTAATTCACCAACGGCCACCTCGGCCGCAATAACAGCAGCCATAGGGACGACACCCCGAGCACGCGGCGCTACGTTCATATCGTAGTCTTCAGGTCTACTGTGCAGGCCCATAGTGCTATGCCTTAGCCTTTACAGGTTTAGCAACGGCAGCGTACGACTTGGCTACTTTTTCGGCAGCTTCTAGTACGGTTTTTTGCAACTTTTCGTCTGGCTTGTCGCCCTTGTTAAGCGTGTCCATGACAGCCTTATGCTTGGATTCAAGCAAACTAATTAATTCAGCCTGAGCGTCTTTAATTTTAGGTACCGGTACGGTATCGAAAGCGCCCTTAGTAGCGGCTAGCAAGCTAACCGACTGTTCGGCAATGCTGAGCGGCTGGTACTGTTTCTGCTTAAGCAGTTCGGTTAAACGCTGGCCGCGCTCAATGCGCTGCTTAGTTTCGGCGTCTAGGTCGCTGGCAAACTGGGCAAACGAAGCTAGTTCACGGAACTGGGCAAGGTCTAGGCGCAGGCTACCGGCCACACTCTTAACAGCCTTAGTTTGGGCAGCGCCACCCACGCGTGATACCGACAAACCAACCGAAATAGCCGGGCGGATACCCTGGTAGAACAAGTTGGTTTCTAGGAATATCTGGCCGTCGGTAATAGAAATAACGTTGGTTGGAATGTAAGCGCTAATGTCGCCGGCTTGAGTTTCGATAATGGGCAAAGCAGTAAGACTACCGGCACCAAGCTCGTCGTTGAGCTTAGCAGCGCGCTCGAGTAAGCGGGAGTGCAAGTAGAAGACGTCGCCGGGGTAAGCTTCGCGGCCTGGTGGGCGGCGAAGTAGCAATGACATTTGACGGTAGGCAACAGCGTGCTTAGAAAGATCGTCATGAATAATAAGAGCATGCTGACCGTTGTCGCGGAAGTATTCGCCCATGGCAGTACCGGCGTATGGCGCCAAGTACAGTAGTGGCGCAGGGTCGGAAGGGCTGGTGGCCACCACAATAGTCTGGTCCATAACGCCTTCGCGCTTCAGACGCTCCACTAGTGCCGCAACCTTGCTGAATTTCTGGCCAATGGCAACATAGACGTTAATAACGCCGGTCTTTTGCTTGCCTTGGTTAACCATAGTGTCGATTGCAATGGCGGTCTTACCGGTTTGGCGATCGCCAATAATAAGCTCGCGCTGACCACGGCCAATAGGCACCATGGCATCGATGGCAAGCAGGCCGGTCATCATGGGTTCGTGCACACTCTTACGGGCCATAACGCCAGGAGCAGGGCGCTCTAGCAGACCGCGCTCTTTGGTGTTAATTGGGCCTTTGCCGTCAAGCGGTTCGCCTAACGGGTTAACGACCCGGCCAATAAGTTCTGGACCAACTGGTACGTCTAATACGTGGCCGGTCATGGTTACCTTGGCGCCAGCAACAACATCTGCGTCATCGCCCATAATAACGGCACCAATTTCGTCTTCTAGCAGGTTAAGCACAAAGGCAGTTACACGGCCCCCCGTACGGGTTTCTATTTCGATAACTTCGTTAAAACCAGCGCTGCGCAAGCCATAAATCCAGGCCACACCATCGCCGACGCGAGTTACAATACCGGCCTCTTCGAGGCCTTTGCTAATACGGAGGGATTGGATTGCGTCCTTTAGCTCCGCGGATAATTCTTGAACATTCAATTCACTCATACTACTTCATTACTCCTGGTTATAAGCTGGCTAATTGCTTTAGTTTGGTTCGTACACTGGCGTCTAACTGGGCGTCGGGGGTTTTGGCAATAAGGCCGCCTAGCAGATTAGGATCAACGCGAGTCTGGAGTTCTACCTGATTGGCACCAGTAGACGCTTGTAGTGTACGAGTAAGGTCTTCTTTTAGGCTGTCAGATAATGCCCGAGCGCTGGTAACCGTCACAAGCAGCAGACCGTCTTGGTCGTACAGCTCGTGCGCGATGTCGTTAATAAGTAAATCAACATCTTCGGCCATATTGCGATCTATAACATACGCAGCCAACACCTGTAGCCAATGTGCCTTGTTATCTGGCTCGGCCAGTAACTTGGCGGCTATGGTGCGGGCAATGACGCGGCGAGAGACCTTACTATTCATACAACTAAGCCTTGTCCTTGGCTAACGCTCGCTTAACCAGTTCGGCGTCTTTGTCTGCGTCTAGCTTTTCGCCGACAACACGTTCGGTAGCAAGAGCAACCAATTCGATAGTGTCTTTCTTAAGCAGCTCGCGGGCTTTGGAAACATCTACCTCTAGCTGCTGGCGGGCATCTGCCACAATTTGCTCGGCGCGGGTCTTGGCTTTGCCTTCGGCTTCGGCTACTACATTAGCAGCCTCTTTGTGGGTACGAGCCAAGATGTCGTCGGCCTCTTTACGGGCGGTAGCCAGCATGTCGGCGACGTTTGCTTCTGCTTTTGCCAGCACTTCTTGGCTTTCTTTGGCTTCTTTAAGGCCAGCCTCGATGGTTGCGCGGCGATCTTCGATAGCTTTGAGCAGAGCGGGGTAGACGAATTTTCCTAAAATGAATACTAGAATCAGAAAAGCAATGCTTTGCTGAATAAATAGTTGCAGATTAAGACCTAGGGCTTCAAATAAGCCCGGATTTTCGGCTGCGTGTGCTGATTCTGCTGCTGCAAATAAAATATGCATGCTTTAATTTTCTTTCATAATTAAGGATGTTTGTACGTGAGTGCAGTTTGAGTGCAAAATTGAGCACCGCAAAAGAGCCGTACTAAAGGTACGGTGAGTGCGGAGCGCAGATTTTGTGCCAAAATGTGCCATGTACGAATATCCTTTTCTATTTTAGGAACTTGACGATAAGGGCAACCACCAAACCAATGATGGCAAGTGCGTCCACGAAGGACATGGCCAAGATCATAAGGGTTCGGATTTTACCTAGTGCTTCTGGGTTACGGCCGGCTGCCTGTACAGCGCCAAGACCTACAAGTCCAAGACCAATACCACAACCGGCGGCTGCGATAGCGTAGGTCAGACCAAATGCTAGTGATTCCATGTTGTATAACTCCTTTTACTTCCTAATGTTACGGTCAACGCACGCAGGCGCATCGCCGCGTTGCCAGCTCCAGTGCTCACTTCGCCGTACGTCATTGTACGCCTCCGCTCCGCGCTTCGCTGGCGCCTTTCGCTGCACCTACGTGCGTTGACCTTTCTTTATCATCTGAATCGACTGCCTCGCCGTGTCCAGAGTCCTCACTCGGGACACCCAGGCTAATAAACGCAATCGTCAACATAAAGAATACATACGCCTGTACGGCGCCAACAAATAATTCTAAACAATAAAACAGCGGTAGGGAAATGCCTGCAGCAAAACCGCTTAGGTAGGCAATAACGGCCAGTAGTACTTCGCCGCCAAACACGTTACCAAAAATACGCAAGCTAAGGGCTAAGGTACGAGAGAATTCGGCAACAATTTCCAGCGCGCCTTCAAAGGCATGCAATGGGTCTTTAAACGGATTAACAATGTAGCGTTTAAGGTTGCCCAGTACACCCATCTTTTTAATAGCCCATACTTGGGCGGTCGTCATAGAAATAATTGCCAGCGCGAACGTGGTGTTCATGTCGGCGGCAGCACCCCTAAACAATTCGTGGCCGTTATAGGTAATGGGGCCAACAATAGGCAGAATACCCAGCCAGTTGTTAATTAAAAAGAAGAACAGCAACGTTACTGCCAGCGGCATTACTTTGCGTGCGACTTCTTTGTCGCCAATTACCTCTACGGTCGTGTCGTACAGGTTTTCGAAGAACCACATAATAGCGTGCATAAACCGCGAACGAGAGCCACGCTTGAGTGCCCGGACGGTACCGAACATAATCCACAGCAAAATGGTGACACCAATGAAGCCAAGCATTGCCGAGTTGGTAACGGCGAGCGGCCCAATGTGAAACAGGGTAATAGGCGCAACACTTACTTGCGGGACTTCGGCGATAATGGGAGTCACTACGTTACTATTCCTCTTCTTTTTGCACAGCTTCGAGCTGCCGCTTAACTAATAAGACCGCGAATACAAATCCGATGATAACACTTGGCAGCGTAATCCAGGGCTTTGTACCAAACTTAAGATCTAAAAAAATACCAAGTGCGGTAAACAAAACGACTGGGGTTGCGATACGCCAAGTGGTGTCCAGGAAAGTAAGCGCGATAACACCGGCTGGATGTTGTGCACCCCTACCAGTAGTATGAGTCGTCTTGGCGGCGGCTTTTGCAGTCATTTCTCATACTATAACAAAACAGGGGTCAGCACGCAAATGATTGCCACAGGACGTGCACGCAAAAGCATGCTATACTTTGTATATGAACACGAAGGATTCTAAAGTTGTTATTTACGGCGCTGAATGGTGTGGCTGGTGCCACGAAGAAATGCACTGGCTAGATAAGCTTGGTGTTGATTATACCTACAAAAACATCGACCTTAACCCAGACGATGCCCGCGAAGTTGTAGAAAAATCACAACAAACCGGTATTCCGGTAACGGACATCGACGGCACTATTATTATTGGCTTTGACCGGCCGGCACTACAAGAAGCACTCAAAGCCAAGAAGCTTGTATAAAATTCCACTTTTCTACGCTACGGTTACTTGTTACGATAACAGTACATAAGGGGGAGGAGTTATGGCCGAACAAAAACTACCACCGTTCTTTCAAGTAGAAGAAGGAGCGCCGCCAGGAACACTCCAGGCGTTCGCCAATTTAACAGCACTCATTATAGAACAGCCAGCGGAAGCGCAGGCTGTTTTTGGTAAGTTAGGGGACACAGCAGAAGACATACAACGTCTGGCCTCAACACACGAGCTCACGCCTGACGCTGAATACCGGCTGCGGCTGGCTCACGCCTGCGGCGCGCTACTATACGAACGCATGGATGAAGATGTTGAAATGGGCACCCAAATTGACCATGAAATGCACCGGGCACGTACAGAGCGAGGCATGAACCGTCACTTATTGCGCATTAGGCGTATGGGCGCCTTCGTGGAACATACCAGTAGATGGGCGCAAAAATTGACTAATGCCGACAACACCGCAGACGCAACAAAAGCCGCTTAGGGTATATACTAGCCGTACATGACGTTCGAGGACTACAAAACCAAAGATTCGGTAGTAATTGTGTATACCGGCGACAGTAAAGGCAAAACCAGCGCCGGGTTGGGGCTTTTAGTACGCGCACTGGGCAATCGCTGGAACGTAGCGTTTATACAGTTTATTAAACATTGGGGCGTGGGCGAACACGTGTTTATTCGCGACATAGAACCTCTGTTTGCCGACCAGCTGCACTTTTATAAAGGTGGCAAGGGCTTTTATAATGCCGGCGAATTAAGCGCCGAATTTGTAACGCCCGAACAACACAAAGCAGCGGCCCTAGAAACATATACCGAAGCGCTGCGCTGCGCCCAAAGCGGCGACTACGACCTGGTTATTTGCGACGAACTCAGTAACGCCGTACACGATGGCCTGCTAACCAACGCACAGCTTAAAAAATTACTTACCAGCCGTTCGCCCAAGACCAGCCTGTGCATTACCGGCCGTAACTTTCCCAAAAGCCTGCTGGACCACGTAGACATTGCTACCGACATGCACAAAATAAAACACCATTACGACGACAAGTATTTGGCTAACAAGGGAATAGATTTTTAAACAATTGCAGATAATGGCATTGCCATGGCAAGGGGCGACAGGGTAGGCTTGGATATATGCCAGTAATGCTTTATTTAATGGTGGGGTATCCGGGGTCAGGTAAAACGACTGCCGCTCGGTTTATTAGCGAGCTAACCGGCGCTGTCCATATTTGGGCCGACCAAGAACGCAATAAGCGCTTTGCACCCCCAACCTATAGCAATGCCGAGAACGTAAAACTGTATGCCGCACTTAATACAGAGGCAGCAGATTTATTAGCCCAGGGTAGGAGCGTGGTATTCGATACCAACTTTAATTTTAAGAAAGACCGCGATAAACTACGCGCTGTTGCCAGTAAAACCGGCGCCCAGACCGTAGTTATATGGGTCACCACTGCCAAAGACCTTGCCCGCGAACGGGCCACCAAACAGTCGCACGGCCAAGAAACCCGCGTATGGGGCAACATGCCGGTTGACCGTTTTAACCACATAGCTGGCAATTTACAGCCGCCCGGTCCAAGCGAGCATCCTATTAAGATAGAAGGCGTCGACCTAACGAAACAAGCGATTGATAAGGTACTGCAAAGCCTATGACGCGCCGGCATAAAAAGTTTGTAGCCTTACTTATTAGTATTGCCCTTCTTATTGTCGCAATGGTGCAGCAGGGCGGTTTGCAAACAGCCAAGCAAACGGCAGTCCAGCAACAACCTGGTTTATATACCGTGAGCCGGTTTGTAGATGGTGACACTATTGTGGTTGACATGAACGGCCAAAACGAAACCATCCGTATGATTGGCGTCGATACCCCGGAAACCCACAAACCCGATGCACCGGTACAATGTTACGGCCCAGCCGCCAGCGCCTACGTAAAAAACCTGATTGGCAACAGCCAAGTACGTCTTGAGTCCGACCCTAAAAGTACCAACCGTGACCGCTACCAACGGCTGCTGCGCTACGTATATTTGCCAGACGGCAAATTGGTAGAGCTAGAATCAATTAAAAACGGCTATGCGTTTGCATATACGCAGTTTCCGTTTACCAAGTCAGACCAATTTGTAGCCGCCCAAGACGAGGCCAAGGCCCAAGTAAAAGGCTTATGGACGAATTGCCAGCCATTCCAACTCGAAAATGGGCGTTGGCAAACGGAAGATTCGTAGTGGCCAACCAGAGCCGAGAATACTCGTTGCGTTAAGCAATGTTCAGGCATGGGGTTACCGTTGTATATTTGAGGTTAACTATCATTGCAAGTACTCGTGTGCCACTGGCACACTCCCCACTGGCACGCTCCGGCAGACGCAAGATGCTTCTTAAGTTCTTAAACCGTTTCTGACAGGGGACTGACGCGCTTGGACACGTCGCCACCTAGGGCTTGAGTAAACGAAAAACGTCCGGTTTTAGGATTGTAGCCGCGGTACATAATATGGATCGGCACGTACAGGCACGATACCGCCAATGCCACGCGGTTAATGTAGCGTACCGACGGTTGGCTATGTGCATCGTACACCTTAGAATTTGACCACACGTACTGCAGAAACTCGCGCGGACCAGCCGCAGCCTGGCGTGGCGAGATGCTAGTTTGCATAGCCTGCGTAAAAATAATGCGCTTTTTGCGTTCGCTTAAATGGATGGCCAGGTCTTGGTCTTCGTGGAAGGCCCGCTCGTGGCATACATCGTTACGTACGGTATGCCATACGCTGCGCCTGAGCGCCATGTTTACGCCGTACAGGAACTGCTCGCCGCTGCGCTCCATGCGCGTGGCCATATAGCGCCGTATGAGCAAGTCAACCGCATCAAAGGCGGCCGACCAACTTACGTCGCGGTAGTGCACAATGCCGGATGCGGCGTCCAGGCTCGGATTGCTAAACAGTGTCTGCACTGTTTCGACCCAATGCGTGGTTAAAATGCTATCGGCATCTATGCGCCCGATAATGCTGCCACGTGCGGCATTAAACCCTTGGTCGCGGGCAAATACCACGCCCTGGCGCGCCTCGTGTACGATTTTTACAAATGGAAAACGCCGGGCAATAGCAACGGTTTGGTCGGTACTATTATTGTCGACCACAATTACCTCGAACGGCTGAACGGTTTGCGCGGCAATAGATTGTAAGCAAGCGGCAATGTGCTGCTCTTCGTTATAAGCCGGGATAACAATACTTACAGATACCGCACTGTAAGCGCTTCTGTTGTTCGCCATATTCATCGTATATAGTGTAGCTTATGGGTAAAAAACACGCACGGCATGCGGTGCAGTTTGTTCAGCAATACTGGAGCAAGAACATCTGGCATAAGGTCTGGATACTGCTTGCCGTCGTTTTAGTATTATGGATCGGCACGCTGTACGGCATTGCACGGTGGTACATAACCATGTCGAGCGTAAAGCCGCTGACACTTGGCGCGTCGTTTATTCCAGCCTACGCCGAAAGCCTGGGCTTAGACCCAAAGCAAACCATGGATGCACTTATAGACGACGTTGGCGTAAAGCATTTTAGACTAGTCAGCTACTGGGATCAGCTAGAGCCCACACCTGGCACCTATGACTTCAGCCTGCTGGACTGGCAGTTCCAAAAAGCCGAGGCAGCTGGTGCTCGCATTACGTTATCGCTGGGCCTGCGGCAACCGCGCTGGCCAGAATGCCACATGCCCGCCTGGGCCGCTACGATGCAAGATGACGAGTGGCAGCCAAAATTGAATAGTTTTATACAAGCAACAGTAGACCGCTACAAGCAGTCGCCGGCACTGGATAGTTACCAATTAGAGAACGAATACTTCTTGCGTGGCTTTGGCATTTGCACTAACTTCTCGCGCGAGCGGCTGGCTACCGAATATAACCTGGTTAAACAAACCGATAACCGCCACAAAGTAATTATTTCGCGTAGCAATAACGCGCTTGGCTGGCCGGTAGGCGCACCAACCCCCGACGAATTCGGCATTTCTATCTACAAACGGGTGTGGGACGCTGGTCTTACTAAGCGCTACCTGGAATATCCATTCCCGGCCTGGTTTTATGCCTCGGTTGCCGGCTGGCAAAAAATAGTAACCGGCAAGGACATGATCATCCACGAATTACAGGCCGAAACCTGGCCGCCTGATTACCAGAGCATACAAGAAACACCCCTAGACGAACAAAATAAATCGTTTAACGCCGACCGCTTTGTAGACCGCCTAAAGTTTGGCGAGGCAACCGGCATGCGCGAGATATACCTATGGGGGGCCGAGTACTGGTACTACCGGCTGGTTAAGCTAGACGACCCCAGCTTGTGGAACGTAGCCCAGCAAGGCTTTAAAGCTGCTAACAACAACGAACTGCCTAAAGTGCCAGCTGTTACGGCATTAGAATCCAAGCGTTACTAGTAGCCCGAAAAGTGGTCGGTAATAATACGTGAACGGCGAATGCCATTGCTGTTAAGCATAGACCGGTAGCTGTCTACCATGGCTGGCGGCCCGGAAATGTAAAACCGGCGCGTGGCGGCATCGGGCACGTATTTGGCCAACATTTCTGAGGTAATAAACCCAGCTTCGCCATGCCAGTTTTTGGGTGGTTGTTTTGAAGATCCGGCTAGTACATATACAACCTGCACACCATGGTTGGCGGCTTGGTCTAGCACGTCTTTAAACACTGCTTGATCCGGGTCAGATACCTGATAAAACAGTACAATGTCGCGCTGCTGGTTGGTGTCGATAATATGCTGCAACATGCTTCTGAACGGTGTAATACCAATACCACCGGCAATCCAGGCCATTTTAACGGACTGTTTAGCGGGCAGTAAAAAGTCGCCGGCTACCTGCACGCCATATACAGAGTGGCCGGGCTTAAGCTGCGACAAGGCAGTCTTAAAAGCGCTGGATGGCTGCATAATCCGTATACCAAACAGCACATCACCCTCGCCGGGCGAGGAAGCAATAGAAAAGCTACGCCGGTTGCCGCGCGAATCTAGACGGGCAAGCGGCAAGGTTACATCCATATATTGCCCGGGCTTAAATCGGAACGGCTGGTTAGAAGCAAAACGAAAGCCCACAATGCCAGGGCCAAGTTCTTGCCTACTGATAAGTTTTAGGCGCAGGCGCTGCCTGAGTACCGTTGTATAGGCGTACAAGTTGCCCAATACTAACGCCATCTCTGGCGTAAGGTGCACGCTGCCAACATGCAGCCGGCCGCCAATACCCACTAACATGCCAACAAACACGCCGTACACCATGCGGCTACGGGTGGTAGTGGGCGAGGTAAGCGGCTCGGTAAGCATAATGGTGCCCAAAAACAGCAGCGGCCACGACATGAATGTATCGGTTATAAGCGTAGCGGTCGTGCGGCCATCGCCTAATCCGAACAATATGGTTAACAGTGCGGCCGGCACCAGAAAACTTAAAAACAACAGAAAACGCCGTGACTTACGTAAGATCAGCAGCCCTACAATTGCCACAAATGGCAACATAACGTCGTTCGCAATCCACCACGCGCCGTGTGCCAGCCCTAACAATCCGACCGCAACCGCTGCAAAGGCTGCGGGGTTAAAAATATGCCGGGCTTTGTAGGCAACTATATACTTGGACGCCATAGCTAGAACGCCGGTGGCAGCTAACATAGCCACGCCGGTTGCGTCTTTGGGCGGCAAAAACAAACAAAATAAAATAAGGGCGGTAACCGGCGCAGACTCTACATTAGTAGCTGCGCCAAATAGTTTGCTAAAGCCATAGTTAGCGGCAATACATGCTACAAGCAAAGTAAGTGCACCTATGGCTAGCCGGCCGCCGCCCAGCTGCAGTGTGCCGGTAAAGCCAAACAGCACGGCAACGAACACAATGAACAACAGGCCGTACAGCACCAGGCGGTACAGAGTAATACGGTTTAAATAATAATCAAGCTGCTTCATGGTGAGTATTGGCTACCTTGGTAAATAGTGTACCGGGGAACTTTGCAGAACACGAGACCTGGCCGTCTGCATGCAATAGCGCGTATTCAAACGAAAACCGTTTTTTTAGCGTAGCGGGCGGCGCAAAAAACAGGCAAGTCGTCATGCCGTCTGCCAGTAAGGCTGTGTCGGCAGTCACCCAAACCGCCTTAATGACTGTGGGCGACCGCAAGGTATGCGGGTCAAGTATGTGGTGGTAGGACGCCCACTTGCGCCGATTGCCGGCAGAACCGCACAAACTGCCGTTTGCCAGGGTAACGGTGCCGATAACTTTACTGGTGTCGTCCGGGTCTTCGAGGCCTACAGACAAAGTACTGCCGGCAGTTGTGCGGCGCACCATATCCCCACCGGCGTCTATACAATAATCGTGTACATCGTGCGCCTGCAGTACATCGGCCAAAATATCTAGTAAATAGCCTTTGCCAGCAGCACCAAAATCTAACAATACCGGCTGGGTGACTGTTAAGCTAGGATGCCGATAGTGTAGTACGTCCTCCCAGGCCGGCGGACGGGTTAGCTGCTTGGGTTTAAGACTGTACACCGCGTCATACCCGGCATCAGCCAAGGCCTGCCCGATAAGCGGCGTTACCGCGCCGTCGGTTGCCGTGTACATTGCCCGGTACAAAGCCAGTAGCGGCGGGGCATCAGCCGGCAGGGTATAGGTACCTGCATTGCGGCTTATTGCCGTTATCAGCGAATCTGCCCGAAACCGCGAATAGGCTTTATCGAACTCGTTAATACGGGCGGTAATTACCGGCACAAGCGCAGCGGCACGTTCCGGCGAAGCACCGAGGTCAATTTGCCACTGCGTTCCAATGGCCTCAAACGACAGTCTAGGCTTGGGCTTGCTGTTTGATTTGGTCGATGGCATCGTTAAACCCACGCGATGTTAATGACGACCCCGACACTTTAGACAAGCTGACGGTATCGATATCTTTACCTACAACCATGCTTTTGTAGCCCTCAATAAATTGCTCTTGGTAGGTAGATGATTCTGGCGAAGCGGCCTTTGGCGAAGCGGTAACATCAGTAATCGTGTCGCCGTCTAAGGTAAGGGTTACGGCAATTTGCTCGGTTCCACCTGGCGATGAATAGCTGCCGGTAGCCGAATAGTTGCCGCTTTTGTATGTGCCGGTACTAGTGTCAGCACCCTCAACAGCGGGCGTCTTATTGTCTGTATTAGCGGCAGTCTGGCTGGCCGTATTGTTGGTACTACTGGCTGTTTCTTTCTTTTTGAGTGCCATAGCACCACCAATCAGCACCACCACAATAACAATGGCAATAATGCCTATAATGACAGGGTTCTTTTGCGTTGGTTGGTCTGGTTGCATACTTTTGCTCCAATCCTTTCAGTTACTGTACTGAATATAATGACTGCGCCTGAGATTTAGCCAAAGGCCAACATTCCCATAGAACCGCTAGCTCTGTAACGGCAGTTTGACGGTGAATATTGTACCTTTCCCTAAACGACTGACAACATCTATAGTACCACCGTGCGCAACCACGATGCTCTTGGCGATGGCCAGGCCCAGCCCGTAACCGCCGACCGACTGCTGGCTGCGCGCGCTATCGGCACGATAAAACCGGTCAAATATATGCGGTAGTTCGGTGGCCTTAATGCCAGTACCCTGGTCGGCAATGGCCAGCACGGCCCGATGTTTTTCTTTGGCAAAAGTAACCGTTATTTGGCTTTTGACGCTGCCGTATTTAGTGGCATTGTCCAAGATAGTTACCAGCGCTTCGATTAGGCTGTCTTGGTCGCCGATTACTACACCATCGATGTTCTTAGGCGTCTTAATAAGCATCTGTTTGGCCTCTGCCTGCGGCAGCACGCGTTCGACGGCCCGCTGCAATGCCGTCCCTAGCTGCACCGGGGATTTGTGCAGATCGTTATCTTCCAGCCGGGCAAGGCGCAGCAACCCTTCTGATAGTGCAGTTAACCGGGCAAGTTCTTCTAGATTGCTGGTTAGCTGCTTTTTTGCATCGGCTAAGGTTAACTTGGGATTCATAAGCGCGACTTCTATTTCGGTTTGCATAACGGCAATGGGGGTACGCAGTTCGTGGCTGGCATCGGCCGTAAAACGACTTTGTGATTGGTGCGCTTCCTCTATGGGCTGCAATGTTCGGCGTGCCAAGTAATAGCAAAGAATGCCGCCGCCCACCAAAATAACAATGTTCGTAATAACTAACCGATTTACTACTCGCTGTTTGGCTTCATCGTACAGTTGCTGGCGTTCGTCGGTAATCTGCTGGCGTAATACATCTGGCAACGCTTGGTCAAGCGGACCGCCACTGCCCATACCATGGCCTGGGCCGCGCAGGCCGCGGTCAAACTCCTGCACCGACAACTGGTATACGTTCAGGCTAAAGAACAGGCTAATCGTCATCATAACGGCAAGGTACAGCCCAGCCAGTTTTAACGAGGGGCGGTGTATTGACCCCACCTCAAACCTCCCCGCCAAAGCGAAAAAGCAGCTGGCGAGTACCAGTTGCTAGTTCTTGCAAGGAAACGTAACCGTAGTTACATTGACGGGCAAAACTAGCAACGGGTGCCGTCAGGTGGTTTTGTAGCGGCGGGGAGGTTTGAGGTGGGGTCAAGGTCATGGTTTTACCCCAAAGTAGTACCCAAAGCCGCGCTTGGTGTGCAGCAGGGCGGGGCTGGCAAACGGCTTATCTATTTTGTTTCGTAAATACCCCATGTATACCTCTACAGTGTTGGGCAAAATGTCGGCGTCGTAATTCCAGACATGCTGCATTAGGGTGTCTTTGGTTACCACTTGTTCGGGATGGCGCATAAAATACTCTAAAAGCGCAAATTCTTTGGCCGTCAAACTAATGCGTACACCGGCACGCTGTACCGAAAGCTGTCGCGGGTCCAGCGACACATCGCTGTAGCTAAGCGCCGGATTAACCGCCTGTTGCGGGCGGCGCAGCAGCGCACGGACACGGGCAATAAGTTCTACAAACGCAAACGGCTTCACCAGATAATCGTCGGCGCCAGCATTCAGGCCTTGGGCACGGTCGAGTACTTTGTCTTTGGCGGTCAGCATGAGCACCGGGGTATGAATGTTCTGGCGCCGCAGCGTCTGGACTATACCTATGCCGTCAATGGTGCCGGGCAGCATACGGTCTAAAATAAGCAGGTCGTAGGGTTCGGTAGTGGCCATACTTAAACCGGTGTCGCCGTCGTACACGGCATCGACCGCATACGAATATTGTTCTAACCCTTTTTTAACCGCGTTGGCAATTTTGTGTTCGTCTTCGACGACTAGTATTCGCATGTATACATACTGTACTTGCTAGCTGAGAACTGGCTGAGTAACGTTGTCATTCCGGAGTGTGCAAGTCTGCACACGAGTATTCTCGGCTCCGATTGGCCTTGCAGTACAAACTGTTTTGCCACCACCGTCATCCTGAACGAGGGTTATGGATCCAGTAAAAGAAAATTCCTTTTTCTTTTTTCTTCTGACTAGCATCAAGCTGCAATGTTACTTCTTTTGACCGCAAAAGAAGTAACCAAGAAAAACTCTCGGTACAGTGCCATCTACTCGACTACCTCCAAGCTACTTGGACGGCGCTGCAATAACTCCTTCCACTATCGCTCCAGTCGGCCTCTCCCTTATTTTTTCATAGGATTATTCCGGGGCTTGGATTGCTGCTTGATTCCGTCCAAGTACCTTTCCAGTAATCGGGTAGCTGCCAATGCACCGAACCTCGGCTGCAAACCTCGTGTCATTCCGGGCTCGACCCGGAATCCAGTCAATATAGAATTCTTTATTACTGGATCCATAACCCTCGTTATAGCTTCACGCCTATTCCGCTTTAATTATATAAGGAATGCTTCATAGGGTTCGGCATATACTTTGCTGATCGCAAATTATCAGGATGACAGTGCGATGGGGGCGAGCGGGATGACCGGGAATTAAAAGAACCGCCCGGGGAGGGGCGGTTCTTGGTTGTGATGGGTTAGTTGTAGCGGGGGCTACATGCGTAGGCCGGGGCCGCCACGTGCGCCGAACATTAGGTACTGCGTATCAATACCGTTGTCAGATGCCCATTTATCTAGGGCAGTGCGGTCGCTTTCGCGCTTGGTTTCAAGCTCTTTCTGTTTAGCTTCTATGGCCGACTTTTGGTCGGTGGTTATTTTGCCGTCGTCAACAGCCCGTTGCAGACGGTCATCGCTATCGCTGCTGCCGGGGCCGCCAAAGTGCATAAGGTACTGCATGTCTATACCTTGCTGCGAAGCCCAAGTTTTAAGGTCGTTCATTTCGGTCTCGCGGGCCGACTGTAGCTCTTTAGCCTTGTTTTCGATCAGTGTCTTTTGGTCGGCAGTAATTTTGCCGTTGTCGACTAATGTTTGTAAGCGTTCCGAAAAGGCTGCCTGGCGTTCAGCTTCGTGTTCGGTCTTGTCGGCATCGAACACGGCCTGTACGTCTGCTTCCTTTAAGCCAAACTTAGTAGCAATTTTGCTAACCAGGCTATCGTTGCCGCTGGTGCTAGTAGCTGCCGAAGCCACACCTAAACCCGTTAAACCGGCAACGCCAATCGTTGCTACGGCGCCTGCTATTAATAGTGGCTTTTTTAGTGTTGTTATGTTCATTTTTACCCCTTTCATTACTTTTATATGCGCGCTGACGAGTCAGCAGATCCTATGCTACGCGGCAAGTTTGAGAAGACGCTGAAAGCCATAATGGTTAGACTCAAGCTTGCTTTCAGCAATGGCAGATATGCTGAGAATGTCCCGGTACCGGACGCTTAACAAGCAAAGAACCCGTTGCATATCTTTTCCCGGGTAGCGACAGCCAGGCTGGTGAGTGGCAGGGGAAAGACGTGCAACGGGTTCTAAAGGAGGGAAAGACAATGCGAAAACCAAGTTTACCCATGCAATACGAAATGCCACGGGATGTAGACATCCTAGAGGCCTACTTACACAAGAATGGCGGCTACCACAAATCGGGGCTACGCCGTATTAAACGCTCGCTACGCAAATTAGCAACATCCTAAGATAATTATTAGTGGGGGCCTATACAATGTATGTATGGCAATTGACCCCGCACGCTTCGGCGTAAGTTTTTCTATTAAGCAGTGTCGCAATTTTGGCGTTGACCCCAAAAAGACATTAGCCTGGCTCATTGGAGATGCTGGCTTCGGCAGGTTCCGCATAATGAGCTACTGGAACGAGCACGAAAAAGAGCAAGGAGTCTACGACTTTACCCAACTAGACTGGCAGATTGCACAAATTGCCAAGGCTGGGGGTGTTATAACCCTATGCCTTGGCGCTCGCCAGCCGCGCTGGCCCGAAAGCCACTGGCCCAATTGGGCATGGGAGCTGCCCAAAGCGCAGCGTAGCAGAGAACTGCTTGCGTACGTCCAAAAGGTGGTAGAACGGTACAGAAACGAACCGGCAATCGTTAGCTACCAACTCGAAAACGAGGCGCTATTAGCCGCATTTGGCGAACGGTCAGAAGTAGACCGCCTACGGTTGGTGGACGAATACAATCTGGTAAAACATCTTGATCCATCGCGCCCGGTGCTCATGTCTACCAGCACCTCGTGGGGTATTCCACTGCGTCAGCCCACTCCAGATGTCGTTGGCTTTTCGTATTACCGTATTGTGCATGGCAAACACGGCTACAGTAAGGCGTTCCACACGCCGCTGCTGCACCGTCTGCGTAAACGCCTTATACGCTTACTTAAGCGCCGCTCGGTATTTATCCACGAACTGCAACTAGAACCATGGGGCCCAAAAGCAATCTGGGAAATGCCCATTACCGAACAAAATAAATCAATGGGCGTACACACCATTGCCAAAAATGTCGCCTTAGCCCGCAAAGTAGGCGCTTACCCAATAGACCTATGGGGCGGCGAATGGTGGTACTGGCGGCTTACGCGTCACAAAGACCCCAGCATATGGCAGGCAGTCAAAAAAGCTATACAATCATAACTATAACTTGTCCACTATAGGCTTGTCCTCTACAATTAAAGGGTGAAAAAGAAGCAGCAGGCAAATACCAAGCGCATTACTAACCGCCGCGCCCGGTTCGACTACGAACTAGGCGATGAATTAGTAGTGGGCATTGCCCTAAGCGGCGCCGAAACAAAATCGCTGCGGCTTGGCCATGGCCAGCTGCGCGGCGCGTACGTTACTACTACCCACGAAGGTGAACTGCTTTTAATTAACGCCGCCATTAATGGCACCACCGGCATACCCATTACCGAGTCCGACCAAACCCGCGCCCGTAAACTACTGGCAAAACACCGCGAAATAGATGCGCTCATAGAAGCAAAACAACAAGGCCGCACCATTGTGCCCCTAGAACTGCTAACCAGCGGCCGCTTTATTAAACTACGCATCGCCATAGGCAAGGGCAAAAAGCAGTACGACAAACGCCAAACCCTCAAAAAGCGCGACGAATCACGCAACATTGCCGCCGAGCTTAAACGCCGCGCATAACAAACGTTGCTTACTGCTGCCTCATCAGATATAATCAGCTCATTCGCGCGGCCCTTTGGTGGGTTAGTTATGCGACGCACCTTCTAACCAATTTGCTCCGCATCTTTCCATAGATTGGGAAGAGCAGCCCGAGTCGTTGGCTTTGCCGACGCCCGGCGCGATGAGAAACCCCTTTGGGGTGTCTCATGGGGCTCTAATCCGGGGTAGCTCAGCGGTAGAGCGGGTGGCTGTCAATGGCAGCCTATACGGGAAACCGTATAGTGCAAACAAGGTGAATTGCGGGAAATCTAAGTTGTTCGTCATTCCGGACCCAGGTCCGGAATCCAAACAATATGACAATCCGCAGCCAAGCCCGAACGTGCGTTCGGGAAGGTTCAGAGACTATTCCTTACGGAAGTACTCCTAATGTGCGAGCATTAGGGGGAAGCGCCTTGTGCCTACTGTGACCTTGCGGGTCACTACGGCAATGATATAGTCCACGCCTTTACGAAAGTATTGGATAAGTGTAACCACTAGGTCGCTGGTTCGAATCCAGTCCCCGGAGCCAAGCCAGAATAGATAAAGTCAGAACTGTTAATTCAGTTCTGGCTTTTCATATGGGCAGACTGGAATTGAAACCAGCAATAACACCCAATCTGTTACTCTTATGTAATGAGTGATGCTTTAGTACGAGCCGATCAGGCGAATTTCTTAAATAGGTTACAGGCAATGACGGAGCCCTACGAAGTTGACGTTGAGGGCATACAACTAACCCTCCTCCCCGGAGTCTTTCCACCCACAACGGATACCCGCCTTTTGGCGAGCCACATCCATGCAAAACGCGGTGACAGATTCTTAGACCTCACTTGTGGTTCCGGTGCTCTAGCGGTTATAGCCGGTCTGCAAGGAGCAACCGGCATTGCCAACGACCTTAACCCAGCAGCTGCAAGAAATGCCCGAGAGAATATTGGACGCCATGGAGTGGACTTTGAGGTCACAGAGGGAGATTTATACACCAATGTGCCCGAGGGAACTTTCGATTGTATAGTCTCAAACGGTCCATACATTGAAGGCGACATACAGGACCCGCTGGAATTAGCCTTTTTGGAGCTAGGCAGTATGTCATCGGTCTATTTGAAGGCGCCAAATCTAGGCTCGCAGCCAAAGGCAAAATGTTGATCACATTTGCCGAGTTTGGCGATACGACCTTTTTCGAAGCAGTCGCCACAAGCAACGGCTTTGATTACAATGTCATCGATTCTGCTACAAGCAGCGACGGCCAACGCACGTACAGGCTTTACGAACTAGGTTATGTGGGCCAAGAATAAGATTCAACCTCGCTAACTTAATGCAGAATCTTGCTTAATTGTGGTTATAACTTCCTCTATTGTAGTGAGCCACGCATAAGCACTTCGCGAAAGCGGAGTGTTTTTGTTTTGTTACACTACCGATATGGCAACGTATAAAATTCTTAGACCACCACTTATCGCAAGTTTTGAGTTACCAACCCAGCAAGACTTATTGAGGCTAAAGGTCGGCGATTCCGCAAAGCTCATTTTTCAGGTAGAGAACGATTCACCAGAACGAATGTGGGTAAAGTTGACTGATTGTAGCGACCAAGAAAGTTGGAAGGGCACCATTGATAACGATGCGACTCAAGAGGCGACCGCAAAAGCCCTACCATCAGACAAAGAGGTTAACTTCCACCCACTAGACATAATTCAAACGTTGGATTGAGGTTCTAACTTCCGTCACCGCAGAAAACGTGCTTGCACGTATTGATGGTGACCCGCCCGCCAACTATTGGTTACCTTGTAGTAGTTATGTCTACGGCATGTCATCTAGAAGTTTATGCAGCCAATCTTAAGTGCAATTATTAAGACATTCTTAAGCCAATTGCTAAGCACAGCGGAATAAAATACTATTCAGTTGGAGTGTGACAATTCAGTGGAGGAGGGTGCCGTGGGCCAGTTTATTCAGCGTGGCTCCAAAACAAAAATCAGTTCAAAAGGCCTGTTCAGACAGCGCGTTTTCGCGCTATTTTTATGTCTTAGCTTTTTATCTACCACGTTCCTTCCGCCCATAGCGGTATATGCCGCAGCCGCCAGCGGTAATTCGCACTACCCCGGCGCCCTCAGCACGGGCGATTCTGGCATTGCCCCCGCAGCCGACGCATTCAAGAACATTGCCAGCACCACCGAAGACAGCCCCATACTTGGCGATTCTGGTCCAGCCAAGTCAGTATCAAAAGAAGGTAGCAAGCACGACGAAATCGTGAGCAAGCGTACCGAGAACAGTGAGAGCTTCGATGTAGGCGGCGGTACGACTGAGGTCCGCGACTACCTGCACCGCATTAATTACAAGGTTAACGGCCAGTGGCAGAAAATTGACGACAGTCTAGTCGAGGACACTAACGCCGCCGATAGCACTAACCCCCTCGGCGAAGCATTCGCGTGGCTAAAGGGCGAAGTTCAGACATTAAACACTTACAAATTAGCCGCCAGCGACTGGCAAGCCCGCTTCGCCGCTAGTGATGATCCGGTAGGTATGGTGCGTATCGAAGCTGGCGGCAAGAAGCTGGCCTTTGCACCGCAGGGCGCGAACAGTGTGGCGCCGGATATCCAAACCAAGAACGGTATTCAGCTAGTAGTGTACAAAGACCTGTGGCCAGGAGTTGACGTAGTCTACTCCATCAAAACCGACGCGGTAAAAGAGGAGATCGTTCTAAAGTCAGCCAGCGTCCTGACCAATTTTACCTACAACGTCAGCGGCACAAACCTGACAGCCAACAAAGACGGTGGCTTCGATATTGACGGCACGGAGCAGACGCTCGCACCACTGTCGGTCTCGACCGCACTTGGTGGCCCCACGAGCGAAACCGTAATCAGCCAGGCTTACCAAAACGACACACTGAGTATCAAGCTTGACGGTAGCTGGCTCAAGGCCCAGCCCGCCAACCAGTTCCCGGTCGTTATCGATCCAACCTGGAACAATGGGACAGTCGGTTTCGGCTACACTGCCTACAAATCAGACGGATATGTCTGCAACTCCAGCACTTGCTACATGAACGCCGGCACCGTCAATAGCAGCGGCTGGAAGTACTGGCACACTGTCTACTGGGAAGATATGACACGCATGCAAGGCAGGGTTTTGCAGTGGGCCAACATGTACCTGGAGCAAACCAATCGTACTGGTCTCATCGGTACCAGCGGCAATGCCAACTTCACAATTTCACACGCTACTTGTAACGGATACAGCTGTATTGACACTGGCACACCGCAAGCGACTGTTAACGTTGGCTCCTCCGGGAACTTCGACCTGACAGCGCTCATGCAAAGTCGCTTTAACGCGGGCGACTGGTACCCTGGTCTGATTATTAACGGCCTCGAAGGGTCCACAACAAACTGGAAAGGTTTCGACCCAGACATCTCCTACTTCAGCTACGGCTATAACACGCCGCCCACTGCACCTCAGGTACTTACGCCACAGAACGGCGCTACCTTGCTCGACCCGCAGGCAAGCTTCCAGCTAAGCACGTCGACCGATGCCGATGGCGACACCGTACAATACAACTTCAGCGTTTCAACCGCGTCCAATGGTGGTGGCGCTGTCATAAGTAGCGGTAACATCCTGAGCCCACAGTGGACCGTGCCAGATGATGTCCTGCAGGACGGCATGACCTACTATCTGCGTGCCTACAGCACCGATGGCTACAACAACAGCTATGCGCCAACTGTCACGTTTAAAATTGATTCGCGGCGCGGTAAAGACAAAACTCAGACGTACGACACCGTTGGGCCGGTGAGTGTCGATCTTACCAATGGCAATGTCTCGACCAGCGCCAGCAGCCATAGTACGGCTGCACTAGGTGGCAACCTGGGTCTATCACTCGATTACAACTCGCCCCTTCGTTCACGCCAAGGTCTGGTGGGCAGCTACTGGGGAAACACGACAGAGTCCGGCACACCAGTCGTAACCCGTGTAGACCAGACGGTTAACTTTGACTGGAACACCGGCTCACCATCCAGCAACCTACCCAGTAACGACAACTTCTCAGCGCAGTGGAAAGGCTTTTTCGTTGCCCCTACCGCTGGCACGTACTACTTTGGCGGCGCCAACGACGACAACATGGCGATAACCGTCAATAGCCAGCAGTTGTACAACCAAAACTGCTACAGCGGTACGTGCTACGACATGACTAAGAGCGTTACGCTGACCGAGGGGCAGGTGGTACCAATCCAAGTAGACTATGTTGAGAACGCCGGCTACGCATTTGCCAAGCTATACGTCAAGGGGGCGGTATCGGAGCAGATTGTACCCCAAGCCTGGCTGCAGACCGGAGCCCGGCCAGTTGGCTTGCCACACGGCCTGACTGGTTCGTATTACGTCAACAGCGCTGGCTACAATTTGGATTCCCCCGGCCAGTTACTGGTACAGCGGACCGACCCAGTGCTTAGCTTTAACTGGGGCAATGGCGGCCCGGTGCCAAACAGCAGCATTGACTTCATGGCGCGCTGGTCCGGCTATATTTTGCTGGCCGGTGGCACCTACACCTTTGGCACCAATGCCGATGACGGCGCCAAAATAAAGATTAATGGCACATCGGTAGTCGATAACTACAGTGTGAGCGGTGGCGGCGACCGGTACGGCAGCCCGGTTACATTTGCCACTGGCATTTACCCCATCCAGATTGACTACTACGACGCTACGCTGAACGCTAATTTCTCGGCTCTCGTTAAGGTCGGCAGTCAGGCGGGGCAGGTCATACCGAGTTCGTGGCTCAGCCCAGGGATACAGGCGCTGCCAGCCGGCTGGCAGCTAGGTATCGACCCGGACGGATCGCTCAGCTATGAACATCTATTTGCTACCGACAACACCGTCACCCTTAGTGACGCTACCGGCGATACCCACACCTACAGCTGGACAGGCTCTGGCTACCGACCGCCAGTGAACGAAGATGGCCAGCTGACAAAGGGACTGGATGGCAAGTACACGTTGATCGACACCGATGGACGGACATACGTGTTCAGCGCTAACGGCACGCTGGAATCGGTCACCAACCCAGTTGACGATTTGCACCCGGCAGCGCTGCAATATAACTATGCCAGCCCGTCGTCCGGCGGACCTGTCCGCGTTACACAAATTACTGACGGTGTCGATAGCGGCCGTTTCGCCAAGGTCTACTACAACGGCGACGGGCAAAATATGTGCGCCGCCCGACCAGACAGTTCATACCTCAACACCACAGACCCGCTAGTCACGAACTTTGTGTGCGGCGTACAAACGAATGACGGCCGCACCACCAGCTTCTACTACAAGAGCTTTGGCAGCACTACCCAGATGGCGCTCATCGTTAAACCCGGTAACGAACGCACTTCGTACCAGTACGATAGCACCGGAACATTAACGGCCGTTCGCGATAGCCTAGCAGAAGATACTGTCGCCAGCGGTGGCCGCGCCAACGACGATTCCGTCCTAACGCAGATAGGCTACGACGTCATCGGCCGGGCTACTAGTGTTACAGCGCCAGCAGCCAACGCCAGCGACACCCGCCAGCAGCAAACGTTTGATTATGGTCCGGTCGACAGTACCACCGGCAATGGATACACCAAAGAGCACATCACAGGTGATGCCGAGCCGAACGGCTACAGCCGCCGGGTCGATTACGACAAAATCTTGCGCACTACGACTGATACCGATGTCGCCGGCAACGCAACGACTCAGGTATGGGACAATGTGAAAGATCTGTTGTTTAGTAGTACTGACGCCTCCGGGCTCAAATCTACTACCATCTACGACAGCGAGGACCGCCCTACAGACAACTACGGTCCAGCGCCAGCAGCTTGGTTTGGCACGGATAATCGGCCGCTGACTACTTATGTGTCGCAGGTGCCGCACACCAGCGCCGGGTACGACGAGGGCATCACCGGCCCGGAGGTAACCTACCTAAACGCCACGACGCCGACCGTCAACAACATCTTAGCCAACAACACCAGGATGTACCCTGGCCAAAGCCTTGGTTCGGCCGACGGACGCTTCAGGTTTACCTACCAAACAGACAGTAACCTGGTACTATTCGGGCCGAACGGCATTATGTGGAGTTCCGGCACTTACAACCAGGCGTCGACCAGCCTCTACATGCAGCCGGATGGCAACTTGGTGCTTTGGAATGGCAGCACAGCAGTCTGGAATACCCAGACCTGGAATAGCGGCAGTACAACATACCTCAAGATGCAAGATGACGGCAACTTGGTGCTTTGGAATTCTACGGGAGCCCCGTGGGCCACCGGCACTTGGATGGCGCCGGCTACCAGCAGCACTGTCAGCCTCACCGGCGCACCGCTGAAGCATTCCACGAACCTCATTGGTGGCACCAGCACGCAAGTTGCTAGCAACTACGGCAGCGGCACGCCCATAACCGGCAAGACCACCAACTGGGGCATGCGCATGACGGGCAAGCTACGATTGCCGACAACCGGTAACTGGACCTTCCACATCTGGTCGGACAACGGTGTGCGCGTGAGCATAGACGATACTTACGTAATAGACGACTGGAACACCGGCGA
>CAYSOP010000016.1:0-31742 GCA_964432725.1 uncultured Candidatus Saccharibacteria bacterium | reverse complement strand
GGCCTGAAGAGCCGCGTGTCCCCAGTTCGAGTCTGGGAGGAGCCACCAAAGAAAAATCCCCACAACGGCAACGCCAGTGGGGATTTTTCTTTGGTGGAAGGCCCCAGACTTGAACTGGGTAGCGGCAAAGCCGCGTCAGTTCGATAGCTAGGAACGCGCGCAGGAGCTTGCTCCGAGCACGTGACGACGATATCCCAAAGGAGCGCCAGCGACGACGGATACTGGGAGATAATAAAACAGGAATTCATTCGAGCACGCCGGAACGGAGGAACTGAGGCGAAGCCGGAGTGATCTGGGAGGAGCCGTCAAATTTGATCAACAGATGTAAAAATAGCCGGATTTGATTCTGGGTATTTTTATTTGGCTTACTCGCCCAGATGCTGTATTGGCATAGCAAGATGCTAGAGCGTTGCAGAGAATGGGGTGCAACCATGGTCGACGCTTCGCGGCGTTGGATAAGGTCGTTAGTGAGGTAGTCGCAGAAAGCCTAGCTGAATAGAAGTGGTATAATACCAATATGACACAGGCAACCAAGACTCCGAGCAAAAAAGTACAGAACTGGACAAAAGACTTTATTAAAAAGTACAAACCAGCTCTCAAAGAGTTGTCTAAAAAATAGATATATTTGGCGATGATCCTGAGTGGGATTTGGTTATTTTAAGCTATATACACGATCAGATCATCGAAGCGAGTGGCGGCGCAAAAGGTTTTCACGATCAAGGCCTTATAAGTCAGCGTTAGCGCGTCCATTACATAGTGTCATGGGCGAAGACGCCTATCCTGACATGTTTTCAAAGGCAGCTGCTTTGCTTGATGCAATCGCCAGAAATCATGGTTTCCGTGACGGCAATAAACGGACAGCTATGGCCGCCGCCGTACTTTATTCATCTCAAAATGATATTGAAGTCGTATTCACGAACCAAGAATACGAAGACATAATGCTACACGTAGTGAACAATAAACCTTCAGTTGAAGAAATTAAAGAATGGCTAGTGAGGCATGTCGCTAGTCGCCCATGACTGCTTCGACATCCAGCTCGTCCAATCGCCCACGCAAAAGCGGTAAATCCGAGAATATATAGTTCCAGTTTTCCCTGGCGGAGTCCACCAAAGAAAGATCAACGTAAATGTCGCCTATCGATACAAATGCGATAGCACCGCCGATGGATTTTTATTATCAACGTTAGCGTTAGCAAGGTTGCGCATTGGCGGCAACCAGATTGACATAAGCATACAAAAGCAATACAATAATTGTATATAAGAGGATCATACTATGTCCACGCAAACAATTAACATATCGCTTCCTAAGGAACTAGTAGAAAAGGTAGACAACGCTGCAAAGACAGAGTTTGCAAGCCGCAGTGACTATATTCGCCAAGCGCTCGTAAGTAAGTTGCGTGCCGATAAAGCACAGGCCGATGATTGGGATTTATTGGAGGCATTGTCGGCTGAAATTGCTCAAAGCGCTAAGGAAGTAAACATCGAATCGGATGATGATTTTGTGCGTGCGGTCAAAGATGTACGCGCCAGCAAATTAGCTAATCGCAAGTAACCAAATGCGCATTCTCTACGATACAAATGTTCTCGTAGCTATGCTTTCTCGTAGGGAATCTATTTTGGCATTCAAAAGATTAATAGAGCATGATGAAACGGTCCATATATCGTCAGATCACATATTGAGCGAGGTTGAAGCGGTACTAGTGGAGAAGATGAAACTGACGCGACAGAAAGCAAAGGTGGCTGCTCGGCTGCTTGAGCGCCAATCCGTTATTGTGCATCCGATAAAGATTGAAAAGATTTGCCGCGACCCGTTTGACGACTATGTACTTGCCGCAGCCGTAGCGGGTAGGGCAGATTATCTGGTAACGGCTGATAAAGATCTGCTCGTGCTGAAAAAACACCGACAGGTGGTTATTGTGACACCTCGTAAATTCGCAGCGATCACAGATTTATCCGACTAATAACTGCCTCGACGTCCAGCTCGTCCGATCGCTCGCATAAAATTAACACGCATCGAAAATACAGTTCCAGTCTTCCCTGGCAGAGTCTACCAAAGACAGCCCGCCCCACTCACCTACCGCACAAAAGCAAGCTCTACATATGCCCACAAGGCGAGCGCGAATGATGCAGCAATAAAAACGGCTAAGCCGGCAAAGTACAGGTTACGAGGTTTTACTGGCTGAGTTTGTAGCTCGTATTCCTGCTCCATACCTTCAGTCTACCGGCTAGCCCCCTAGACTGCTGTGTTTAATATCAGAGGAATTTGAACTGGATAAACCATACACCAAAGGCGGCCAGCAGCCACAGGAGCGCAGGCAGTGTGGCAATCTTGAAGTAATTACTTACCGTCAATTGTTTGTAGCCGCCCATAGCAACAACGCCTGCCGCGCTCGCAATGATCATCAGAGAACCACCATTACCTGCTGCAATAGCGGTCAGCGCCCAGAACTGCGGGTCTTCCATTGGAAGAGTTTGTATAGCGATTGCAACGAGTGAGGCGTTATCGACAATGCCCGACAAAAAGCCAAGACCTATATTGGTTAGAATGAGGTGGCTGTCGCTGGGGTTACTGCCGACAATTGTGCTGGAAAGCCACAGCAATACGCCCAAACTAGAAAGTGCCATAACTGCCAGCAGGATACCCATAATGTACTTCACAGAAGACAGGTCAACGGTCTGAATAATCTTGTCGATGTTTGCCGACATATGCGTTTCGTTCCGGCCATTGCTGACGTGCTTCACAAACTCAATAACCATCCAGGTAATACCGAGGCCGAGCAGCAGGCCCATGTACGGCGGCAGCCCGACAAAACTCATAGCCAACGGCAAAGCAAAGCTACCCATGGCAGAGGCAATAATTAGTTTTTCGCCCTTGCTAATGCGGAGCGTGTCATCTTTTTCGCGCTTTAAGAAGCTGGTATCGTCAAGCTGCCGGTACAGCAGGCTGCCGGCTACAAGTATGAGTGCAAGTGATGGGAAGAACGCATAGCGTATAACTTCGGTGGGGCTAAACTTATCGGCAAGCCAGAGCAAGATAGTAGTTACGTCACCGATTGGCGACCACGCCCCGCCCGCATTGGCCGCAATGACAATACCTGCCGCAGCGATCAGCATATTCTTGCCCGTAAAAAAGCGGCGGGCAATCTGAAGCATAGCGATGGTAATTGCAATGTTGTCCAGGACGGCAGAAAAACTGAACGTCAAGGCCATAATCACTAAAAACTGCTGCTTGTCGTTCACCTTAAGCTGGATAAGCTTGGCTCGCATGAGGTCGAATAGCCGGTAATGCACCAGAATTTCGATGAGCGCCAGCGCAGCAAGCAGGAAGGCCACAATACTAAAGATTTCACTGCCTGCATGCGATAGGGCATGATCAAGACCTTCTTGGTCGCCCTTCAGCCGTACTGCCGCCAGCAGCCAAAGCACTCCGCCAAGCGTTAAAGCAATAGCAGATTTGTGGGTATTGAACTTCTGTTCAAGCGTAATAAGGAAGTAGCCGAGGCAAAATAAGCCTGCGGCAACGATTGCAATTGTTTCCATAATGTTCCTACGAGACTAATTATTCTTCAGACTCATATGATACGCCGGAACATATAGATGCTCAAGTTATTTATATTCACGCAACATCTGGCTCAGTATCCAATATCTCAAAAGCCGTGGTAAGTAAAAGATTACGACTCGTACCGTTTGCTTCGCAAACGATTCACCCAACGCACGGGGGCGCTCATTGCGGACGGTCGTTTAAAGGTAACATACACGCTATCATCTTCCTTTGGCTTAATACTGGTAATCCATATAAAGCCTAACGATGCCATCTGCTTGCCGGTCCAGGTTTGGCGGGCAGCACGTGCCTGAGCAGCGGGGCCAGATTCGGAATCGGCAGCTAAAGCACGGCTGTAGGCCTCGTAATTATCGCTACGGTATTTTGCACTTTGATCACTTGACCACAAGGAAAGAAACGTGTCGACGGGTTTTTTATTGGCTGCATCGAAATATTCCAGACCGCGACGCAATAACCGGGCGGCATGGAAGTCGGTATTGCGTTGACCGTCGCTGTCCTTAACTACTAGACTTGTCCTCATTACGGCACTGCCCAGGCGGGCAGTATAGCCAGCTAAAAACCTGTGCTTAGCCTCAAGGCTTGTGCCTTCAAAGTATTCTATCCGGATCATATCCGGGACTGCACTAGCATATACTGTCCGGCCAGATGGCATTGTAATGGCGGAAGGCCACTCGCCAGTAAATATTGGTTCAAGGGCGGCCATTGCTTCGTCGGCAGCCGTGTGCGCTGGCAATGCATTGGGATCAGACATGATCAATTTTATAGCATAATTGCCTAAATTATTCCACCCTACCTGCTGTAGTCTACGAAGATTTGTAAGCTATCTCGTGGTAGCTGGTCCTGTACGGTCCAAAGAAGACTTTGGTATATAAACGCATAATACTCACGCCCACTAACAAGTACATGATGCAAAAGAGCCCTATCTGCAAAGCATGGCTTCTGGGGATAGAGCTTAACAGAATATCTTGCGCCAAGAAGGACGAGCTAATAGGAAACGCCATAAACAAAAGGCACACAATAAAGAACACGTGGCCCAGCTTGTTGAATGCATATATAGAGCCATGGTAATCGCGCAGCGTCGTCGATTCACCCATCATTTCTAAATACCACAAACATACATGGCCGGCTACGAACGCCACGCCCACGCCTATGCCGTACATACCCAGATAGTTCCAGTCGGCGGTAGAGGCTAGCCCCAAAAAAAGTGCCCCGAACAAATGACCCAACATAATAAGGTTCCAACATATTCTGGCGGAATTCTTGGTTGCGTATGCCCGTATATAAAAGGCAATGGCTACGATAGCCGCAGCTGTAGAAACAGCCACCATCGTGCCGCTCGATATTGCCGCAAGTCCTGCGATTAACGTGGTAGCCAAAAAGAGGATCGTAGATATTACCTGTGCAATAGGTCTATCCATAAAAACAAATGCCCGCCCAATGGTTTTAAGCGGCCGCCAAAGATAATGGCTCACCGCGGTATTCATATTCCATTCCTTGACACTCAAGACGTAAACCGTAGCGCGCAGCTTGCCCAAGAGGTTGTTCTTGATCTTTTGGGAAGGCGGTACAAAATAGAAAAACTGATCATGCACCAGGTAGCTTACAACCGAAGGTGAAATGAGTAGCTGGTACGTCCTAAGCGAGGCATTGCTTACAAAGTGGATCAACGCCAACCAGTGCAGGCCGGCGGCGACCTCAATAAACATTATGCCAATCTGGGTAATAGAGGCGTAGGCAATCTGCGTTTTGATAGAAGATTGCACGCGGGTAATAGACGAAGCGACAATCGCTGTAACAAGACCCACAATCGCTACCGTAATCCGCAGCCCCATGCTGCCTTCCCAGAGCGGATACGTCCTGAGCAGTAGGAACAGTCCCATATGCACAGAAAGTGCACCGTAGAAGATTGCGCTGGATGTAGTAGGACCTTCCATGGCACGAGGCAACCAATACGAGAATGGAAATTGCGCAGATTTAATAAGGGCGGCTATGAGCAAGAACAGACCAAGCAAGGCCAGCTGACTATCGTGCCCTGCCGCTAGGTCCGACAATTCAGAAAAATGCAGACTCTTTTCGAAGATATGATGCGCATACCACACAGCAACCAACAAAAAGACGTCGGCAATGCGGTACACCGAAAAAACCTTCAGGGCATTGCTGGCCGGCAAGAATCGATCCCTATAAAAGGCAATCAGTAGTACTGAGCTTATACCAATGAATTCCCAACCCAGTAGCAGCACTTCAAAATTGCCGGCCAAGATTATAAGCGACAGCCCGATAAAGAAAAGCAGGACGGTGCAGTAAAACCTTTTAAATCCCGGCTCGCGGTGCATATAGTATCTGCTAAAAACAAATACGAGTGCTGTCATAGCCGCAGCCATACCCAAGAATACTGCCGAAAACCGGTCGAAATAGAGGTCAAGCGAGAACGTGTAATGGGCGCTGGCATACAGAGCTCCGATGCTTGTAGCTATAGGGGAAGCGCCCGCAGTAAGCCATTGGTAACTCAAAAACGAGAATGCCGCTAGTTCCATAAGTATGGTAGCGATGGCCACAAAAAAGATAGCACGCTCCCATTTGTGGGGCATACAGATACAAATAACAAGGCCAAGGATTGGGAGGATTACTAATGCGGTTAAAAGTTGCGTCAACATAGGTTTATTTAATTATGTGTACCGGCAGGTTTTCCTGCGTGGCATCTAAAATATGATTTGTCTTCATCTTAGGAGTTGTATTAAACATACCCGGCAGATCGTGTACGGTAGGTAGCTTTTTGGCGAGCGGGGTGTACGGCACGAATGCTCCCCCTTTAAAAACATAGAGTGCCTGCTGTTTGGGATGTAGCACGACTAAATGAATCCAGTCATTGTCGAACCACTCATACAGCGCAGGGTTTGATTGTATAACCTTCTTAACTACCTCCGGGTAATGCTCGACAATCATCAGAAGCCGCACAGGATCGTGTACTTCGATCATCTGCAGCGGTAATCCGGAACGGAGGTCACCGTCGCTACTGTTCGCAACTCCTATGAGTCCCATGACGTTATGGGGCAGTTTGGTACCTGCGCCTAATTTGTAATTATCCATCCGCGAAAAGAAATATTCCAGGTTTATACCTCCGCACACCACGCCAAGCGGCGAAAGTACATTAAGTAGCAATGCGCCTTCTGGATCGCTCGTATAATCGTAGGAGTTCAAGAATGCTCTGCGGTCGAGGAATAACTGTTTCGTTAGGCTTCTTCTGCCCACAATGCACAGGGCGTTCGTGCCATGCCCTAGTTCGGGACGGGGCTCATAATAAGAAACCGAACGTTTCTTTATGTTGCTCCTGATTTTTTCTATGGGCTGCTTTGTATTAATAGACATAAACCTGCGCGAACGCTCCTTGGCGTCCAGATCAAGGGCTTTTTCGAACAGTCGTTTATGCTTAAGGTGTAATCGGCTGTTTTCATGCGTCAAAATTGCCTCGTCATAAAACTTCATTTCGTCAGACGCGGTATCGTGCATGGCGCCTATAAATTGCGTGGTCTGAGGGATAGGCAACCCGCGCGCCTCCAGCATGTCTCGCACCGGCTGATAATTTGCCATGTACGCAAACACCCGAGCATTCACAAGCCCTGGCCGGCCGCTGCAAGCACCACAGTCGTGCGCACCATGATGAGGGTTGTTGGCGCTACTAGATCCGTGGCCTATCACATACACCAGTGGCGAAAAGTTTTGGGTTAAACCAATGCAACGCAATAGTTTTTCGACACGGTCGGCCATTTCTTCCACCGTAAAGCCTACCTGTAGCCCTTTTTCTTTGTCGTGCCCGCCGGTATGCACGATGGTTAAGTCGGCGTCTGGATCCATATGCGCAAATGCGTCGGCAATTGCCGGGCTCATGGTAGGGTTTATAAGATTAGCTATCAGCTTGCCCAAAGCCGGAACCCCTAACAAATAAGAAAGGAGGAAACCCCTAACCAGCTTGTGGGTATGCTTAGCAAACATGATTTCCTTTTTGTGCGCATACGGGTTAGCTTTCGGAACCTCCTTGATAAGATATTTGGGAGTTATGGGCGCCGGGCAGAGTTTGTCGTAAAATTTGGCATGAGCAGGGTGAAAATAAAACTCTACACCAAAAAATCCAGGCGCACCGAATGTTTCGGAACGGCGGTCCACGTGTTCCACGTATGTACGCAACGAATATTCCCGCTCGTCGATGCAAAAGATAGATTGAAAACTCTTGGCAGCCGCGTTATCTGCGGCAGCGCTAATAGGCAGTGTAAACATTAGGCCAGAAAGTGCCGTATCGTAATAGCTCCACTCAAAGGCATCCTGCCATATCTCGATAACTTCTTGCAGCTCGCTGTTTGGCGCGTCCGCAAACATATCTAATGGTGGCTCTGTAATGCTCTTCCCTAAGGGTTTCCATTTATCCCCTAGGCGGCTTGTCAACTCGTCGATCTCGAGTAAAAGCTCTAAAATTACCATGTCTTCCAGGGCAATTTTCTTTGGATACAATAACAATTCCGGCTTGTCCTCGAGGGTAGATACCATGCCTGCCCATCCTCGGTGCGCAAACTGTTGATCGTAGACGTACTGTTCAAAGTACGCTTCTTTGCCTTTGCCTACCACTATTTCTAGCAATTTAGTGATCGTACAAGACTTGTCGAGCAGAAGATCGCGGGCCCTTTTGGTTTTGAAAAAGCTTACTAGACTACGTTCTTCTAAAATTCGGAGTGCATTTAGTAGACCCTTATCTTCGAAGGGGAACGGCGAGATAGCAATGCCCTGGTCAATATAGCTACAAATAATGCGAAAAAGCAGCGGCTGCACGGCGTTGTCCATATCTATGGGGTACTGCCGCTTCCATTCGCCTCTTAACTTCCCTACGCGGGATTGGATCGACCAAGTGTACATTTTGTGCAGTGCCCTAAACTGCCACTCTTCAAAATCTTCATTGCCTTTCCGTTCTCGTATTATTCTGGCTAAGATTTCAGGTGTTATTCGTTTGATCGCGTAGAGGTCTCTGTATTCAGTGAGCGAAAAAGTAGTTTGAAACCCAAAAATCGTTGATGCCTTAAAAATAGCATCATAAAATTTCATATCCTGAAAGGCGTGCAGCGTATTGTGGTGCACGAAATCCTTGAGTGGCCCTTGGGTGGGTAAATAGTGCTTTAGCACATGTAAAAGGCGTTGCTCATCAAAATGATGGTTGTGGTTTTGGGACATAACGTAAAGCTTGATCGTCTAGTTAAACGCGACGTATCCTCTACAATTAATCCATAGAGAGATCAAATATGGGGGGGTGTCGAAGCACTATGATCCCGATATTTCCGGCAGACGAACGTTCTGGTGATATCTGTGTTTTTTCACCTTAAAATACCGCTGTATTGTACTCAAATAACGCCTATTTTGCAATCACGGATATATTCGGATTACCGCTATATGCAATAAATATTTGGCCTTGATCAAGAAAATGGATTACATTACGACGGTATCGATTGCGTGCTCGGCAAAAAAGGGAATACTACCTAGCCTAGTTAACAATAATCGTGCCTCTAAACTGACTAGGGTTATTCGTGTCGTAGTATGTGTATGTACCTGTCTTTGTAAAGTGGTAGGAGAACGCATCGCCAATCTCTAGAGGTTCGCCGGTGTCTAGGCCAAGATCTGCCTGGTCAGCAACAATTTCGTGCTGCGTAAGACCGCGGTTGTTCCAGGTAACAACACCACCCTTTTTTACTCGTAGTGTTGCCGGCGTAAAACCGTCTGCCCCTATTACTACTTCACCCCCATATGTTAGACCGCTGACTGTCTGACGGCTCAGTAAAAAGATGCTACAAATTGCCACTACCGCTAGTATACCCACAATGAGCCATGCAAACATTGCAGTGTCCGAACGGACAAATCTGCTTGGCATAACTGCTACGTTTTCTCGTACTGCCATTCCCATTACTTTTATCCCCCTATTTCCTGAATAATGTTACGTTGCGAGTAACCACTTGGCCACCGTCTACGGTGAGCGAGACTGTCTGGGTACGGTAGCCGGTTTTACTGTACTGTATTTGGCCGCTAAAGCTGGACGGGAAGTTCAGTACGTATGTCCCGTCAGTAGCGGTGCGCGTAATAATACGGCTGGTCGTGCCGGTGGGCGTTGCAGTTATAGTTACGCCAGACATGGCCCGGCCATTACGATTGCGCACGGTACCGTTAAGGAGCGAACTAGTCTGGGTGTCTGGCGCCTTAGTAGTAACACTTACAGCGTCGGATGTGATGCCGACATTACCAGCGGCGTCACGGGCTCGGACCGAATAGCTGTACTGAGTCGAGGCTTGCAAACCGGTATCGCCGTAGCTTGTAGTGCTAACAGTGGCAATTTTAGCTGCGCCCCGGTATACATCATAGCTTACCACCCCAACGTTGTCGGCACTGGCAGACCATACGAGGTTAATTTGACTGGTGCTGACTGCCGTGCCAACGAGGCCTGTTGGTGCTGATGGCGCTTGGGTATCGGGCACGGTAGGCGTTGTTGTTGTCGAAGCGATAGAAAGAGCCGATTTATTACCAGCGGCGTCACGGGCACTTACTTGGTAACTGTAGGCTGTGTTGGGTGCAGTCGTAAGGTCTTCGTAGCTCGTAACCGCGCCGACGGCTGCAATAGTAATGCCATTACGTACGATGTTGTAGCCGGTTACGCCCACATTATCTAAGCTAGCGTTCCAGGTTAGGCTTACCTTGTTGTAAGCGGTAGCGGTAGCTTTTACACTGGTTGGCACAGAAGGAGCAGCTGAGTCGCCATTCATGACGGTGACTGTTCGCGAATCAGAGGTTACATTGCCAGCAGCGTCGTATGCCCGGGCAGACATAAGGTGCGACCCATTAGTAAGGTCTGTCGTGGCTACGGTTACACTGTACGGCGAGGTTGTGTCGGAACTTACCAGTGCAGTGTCGGTATAAAACTCTACTTTTGTTACGCCAACATTGTCGGTAGCGTTCGCTGCAAGCGTAATGTCGCCACTAACTGTTGCTCCGGCCTGAGGCGAACTGAGGCTGACTGCTGGCGGGGTGCCGTCGGCAGGCGGATCTGGCGCATTACAATTGTCACCCATTCCCGTTGGCACACAGGTAAGGTCAGATACAGCAATAAGACGATCGATCTTTACATTGGCTTTGTTGCCAATAAGCTTTACCGAGTGATTACCGCCCGATAACGTCTGCTGCACCTTAGAGCTTGCCACGGAATCACGATAATCTATCCATACCCAGGTATTAGCTGCAATGTTGCCACCGCCTACGTTATAGCAGTTGCCACCGTCAATTTCGAGCATATAGGTGTTGTTTACGCCGTCAGGAACCATCATGCGGGTCCATACCCGGTATGTTGCGGAGGTTGGCACCGGTAGCGACGCGGTAGCCGTACCGAAGTCAGCGGCGGGTGCTGCACACGCAGCATGTACGCGCGTCGGGGGTACAACGGCATAGATTGCCAACAAAAAAGTTACAGTAATATACAACATGCCCCGGGAAGAGATGCGCCTATTCATTGTGTTACCTGCTTCACTTTTAGTTTACTCTACTACTTACCATCAGTATTAACCGCTTACGGCTAATCGTCAAGCAGCAATTAACAATATTGCCTAGCGTGTAAACTTTTTGAAAGCATCTGCCAGATCAGCCGGCAAGACAAAAAGAGTTTTTTGCGATGGTTCTACCGCTATCTTTTCGAGGGTCTGTAACGTACGGATACCCATACCTCCTGGCGTAGCTGCCAGCATTGCAGCAGCTTCGGCGACTTCGCGTGCAGCTGCCTTTTCGGCGGCAGCACTAATAATCACGGCGCGGCGTTCACGCTCGGCTTCGGCCTGCTTGGCCATAGCGCGCTTCATGTCCTGCGATAGTTCGATGTTTTGGATCTTAACGTTTTCTACGTCTATGCCCCATTTGTCGGTTTCGGAATCTACAATCTGTTTAATTTGTTCGCTAATTTGTTCTCGTTGGCTTAGTACACCGTCGAGTTCGATATTGCCCACAACGTCGCGTAAGGCAGCCTGCGCAAACTGTGACGTGGCATATATGTAGTTGTTAGTTTCCAGCACTGCTTTGGCAGCGTCTACAACCCTAAAGTACACGACTGCATCCACCTTCACCGATACGTTATCTTTAGTAATAACCTCTTGGCTGGGCACATCAACGGGTGTGGAGCGCACATCTACTTTGCTCATCATTTGCAGCACAGGAATTACGACACGCATGCCTGGTTCACGCATACCCGTATACCGGCCTAGCGTGAGTACGACGCCCCGTTCGTACTGCTTTACGATTTTTATGCCCGAAATAATAACACCGAGCGCAGCGAAGAGCAGTAAAAGCGTAAATACGCTGGCGATTTCCATAATAACCCCTTGTTTATAGGATGAGTATATCATTTAAACTGGATTCCGGATCGAGTCAATCTACCCTATGCGTACCAAACAGTTTTATACTGCATGGCCAACCGGAGCCGAGAATACTCGTGTGTTAAGCAATGTGCAGGCATGGGGTTACCGTTGTATGTTTTGAGGTTAACTATCATTGCAAGTACTCGTGTGCCACTGGCACACTCCCCACTGGCATGCTCCGGAATGACAAAACGGCTTAAAACAAGCTTTGTTGGCTTCGTTTGATAGCCCGCTTTTGTGCCCTGCGCGTGTCGTCTATCATATGGGGATCAATCTTCCTTGGAAGTACGGCAGCGGGCAGGTTTGCGGCAAACCGGCTGAGCGCCGCCGGCTGGGCACTACGCGTTTTAGCATGCACTATATCCAACCTGTGCTTGGCGCGGGTGGCGGCTACGTAAAACAGGCGTTTCTCTTCGGCTTCATCAGCCCGGGTATGGGGCAATATTCCTTCTTCGGCACCGACTAAAAAGACATGGGAGAATTCTAAACCTTTACTTGCGTGAATAGTCAGCAGCGTAATGGCATCGGCGTTAGGGTCATAAAAACCCTGTTCGGCAAGAGTGTCAAAGTATTGGGCAGCCTGCGTAACATCAGTAAAGCCCGTCAAGGTATTTAAAAACTGCTGAGTAGCGGGCGTTAGTTCCAGGCCCAGCATACGCACCGCCTTTTCGCCCAAAACTTTTGGCTCTATTTGGGCAGCATCGGCGAGTAAACGCTGTAAAGCCTTCTGCTCTGCTATGCCAAAGCCCTCTAGTTGGGGGAGCTGATTAGTAGCCGCCGACTGCACGAGTGCAATAAGCGCTTGCAAGTGTGGTTTGTCGTACGGAGATCCATCGCCCACCACTTGGTAGGGTAAGCCTGATGCTTCAAGGGTTTTTTGTACGACAAGCCCGGCTTTACGGCTACGGTACAGCACGGCAAAATCGCTGAGCGTACGATGCGCATCGCGGGTATCATCACTTACTGCCTGCTGTAGATCGGCGCCACCAATTGCCCGCTGTATTTCGCGTACTACCCAGTTCGCCTCCGAATATTCGTTTAATACTTGGACGGTTTGCACCTTGCCCGTAACAGTAGTAGCCGCCTGCAGATCTACAGCATCGGCAGCAATAGCGTTGCTCAAGCGAACAACTTCTGGCGTAGACCTATAGTTCGTAGTAAGTGTTACGGTAATGTGCGCCGGAAAATCGGCCATAAATTGGCCGAATATACTGCCCGACGCACCCCGAAAACCATAAATAGACTGCTCAGGATCGCCAATAACAAAAAGGTTGTCATTACCGCGCAGTAGTTTAAGCAGTTCGTACTGGAGTACGTTCGTGTCCTGAAACTCGTCGACCAGTATATGCGTATACAAGGCTTGTACCGTACCACGTACTGTTTCGTCTGTTTGCAACATCTCCTTTACCCGTACCAGCAAATCGTCAAAGTCAACGAGGCCTTGTGCGGCCAGAGCTGTGTTGTACAGATCAAGCACTTTAGCGACATCGGCATCAGTATCGGCTATATTTTTAGCACGGGACAGTTGTAGGCCTAATTCCCGGACACTTAAGCCTTTCAGTGTAGCCGGTCGTGACAACTTTTTAATAAGCTGCAATCTGGCAGGTTCGCTAACAAATACTAACTCCCCGCCCAGCAACTGATGGCATAAGGCATGAAACGTCATAATATTTGCCCGTTTGCCATCCACACCTACGCGCTCTCGCATTTCCTCGGCAGCCTTTTTGGTAAAGGTAAGTGCCAGAATCTGCTCAGGCTTAGCTTGTTTGGTTGCGATTAAATGCATAATACGTGCTGTTAGAGTTTTGGTTTTGCCGGTACCCGGCCCGGCGACTATGAGCACCGGGCCATCCTTTGCTGTTACCGCCGCTTGCTGCGCATCATTTAATGTGTTTTGCATATACTATAAAAGGCTTAACTGGTTAAGTGTGTCTTGCCGTTCATGCGTGTCTTTAAAAACTTTGATAGTTCCAAATACGCCGTCATAGCCGGGCTCGCGCACTACATTGCCGGCCCGTAGGCGTTCTATAGCAATAGCCAGCATCGGAAAACCAGCATCGCGTATAGTCTGCGGGGGTACGTTTCGCAGTACGTCAAACTCATTACCTAAGTGGTCAATTACATCGTGAAAGGTAGCTTGCACAGCCTTGCCTGCGGTACTTTTGGCGCCCGCTAGCTCTGCCAATATTTCTGGCAACGGAATAATATATTCGACACGTTTAGTATTTTTTACGTCTTTTTGAGGCCGGGTTGCCATATTGTTTAGGCGGTTTTCTACGCCCACTACCAGGGGTTTGCCGCATACCGGGCACATACCGTTGTGGGCTTTGGTTTCGTCTGGTGTAAACCGGACATTACAGGCACGATGCCCGTCGTGATGGTACTTGCCTTCTTCGGGGAAAAACTCAATAGTGCCAAGCAAGCGCTTATCGTTATTTTTAATGGCGCCGGTAATTGCCTGATAGGACAGTTCGCTTTGCACTACTGTTGCTTCGCGCCCAAGTTTTTGAGGCGAATGTGCATCCGAATTGCTAATAATAGCCACATTGTCTAGGTCTGCCACCCGACGATTCATGGCAGGGTCGCTGCTGAGCCCCGTCTCTATGGCTTTAATATGCGGCGCAAGTTCCTCGTATGCCTCGGCAATACTGTCAAAGCCAGACTTAGACCCGAACATACCAAACCAAGGGGTCCAGATGTGGGCAGGTATATAGAAAGCATCCGGGTCAGCGTCAAGCGCATATCGCAGCAGTTCCTTACTGTCTAGCCCCAGAATAGGCCGGCCGTCTGAATGTAAGTTGCCAATACGTTCTAGCTGCGTCGTAAGAATACTCACCGATGTAAACGATGGCATAACTATCAGCTGGTGTAGCTTACGCACTGTACCGCCTTTGCTATAAATAGTGGCGATCTCTACGGTTGGCACAAACCGTATCGCTTGCCCGCGTACACTGGGCGGCAAACTAGCATCAATTGGGGTAGCGTACTCGTTTTTTAACCTATACAGTCCTGGCTCGGCCGGTTCTAGCCGGTCCTGCATTTCGGCAAACCAACTTGGATGCGTAAAATCGCCAGTACCAATAACTGTAATGCCTTTGAGTTTGCCCCAACGGTATAGCCCCTCAAAGTCACACTGCTTACTCGTAGCCCGCGAGTAATGCGAATGCACATGCAAATCGACGATCAACTCCTGCATGCCCTTTAGTCTACACCCTACGATTTCGATCCGTTAATTGTTGCCCGCAATCGCAATAAACGAGCCTGTTTCAGCCGCTCATACCGGGCAGCAATCTCGTGCTGAATAATCGCAGCATTAGAAGCGTAATCAGGCGACCTGCTGTTCCCAGCAAAATGCTCAATTGGCTCAACGAACCGATTGGTCAGGCCATGCATAAAAGCTATATCTTCGGATTCGAGCGTATCGCCGGCGGTATATGAAATCATAATATCTGCCGCAAGACGTAGCGCGTACGCCTCTTTATTGCGGCCCTTAAACTCAGGGCAATCCTTGTATGCGGGCACACTGAGCGCTTCGGCTAAGGCAAGTCTTCCTACGGTCAAAGTTAAAACATAAAGCCGCGACGGGTGGTTAGGACCGGGTTCCCATCTGTACTTAATGGACAACGGGGCTTTTTTGACACGGTTATTATCACACTGATGCAACGTATAAAGGTCGTGGTTATCGTCGCGGATAATGTTCGCCTCTTCGCGGTGTGTCGTAATATACGGAAAGTGGTCGCTATTCAATATATAAGATGGAGCTACAAGTTCCGACAAATAGCCATATTCCGTGCTAGTTAAGGACGGGCCATCCAAATACTCCGCCTGCATAGTGCCAAGCCTTATTTGCAAATCCTGTGCGACGGAACGGGGAATAGGGTATTCCTGTGCCCGTAGATCAAACGGTATCTGCCAGGCAAAAAGCATCCCGGCCTTGTGCCGCAACGGATCACGGGACGGCAGGCCACTCGCTATAATTGTGGCCAAGTTATCCCGGCTGAGTGCGAACAATATATCGTCGCCCTTATATCCAGGAGTAGCTAGGGCATATTCGTTATACAAACCAGCCTGCTCATAGAGCCCATGCAATGTATTGGGTTGGGCGCTCATAAGACCCAACCGCTGTTCTAGGTCTTTGGGCAGCAGGTGTTCTGCAAGTGCAAGAGAATCTTCGGGGTGCGCAAGGCCTTGCCGTCGCCCTGCTTGGTCGCTGTGGGGCGTACGCATGATTGATGAGTGTACACTAAGCCGTAGGCTTACTCAATCAGTACGGGAAGCTGGCGGTGCCTTGTGTTCGTCTACAAATTCTTGGCATAGCCGTTCAAATACAGCGTTCGTCCAACCAAAGCCAGTTTGCGATGGATACACGCCCTTTGCCGGGGGTTTGTCTGGGTTAACCACGTTATATTTCTCTAAGAATTCTTTATGTATACTAAACCAGTCTAGGTTTGTATGCAGCCACTTCATGGCAATACGGCGGGCATCGTCGTGGTAGCCGTAGCGTTGCAGGCCTTTAATCGTAATAAAGTGCAGCGGGGCCCAGCCGTTTGGGAAGGCCCATTGGGTAGGCATTGCACCAGGCCTGTACTGGCCCAGTGGTAGGTTATCGGTCGTGCTCAGGCCACCCTTTTGCTCAAATCGTTTTAGGGCTTTTACTAAAGTTTTAGCTTGCTTATCGTCGACCATACCGGCCCACAGCGGAAAATACGCTGCCAGCGAGCTTATAGTGCCACGCTTTTCTTTGACGTAGTTATAGTCAAAATAGAGGCCCCGGATTTTGTCCCACATAAGCTCGTCAACCGAACGCTTACGGGCTGCCGCAGCGCGTTCCCATTGCACAGCTTCGCGCGGCTTGTCAAAAATACGCGCAGCTTTGGCAAAGTCTGTTTCGTACTTGTACAGTAGCGCGTTCAAATCGATTGGCAGATAATTAAGCGCCTTACGGTTAAAACGCGGTGTCATGTCCCAGCCGCTCTCGGTCTCGGCAATTTCGTGCAGGTAGTTAAAGTCGTAGTAGCGGCTTAGGCCCTTATGTACCAGGCGGGCATTCGGCTTACGCGTACCCATCCACACGGTTTCGTATTCTTCTTTGGCTATGTCTATCATTTCGTGCAGCCACTTTTCGCCCATGTCGTAGGCTTCGTACACGTCAAAAATAAAGCTGGTTAATAGCGGCGGTTGCGAGCGGCTGACATAATACAGCTGCGACCCATTAGGAATAATCTTAAAACGCTTAAACAGCGCGACCAAGTCGTCCAGAATACCCAAAACTAATTCTTTACGACTAGGGTCGTTTAAAAAGCCCTGAATCATAAAGTAGCTGTCCCAGTAGTAGAGTTCGTTGTAGTCAAATTCGTGACCCTTGGCATACGAGGGAACTAAGTAGGTCTTGGGTACCCCAATTAAACTACCGTCATCTTTTGGATTGTAGCGTTCTAATTTAGGCCAATAAGCGGTTATATAATCGCGGGCAACCTTAACGTCGTCGCTATGCAGTTCTTTATCAGAATGCAGCAACGATAAACGACGGGCACGGGCGGCGATCTTTTTTGCAGCGTCTAACATTACTTCTAGCCTAGGCTACGGGGGCCGTTTGCGTCAACCTCTAAGACACTATTTTTATGCGACGCGTCGTTGCACCCTGGGCAATCAGCGCGCCTACTAGGCCTAGCAACGGCCAATAGGTGGCTATGTACATCGGTGTTGGCTCTGTGCGCACGGCAACTGCAGTACTGAGCGGCTTTACATCGGTTAACCTTACTGACGGGGGCGATGATGCAGCTTGTTGCCATATGGGTGTGGTTGGTACTGGAGGTGGTGCAGGCTGTGGCGTCACCGGCATTGCCGCGGGCACGGGCGGTAACGAGGCTGGTGCAGTTACCAGCGCCGGCGCAACCTCGGGGGTAGGCGCAACAACCTCAGCTGAAGGCGTTACGGTAGTTTGCGATTCTACCGCCTCCACCGGGACCTCCTCAATTACCGGCGAGTCAGGAGCAGGTGCTAGCGCTGGCGCTACTTCTGCTGGCGCTACTTCCGGTTCGGTAATCGGTGGTACAGGTTCGGCGGTAACCCCGGTAACAATGCTAGCGGGTAGATAATCTTCAAAATGAATAAATACGGCCAGGCCAAATGCCGATGCCGATGCCGTCCCTTGCTCTACACTGTAATTACCGTCGCCTTTGTAGTTGTAATGCGATAGGGTCAGTGTGCCATCGTCGTGTATAGACTCCACATACGCCGTGTGGCCGTACGTGCCGGTGGTACGTACACCAATGGCGCCTACAGCGGGCGATGCGTCTATCCGTATGCCCTTAGCGCCGGCATGGGCAGCCCAATCTTTGGCGTTGCCCAGCCCCTTGTATAGGCTGGCATCAATGCCCATGGCGTTAAGCTTCCATGCGGCGTAATCAGTACAATTTCGATAGTAATAGCCATAGGGCGACAATACGTTTGCTGCCGACTGGTTATTTGGGCTATCGCCAAAATCATAGTCCGGGCACCACTGCGCCCCACTGCCCTGCGCTGCATACGGAGCCCAAATGCATGGCTTGGCAGCATACGGATAACCGCCCGTATCGGCAAACACCGAAGGTGCCTGCAGCCATACAGCAACCCCAAAAATGAGGCCAATAACAATAGCTACACGGTGATGTCGACGCATAGTTTAAAACAGTACTGACAGTTCGTCTAAAACACAAGCATGTTCGCGGCTAACCGCGCCTAGTGGTACTTTTGACCCCAGTTAGCCATGCTTTGCAAGATAGGCAGGAGGTCTTCGCCTTTTTGAGTTAACGAATACTCTACTCGCGGCGGCGCTTCGGCAAAGCTCTTTTTGGTAACAATGCCTTTTTCCTGTAACGATTCTAGCCGCTGCGACAAGGTGCGCGGGCCAATAGATAAAGACTGCTCAAGTTCGGTAAAACGACGGGCACCTTGTGTTAAGTCGCGCACTATTTGCCCGCTCCACTTGTCGCCAATAATTGCCAGCGCATAACCAATGCTGCCGCATTTTGGTCCTGTACAATCTTCTTCTATCTTTTGGTCCATGTGATTTATACTACGATACTTTACTTTATATAGTAATGGTATGTATAGTACATGATGAAACTATACTTCGTATAGTATAACATAACCAAAGAATGGAGCACAGATGTCCTACGACACCATCGCGTCAGACGAAATTATCGAAAAAACCCAAATCGCCCTAGAAGCAAACGGCATGAAAGTTACTATTGCCCAAGACCGTGCCGCTGCTACTGCCGCCGTGCTAGATCTTTTGCCTAAAGGCGCCGAGGTACTCACTTCTACCTCTAAAACCCTAGAAGCCCTAGAACTTACTAAAATTATTGACGAATCCGGCGATTACGACGCCGTACGTCCCAAATTAAACGCCATGTGGGGTGACCCGACCAAAAAGCGCGAGCAGCGCAAGCTGGGGGCCGCACCCGACTACGTACTGGGCAGCGTGCACGCCATTACCCAAGACGGCGTTGTTTTTATAGTGTCTAACACGGGCAGCCAGTTGCCATCGTACAGCTACGGGGCTGGCAATGTCATATGGGTTGTGGGCGCACAAAAGCTTGTTACCGACTTAGAAGACGCCAAGAAGCGCCTCGACGAATACATCTTCCCGTTAGAAAACGAACGCGCTAAGCAGGCCTATGGCAGCGGTACCCAAGTCAGTAAAATCCTGACTGTCCACAAAGAAGTCGCACCCGGTCGCATTACCATTATTATTGTCAAAGAGGCCCTAGGCTTTTAGAGCAAAATAATTCACTGCGTCTGTTCCTGCCCAGGGTTACCATATAGTTACCCTGCTTTGGCAGGCAACAGACGAAGGGAGGAATGTGCATGACTGACTACGATGCAAACCAAGAGATGGATAGTACCGAGTTGCAAGATTCCGACGAATTGCAGCGGTTACTTTCGGAAAGTGAAAAAGAACAAGAATAACCTTAAGTGGGTATACAAAAACGGCCGCATGATGTGGCCGTTTTTGTATACTAAACATATGGATTCACCTTTAAGAACAGCTGCCAGCGCAACGCTGCACTGCCTAACGGGCTGCGGCATTGGCGAAGTAGCTGGTATGGTCATAAGCACTGCGCTCGGCTGGGCCACAGCACCAAGCATTATGCTGTCCGTGGCATTGGCCTTTATATTCGGCTACAGCCTCAGTATGGTACCGCTACTACGGCATGGGCTTACAGTACGCCGGGCGCTTGGCTTAGCGCTGGCGGCCGATACCGCGTCTATTATTGTTATGGAAATTACCGATAACGCTTTTGTGCTGGCCGTACCCGGTGCTATTCATGCCGGGCTTACCAGCACTTTATTTTGGTGGAGCTTACTCGTGTCGCTAGCCGTTGCCTTTATTGTCGCCTTACCGCTTAACTTTTGGCTGATTGCCCGTGGCAAAGGCCATGCGGTTATGCACGAACATCATAAATAAGGTTCGCGGACGTTCCCTATGCTTACTTTTAGTAACGGTCAGTTACGAAGGTGTATGCAAAGCCGGTCTTGCCGGCGCGGCCTGCACGGCCAACACGGTGGGTGTAGGCTTCGAAGTTTTGTGGCGTTGAGTAGTTAATAACGTGCGAAATGTCTGCAACATCAATGCCGCGGGCAGCAACGTCGGTAGCTACTAATATCTTAATGTCGTCTTTCTTAAAACGGTTAAGCGCGCGCTGACGCTGGCCTTGGGTTTTGCCACCGTGAATGTCGTCGGCTTTGAAACCACGTGACTGCAGTTCTTTGCTTAAGCGTTCAACGGCACGTTGGGTGTCATCAAAGATAATCGCCTTAGACACTTCAGTAGTGTTCAGCAAGTTGTGCAGCTGCTCAATCTTATCGTCCATAGATTCGTAACAGATAATATCTTGGTGCACGTTGTCAGTTGTATCGCCAGTTTTAACCGAAATGGTAATGGGATCGTTAGCAAAGTAATCGATTAATTCGTTTACCTTACGGTCCATGGTTGCCGAGAAAAAGAATGACTGGCGATCGTTGCTGAGCTGACCCAAAATGTCGCTGACATCTTCTACGAAGCCCATGTCTAGCATGCGGTCAACTTCGTCTAGAACAACGGTGTTGAACTGCGACAGGTCAAGCGTGCGGCGTTCCAGGTGGTCCTTAATACGGCCAGGAGTACCAATAACAATCTCTGGGTTTTTGCGTAGGTCGCGCAACTGTGGGTTCATGTTAGAGCCACCAATAAGCAGTGCGCCGAAGAAACCGGTTCGCTTAGCTAACGCCCTAAATTCGTCCTCAATTTGCTGTGCAAGCTCGCGGGTTGGCGCAATAATAAGCACCTTAGAACCGGGGTTAGTGAGCAAGCGCTGTAGTACTGGCACTGCAAAGGCGACGGTCTTGCCGGTACCCGTGTTAGCAATACCGATAACGTCGCGGCCTTCTAGACCCAGGGGAATAGCCTTGTCCTGAATTGCCGATGGCTGTACAAAGCCCTTGGCTGCAATGTTTTCGTGCAAGGTTTCGTGTACTGCAAAGTCAGCAAATGTGTGATCAGAAATGTAGGCTGCTTCTTCTGCCGGGTTAGCTGGTTTTACAAAGCGAGAAGGGTTAATGTAGTCCTTTTTAGGACCTTTATGACCGCCCCCACTACGGCGAGAGCCGCCACCAAAAGTGCTGCGTTTGTTGTTGCGACCACCAGTACGGCGGCTAGATGAATACATAGTATAAGACATAAAAAATGAATCCTTTATTTGATTTAGTAGTAATACTTTGTGACGGTTCCTGAAATGAAAACCTGGTATTACTAACTAGAACAAACCTGGATTCATTAAAAACAATCTAAATAACAATAGCACAAAAACCTCAAATAGGCAATGCCCTGGCTGTTATTTGCCCATTATGAGGAATTTAATCCCCACGGCAAGCAGCAAGCCGCCAAACAGGCGGGTCATGGTGTGTTCGGGCAGCTTTACGGCGTACTGTGCGCCAATAAGGGCACCTATTAAAAAGCCTAGACCAATAAATATTGCGGCTTTAATATTCATGTGGCCGGCACGGTAGTAGGTAAGGGCGGCGAACACCCCTACCGGTACCATTAGCATGGCGAGCGTTGTGCCTTGGGCATTCTTTTGGGTAAACCCAAGTAACATTACCAGCGCAGGCACGATTATTATGCCGCCGCCTACGCCCACCATGCCGCTCAGTGCGCCAGCCACCAAGCCAATCAGAATTAATACAATATCTACGCCGGCCATTGCCTAAAAGGCGTCCGTCTGAGCATTGAGCTCGCTGTCGGCGGCGTCTAAATCTGCTGAGTCAGAGTCTAAGGTTTGCTGAGCGTCGGTTAGATCGCTTTTGGTTTTAATATCGGGGGCGGCTAAATCATCTGACGACTGAGTAGTAGTGGTAGAAGACGGCGTACTAGCAGTGTCGGTGTCCATACGATTCATGGCAAAATAGCCCAGCGCGGCTACTGTTGCAAGCACCGTAAGCACAACTACAACTTCAACAACGCTAAATCCTGCTTGGCGTATGTTTTTCATTAGTTAAGTCCTCCTTCTTGCGATGACTTAACCGCTACAATCAGGTCTTTGATGGCCGTACGGTAGGCTTTAAGGTCTTCACGAAGCTGTTTGTGGTACGTCTTAAAGTCGGTAGCTATGGCCTTGGGGTCTTCGGCGTCACACTTAAAGGTTTCTGTGTCTTTTAGTTCGGCTAACGTAGCCTCTGCTTTAACCTTGGCAGCGTCTATGTCTGCAACCAACTCATCATAAGTGGCAACCGTTAAGCTCTTGTCGGTGTAAAAAGTCTTGACGCGGGTTGCGATTTTGTCAAACACGGCCATGTGCTTTTCGGCCTGCGTAACACGCTTGGCCATGATGGTGTTAATTTTAGCTTCGCGTTTTTCGCACACCTTTAGCTTGGCATCGGCTAAGTACTCTTGTTTACGCGTTGCGGCTTCTTCGCGCAACTTTTTGCGCAACTCGTTCTTGCGTTGGGTTGTGGTTTTATCGTCCCCTGAGTCTGCCGGGGTCGTGGTGTCCTCGACCGTGGTGCTGTTGCTAGTTTCGTCTGTGCTAGTTTCGGCATACACAGGCATTACTACTAACGTAAACGCAACCAGACCGCTTATAAGCGATAAGGCGAGAAGTCGTTTTCGCATTACTTTAGTTCCTTTCGTTATGTTTTAAGCTTATGCTTAAGCCCTATCGCCGTCAATACGAGTGGTAGGTTACCGATATTCGGGATTCTTAAAGTCAAATCGTTCGCCGTTATCCCATTTGCTGCGTTGATTGCCGTGTGCCGGTATGCCGCCACTGTCCTTGAGCATCTTGGCAACGTGCATAAGGTTCCAGGTGGCGAATGTCGTATTGCGGTTGGTGAAGTCGTTGTCAAAGCCATACGGCTTGTCGTAGGTTTGGTTGCCGTACTTGGTATCGCCATAGCTGGGCCCAGGGCCGATCTCGCCAATCCAGCCGGCGTCAGCCTGGGGCGGTATAACGTAGCCTAGGTGCTGCAGGCTGTACAGCACGTTCATGGCACAGTGTTTTACACCGTCCTCATTGCCGGTAATTAAACAGCCGCCCGCTTTGCCGTAGTACGCGTACTGACCTTTGTCGTTTAATAAAGAGGAATTGCCATACAGGCGTTCTATGACCTGCTTCATAACCGAACTGTTATCGCCCAGCCAAATAGGACCAGCCAGAATAAGAATGTCTGCTGCCATCACTTTTTTGTACAGATCAGGCCACTCGTCGGTTTCCCAGCCATGTTCACGCATATCCGGGTATACGCCCGTAGCTATATTATGGTCGATTGCCCGGATAACGTCTGTCTGGACTCCATGTTTTTGCATAAGCGTCGTTGCCAGCGCAATAAGCTTTTCGGTACTACTAACCTCTGGACTCTTTTTAAGCGTGCAGTTAAATACCAATGCTTTTAAATCACTAAAATCCCATTCTGTATCCGCCATATGCACCTCCAGGTTATATGCCTACATGATAGCAAAGCTACATACCTAGCCAATGGTGTATATATCACCGATGCCGCGAACCGTAGGGTTGTTGTTCAGTGTCAATGGCTGACCTACCCGTGCCCGCACAAACGTACCGGGTGCTGGAGTGGTTCGGGTTATGTCATGCACTATTGGATCGGTTTGCAGATTTGCGTCACGAGCAATTAGCTTCAGCAAAACTCCGCCCCCTGTCTGAATGCGTAACCGTGCGGTTTTTTGCGTACTTGTGTTTTCGGTAACCACACCCTGCACATAACCGGGTATATCTGGCTGCTCGATACCAAATATACCTAACAGTTTGGCAGTCCGTTTATAACCGGACTCTAGCGTTACGCTTGCCGCTATATCAACGCCCCGCAGTAATCGCGCAGCCCCGAATTCATTCCAAGGGCCTGCGGCAATCGCTAATGGTTCTTCGAAGTCTCTCCTGACAATAATTATGCGATCCCTATCTGCACTGGCAATACGACCCAACAAACGGACAGGACGTTTGCATGGTATAGCTGCAAGCGGCCGCTTTACTTCAAGATTCGACACCACACCGGGAGCCGGCATATCACCAAACGGCCACTCTTTAACTAGGTCAGCTGGGGTCATACTGGCATACAAGCCGAACTGTTCAGGACTAATAACTATTGAACCCATAATCGCACCAGTATAGTGCTTCGGTAGCTTTTCTTACAGATCAAATTGACAACAAGCATATAATAGTAAGGTATAAACTTATCTGGAGTTGTGACTATGCGTAACCGTATTTTTTCGCTTGTTGTAGCCAGTTTATTCTTGGCTGTCAGTATAGGAACGACTGCGAACGCAGCAAGCACCGCCGTCACCCAAAACCCTAGTAGCTACACCGCGCTCGGCGATTCTGTTGCTGCTGGCTATGGCCTGCCTTATGCCGCCAACGCAACAGCTGGCGATAAGTCCTGCGGCCGTTCGCCATCATCGTATGCTACGCAAGTTGCGGCCACGCAACACAAAACACTTATTAATGCCGCCTGCGTAGGCGCCAAAGCCGGCGACTTGTTTACCAAGCAAGGCGTGAAAGGCCCAAACCTTGGCCCCCAACTTACAAAGGCCTTTGCCGGTGGCACCCCCGGTCTTATTACTATTACTGCCGGCGCCAATGATATACATTGGAGCACGTATCTTAAGAAGTGTTATGCGGCTACCTGTGGCACAACTATCGACACGGTAGTAACTGACACGCTTATAAGCATACTAGAATTTAAATACGACGTTGCCATGACAGCTATTTATGCCAAGAGTAACGGTGCGCCGCCTACAGTCGTCCTTACAGGCTACTACAATCCATTATCCGCGGCCTGCGTTACTCGACAACCACGTTTTACTGCAGCCGAAGCATCCTGGACTACCGGACGCCTTAATGCCCTGAATGCTGCCATTCAACGTGTCGGCAGCCGCTACTCGTTTACTAAGTACACTCCGGTGGACTTTACGGGCCACGATATATGCTCCGCAGACCCCTGGGTACTCGGCCCAACAGTTAAAGGTGCGTTCCACCCTACCGCCCAAGGCCAGCAGGCGATTGCCCGCGCCATAAATAGCAGGCTGTAGGTCATTCCTGCACTTCGAAGACACCGAGCTGGAACATCTTAACTACTGCGGCAACACGCGACCTCACCACCGGACGACGACGATCTTGCGCATGGACATTTAACTTATCGTAGGCCCGGTGTAAATGAGTCTTTACTGTATAGGGAGTTATGTACATTACCTCACCAATTGCCGCATCGCCCAGCCCTTGTGCCACGCCAGTTATAATGCTCAGTTCCCTTATGGTAACATCACTTTCTACAGACGACTTTTCAAGAGTAGGTTCTACGGCGTGCCCCAGCACCAACAATTTTGCTACCGCCTCTGCCGCATTGTCAGCATGTAATTTTTTATAGAGACTCCTCAAATGTTCTTTAACAGTCCCCAAAGGATACGGGGAAGTTTGAGCTATACTGGTTGCCCCCGTAGCAACAACAAGCCTTTGGCCTATATCAAGGTCAATCGGAGTCAATCGTAGGTCTCGTCTAGGTTTAAGCGAATAGCCTATCTTTTCTGCGATAACTGGTTGGTTCTCCTTATCTCTTGCCCTGTCGCCCCCGGGTAGACGCTTTTCGATAATACCTTGTTCAAATGCCATACGCAGTGCAACAAACAGATTTGATGCCCCGAACGTCGAACACACTACACTGGCGGCAGAAGATATCTCTTGTTTACTGGTAGGATTCGCTCCATACACGCTCTGGGCAGCTCGCCCCGCCGTACTACCCGTAGCTAGGAGCGTCAAAAAATTCTTCACATCAGTAGTAGGTTCGACAGTCATAGGTCGTCTAAAAGTTGCCACTGATTTATCGCCTATTGCCCAGGAAAACGCTTGGTAGCCAGTCTCTGTGCCATACCGCTGGCTGGCTGCGGCTACTTCTCGTACAGGGTTATCAACGACCATATCGTGGTGTTGTTTTGCGTATTTTACAATGTCGTTCGGGTTGTCTATACCTTTGCCCAATGCCTCGAACACGACGGTTTGGCGCTGGATCTCCAGCAGCGCTTCAGACCTCGGTATAGAATCATACATGTGAATAGATTGAGCCATCCAGGGCAGTACCGTACCTGGTACTGGTTTTGCAACAAGATTCCAGCGCCGGGGCAAATCAGGACGATTAACAATAACAAACCTCTCAGGCTGTGGCATATATGCTAGCTTAGCGAAGAACATATATAAAAGCAAAAAGCAAAATACAGATTACCAGCACTACGAAACGGTAAACTTTAAGTCTCTAATGTCCTAAATGCGCCGATTTGGAACATAGCGATCACTGCGCCAACGCGGTTGCCAACACCCAATTTACGGTATAGATGCTTTAGATGAGTCTTGATTGTCTCTTCCGCCAAAACAAGCGCTTCGCCGATTGCCGCATTACCTAGTCCCTGCGCCACCCCCGTCATTGCACTAATTTCTCTCAGCGAAGGGGGTTCTTCTATGGTTAATATCCGAGGAGAGCATTCGACTGCCCGTAGCACTAACAATTTTGCTACTGCCTCTGCCGGGTTTGCAGCTTCGAGTTTTTCGAACAACGATGGCAAGTGAGCCTTTACTGCAATATGCCGATAAGGCGAGCCCTTCATAATTCCGGCAACGGTCGTGGCCTCTACCAGCTTCGTGCCTATATCAAGTTCCCACTTATCTAGTTGTGGCGTTCCATCAAGTCTGTAACCCACTTGCAAGATCTCGGGCGTAACAGTAGGTGATTCTGGTATGGGTTCGGCAATTAGGTTCCAGCGCGACGGAGTTAGCGGCTGCAACTGGGGACGATTAATAATGACAAGTTCTTCAACTCTACGCATAATTGCATAGCTTACTGGCAAATAACGGCAAAGCAAAGCATTACTCAAACAGCGTGCTAAAAGGAGCTGAGGCAGTTGGCAAGTTTTAAACTGCTTACTCCGGCAGGTTGGTCATCAGTTCCACTTTAAAAACGCCCGCCTGAAACATGCAAAGCACTGAGGTGACGCGGTTGGCGCTACCTGTCTTTTCGTTTATGTTCCGTATACGACTATTCACGGTTTGTTTGGTTATACCCAGTTTATTTCCAATTTCGGCGTGCTCAAACCCCTGCGCAATCATAATTAATGTGCTTAGTTCATTAGCGGTAACATTGCCTGTAAAGTGCAGTGGCTTTTTGGGCGGTTCTGCTAATCCAAGCACTACTAGTTTCGTTACCGCCTCTGCCTCATTGTGCGCCTCGAGTTTTTCGTACATATCACTCAGTCGAGCAGAGATTGTAGCCTGTGTTACATAGTTTTTAGCGGCCACAGCCGTCCTGCCTAACCCCGCCGCAAGCTCCCTCCCGATAAGTAAATCTTTTGGGGTGAGTGCTAACTCTCTGGCAGGAATCCTAAAGCCCACCTGGTAGGGAGCGGCAAACCTGCTAGTAGACGCGAATCTTGCGGTCTGCATGGGCGTGCGACCGCTCACAACGCCGTGTTCGAGAGCAAGACGCAAGGCCGCGTACAGACTCAGAGCTCCAAACCTTGTGCACGCCCGTCTTGCTAGTTGCTCATAATCGCTGGCTTTGCTCACCTTCGCGGCCGATTCGGGCGCATGGCCTTTTGCCAGAAGTGCCAAGAAATCTGCAATGTCTGTAGGGGCTGTCATTGCAGGCCGTGTAGCGGTCAGCACAGATCCATCTGCAACTGCTAACGCTAACGCTTCAAATCCTGTTGCCGCTTGGTATCGCTCTTTGGCTCCGTCAACCTCGCGCTGAGGGTCTTCTACCTGCGTACCGTAAATGCTGTTTGCGTAGTTAATTATGGCTGCTGGCTCGCTTACGCCTTTACTCAAGGCATCTAGCACTGCACTTTGCCGATAGGCATCTTCCGGCACTTCGGGCAGTAGTATCGTTCCGCCTATTTCACTCGCGACTAAATTCCAGCGGAGCATGTTTGTTATAGGGTCCAGTAGCGGACGGTTAATCACCGTCAACGGCTTAGGAGCATACATGATTACTATCCTAGCGGTGAACGTTGAAGAACGCAAAAGAAGCATTAGTACCGGGCAGTACCAAATTATCATGCCAAAGAAAATACCCCACCCTAGAGGTGAGGCATTTTCTTTGGAGGAGCTGGCGGGTACATTATTCTGCGCCTAGCGGCAAAATTGCCCTGCGGACAATTGCGCATGGCGGTCAAGCAAGGATTCCTCGGACTGCCACCGGCAGTCCTCCCCCTCTCGGGCAGTACCTATTAATTCAACCAGTAAAAAAACCCAACATAAAGTTGGGCTTTTTTACTGGAGGAGCTGGCGGGTACTGCCCCCGCGTCCGATGGTTTAACTGGTTGATCTATCCTACAGGTATAGGTTGCTTGAATGGTCTTAAGGTAGCAACGGCTAAGCAACCGAAACGTCACTACCAGCAGCCCTAGTCTTAGTAAGCACCCTTGGGCTGTGAGTGCTTAAGCAGCCAAATGATATGGCGCACACTACTGCTATTTGGCGTCGCTGTAGGTACGGCTTTAGCAATTAAGCTTAGGCTGTTGCAAGGCTAGGATTGAAGCTAAAATTGCCCCAAGCCTTCACCAATGCGGTCTTTGTAGAATTTGCATCTATAAAGGTTTACCCTATAACGCTGAGTAAGCGACCTGCTGATTCAACCGATAAAGTCCAACGTCGAGCATAAATTTCAGCCCCGTATAGCTATTATAACACCTTACCTATAAAAAGCACAGGCGCTTTGCGGTCTTTAACTACTTGCCGACTTATCGAACGGATGGTCGCAAGCAAATGGCCTCCCAGACACACAGGTAAAATTATGAAACTTTGTCAGCGATTCTTGTAGCTGCTGTTGTTGCTTGGGGGTTATGAGGTCAAACATGGGCTGGTGGTACTGTTGCAGCACCTCAAGTGCAGCCTCGGTTATCTTTACCCCTTTAGGCGTGGGCATAGTAACATGTTCACGGCGGCTTTTAGGGTTTACCCGTACACCTAGTAAACCTTTTTCCATCAGCAACTTAATCTGCCGGCTCACGCTCGCTTCTGTTTGCCCTAAGCATTCTGCTAACTTACGCTGCTGGACGTTCGGATTTATCTGCAGCATCATGAGCAGCCTAACCTGCGACATACCAATGCCCAAGCGCTCTTGTAGTACTTGGTCCGACTGCCGCATCAAAATAGTAGCCGTATGCTGTAGTAAGTAACCGATGGTGATTACAGGACCCATCACGTCCTCCTTGCTCCGTAGTTGTATGAATTTATGGTTAACACGTCAAGTTTCTGTCACGGTAGTATGTGCCCGGATACTAAACAATCGCCTCCATTTTATCCGACACTCGTGTCGGCGCGCAAGTCTTTATAACTTTTGTATCGATTTTACGAACGCAGTAAATTCTGAACGGTCGCCGCTGGTTATCAGAGTATTAGGATTTGCTATATGATGGCTGGGACTGACAATAACCGGACTGAACTCAGTGTAATAGGTAGCGACCGCGTGCCTAAACTGGCCACCAACTTGCGTATATCCGGTTAGGCACACGCCGTTAGTTGTTAAGTCGGCTGTGTATTCGTCTATGCGATACTTACCTTCCTTGGCCTCTATACCACGCCCAGCGCTAGCCACTGGATTGCCTTCCGTCTTCCAGGTGGTAGAAACCGGTGCGTAGGGTGGGATGGTTTGAGCGGCCGGATCTTTGCAACTCGTATCGCGGGGGACGGTAGTGGTCCAATCGGGGCTTACTAAGCCTAATGTTACTTGATCCTTTGTAGAAAAAGTCAGCCGCCAGCGGCTGCCGGTATCAGCCGGTTCAAATTTACCCTCTTGTACAAATGCCTCACCCCACGAAGCCGGATAACAGAACCCTATACCCATAAAACTGTTTTCATAGTGCTTGAGGCGTTCGTCGCAATTTAAACCCCCGCCGCTAGCGTTAGCGCTTGTTTGTACAACATTTATTGTATTGGCATCTGTTTGCGCTTGTTTGTCTGACTGCCATAAAAGCAACCAGCCCGGCAAAGATCCCAGTGCCAGCAGAATAACTCCGACCAGCAATATACGACGACTTTTTTTAGCGGCCATAGTAATAGCCGCCACTTCTTCTGGGGCATCTAATTGCTTGCCGGCGGCACCGTCAGGCGCTACGGTCGAACCCGGCTGCTGCGATTGCGTTGTCTGATCATTCATGCAAATACCACCCTACGACCTATTGTACTATTGTACCGCTATGCTTTTGTACGAGAAAGCACAGTATATAAATCGTGCCACTGCAGGAGGCTAAGACTCTGGGCACGAGCCACCGGAAAAATGTCTGCCTCTTCCAGTATATTTTCGGTTTCTTCGCGGGAAAGCTGCAGACCTGCGCTTAATGAATTAAGTAGTGTCTTACGGCGCTGAGCAAAGCCGGCCTTAACAATCCTAAAGAACAGTTTGGTGTCCACATTGGGAAACTGTGGCTCTTGGCGGTAGTTTAATAATAATATCTGCGAGTCTACCTTAGGCGGGGGCGTAAATAATTCTGCCGGTACTATCTTACCCAAGGCTACATCACAGTAAAACTGTACACTGACACTCAACAGACTCATATCGCCTGGCTGAGCCGCAACACGCTCAGCAACTTCTTTCTGCATAAGCAACGAGGCCTTAGAAAATGGATTCGTGCTTTCACATAGCGTACGCAGCAGATTGCTTGTAAGGTAATACGGAATATTTGCAGCAATTTTGTAGTGCTTAGGCAGCTGCGTAAGGTCGTATTTTAAAATGTCTTGGCGAACAATATGTAGGTTGCTGGCAGGCACCCGGCCTACGAGCTCACGGGCAAGATCAGTATCAAACTCAACGGCAATAACGTCACGGGCGCGGTCGGTTAGCTTGGTGGTTAACGTACCCAAGCCAGGGCCAATTTCGAGTACCGTATCGGCCTTTTTTAAATCAATACCATCAACCATAGCCTGTAGACTCTCGTCGTCGTGCAGCCAGTGCTGGCCCAATTCCTTTTTAGTTGCGAACATGCTGACTATTTTACCACACATATCTAGCGTCTGGCAGCGAACATAAACCCCTAGACCGGAGTATGCCGGGGGCATACGAGTAATCTCGGCTCCGATTGACCATACACTACAAGCTATTTACCACCACTGTCATCCTGAACTCGATTCAGGATCCAGTAAAAGTAAGATTCCTTTTACTTCTTTTCTCTGATCACTATCAAACTGCAATGTTACTTCTTTTGCTCCGCCAAAAGAAGTAACCAAGAAAACCTCTCGGTAC
>CAYSOP010000015.1:0-32541 GCA_964432725.1 uncultured Candidatus Saccharibacteria bacterium | reverse complement strand
ATTTCCCTATGATCCCCCAGAAAGACTATCTGGTTGATAGGCGCAAGGTGTAAGTACAGCAATGTATGTAGCCGAAGCGTACTAATAGGGACACTGACTTTTTACGTTCTCTCATTCGGTCAGCTTAGGCTGGCAGGAATGAGAGAAATGCATTTGACTAGTTATTGGTGTTTGGCATATTGTGTGCAAACACCCGTTTGTTTTAGAGCTTTAAAAATCCAAAATGCATCGCATGGACATCGATAGGCGTTGCCCTTTCTAGCCACTGGCCGGGAAGAGCAACTCGAGTAAGCGGCTTTGCCGCTTCCCGGCGCGATGATAAGCCAAAGGTTTATCATAAGGCGAAGCCGATTCGGTGCCCATGGCGCGAGGGAAACACCTGTTCCCATGCCGAACACAGCAGTTAAGCCTCGCCGCGGTTACAATACTTGGGGTCCACCCCTGGGAAAATAGCACGGTGCCGAATTATACAAAGAGCCTCCGAATAGGAGGCTTTTTGTCTACCTACGGATTGGTAAAACAATTATAAGCATTTTGTTGACATTGATTCATAAGCGTGTTATCATATAAATAGTTTCAAGAGAGACGAGAGAGGGTTCCGCTTAGGCGTGGCCCTCTATTTGTCTCTTAAGAGAATCAAGACATAAGCCACTGGGAGGTTTTACTATGGCTGGAACTAAAGCTGGCGGCAAAGCTGCTGCCCAAACCAACAAAAAGAAGTACGGTACCGACTTTTACGCCAAGATTGGCGCCAAGGGCGGTTCGTTAGGCCGCAGCGGCGGCTTTGCAAGCGGTAAAGTAGGCGACGATGGTCTTACCGGCCGTCAGCGCGCTGCTATTGCCGGTGCTCAGGGTGGTCGCATCTCGCGCCGTCCTAAAAAAGTAGCCTAAACGTATTTAGGTGACTGACCGCAAAAATAACGGAGTCTGAAAAGACTCCGTTATTTTATTTGGAACGTCTGTAGGGCCTGCAGAATCTTGCCGAAGTAACGTTCCAGGTGTCCATGCAGTTTATACAGCGAAAATGCGTCTCTGCCACTTGTAGGCCGGCTAGGCCGCAAGTCGGACAAAGGCTTCGTTTGTACACCCAGTCCCGGTACGTGTCTAGACAATCTTGCACATGATCGTTACTAATAACGACGCCGTATTGCTCGCTTAGCTGCAGGGCTTCCTGCCAGGCGTCTACCTCTTTTTGTAATAGCTCAAAGTCGTGTGTGTAGCCGGAGTGTCCAAGACGCGCATGTCCTACTTCGTGCAGCAGGCCGGCAAGCGATGCGTCCGGATGGGCTCCATGCGCATACAACACTTCACCTCGGCTCGGCGACCAGCAGAGTGATGAACTCGCATTAAAAATAAGCTGGGGGTGGTCCTTTTTAAGCTGACTAATGAGCTTTTCCATGAGTGGCCTTTGCAAGATCGTAGCAGCCATACAATACTGCATCGTCTGGACGCTCGGCTGGCAGTATGGGTGGTACTTTGGTTATAGGTAATTCGTAGCGATGCAGGGTTTGCAGGAGGGGCTCTTTAAAGCGGTCGAAGTATACACCGACGCTGCCACCAATAACGATAACTTCTGGCTGGATAACGCTAATAAGGTCACTCAGGCCGATGGCAATGTCATGGGCGATATGACGCCAAGTAGTCTTATCGGTAATATCTTTAGCTTTTTTACCGTAGCGGCTGACGATGGCTTGGCCGGATGCTACGTCTTCCCAGAACAATGTCTTTCCGCCTTGTTCTACCAGCACTTGGCCGCCTTCTGAATCGGCTAAGGCATCATCTATTGTTTGATTTACAATAAAACCTACACCGATACCGGTGCTAATAGTTACAAAAAGTACTCGGTCGTATTGTTTTATTAGCATCGACTCAGATAGGCCGGCAAGCTTGGCGTCATTTTCTATGGATACGGGACAGTGGGTAATATGTTCGACGTCTTTTTTAATAGGTACGTTCTTCCAGGGCAGGTTACCCATGGCGATGCCGATGCCGCGCTTGCGGTCGAGTCTGCCGGGTACACCAACAGAGCAAGCGATAAATTCTTTTGTAGATAAATTAGCAACGTTTGTTGCCAGATCTTTTACGAAGTCGTTGTAATCGTGTGGAGTTGGAAAGCGAAGCCGTTCGGTAATAACGCCTTCGTTTGTCAGACTTGCGACAAGCGTCTTTGTGCCCCCAATATCAATCCCCAAATACATACTAAGAGTAGTTTAGCATGGGCAGCCATAGCCATTCTACGGTTATATGCCTATAAGAGGGGGGTGTACTACGGTTACTTTGACCCCAGAGGCGAAAGGGGTTATAATGATAATAATCTTGCGCCTACAATAGTAGGTGACGGAAAATACACTATCAAGGAGGCATGGAAAACATGTCAAAGAGTAATACTCTTACAATGGACGAGCTGCTTGCGAGCAGCGAAGCAAAACATTTAGAAGCAGGCGACGTTATAGAAGGCGTTGTCAGTTCAGTAAAGAAGCACGAGGTCTGGATTGACCTAGGCGCACGTGGTGTTGGCGTGGTTATGCGCCGCGAGATCAGCCACGGACAACCCCTAGAGTTAGGGCAGTCAGTGACGGTAAGCGTCATCGACCCCGAACTTGATGAAGGACACGCGCTATTAAGCATGAAGCGTGCCGCAAAAGACCGTGGTTGGGATGAACTTAAGCGCGTTTTCGACGAACAAGAAATTGTTGAAGTTATGCCTTACGATGCTAACCGAGGCGGTCTACTCGTTGAACTCGAGAGCGTTCGCGGCTTCTTGCCCGTAAGCCAATTGGCCGCCGGTCATTATCCACGCGTATCTGGTGCAGACAAAGACGAAATTTTGCAGAAGCTTAATGCTTTGGTTAACAAGCCAATCCGCGTTCGCGTTTTGGATGTAAGTCGCAAAGACAACAAGCTGATCTTCTCTGAAAAAGAAGCAGTTAAAGACGATATGCAGGCTCGTTTTGCCGAACTTAAGGTTGGCGACGAAATTGAAGGCGTTGTAACTGGTGTTATAGATTTTGGTGCATTCGTTAACGTACAAGGCATTGAAGGACTTATTCACATTTCCGAAATTTCTTGGGAGCGTGTTGAGGACCCTCGTGATTACGTTAAGGTTGGCGAAACCGTAAAGGCAAAGATTATCGCAATCGATAAAGACCGCCTATCACTGAGTCTTAAACAAATGACCGAAGACCCATGGCTGAAGGAAGTAAAAGCCTTTACCAAGGGTGATATCGTAGAAGGTAAGATTACGCGCATTACACCGTTTGGTGCCTTTGTGCAGCTATCCCCAAGCGTAGAGGCGTTGGTGCACGTGTCTGAAATGAGCGATGACGAAACCGTTGATCCTCAGCAGATCTTTAAGCTGAACGAAAAGAAGCAGTTTAAAGTGCTCGACATCGATACTGAGGCTCGTAAAATTGCCCTCAGTCTCAAGAGCGCAAAATAACAATATGTGCTAAATAAACTGTAAGACGCCAGTAATGGCGGCAGAAGGGAGTGCTATCATGGCAAGTACTATTGAAATCGAAGACATGATCACCGTCGGCACTCTAGCTGACAAACTGAATCTGCCGGTAACCCGTCTTATCAGTGAACTATTCAAAAACGGGGTAATGACCACCGTTAATGAGCGCATTGACTTTGATACTGCACAGATTATTGTGCAGGAGCTAGGACTCGACGTTGAGTTGGTTAAGAAATCGCAAGAGGTAGCATTGCCTAGCCGCGAAAAGAAAGTAGCCAGCGATACTGCCGTTCCCCGGCCGCCAGTTATAGCCGTTATGGGTCATGTTGACCACGGTAAAACGAGCTTACTCGATGCTATTCGTGGCGCACAAGTTGCCAAAGGCGAAGCTGGCGGTATTACCCAGCACATATCTGCGTACCAAATTGTGCACAATAAGCGGCCTATTACTTTTCTGGATACACCGGGCCACGAAGCCTTTGCAGCTATCCGCGAGCATGGCGCGCATCTTACCGACATAGCAATCATTGTTGTTGCTGCAGACGACGGCATTAAGCCACAGACAGTAGAAGCAATTCGTTTTGCAACCAAAGCTGGTGCGCGGATTATTGTTGCCATTAACAAGATAGACAAAGAAGGTGCTGACCCTAATCGGATTAAGCAGCAGTTGTCAGAGCACAATCTACTCGTTGAAGAGTGGGGTGGCGACACTGTTGTTGTCGAAGTGTCTGCCAAGACCAAACAGGGAATTGACACGTTGCTTGATATGATTCTGTTAGTAGCTGATGTAGAAGATTTCCGGGCTGACGTAGACGGTCCCGCAGTTGGCTTGATTATTGAAGCGCATGTGGAAACCGGAAAAGGCCCCGTAGGGAACGCCCTGATCGAAGAAGGCACCCTAAAGGTTGGCGACTACGTCGTGGCCGGTACTACCTATGCTAAGATTCGCACACTGCAATCTACCGATGGCGCTCCAATTAAGATTGCGACACCCTCTACACCGGTTATTATTGCCGGCTTTAAGGCGCTACCTGAATTCGGTGATGAGTTTGTGGTGGTAAAAGACGAAAAGGCGGCACGGGCCCAGGCCGAACAGGCTCAAGAGCAAAAGCAGGCCGGCGATAACCGCGGTGCTATTACCAGTAGCGAACTCATTCGGTTGATTAACCGCAATAACGAAGTGCAAGAGCTAAACATACTAGTCCGCGCCGATGTGCAGGGCTCGCTGACCTCGGTGATTGATAGCCTTAAGGCGTTAGATACCGAAGAAGTAGCCGTTCGTATTGTTAGTTCTGGTGTGGGTGCTATTAGCGAAAACGATGTACATACTGCGGTGAGTAGTGGCGCGATAATTTATGGGTTTAACGTCACAGCAGCTAGTAATATCAAGCGCTTGGCATCCCGTGATAAGGTGTCGATGCGTCTGTACAACATCATTTATGAACTCATAGATGATGTTAAGGTAGAGCTAAGCGGCTTGCTTGCGCCAGAAGTCCATGAAACCGAAATTGGCCGTTTACTTGTTAAAGCCGTATTTAAAACCACTAAGACAGAAGTTATTTGTGGCGGTGAAGTAACCAAGGGCAAACTAGTTGTTCCTGCGTTGGCGCGAGTGATGCGGGGCGACGAAGTACTTGCTGAAGTGCAGGTGACGCAACTGAAGCGCGGTCCGCAAGATGCCAAAGAAGTTTTCGAAGGCGAAATGTGCGGCATAAGCTTTACGTCTACATCTAAGGTTGACCTTGTCGAGGGTGATAAGATCGAATTCTTTAGCCGCGAGACGCTGACACGTAAGCTGTAAGCTGTCGCAGAACAGCGTAGACGTGTCTTCTGAAACAGTGGTAGAATGAACGATAGAGAGGAGCTCGCATAAATGATTAAACTCGACGATGATCTACTCAAGGAGCTGGGGCTCATTAGCCTTCCGCCCGAAGAAAAGAAGAAACTGCTTGCTCATATCTATGAAACGCTAGAGATGCGTGTAGGCATGAAGCTTGCAGAGCAGATGAGCGACGCCCAACTGACTGAATTTGAACAATTTATTGATCGTAACGACGAAGCCGGTGCATTGCAGTGGCTGGAAGGCAACTTTCCCAATTACAAGGACGTTGTTGCCGCAGAGTTTGAGAACCTAAAGACCGAGATTGCCCACGTAGCCCCGCAGATTTTATCGGCGAGCGTACCGCAGCAGAATATGCCGCAACAGCAGCAACCTATGGCACCTGGTCCTCAGCAGCACCCACAAGCATATCCGCAGCCGCAACAGCCGTCACAGCAGCCGTGGCCTAGCAATCCAGCCCAGCAACAGCCGCAACCCCAGCAACAGCCGGGCTATCCTAACCAATGGCCTCAGCAGCCGCCACAACCACCACAACCTGGCGGATATAATCCTGATTGGGAGCGCCAGCAGCAACCGCCACAGCCTCCACAGGGCTATCCACCCCAGCCCCAGCAATAGCTTTTAACGGCTATTGTCCAAAAAACCGCTTATAGCCGGCGAGGAATGCCTCGCCGGTCATTTCTTGCTTGCCAGCAGGCTTTAGGCGGTCGATAGCAAGGGCTTGCTCGCCGCAGTAGATTACGGGTAATCCATCGACTATAGCACGCTGTCCTGGCGTGCCACTGGCGTCAATAGCGTGCGCTTTGGTAATAATAACTTCAAGATCGCCAAAGGTGGTTCGGCTTTTAGGCCATTCTATAAAAGCGCGTATTTCCCGTTCTAATTGAATGGCTGGTTTTGTCCAATCGAGGACGCTGTCCTCTTTAGTAAGTTTACGCGAGTACGATACGGTACGACCGGTGATTGTTTGGGGTACGCCCTTGCTTTTGCCTGAAAGGATTCGTGGCAGATCGTGCTGGAGCAAGCCGTGGCTTAAGCGGATGAGTCTATCGGTTAAGACAGGAGTGGTCACTGGCTCTGTAAACTCATCAAGGAGCTGTTCGCCGTAGCCCGCTAGCGGGCCTTCGTCCATCGCTGCCACTAAATACATAAGGCTTACGCCGGTCATTTCTTGACCGCTGAGAATAGCAAAGGTAATAGGGTCGGCGCCACGCCATTCCGGAAGGATAGAGAAGTGGCTGTTAATAATGCCAAGCGGAAAATAATCTATGACTTTCTGCGGCACGATAATGCCAAAGTCTATAAGTACGCCAAGACGTGCGTTAAAGCGGTTATGCGTGAATAAATCGGTTAGTTCTTTTTTGTTACTAACGGTATGAACGGGTAGTTTAAGCGTTTCCGCTAGGCTTAATACGGGCACGTCGCCTTTGTGATGTGCGGCGCGTGGCTTGGTGACCACGGCCTCTATAGTAAAATCCTGGGCAAGGAGACGCAGACTTTCGGCCGCTACCGGGCCGCTACCAAAGAATACTACTGGTGCGGATGTCTTTTTCATAGTCTAGCCGTTCGAGGTTACCGTCTTCTTTGAGTCTGTAGAATGCCTGTACCACGTCTTTAATGTGGTCTACAAATACAATACCGTTCGTGTGATCGATTTCGTGCTGGAAGACACGAGCCAAGAAGCCTTCTGCGGTTATGCGCACCTCTTGACCATTATGATCGAGCGCTTTAACTTTAACTTTATTGTAGCGGGGCACTTTGCCGTATATATCGGGTACGCTTAGGCAGCCTTCGTAATCCTCTACGATATTGCCTTCGTATTTGGTAATGACAGGGTTAAGAAATACCGAAAAAGAACGATCTTTCTTGTTGTCAAAATCATTACGAATAATGACAATCCTCAGAGGTTGATCTACTTGTATGCCCGCCAAGGCAACACCTACTTCATGGTTTCGGTTGTCCTCCCAGTCAAGCGTTGCTGCTTGCATATCTGCAATCAGCTTTTTGATTTCGGGAGTAATAAGGCCAACTTTTTTAGATCGTTCCCGCAAATGGGTATTGGGCAACGAGATGATATCTTCTTTGTGCATTACAAAAAAGTATAGCGAACCCTGAGAGTTACAACAAATTGATGGGATCGATGTCGTAGCTCCAGCCGCTTGGCAACGCATGAATGATATGTACCAGGTTAGTGCGATCTTTTGTTTTGACAATAAGCTGCCAGGCAAACTTGCCGCTTATTTTTTCATGGAAGCTAGGGACCGGCCCTTCGATAAGAACTTTGTAACCCCGTGAGCGTATATCGTCTGCTAGCAGCGCGGCAGCTTTAGCCGCGGCCGCAGAGGTGGCGCGTTTGCAGGTTAGCTTGAGCAGGTAGCAATAGGGCGGAAAGGTGAACATGCGGCGCTCGGAAATTTCGCTATCGTAGAATGAGTCCCAGTCTTTCGTAACGGCTGCTGTGAGTATAGGGCTGTCGGGCATGTAGGTTTGGATAATAACGGTTCCGTCACGGTGTCCTCGTCCAACCCTGCCTAACACCTGTACTAACAGTTGGTAGGTTCTTTCTTTTGCGCTAAAGTCTGGAAAATACAGGCTGGTGTCGGCAATAACAACTCCTACAACTCCTAGCTTGGGCAGGTCTAGACCTTTTGCTAGCGTCTGTGTGCCAACAAGTATGTCTACGGCGCCGGACTTTACGGCGTCGTAATGTTCCTCCATGCGTTCAGATTTTTTATTGTCGGTATCGAACCGCATTATCTTGGCCTCGGGGAATAGGCGTGCGGCTTCTTCGGCTATGGCTTTGGTGCCGATTACTTTAAATACCACTGAGGTATTGCGGCACTCCGGGCAGCTAGTAGCCGCACTTGCAGAGAAGTTGCAGCTGTGGCAACGCATCCGGTGAGTGTCGCCATGGTATACGAGAGGTAGATCGCAGTGTGGACATTCGGCTTGCCAGCCGCACTTTTCGCAAAAGATGACTCGGGCCGTGCCTCTGCGATTAAGAAATAGCAGGGATTGTTCACCTTTTTGCAAGGCATTTTTTACGGCTTGTATGAGGACGTCCGATAGATAAGGGCTGCGGCTGAACTGTTTGCGGTCGCGCAAGTCCACCATGTGCGTTTCTGAGGATGTAGGCTCACCGCCGGTTGCAGTCTTGGTCATGCGTATTATGGGGCGCTGTTTGGCGGTAGCAATATAGTAATCGGCGACTAAAGGCGTTGCCGACCCTAAGACTAAGGTGGCCTTATGGAGTGCGGCCAGCTTGGCTGCGACTGTTGTGGCATGGTAGTGGGGCGCCTGATCTTGTTTGTAGGCGTTCTCGTGGGCTTCGTCCACTACGATGAGGCCAATGCGCGTAAGTGGGTAAAACAGCGCAGAGCGTGGTCCAATGATGATAAGCGGCTCGGTTTGTTCGAGGACGTACTGCCAAATTCGCTGACGGGTTGCTTCGGTAAGCTTGGAATGGGTAACGAGTACTCGTTCGCCGAAAGTATTCTTAAAGTCGGCGCTTAGTTGCGAAGTTAGACCTATCTCAGGGGTAAGGATAATGGCCGAAGTGCCATTGGCTAATGCCTTTTTGGTAAGTTCTATGTATAGCCTCGTTTTACCGGTACCGGTCTCGCCATGCACAATATGCAGACCCGGTCCCTGTAATAACGCAAGGGCATTGCTTTGGTCGGCCGTTAGCTCGGGTGCATCTTTGACGTGTGGCGGAGGTAGTGAGGTGACGGCAAGGGGTTTGGCGGGCAATGCTTTTGGCAACAGCAGCTGTGCCAGGACGCCGAGCGGAGCGGGGTAGTATAGCTTTAGCCAGGCAACAAGGGTAAGTAGTTGTTCTGGTATAGGGGTGAGCTCACTGGCCTCGTATATAGGTTTTACGGTAAAGGACGGTTTTTTAGTGACCGTGCGGACGACAATACCGAGTGCTCGTTTCTTCTGTAGGGGTACAGTCACGATTGCCCCTGTAACTAGCGGCGTATCGGAGCTGTATGTAAGCGCCTCGCTGCCATGATAGGTGGCATCGGCCACGAACACCTCAATAAACTGCATTCTTGTATTATATGGTTTTCGTAGGCATAAGTAGCAAATTTGTGTTGAAAAGCACCCATTAGTCGGATATACTTGGCTTACGTTGTTTGAATGACAATAGGCTTATGTATGTTAGATGTATTTATAACTTCCCGAGTTCGACGCAAGATAATTGTTATCTATGCAAAATATCCCGATTTTAAGACGCACGTCCGTGGCCTGGCAAAACTTATTAAAGAAGATGCCGGCAACATACAGCGTGAACTAAAGCGTCTTGAGAAGGTTGGGTTTTTGATTTCTGAAAAACAAGGCAATACCAAGATTTACCACACCAATAAGCAGTTTAGTATTTTTAAAGAGTTACAGAGCATTGTACTTAAATCGCAGCGCGCTGCACAAAAAAAGCAAGTCGTTTAGTTTATAGTTGCAAAGTCATCTCTGTTAGGCTACAATATTCCCATATGATTCAAGTAACCCGCAAAGATTCAAAAGAGTCCCTCGAAAACCTATTACGCCGCTTTAACCGTAAGGTACAGCAAGCTGGTGTTATCGCCGTGGTTAAGCAGGCTCAATTTTTTGAAAAACCAATTAGCAAGCGTGACCGCCGCAACAAGGCTATCATCCGTTCGCAGCGCAAAGCGCTCAAGCTAAAGAAAATTAAGTTCGGCCAGCGCTAATGCTAAAAGCCCGCATCGACCAGGATTTAAAAACTGCACTCCTGGCCGGTGATAAAGTACTCGCAACAACATTGCGGGGCCTTAAGAGTGCCATCTTATATGTAGAGGTAGCCAAGGGTCTCCGTGACGAAGGGTTGCCTGACGACGAAATCACCGTTGTATTAGCTAAAGAAGCAAAAAAACGCCAGGAGAGTGCAGACTTATATCGTCAAGGTGGCCGCGCCGAAAAAGCCCAAGCAGAGCTGGACGAGAAGAAAGTCATCGAGCAGTATTTGCCCGCACAGTTATCTGATGAAGAGTTGGCGACAGTAGTTGATGAGGCTATAGCCGCGGTAAGTGCTACCGGCCCCCAGGCTATGGGTCAAGTTATTAGTGCGGTCAAGCAAAAGGCCGGCAGTACTGTTGATGGTGGCCGTATAGCTGCCATGGTAAAGCAGAGGCTTGCTAATACATGATCATTCTTATGGGTGTGGCCGGTTCCGGCAAAAGCATGCAAGGTAAGATTTTAGCCGACGAACATGGCTATGCGTGGATTTCTACTGGCGAGATTTTACGGGTGTTAGTCACCGGTAAGCGCCGGCAGGAAATGTTGCAGGGTAAACTATTGAGCGACGAGGAAATGATTAACCTCATGGATAAGGTGCTCGAACTAATAGATACGAAGCAAGAGTTTGTGCTGGACGGCTTTCCCCGTACTGTAGCGCAGTGTGATTGGCTGCTTGAGCAAGTAAAAAAAGGACGATTTGCAAAGACTACCGTAATACACTTGGCCGCTTCCGAAGACGTGGTGCGTTCTCGTTTACTCGGTAGGGCACGCCCCGATGACACTGACGAAGCGATTGCGGAGCGCTTTAGGGAATATAAAACAGTGACATTGCCGATCATTGCACATCTTAAGAAGCTAGACGTTAAAATATGCGATATCAATGCCTCTGAAGACATACGCCACGTACATGATGCAATTTTGCGATGCGTAGATTAAGCAAGCACCGTATACTGTTAGTATGACGAGTACAGTAAAAACAGAGGTCGAGCTTGCCAATATGCAGGCAAGCGGCAAGATATTGGCAACCATACTACAGCTACTGAAGCAGGAATGCACCGCAGGTAAAACACCGCAGGATATGTCTGATATAGCCAGGCAGGAGCTCCGCCGGTTAGGTGGGGAACCGCCATTTTTAGGCTTCCATGGATACCCTGATGTGATTTGTATTTCGGTAAACGACCAAGTGCAGCATGCTATACCTTCGGCGGTGCCTTTTGTGGATGGAGATGTAGTAAATTTAGATTTTGGCGTCCGCTACCAGGGAATGACTACCGATGCCGGTATAACAATTTGTGTTGGTAATAAAACAACATCAGACATCGAAAGACTGTTAAAAGGTACGGAACGGGCATTGTATGATGGTTTATCGGTGATCAAAGATGGCTGTCGTGTTGGGGATGTGTCTGCAACTATTGAACGGACATTACGCAAACACAAACTTGGGATTGTCCGGGAATTAGTCGGTCACGGCGTCGGTTACGAACTGCATGAAGAACCCGAGATACCAAACTATGGGCGTAGTGGCAGCGGCCCAGTGCTGCGAACCGGCATGACCATTGCAATAGAACCTATAACGACTCTTGGCGATCCGACAATATACGAGGCCAATGACGGCTGGACGCTACTAACTCGCGACGGGTCGTTAGCTGCCCAGTTTGAACACACAGTTGTCGTCACACCTAGTGGCTGCAAGATCCTTACTACTGTATAGGGAGCCTATTTCATGCCATCTGTTCAGCCTCGATCCCTGCTGGCGGTACCCTTTGCCGACTTTACTCGTCAGCGTACATCCCTGTACTCTTCCTCCTAAATTCGTCAAAGTGCACTCGCCAGCAAGGGTCTCACTTAACAAACAGATGGCATGAAATAGGCTCTGTACTTGCTGATAGCCAAGGGTAAGCGCTATACTGCCTGCATATGCACGGGTCCTCTACACCTTCGCCGTATGTTGGCCTTGATATTGGTACATCGGCTGTACGCGTCGTACTAGGCGTACTAGACGCTTCCAATCCAGGCAAGCTGTCCATTGTCGGCCATGGGCGTTCTACAAACATGGGTATGCGCAAAGGCGCGGTTGTACACGTTGAAGACGTGGCCGAGGCAATTGCTCAGGCGGTCACCGAAGCCGAGCGTATATCGGGTATGCGGGTTACCGGAGCTACGATTAATATTAACGGCAGCCATGTCAGCGGGCTTAATTCTAAGGGTGTTATTGCAATTAGTAGTGCAGACCGCGAGATTGGTGTCGAAGACCGCATACGCGTGGAAGAAGCCGCCACGATTGTGCAGCTACCCTCCAACAGAGAAATTATTCAGGTATTCGCCCAGAACTATCGCCTAGACGGCCAAGAGAATATTAAAGACCCAGTCGGTATGCACGGCGTTCGACTAGAGGTAGACACGCACATTGTGACCGCCGCTACGCCGAACTTACGTAATTTGGATATGGCCCTAGAAAAGACTCAACTAGAAGCACACAACCGGACGCTCTCTGGACTGGCGGCCGCAGAGGCGGTATTGTCCAGGCAACAAAAAGAAGCGGGCACAGTGCTTTTAGATATAGGGGCGGGCACAACCAACCTAGTGGTGCTAGAGGACGGCGAAGTCCAGCACGTTGCGGTTATTCCTATGGGCGGTCAGCACATAACGAACGATTTAGCCATTGGGCTACGCACCGATTTAGATGTGGCTGAAACAGTAAAGTTGCAGCACGCTACTCTTGCCGGTACAACCGCTAAACGGGATATACGTTTAAAACTGAACGGACAGGATTACGTATTTAAAACTGAAGATATTGCGCTGATTACCGAAGCGCGTGTCGAGGAACTGTTTGAATACGTTAACAAGGAACTAGGGCGTATACATCGCGCCCATAAGCTACCTGGTGGCGTTGTACTTGTGGGGGGCACTGCCAAGCTGCCGGGTATTGCCGAATTTGCGAAAGAGCAATTGCAGCTTGCTGCCCGCGTGGGTAAATTGCAGCCCATGAGCGGCTTAATCGATACAATTACTGATCCAAGTTACTGTACTGCTGCAGGATTGATGCTTCTGGATATGTTACTTATGCCCGAAATAACTCCTTCGAGGGGCAACAAGACAACCGACCGAACACTACATTTTGTAGATTCGTTGCTGCGTCGTTTTCGCAGCTAAGCAGCCGGATACAGAACGTACTCGGTCGTTTTTTATACGAGCAAATTTATTGAACCTTAGCCCAGGCTACGCTATACTTCTCGGTATAACCAGAACATAGGGAAGAGGGAATGTATGCCTCAAGTTGCACCAGCTATAGAAACATTTGCACGCATTAAAGTTGTTGGAGTCGGTGGCGCCGGTGGCGCTGCTGTTAACCGCATGATTGATGCCGGTGTAGATGGCGTTGAGTTTATTGTTATTAACACCGACGCACAAGCGTTACATCATTCGCATGCACAGGTAAAAATACACATAGGTAAAGACGAAACCCGCGGACTAGGTGCGGGTGCGAACCCAAGTGTTGGCCAAGCGGCCGCCCAAGAATCTCTGGACGAGATCAAAAAAGCCATTGAAGGCGCTGATATGGTGTTTGTAACCATTGGTGCCGGCGGTGGTACAGGCAGTGGCGCCGGGCATGTAGTGGCACAAGCTGCTAAAGAGATGGGTATTTTGGTGGTGGGCTTTGCGACTAAACCATTTGCCTTTGAAGGCGAAAAGCGTCGCCGTAATGCCGAGATTGCAATCGACAACTTACGTAAGAGCGTTGATACCCTGATTATTATTCCAAATGACCGGTTACTACAAACTATTGACCGCCAAACGCCCCTTATGGAGGCGTTTAAAGTTGCCGATGACGTACTGCGCCAGGGTGTACAGGGTATATCAGATCTTATTACCGTGCATGGCCTTATTAACCTCGACTTTGCAGATGTTAAAGCTGTTATGAGCAACGCCGGTTCTGCCCTGATGGGTATTGGGCGTGCGAGCGGTGACAACCGCGCCGTTTTAGCTGCACAACAGGCAATCGAATCGCCGCTACTAGAAGTGTCTATTGATGGTGCACGCGGTATTCTGTTTAACGTTATTGGCGGCAACGACCTGTCGATGCACGAGATTAACGTGGCGGCAGAGGCTATTACTACTGCGGCTGATCCGGATGCCAATATTATCTTTGGTGCAACGATTAGTCCTGATCTTGACGGCGAAATTATTATTACCGTGGTGGCTACCGGCTTTGACGCTTCGTACTTTGCGGAACGCCAAGCGGGCGCTATTGCTGACTTGCCGGCACAATCTGCCGCACCTGCGGTAACTACCACCAGACAGCCCAAGGACGAGGATTTATCTAAGATTGATACTTCGCTAGAAGAACAAGACAAGGTAGAAGATTTTACGGCTGATAATAATATGCCTAATATTTGGACGCTTGACGACCACAACGACTCTAAGGAAACACATAGAAAAGACGAGAGTGATACGAAAAGGCCCGATCATAACGACCACGACGCCGATGCGGATAGCGATGCCGAGCTAGAAAAGCCTTCGTTTTTACGCCGTTTGACTAAACGATATAAAGATCAAGACACGCCAGACGACGCCGATAAAAAGGTATAAAGCGTACTAAATAATACAACTTGAAAATTGTTGCAGAGCACTACAAATAGAGCTATGATTTATACCACAAGCACTATATGTAGTGATCGTACGTTGAAATCAAATAAATAGGGAGGTGCGCATGAAGTGCAGCCAATGCGGTTGCAGCGACACCAAAGTCATAGAGTCACGAGACGCAGGCGACAACCAGGCTATTCGCCGCCGCCGTTCGTGCCCAGACTGCGGCTATCGCTTTACGACCTACGAGCGTTTAGAGCGGCCCCAGCTGATCGTTATTAAGAATGACGGTACGCGGGAACTGTTCGTGCGCGATAAGCTACTAGCCGGCCTGTACAGGGCTTGCGACAAGACTCCGGTAACCAATCTGCAAATGGAGACATTAGTCGCTGATATAGAGCAACAGCTGTATTCCTGCGGTGAACCAGAAGTGCAATCGTCGAAGATGGGCGAGATGGCAATGGAGCGGTTAGCGATAATAAACGAAGTTGCCTATGTACGCTTTGCAAGCGTGTACCGGCGATTTACTGATATTGCCGGATTCGAGCAGGAACTATCGCAGATAAAGCAGCGTAAGATAAGGGACCCCATAAAGGTGTAGTCGCCGGCCGCCCTTTACCTGGTTACGGCCGGGAAGGGGGAGCCGGTGACACCCGACGTGGGTGTTGCTTGAACTCTAAACAAATAATCAAAAAACAATAACATAAAGTGACAACAGAAGAATTTTAGAGACGTTCTTCCTGGCAGTCAGAAGTGAGGGTACTATGGGACAAACCAGCAGTTTAACGCTTGGACGGTTATTTACTCCGCCTAAATCAAAAGCCTATGACCGGATTACCTGGACAAAGGTAGAATCGCTTATCACCAATCCAATGACCGGCAAGCCGGTGTTTCAGCAGAAAGATGTTGAATTTCCAGAAGGTTGGTCCTTAAACTCGATTAATATTGTTGCCCAGAAGTATTTTACCGGCACGCCAGGAACACCTAGCCGCGAGACATCGTTAAAGCACCTTGTAGACCGTGTGGTGGATACCGTAACCCGCCAAGGACTGCAAGAAGGGTATTTTGACAGCGAGGCAGAGGCCGAAGACTATCGTGAAGAGTTAAAATACGTGTTGGTAACACAGCGCGCCGCTTTTAACTCGCCGGTTTGGTTTAATATTGGCGCTCCGGAACGCTCGCAGCAAGCCAGCGCCTGCTTTATTTTGGGCGTTGAAGATACTATGGAATCTATTCTTAACTGGTACCGCGAAGAAGGCATGATTTTTAAGGGCGGTTCGGGTTCGGGTATTAACCTCAGCAGCATTCGTTCATCGGTAGAATCGCTTGGCAAGAGTGCGGGCACGGCATCTGGCCCCTTGAGCTTTATGCGTGGCGCTGACTCTTCTGCCGGTGCAATTAAAAGCGGTGGTAAGACCCGCCGGGCAGCTAAGATGGTTATTTTGAACGCCGATCACCCCGATATTATGGAATTCACCTGGGCTAAGGCTATAGAAGAGCGCAAGGCCCGCGTCTTGCAGCAAGCAGGCTTTGATATGCGCCTGGATGGCAAAGATATCTTCTCGGTGCAATATCAGAACGCTAACAACTCTGTACGGGTTACCGACGAGTTTATGGAAGCAGTTACCAATAATAAAGATTGGGACCTTAAGGCCGTTACTACGGGCAAGACGGTTAAAACCGTTAAAGCCCGTGAACTATTTAGGCAGATTGCCGAGGCCGCATGGGAATGTGCAGACCCTGGCATGCAGTTCGATACAACCATTAACAAGTGGCACACTGCGCCAAACGCTGGCCGTATTAACGGCAGTAACCCTTGCAGTGAGTACATGCACCTTGATAACTCGGCATGTAACCTAGCCAGCCTTAACCTTCTAAAGTTTTGGGATGACACACGATTTGATGTAGAAGCCTTTAAACACACGGTAGAGTTAATATTTACAGCCCAAGAAATACTGGTTGGTTACAGCGCCTACCCAACAGAGAGTATTAACAAAAACGCCAAGGCCTACCGCGAATTAGGCATAGGCTATGCAAACCTAGGCGCATTACTGATGTCTATGGGCTTGCCCTATGATTCTGACGAAGGCCGCGCTATCGCTGGTGCTATTACGGCGCTTTTGACAGGACATTCTTACGCAACAAGCGCAAAGATGGCTAAGCGCGTCGGGCCGTTTTCGGGCTACCGCAAAGACCGCGAGGCAATGCTAAAAGTCTTGCGTATGCACCGCGCAGAAGTATCTAAGATTGACGCCGGACTTGTTGCCGAAGAGTTACTGAGTGCTGCCGCAAGCGCTTGGGACGAGGCAGTAGAATTGGGTGAATTGTACGGTGTGCGTAATTCGCAGGCAAGCGTATTAGCGCCAACCGGCACGATTGGCTTTATGATGGGCTGCGACACTACCGGTATCGAACCTGACTTTGCGCTTATTAAGTATAAAGACATGGTTGGCGGTGGTAGCATGGTGATCGTAAACCAGACTGTTCCACGCGCCCTCAAGGTATTGGGTTATAGCCCAGAGCAAGTTACCGATATTGTTGCGCACATTCACGACAATAGTACGATTGCCGGTGCGCCACATCTAAAGGCCGAACACGCTGACGTGTTTGCTTGCGCAGTGGGCGACAACGCTATCCCGTATCTTGGTCACGTTAAAATGATGGCAGCTGTGCAACCGTTTATTTCGGGCGCTATCAGCAAAACGGTCAACATGCCCGAGGACGTAACAGTAGAAGACGTCGAACAACTACACATTGACGCTTGGAAGATGGGCATTAAGGCTATCGCTATTTACCGTGACAACTGTAAGGTTGCCCAGCCGTTATCTTCGACCGATAAAAACGCCGAAAAGAAGGATCAGCCGGCTGCTGTTGCTGCCACTCCTGCATCTGCAGTCGAAACGCTGACTGATAGGATTGTGGTTAAGGGTGCGGTTCGCCGTATGTTGCCACGTCGTCGCAATGCCAAGACCTACAAGTTCCGCATTGCAGATCTAAAGGGCTTCTTTACGGTTGGTGAGTACGAAGACGGTACGCCAGGCGAAGTATTCGTGAGCGTATCTAAGCAGGGCTCGACACTACGCGGTCTTATGGATGCGCTGTCCATATCGGTTAGCCACGGCTTGCAGTATGGTGTGCCGCTAAAGGCCTTTGTACGGGCTATGATGAGCACCAGTTACGCACCGTCGGGCATCACTGACGACCCGGACGTACGCACTACTAGCTCTATTACGGATTACATTGCCCGTAGGTTGGCGCTTGACTACCTGAGCTTTGACGACCGGTTAGAGTTAGGGTTGGCAACTTTGGACGACATGCCAGACGAGCAGATTAGCCTGCTGACCGACGACAAGTCGGTAGACGGTATGTTGGTAGAAGAGAGCGAGCACAACGTAGCCGCATCTGCCGATGAAGAAGTCGAAGCGCCTGCGCCAGCAGCACCTGCTGCCGCTAAAGCCGGCACGGCACACGCAACGGTTAGCCAAAAGACTGAAAGCACCGCACCTATGTGCTACAACTGCGGCAATCAAACACAGCGCGCTGGTAGCTGTTATGTTTGCACTAGCTGTGGTTCCACCACGGGCTGCAGCTAGAAAGCGAGCTAAGCAATAGAAAAGGAGCGAGCGATTCGCTCCTTTTTTATGCTATTCTTGAGAGGTGAAGTTGCTTATCCTTTATAGACCCAACTCTGAACATGCCACCGAAATTGAATCGTATGTGCGTGATTTTGGCCGTAGCTATGAGGCAGGCAAGCGCCTAGAACTAATCAGTTTAGATACGCGTGATGGCGCAGCCACCGCTAGTTTGTACGATATTATGTCGTATCCGGCTATTTTGGCGTTGGCAGACGACGGGTCGGTGTTAAATGTGTGGCAGGGCAAGCCGCTGCCGCTTATGGCAGAGGTTGCTGGCACGGTGTTCCGCTAGCCGCCCCTGTGGTATACTATATGTACATGCGTTCTGTGCTAACAGATGAGCGGCTATCACCCGTGAAGCAGCGGAAAGAACCTAGAAAACTAGCACTAGACTCCGCCGGAAGAGCCCGTAAGCCTCGTAAGTAAGCGCTAAAAGAGTCATTTCTTTTGGAAACCGGATGGTACCGTCCTTTAGTAGGATTCCGGTGACAAAACAAGTGACTCTTTATTTTTTGAAAAGGAGCAAGCCATGAAGTTCAAAAAAGGTACGCGCAGAAAAGCAATAGAATACGAAAAAGATCTGGTGCAGTATTGGAAACAGCACCAGACCTTTGAGAAGTCTATTGAACATCGCCCCAAGGATAATTCTTATGTATTTTATGACGGTCCGCCGTTTATAACCGGCGTGCCACACCATGGAACGCTATTAAGTTCGATTGCAAAAGACGTAGTGCCGCGCTATTGGACTATGCAGGGCAAACGAGTAGAGCGTGTATGGGGCTGGGATTGCCATGGCTTACCGGCAGAAGTGTTTACCGAAAAAAGGCTGGGCATAAAAGACCGCCGCGATATAGGCACCAAGATAAGCTTAGAAGAATACATTGTTACTTGCCGCGAAAACATGGTGAGTACCGGTGGTTTATGGGAAGACACTATTGACCGTATTGGCCGCTGGGTAGACTTTAAGGGCGCCTATAAAACCATGGACAAAGAGTTTATGGAGAGTGTGTGGTGGGCCTTTAAAAAGCTGTACGACGCAGGCAAAATTTATGAGGGCGAGAAGGTGCTTTTGTACTGTACTCGCGACGCGACGCCAATATCTAAGGCAGAAGTAGCCATGGATAACTCGTATCAAGACGTGACCGACCCATCGGTATTCGTAAAGTTTAAGTTGACCGACGAAGATGCCTATGTGCTGGCATGGACTACTACCCCTTGGACATTGCCTGCAAACACCGCCGTAGCCGTAAACGAAAACGAGCTGTATGCCGAAGTATCGATTGACGGACAGAAATTAATACTCGCGAAAGCATTATTAGACAAAGTACTGACCGACGAAAAGCACGCAGTGCTAACCTATAAAGTACTGCGAACATTAAAGGGTAAAGAACTCGTCGGTAAGACCTACGAGCCGCTATTTGAAAACCGGGGCAAAAACGCACACAAAATTTGGCATGCCGACTATGTTAGCCTCGAAGAAGGCACCGGCATTGTACACTTGGCGCCAGCCTACGGCGAAGAAGACTACGCCCTTGCTAAAGAAAAGCAGTTTCCCTTTGTATCGGTCATAGACGACAACGGACTATACAGCGAAGGCGAATGGAAAGGGCAGAATGTTTGGGAAAGCAACAAGCCGATTGCCAAAGAACTATACACGCGCGGGGTTGTATGGAAAATAGCGTACATACGGCATAGCTACCCGCATTGCCATCGCTGTGGCACACGGCTTATGTACCGTGCACACCCTAGCTGGTTTATGGACATTGAAGGCCAGCGCAGCGAAATGCTAGAACAAAACGGCAACGTCAATTGGTTCCCGGAGCACTTAAAAAAGGGACGTTTTGCCAAGACGGTCGAGAGCGCACCCGATTGGAACCTAAGCCGTGACCGCTTTTGGGCGACGGCTATGCCGGTGTGGCGCGGCGTGGACGCAAAAGGCAAGGTGCACGAAAAAGTCGTTGGCAGTTACGCCGAGCTTACTGAGTTGTCTGGCGCAACACTGGATGATTACCACCGCCCCTGGATTGACGATGTGACCTTTAGCATTGACGGTGTGGAGTATAAGCGGATTGAGAAAGTATTGGACTGCTGGTTTGAGAGTGGATCTATGCCGTTTGCTCAGTTCCATTATCCATTTGAAAACGTCGAAAAGTTTGAAGAGAACTTCCCGGGCGACTTTATTGTGGAGTACGTAGGGCAGGTACGTGCATGGTTTTACTACGTGCATGCGGTTAACGTTGGGCTGTTTGGTAAGAACGCTTTTAAAAACGTCATTACCACCGGAACGCTTGCCGGCAATGATGGCCGCAAGATGAGCAAGAGTTTTGGTAACTACACTGACCCCAATATACTGATGGACGAATATTCGGCAGATGCGCTGCGCTTTTTGCTGATGAGCTCACCGCTTATGAACGGCGAAGACTTTGCCTTGGTAGACAAGGATGTCGCTGACGTGTCGCGTAAGCTAAGCATGGTTTGGAATATGTATGACTTCTTTACGTTGTATGCGGATGTAGATGGCTGGGAATGGACGGGCAGCCTGGACGATCCCATCGATGAGCTGAGTAATCCATTGGATGTATGGATTGTGTCGCGCGTGCATCAGTTGGTTCAAGAAGTAGAGAAGCACATGAATAACTACGATGTGCCAAATGCAATAAAACCGATATTGCCGTTTATTGAAGATGCCAGCAACTGGTATGTACGCAGGTCGCGGCGACGTTTTTGGAAGAGCGAAGACGATGGCGATAAAAAAACCGCCTACCGCACATTGCACTATGTGTTAACGCAATTAGCGCATGTGATGGCGCCATTTACACCATTTTTGGCCGAAGAGTTGTACATAAAGCTGACGGGCGGTGAATCGGTACATTTGCGCGATTGGCCGAAGGCAGGCCATGTGAATGAACTGCTTATTGAGCGTATGGCATTCGTACGTGAGGTTATAAACGAAGGTCTGTCGCAGCGTGCATCGAATGGTATTAAAGTTCGCCAGCCGCTTGCTTCTGTTGCCCTACCTAACGTTGATGCTCGACTTGGCGAAGACGCCGCAGAGCTGTTGCCAATTATTGTTGAAGAGCTAAACGTTAAGGCCGTAAAAAAGAGTGGCGAGGCCGTATTGCTAGACACTAAGCTAACGCCAGTATTGCAGCGCGAAGGCATGATGCGCGAAGTCGTACGCAACGTACAGAATGCTCGTAAGCAAGCAGGCCTGGACGTTGATGACCGCATTGCGTTAGGTTTTTCGACCACTGACGATGCGCTGCAGAAGGCCATAGAAGAGCATAAGTCGACAATACAATCAGAGACGCTTGCCGAGACGCTTGTATTTGACCACGTGTACGCATTCCAAACGGCATGTACCGTGGATGGTGCGCCGCTGACTGTATCGCTCGAAAAAGCTAAAAAGTAGCCGTCTTTACAGATTGAGACAGATCTGGTACTATCTATTGGTAGCTAAATTTCTGAAAAGAGCAAAGAAATGAAAAAAGCAGTTATATTTACCGGCGGCAAACAGTACCTTGTTACTGAAGGCGAGACGCTTGACGTTGAGCTTCTAAAAAGTGACGACAAAAGCGTATCTTTTGAACCACTGCTGGTTATTGACGGCGAAACGGTTACCGTAGGCGCTCCAAACGTCGCCAAGGTAAGCGTCAGTGCAGATGTTGTTACGGCCGATAGTATGGCCGACAAAGTAACCTCGATTCGTTACAAGGCTAAGAAGCGTGTGCATACAGTACGCGGCCATCGACAGCACCACACGACAATCAAAATCACCAAGATTGCCTGAGCATTTAGGTAATCGCCTGTGGATAAAACAGCGGCAATAAAAATGCCGCTGTTTTATTTACACCAACTTTTTGTAATTTTTGTACTCCTTAGTAACAGAATAAAATTTTTGTAACAGGCACAAGCGTAATGGATGTTGTATTAGACACATCGATAAGCTGTGGACATATATCTGCATATAGGTCGTAGCTATCAGGAGTGATTACTCTGTTTTATGTATTGTGTTGTCACCCCTGTTAGCGGGATAATGATAAGGTGCTCCAAAGTCTACCTACTGGTAGGCAGGAAAACAAATAAACTAAATCAAATCCAAACAAACACGTTAGTATGCAAAATGTAAGCTCGTCCCATCGGGTAAATCCTGGGCAGCAGGTACTTTTAGTAACCTGCTTGTTGTTTGTGCTTGCCGCAGCCCTGCTTGCATCGTTCGTGCCTAAAAAGGCCGTGGCTGCAACCAGCTCGACGCTCAACTTCCAGGCCCGCTTAATGACCGGTACCGGCGGCATCGTGCCCGACGGCTTTTACAATGTTGAGTTTAAAATTTATAGCGCATCAAGCGGCGGCGCGGCGCTGTGGACAGAAACATACTACGACAGCAATGGTGTAACCGCTGGCAACGACAACCGCGTGCGCGTTGCTAACGGCTACTTAACCGTTAACCTTGGATCGCAGTCTGCCTTTACGGGCATTAACTGGGACCAAGAATTTTGGATTACCATGAACATTGGTGGCACCACCCAGACGGCAACGCCCACGTGGGACGGCGAAATGAACCCACGCCTTAAGCTGACTGCCGTGCCCTATGCCTTCCGTGCGGGCGAGCTTGCGAAGCTGACCGGTGCTAACACTAGCACACTGGGCTTTGCGACGCAGACAGGCGCACGCAGTTTGTTGCTGCCTGACGAGGGGGGTACATTATGTGTTCAAAGCTCTGCAAACTGTGGATTTGTGCTTGGAGCGTCGGCTAACTTTATTCAAAATACGACATCGCAGCAGACAAGCTCTAACTTTTATATTTCGGGCGATGGCAAGGCGAGTACAAGTTTGCAGGCCCCGGTAGTTGATTCGATTACCGGTGCGTTAGGGATAGGCACTAACAATGCAACCGCCATCAACCTTAACAAGAGCACCACTATTGCCGCTAATATGACGTTGACGGTTACAAGCGGTCTAACTAGTTTGACGGGTGCAACTACAGGCGACGCATTGAACGTCAGTAATTCGACATCAACCGGTAACATCGCGGTGTTCAAAGATAATGCAACCGCTGTGCTAACCATTGCTGATGGTGGTTCGACTTTAGTACAGCCGGCAGTCGATAGCGCAACAGCGCTGAACGTTAAGAACCGTGCGTCGAGCGCCAATGTGCTTACTGTCGATACTTCCAACGGCCGGGTAGGCGTTAACCTTGGCGGCAATAACACCCCTACGCTGGCAAGCGGTGTGGGTGGACTAGAAGTGCAGGGCGCACTTCGTTTAAGCGGTGGCGCTGGCAGCGGTGTGGTTGACCTCTTTGCCGCCAACACCGGCAACGTAGAAACTAAGATCAACATTCCTTATGCCCAGTATTCTGGATCTGCCCAGGCCATTGCTATAGGCATAGATGATACGTCCCACGCTAATGCTCGTGGCATTACGGTATTCGATGAACGAAACGTTGTACATCATCCTTCTATAGGTGTAGCTTCTCCGGATGAATCTAAGATATTCGGCTTGTCATGGGAAAATAGCACGAATGCAACCGCCTACCTAAAGACAACCGCTAGCTCTAGCATTAACATTAGCCCTAATGCCACTGACGCTGCTTCTTTCTCGGCAACTGCAGTGAATTTGCTGCAGAATACGACAATTACGGGCGATCTTACAGTGAATGGCGGTGATATTAACACGTCGGCTGCTGCCAGCGCTGTAGGCTTGGCTATTAAGCCCGGTAACACCACCGGTAATAACGGCACTGGGGCCGCTAGCACCTTGAGTGGTGGCGACACTGCTACGGGCACTTGCGGTACTGCCTGTACCGGTGGCGACGTGGTCATTCAGGGCGGTAGCGCAACCAATGGGGCCGGCACGCGTAATGGTGGTTCGGTTAGCATTCAGGCCGGTACTGGCAACACTGTAAATGGTGCTATTAACATCGGCACAACCACTCCTACCGACATCACTATTGGTAGGACGGCAAGCGGCGCTAGCAACACGATTGTGCAGGGCGGTTCGCTGGTTACATTGCAATCAACGGGTTCGGCATCGGTTGGTAGAGTCCAAATTGGTGCAGGTGGCGTGGGCAGTGCAACGCCGGATTACTTTGCGCTAGATGTTAAGTCTACTACCGGCGACCCAGCCGGTGGTGCCGAAGGCTACATGTACTACAATACGGTTGACAACAAGTTTAGGTGTTTCCAGGACAGCGCTTGGGTTGACTGCGTAAATACTGCCGCTGCCGGTGTAACCGCCATTGGCACAATTGATTCTCAGGTACCTAAGGTGGCCGATGGAGCGCAAATTGTAGGCACCACGCTATACATGCAGACTGCCGATGCGAGCTTCCCGGGGCTGGTATCTACCGGTATCCAAACTTTTGCTGGCAATAAAACCTTTACTGGCACCTTGAGTGTTACCGCTTCTAACACTAGCGGCAACAGTTTAAGCGTTTCGAACACTGTGCTGAACACTAACGGCGCAAACCTCGCAAACCTTACGTTTACGAATGCCAACAGTACTGCTACCAGTACTGCAGTTTCGGGCTTGAGTATTACGCCCACCGGTGCGACCAACGCGAACGCGAACGCCAACACCTTAAATGCGATTAACCTGCCGAACGTTACCACAGTTACAAACAACAATTTTTACGCATTGAATGTCGGTACAGGGTATAACGATATTATCCGTTATAACGGTACGCAGCTTATTTCTGGAACGGGTAAGCTACAAGATGCTGCTATTGATTCGGCGCTGACGTACACAAACTTACAAAAAGTCGGTGCACTAAGTACCGGATCGATTACCAGTGGCTTTGGCACTATTTCGACCGGTAATAACATTACTACGACCGCCGCCGTACAGGGTGGCACGGGGGTATTTACAGGGGCGAACGCGCTGACTCTTGGAACGACTGGTACGAGTTCGGGGGCAATAGTCTTTAAGGGCAGCACCGGTGCCAGCGGCACCGTAACACTGCAGGGGCCTGCTAACCCGAGCGGTAGTAACTTCACGTTGTCTATTCCGGCTATTACTGCCAACGCTAACGTTTGTACCGACAACAGCATTTGTACCGGATATGCCGCTGCGGCTACAACCGGTAATTTTTTGCAGCAAGTGCCAACCAGCAATACGCCTGGTGCTGTTGGTGCTAACATTGTTGCCCCAACAGTAAACAGTATTATCGGTCTTACGGTAAACGGTACCACCGGTACGGCTGCCACTGCAGCAGTAATTGCGCAAGCAGGCGCCGCAGACGCACTAAACGTTAATGTTACGGGTAGCAGCCAAACCAATGGTATTTTGGTAAATCGTACGAATGCGGGCACACTAACTAATGGCCTTAACATAACGAACACTTCTGGCACACTAACTAATGGTTTGGCCTTTACTGGCACTATTGGCACGGACATTACCCGCGGTAGCGGTACATTGAGCTTGCAGGGTAATGGCGGCATGACGCTGGCCACCAACAGTATTAACCGCGCTACTTTTGATACAAGCAATAATTTGTACTTAGGCCTTGGTGCAACCGCCGCGGCACCTACTAACTTTGCAGTAGCTGCAACCGGTGGTTCAGCTAATGGTGTTGCCGGGGCACAGCTATCCATCCAGGGTGGCGCTGGCACAACGACGAGCACAGGTAGCGCCGGTGGCGTACTGGCACTAGCTGGCGGCGCAGCTGGTGGCAGCGGTGCGAATGCTGGCGGCGCAGTAACTATACAGGGTGGCGTATCGACGAGTACGGGTACCTCTGGTGCGGTAAGTATTAACAGTGGTAACGCAGCAGCAGGTACGGCTGGCAATGTAACGGTAGACACGGGTACGACACTGAATGGTACGCCTACCCTTAACTTAGGCAACGCAAACGCCAAAGCCATACAAATTGGCAACAATACATCGAACCCAAGTGTAACGATTGACTCAGGCACGGGTGCAATAAATATAGGCACCGGCGGCCAAGCCCGCACTATTAGCCTGGGTAGTACTGGCGCTGGTAGTGCTGTTGCGCAGTCGATTAACCTTGGCACTAACACAACCGCTGGTGCTACCAATACTGTAGTTATTGGCAGCACTACTGCAACTGCATCTACCACTACGGTGAATGGCGGTACTGCCAGCGGTACGAGTACGTCTGGCGCAGTAGTTATACAGTCTGGCAGTGGCGGCTCTATTAATATAGGTAACAACGCTGCATCTAAGACCGTTAACGTAGGGGCAACCGCAGCATTAGCTGGTGACTCCACCGTTAACATTGCCACGAGTTCTAGCAATAACCAGGTAGTAACAATTGGTTCGGTAGCGGCCAATACGAGCAACGTTACGACCATTCAAGGTGGCAGCAATGCGACGGCAGCAGTTTCGATTCAGGCTGCCAGCGGCGGGGTGATCGCAATAGGCAATACGAACAACAATCCTATTACGCTTGGCGGCACTAGTGGTACGTCGACGTTACAGGGAACAATTAAAGTATCTACTTTAGGTGCGGCTACTGCTAACGCCGCATCGGTTTGCCGCGACACCTCGACGACTAACCTCATAAACTGTGACGCAAACACCACCGGCCGACCATTCCTGCAGGGCGGTAATACCTTTGGGGCTACGGGCACCCTTGGCACGAACGACGCGAATGACCTGCAATTTGAGACCAACGGCATTGTGCGTGCCACGTTTAACCAAAGCAACAGCCTCTTTTTGGGCCTTGGTGCAACCAACGCCGCCCCAACGGCATTTACGGTAGCTGCCACTGGCGGCACTGCTAACGGTGTTGCTGGCGCACAACTGTCCATACAAGGTGGTGCTGGTACAACCACGAGCACCGGTAGTGCTGGTGGCGCTCTTAGTTTGGCTGGCGGCGCAGCTGGTGGCAGCGGTGCAAATGCTGGTGGCGCAGTGAGTATTGCCGGGGGCATATCGACCAGCACTGGCACTTCTGGCGCCGTTACTATTAACAGTGGTAACGCGGCAGCCGGTACTGCGGGTAACGTAACGCTAGATACGGGCACCACGTTAAACGGTACGCCAACGGTTAACATCGGTAACGCAAACGCTAAGGCCGTACAAATTGGTAACAACACTTCTAACCCAAGCGTAACAATTGACTCAGGCACTAGTAATATCCTTATTGGCACCGGAGCACAGGGTCGCACAATAAATTTGGGAAGCACGGGCGCAGCTGGTTCGGTTGCGCAATTATTTAACATCGGTACTAACACCACTGCTGGTGCAACTAATACGGTTGTTATTGGCAGTACCACAGCTACCGCTTCTACGACGACACTTAACGGTGGCACTGCCAGCGGCACCAGTACATCTGGAGCCCTCGTATTGCAAGCTGGTACTGGTGGATCTATAAATATAGGCAACACGGCCGCCAGTAAGACAGTTAATATTGGCGCGACCGCTGCACTAGCTGGTGACTCTACCATTAACATTGCGACCAGCTCTAGTAACAACCAAGTAGTAACAATTGGCTCTATAGCTGCAAACACCAGCAATGTAACCACCATACAGGGAGGCAGCAATGCTACTGCAGCCGTGTCTATTCAGGCTGCAAGCTTGGGTGCAATTGTGATTGGCAACACAAACTCTAACCCCATTACAATTGGTGGCACGAGTGGCACGACTACTTTGCAAGGTACGGTTAAACTATCTAACCCTGGTACGGTTACTGCTAACGCTGCCGCACTTTGTCGTGACAGTTCTACAACCAACATTATTGCCTGCGATAGCACGAACACGACTGGCCGGCCGTTCTTGCAGAGTGGCAACAACTTTGGCGCAACCGCCGTACTTGGCACGCAAGACGCAAACAGTTTGCAAGTAATTACCAACAACATCGTACGCGCTACCATAGACACGAGTAACAACCTCTACTTAGGACTTGGCGCTACAGCTGCTGCACCTACTAACTTTACGGTTTCGTCTACCGGCAGCGCTGCTGCTGGTGCAGCGGGTGCTAACCTCACACTACAGAGCGGTGCTGGCGCATCTGCTACAACTGGTAGTGCTGCTGGCAACTTATTATTGGTTGGCAGTAACGCTGGCGGTAGTGGCAACAACTCGGGCGGCGCAATCAGCCTGACGGCCGGTAACAGCACCGGTACGACGGTTGGCGGTGGCATTACATTGCAGGCGGGTGTTGGTGGTGCATCTGCAAACGGGGGCGTCATTACAATAACTGGCGGTACCGGCGGTGCAGCAACGCGCCTAGGGGGTAACGTAACGGTTACGGGCGGCACTGGTGTAACGAGTGGTACTGGCGGTACACTGACATTGCAAGGTGGTACCGGTGGTAACGCGGCAGTTGGCGGTGCCATAACGGTACAGGGCGGTAGTGCTGGCGGTGGTAACGCTAACGGCGCCAACGTAAACTTGGTTGGTGGCGTAGGTGCTGGTGCCGGTGTGAAGGGCTTGGTAGTTGTGGATACGCCGACGTTCTCTACGGCAACACTCCAAACATCTGGTGTGAATGTCGCTATTACGCAAGCGAACATAGATAGTTTTGGTGCGATTGTTTTGACCGCGTCGGCTGCAAACGTTAACTATACGCTTTCGGACCCAACACTGGGCGCGGCTGCCGCAGGACGGTTAGTCTACGTTATTGCAGCCAGTGGTACGAACGACTTTACGCTTCGTGCCAACGTAGGCGAGGGTACTGGTATAGAACAAAATATATCAATGCGCCAAAACACCACCGCCACCATGATATGGACCGGCACTAACTGGACGGCCGCTGGTGCATCGAGTTCTACTACCTTACAAGCTGCCTACGACAACACGTTATCGAGTGCTGGTGGTGCCGAGATTGTGCTGAACAACTCTGCAACGGCAAACGGTTTGACGATTCGTAACAACGCGACCACACCTATTATTGGTGCCATCCTTGAAGCTCAGACCTCTATTGGTAGTAGTTTATTTAGCGTTAACAACAATGCTACCGAATACGCCAGCAACGGTGGTGCCGAAACTGCCGGTGGTTCGTCTACGACCTTCCCGGCAAGCACGTGGTCTGCGTCGGCCACCGGCGGTACGCAAGCAACAGTATCCCGTGACATTACGACTGGCGAGTTCGTAACCGGTGTGGCCAGTACGAAGATAGTTACGACTGGCGCAACAACTGCTAACCAAGGGGCGGCTAACCAGTTGTCGGCTGCACTCACCGCAAACTTGGTATATTCGGTGTCGTTTAGTGTTAAGGGGACGGCTAACTTTACGACAATGGACGTTGTGTACTCGAGGGACGGCACCAATACCAGCACGACAACTTGTGCTACGGGCAAGACGGTAACGCAGTCGGTTTGGAGCAGGATTGACTGTACGTTTACAGCGCCTTCATCGGGCATTACTTCTTCGAACGCTATCTTTATTCGTCAGAGTAACAGTAACAGTGCTGCCCGCACCTTCTATGTCGATAACTTGAGCGTAACGGTTAACGCCAACACCAACCATGCGGTAGATGGCAGCGTAGATTCTGCCCTCGGTACTAACTGGCAGGCTTACGATGCTGACGGCGGTGCCGGTACGTCCACTCCTACCCGCGACACGACTAATATATATGACACCAGTGGTGCGGTAGCCGACGTAACCACTGCCCACATTAACGAGGGTATTCGCAACAACCTGACGATTACGCCTCAGGTAAACACTCAATATTTGGTAACCTTCTACGCCAAGCTGCTGAGCGGTACCTTTACCGACCTAACTGTTGGCTTCTTGCCAGCTGGTGGTAGCAGTGCACCGGTAAGCGCTCAGCTATGTAGCGACTACAATACGCAAACGCTGTCGACGAGTGGATGGACCAAGGTTACCTGTATTATTACGACGCCTGCCTCTGGTATTAGTGACCCTGACGTCGTTATTTACCAGCCAACTGCCACTGCTCGTACCTTCTACGTCGATGCATTAACGGTAACCTTAAACAACAACAACTCGTCTAATGTACAGATTGGCGGTGGTCAGAGCGGTGGTCCGACAACGCTATTTACGCTAGACCGTTCTGCGAGCGCGCCAATCGCATCTAATAACGATGCTTACTTGGGCTCTATGTACTACGACACTACTACCGGACGTATTCAGTGCTACGAATCTGATGGCTGGGGTGCTTGTGGTGCTGCACCAGACAACATCGTTAACCTTAACCCAGAGTACGCCGGTGCCGTACTAAACGGTACGGGTATAGGTACTATGACGGCCGACTTCTGCGCCAACCAAAGTGGCGTGCTACAGATTAACTACGTGAGCGCGACTGATCCTTGCTTTACATCTGGTGATGTCAAGAACTTCTACAAGTGGACGAGCCCCCAGGCTACGCAGCAAACATATAGTATTTATGTAACGTACCAGCTACCGGCGACATTTAACGGCTTTAGTAGTGACGACACGGTACAACTTACGGGCCGGGTGAGCAGCACGGCAAATGCTGCAGTAACTTACCAGATGTACTACAAGACGCCAGCTGGTTCGCTGACACAGTGTTGGAACAGTGTCACCTCAGAGACGACGGTAGCGACCTCTAATAACACATGGCAGTCGATAGGCATCAACGGTAACGAGGCAACTGGGTGTAGCTTGGGCTCGTCTGCGGCCAACGGATTCATAATATTCAAGATAAACCTAAAGGCGAATAGCGGCGCGAGCGCCTACGCCAGTACGCTTAGCTTTACGACGACCGGTAAGTAGAAGTGTTACAATATAAGCATTAGAACTGATAGGGAGAGGGTACAAGTAACCTGTAGTTCATGGACGACATAAAAAGACCAAATTCGCGGCCTCGTCCTATGCTGCCTGCATCACGCCGACAGCTTGATTTGCGTACTCTTGCACCGGTACGTACCCCTGTTGTAAACGTTGTACAGCCCCCTGCGCCGGTAGCTGGGGCGCCCCGGTCACGCAAGCTGGCTATTCGCTTTGTGGTGCCCAAGTGGGTTACTAGCATTATACGGCTAGTTACTCCGTACTTGCCATCACGGCGGCGGCACCCGGTACTGTCACGCATAGGCTGGGGGTTCTTGGCGCTGGTTATGGTTGCCAGCATGGTTATTGATTGGTCAAGCTTCTGGCGAAGCGAATCTCGATATACACTGTCTCCCCAGGCGCAAACGCTTATTGGCCCAACAAACACCACAATGGCTAGTAAACTGCAGTTTGATGCTAAAAACCGTGCGTTTAAGTATAACGATCAGTATGTACCCGGCGTAGACGTTGCCGGTATGAGCGCTACACCTAAGTTTACAGGGAGTTTTGGCGTGGACCCCGAAGCCGGCGCTACGGTGACTGATCCGGTAACGGAAACGTCTATAACCTTTAAGCCTCAGTACGACGTGCAGCTTCCGCAGCAGCAAGAGAACCGTTTGGTGTACCCCCTTAAAGGACGCAACGCTGTTAAGGTGTACTCGCTTAAGGGCATTGGTATGAAGGAAGACATTATTTTAAAGGCCTACCAGGGGGATGCGGTTAGTTTTGCGTATGCGTTAGACCTACCAGATGGTAGTGAAGCGCGGTTGGAATCTGACGGTTCACTGGCAGTATACGGTGTAGCTCCAGCGCTACTGGGGAGCGTAGCCACGGCCACAGATAAAGATGCACAATTGTTAGATAAGGCTCGTAAGAATGCGCCTAAAAATACACTTTTATTTACATTTCCCGCGCCATTCGTAAAAGAGTTTGGCAAAGATGTCAGCAAAGCAAAGGCTTGGTTTACGTACAAAGACAAAGTATTAACCCTGCACGCCTCCGGACTTAAAGATGCGGCATATCCACTGACCGTAGACCCAAGTGTATACATTGAAAGCGCCGCTCAGCTTATGCGTGGCAACAACGAAACTAACGTAGATTTTGACGTGAGTAACCAGCTCATCCAAAAGAGCCAAACCACGGGAGCACGTATTGACGAATGGACCAGCACGAACAACCTAAGTAGCGCGGTCTGGGGAGCGGGTACGGCTGTTGCGGGCGGCTATATATATTCGGCAGGCGGTACGGGCGGCGGGGCCATTGGGACTACGATATTTAACACTGCTGGCTCTACCACATACAACGTACCGGCTGGGGTAACATCTGTAACAGTTAAGGCATGGGGTGCTGGCGGTGGTGCTGGTGGCGGCACCGCCAACACCGCGTTGGGGGGGCGACGGGGGGGTGGGGGGGAGGTTGGTGGGAGTGAGCCCCGCACGCCCGCGCCCCAGGGGGGTGTGGGGCGGGCGTGGGGGGGGGGGGTGTGGGGGGGGCCCCCCCCCCCCCCCGCGCGCGCCGGGGGGGGGGGGGCCCGCGCGCCCGGCGGAGGC
>CAYSOP010000014.1:0-36646 GCA_964432725.1 uncultured Candidatus Saccharibacteria bacterium | reverse complement strand
GGAAAGCTCCAGGCTAGGATTTTTGCTTGATTCCGAACTAACCTAGCTCCAGCAACCCTGGTGGCTGCTGAGGTACCGAACCCTTGCTGCAAATGGGTGCGTGGGGCTGAGGGTTGGCGTGCATTCGCTCTTTTTCGTCTAAGTGACTTGAATCGAAGCGGAGCCGGAAAGGAATTAAAAAGACTGAACCAGAATTGATATGTAGGTATATTCTATGTAGGCTTTTTTATTCCTTTACCGCGTGTGAGCGGTCACTTGGAGGGAAAAGGACGATTAGCAACCGCAAGTCTTATCTTATTGACTGGATTCCTTGACTCAAGTCCGGAATGACGAGTATCAGTAAATCGTTGGTTTAGTCGACCACCCAGTAGTTGTAGTGGAAGTTGGTGCCGGGTATGGGAGTGTTTATGAACACAAGGCTAAAGCCGTCTTTGGTGCTTTGTACGTAGTATGGAGTCTGGGCAGCGGATTCGCTGGCTGCGGTGAGAAGTACTTTAGGTGGATTATCGTATGCCTTATTGAACTTAACGGTTAACACCTTTCCTGCCATTGCCTGATCGCCTGCAGTTAGCACGAATTGTCCACTGATGTCATTGCCAGCTAGTGTAGTACTGGCCAGTATGGCATTTGAGCTACCTTCTGGCGCTTTGGTAATCCCCGCAGCGGTTTCGGTGGTAGCCGTTAGCGGCACGCCAACGGTGCCTAGGTGGCCACCAAGCGACAGGTCGTTCTTGAATACGGTTTTTTCGGTAAAGGTAACAAGCTTGTAGAAGAATGCATTGCCTTTAAAGGTAGCGTCGCCGCCTACGGCAATGCTACCACCTACATTTAGGTCAAGTGCCATAGTGGTGTTGCCTTTGCTGTCAAAACTAAAGGCTTCTTTGCCATTCGGGCCGCTAGCTACGAGACGGCCGTTTTCGGTGAGCTTTATTTGGATGTCGTCACCAGAAGCAGCCTCTAGAGCATCGGTAGCGACTTTATTTGCAGTAACTTCTGGAGTTACGACGCCCAGGCCGGCCACAACGCGGTCGGTAAATATTTCGGAAAGGTCTGAGGGTTCGGTTTGTATGGTTTGCTGTTCCTGGGCCAGGTATGCCAGGGTTTCTTTGGCGTGCGAGGGGTCTATGCCGCTTACATTTGTGCCGTGCGAGAAGTTGGTCTTAACAAATACAACCGTCATGCCCACGCCGTCGCCGCTAAAGGGTCCCATAGCCTGGCCAATAATTTGTCCGGCTTTGGTGGCCTTCATGGCTACGCCGGGTTTGGATGACGGTGTCAAAAGGTCGCCGGTAGCGATAGGGCCATTCTCGGTGGATACCTTTACGGGAGTGCGACCGGCAAGCACTACGGGTGCCGCCTTGGCATCTGGATCTTCGACGTCGCCGATAACTAGGCCTGGATTGGTGGTAATAATGCCCATAGCGCCAGAGTCGTATTTATTAGCGCATTTCTTTACACCGGCACGCATGGATGAGTCGAGGCATACGACATCGCCTGGTTCTATGCTGGCATCGTGTGTGCCATATAACTCTGCAAGGTCGGCGCCAGAACCACGGATTGACCATATGCGCAGTTCGCCACGGCCCCCTACGCCGCCGGCACCACCAACTTGAGTGTTAGAACCGACACCGCCGCCACCACCACCGCCACCAACTGCGCCACCAGCGCCTCCAGCGGCACCAGCCGTGTTAGCGGTAACCGTACCACCGCCGCCACCACCACCGGTACCGGATTTAGTGCTGGTGCCTGCAGCTCCTGCAGTACCTGCAGTAGGCGCAGCGCCAGAGCTACCTGCAGCTCCGCCACCACCACCTGCGAGTACGAAGGTATTTGTATTACCGCCAGCCGTGGCGTTGACCGTGGCTGGCGTTATAGTAGCACCGCCACCTACACCGCCACCGCCGCCACCATATACAGAAGTACCACCGTTGCTGTTAGCCGGTACGTTGGTGTGGCCACCACCACCGCCACCACCGTACTCGGCTGGAACGCCTGCGGTAGCAGTAATACTGCCGTTACCACCCGAACCCCCACTTACTGAGGTAACGTTTGGGCCAGGGCCACCACCGGTACCTACGGCTGTTGTGCCGGTGGTTCCCGACGCACCTGTACCGCCGCCACCGCCGCCACCACCGACTACGGCAGAGTTGCCGCCTAATCGTCCGCCACCACCACCGCCAGCAAAGAGCATAGTAGTCGTGCCGAATGTAGTACTGCCGCCAATGCCGCCGTCGCCACCAGAACCACCGGATGCACCCGCCGTACCGGCCGTACCACCTGTGCCCACGCTACAGTTTTCGCTGGAGCCTAAGTTAGATGCCAAGAACGACCTTGTGTTGTATGCGCCACCGCCACCACCCGAACCGCCAGTACGTACAACAGCACCAGTGTTAGACGAACCGCCGCCGCCACCACCACCTGCACCTACGGCTTGCACAATTACAAGGATGGCATCACTAGGCTTCGTGTAGGTGCAGGCACCGGTGGCTGTTATGGTTTCGTATTTATCGCCTGCACCTAGGTCGGATACAGTGCCATTAACACACTTTTTAAGCTTGGTTTCGGAAAGGTCGGCAAAAATACTGTAGTTGCCCGCGCCGCAAGTTGGATTGGTGTCTGAGTCGGTAAATTCAATGCCAAGGTTAGAGGTTAGAATAGAGCCGGAGCCTACCACAATACCGCTGTCCCAACCAGTGCCGATAGTTAAAGCTGCAGATGTTATGGTAGCGCCAGGATCGGTTAAGTTGCCAATTTTAATACCATTAACTGTATCTGTACCGGCTGCATTCGTGGGGCTAAAGCCGTCAATTTCTAGACCGTTATATGTTAAAGCGTCTGTCGCGCCGCCGGCAAAAGAAGGCGTAATGTGTATGGCATCGCCACTGGCATTAGAAGTGCCAAAGGTTACCTGTAAGCCGTCAACGCCAGTTGTTGCAGACGCTTGGCCGGCGTTTGTAATAACTACCTGATCAGTCGTAGGGGCTGCTGTGGCAACAATGTTTGTGTTAGTACCGGCAGCCTGGTTAACTGTAAAGTTCTGTCCGGCAGTGGGCGCAAAGGTAATGGCGCCAGTGTTGCTAAAGGTGGCAAAGGCTGTGGTGTTGTCGCGTATAGCAAAGTCGCCAGTGGTTGTAAGGTCGAATGTTAGACCACCGGCGTTGTCTACTTCCATGTTGAGGTTAGTGTTGGTAATAGACTGTGCATATATGGCGTCGAAGTCAGGAGTGGTGGCGCCGCCGTCTGCGGCACAGGCCCAGACGTCGGTCGTTTCGTTCCACTTGAGTATTTGAGCGTCAGCACAGCCTTGCAACATTGCTATGCCGCTGGCCAAAGTTTCTAGTCCAGAGCCGCTAGATGTAGTTGCAGACAACGCATCTGCAGATGCTGCTGCTTGTACCGTCAGTGCGCTACCACTTACCGTTAGGCCGTTGCCCGTAAAGTCGTTAATGGTATCGCCGTTTAGAATAATGTTGTTGCTACCCAGGTTGATGCCGTTTTGGATGTTGGCGGCAGATACGTCAATTGCATCTACTATACCGTTGTTAAAGCCGGTAGACAGTACCAGTATGCCGTCGGCTACTGCTAAGTCGGTATCGGCGTTGTCTATTACAGCGCCAGCGTCAAAGCCATTGCCGTTTGCACTGTTAGCTTGCTGTATGAACAAACCTTGGGCGGTACCGGCGCTGGCGGATGGTGTACCAATAATACTCAGTACGTTTACTGTACCGGCTAGGTCATGAGTCACTGCAATGTTTTCAGTACCAGCGAGGGTAAGGTCAACATCTGTGTTAAAGGTTGTTAGACCGTCAAATGTTGCGGCGCCCAAGACCGATAACGTGCCATCCAAAAATGCATTGCCATTAACGCCTAGCATGTCGTCTACATAAAAGTCGTTGCCACTAAAAGTAAAGCCGCCGTACGAAATGTTCTCGGTGGTGTTGCCGTCTATGCCAACCGACAGGTTGTCGTTAATAAGCACAAACGCACCACCCGAAGATAGTGTTGCACCGGAGGATGTATTACTGTCGAGGTCTATGGTGAATGTTTCGTTGTTGGTGCCGCCGGTGCCAGTAAACACCACGTTGTCGTCGGTGTTGTTGTCTATTTGTTCGGCGTTTTGTAGCTCTATATCGGTAACGATGCCTGTGGTGTTAAAGTCTATGCCTTTGGTAATGCCGGTGGCAAAGGCGCCGGTGTTAGTTATTTCTATGGCGGTTGCGAGCGCAAGGTCGGCGTCGGCGTTGTCTATAACGATGCCACTGTCTAGGCCGTTCGTGTTGGCGCTGCTTGCCTGTTGAATAAACAGACCGCGCGTTGTACCAGCGCTGGCAGACGGAGTGCCCACAAGGCCTAGCATGTTGACTGTGCCCGCAAGATCGCTGGTTACGTCTACGTTTTCGGTACCCTGCAAGTTGTAGGTATGGTCGGCGGTCCAGGTAAAGGCAAAGTCTTGGTTTACGCGTACAGCGTCGCCGCTTAACTGTAGGCCGTTACCGGTCGAGATGTCTAAAGCGTCGCTGTTTACGACTAGGCCATTGCCGGCCAGTACCGATTCTATGACGTCGAAGGTGATGGTTTCCGGGTCGTTGGCGCCAGTGATGGTTAGGTTGGTGCCGGTTGCCAGTAGTTGCATGGTGTCAGTAGCGGTATCGGCGGTTGGGTCGGTGCCTGCAGGCGTGTCAATGGTTGTAAAGCTGTTGCTGCTTGCGCCGGCGGCTGCAGCACAGGTGCCACCGGTAGTAATACCGCCGTTTACTACTTGGTTTTGCAAGAACTGGCCACCTGCACAGGTAACACTGCTGCCGGGCGTGCCACCTACTTGATAGCCGCCATCTACGTTGATGCTGGCACTGCCCGCACCGGTGTTGGTAACACTTAACAGAGTGTTCGAACTATCTACTAGGTTAATGGTCGTTGTGCCGGCCGCGGTGCGCGACAATGTGCTTGCGCCCAGCACGATGGTGCCCGAGCCGGAGTTTAAGGTCAGGTTACGCGTAGCGCCTACCGACGCAATGGTAACCGCGGCTTCATTAGCGGCCGGACCAGTAACCTGAATGACAGCAGTCGAGTTAGCGGTCTGGACGTTAAAGATGTCGGCGGTTGGCGATCCTGTTGATGTTTGCTTAACAGTTAAGCCAGTAATGTTAGTGGTTGGCTGCATAACATTAGCCCCAGTCCAGGTTTGTCCCGTAGCTAACTGGCCAAAGGCTGCGGAATCTATACCGTCTAAGGTGTCGCTGTTAAAGGCTTGAGGTACCGCGCCCAAGCGAATCCGGGGTGTCATTTCAGCGTCGCTGCCAACTTTTACGCCTAGGTACAGGGCGCTGGCGTTAAAGTCTACGCTGCCGGGCAGTGTCGTACTGCTGCCGAGCATTACGTTAAATAAGCCGCTGGCCACGCTTACCGTGCCTTGGGTTTCTTCCCACTTACAAGTGCTGGCACAAGCGCCGGTATCAGCGGTCGGGTCGGTATAAATACGGAAGCGAATACTGTAACTGCCGTCGGTTACGTTCGTGCCGTCGGTGTTGGTTAATTTACCCTGGAAGCTAATTTGTGGGTTAATTGCAGCCGAGGTGGGCATTGCAAACAGGCCGCTAATTACCATGCTAAAAACGAAAAGCAAGGCCGCTTGTTGTAAGCGCCTCATGATGCGTTCCTTCCGGCAAAAACCGTTTGTTTGGGCGGTCGCCGCTTAAGCCGCCGATATTGCACGGCCGGTACAACGGTGTGTGATACATAGTACGCTAGGGCCACCAATGCCAGCACGATTGCCACGTGCCACCAGGCGATAAATACAAAACCGCTCGATGCAGTTTTAGCAGCGTTGTCGCCGCCTAACCCATACCGAACGTTTATGGCGTACGGACCAGGTAACGTGGCGCTCGCCAACTTAGTTATTCTGGTTGCCATGCCAACTGATGCGCCGGGTGCAATAGCCTGAGAGCTTTCGTTGAGGGTACCCTGCCCTACGACCGTACCGTCTGGTGCGGTGACGGTAACGACACCGCGTGGAATGGCCAGCATGTTGCCAGTGTTCTTGATGGTTGCTTGTACGGTTGCAGGCATTGTAATGCCTAGAGCGCCGTGCTCTATGTTCGTAAGGCCTAAACTAGTTATAGCGCCGTCTTCCTTTACCAAGATAAGCGGTAATCGGATTTCGGGCAGTACACCAACGCTGTTGCCGCCAACAGCCGTCTGGCCAATAACAAGTTCGGCCTGCTGACTGCCTGGAGCAAGTTTGTCAGAGGCCGATAGAATAATAGCTTGGGTTACGGATTGGCCGGCGCCAAGTGTGACGTCTGGCTTGCTCACCGCTAATGCCTCTACGGCTTGTTTGTCGCGTTGGGCGGCATTAAGGGCCGTACCAAACGAAAAGTGGAGCGATACAGGGATGTCGTAATTGTTAGTAATGGTCATGGTGCTGCGTTGTTCGGATTCGCTTTTTGCAAGCGATAATGTGGAGGTAGCAGGAGTTACAGTCAAACCGGCAATAGCCGCGACGCGAGCGCCGCAGATACTAAACACCCCTCCCATTAAGGTTGCGAGGAATACCCACGTTTTGATCTGTTGTTTATTTATGTACCGCATATCGCCGTACCTTTTTCGTGCCTAAGGCAATAAGTCGACCCCATCCAAACAGGCCCATAAGGAGCACAACTATTACTATAAGCGAAATGACGATGATGCGCCAGGGTAAAACCCAAAAATTGACGCTGTTAATTACGGGTACATCGCGCTGACCGTCGTTGTATACCATTACGGCTTTGGCAGTGTACTTGCCAAGCCTAAAATCGCTGGCATTTTTCCAGTCCCACTGCAGGTGTTTTTGGCCTTCTTCGCCACCAGATTTATTGACGTAGGCCGGAAAACCTTGCTTCCAGTCTACCGTAATCTCACGCGAGTTACCGGGCAGAATGTATCCACCGTCTGCGTTTATGGGCAAGGCTGCGATTGGCTCTTTGTCGTCCTCAGAACGCTGAATAAATATATTACCTGCCGGTTGGTCTATAACGTTGCCAGTGTTTTTGACCACAAGGTTGAATGTTGCTGGTAAAAACTCGTAGCTGCCGCGTTTGGAAGTAAAACTTTCTATGGTTAGTTCGCGCTTAGCACCAGGACGGTCGATGTTAATCAGATTAAAGATAGCAATAGTACCCTTAAGGCTCGCACCTGTCGTTAGTGCGTTCGGGTCTTCATTAGCCCGGCTTAAGGTTATGGCCATTGCGTAGCTAAAGCCAACATTGCCAGGCGTGGTGTAGGTAACGTCTAGATTTTTGCTCTCGCCGGCTTTCAAGGTTATTGACGACCGGTTAAAGGTAATCCACTCCGTCATGTTTGCAGGCGGCTTGTAATCTAGCTGAATCTTTTGACTCAGCTTGTCTACTCTAAAGCCGCTTAAACGTGGGATAAGAGTTTCTGAATGGTTACTAAAGTTACGGACAGTAATAGGCACGGTTTTAGTAGTATCCGGCTTCAGTGTTACCGGCAATGTTGCCGGGCTAACCTGAATCTCAAATTCTTGCTCTTGATTGTTTGGCTGCTGTGCATGCGCAGGTATAGCAGTGGCTAGTATCCCCATGCTTACTAGACCGAATAGTCCCAAAACCCACCATTGTCGCAACCACCCTAGTATACGGTTGGACCTCATCACACCTTCTTCTCTCTATTTTTAACAGGAATAATACACTTGTTCTAATGTACTAAAGGGCTCTCAGGCCTCTAGAACATTGCTGCGCCTACTACGGTGATTGTATCAGCGTAGTCAGCAGCAGCGGGAGTGGTGCCGCTGATAGCGGCATTGTTTTTCAGGGTAAGCACTGCGCCATTAGCGGTGCCGTTCGAAGATACAATAGTGCGTAGTGTGGTGTCTAAGCCACCGCCCTGGCCGGCAGCCGTGCCAACATAGCCTGTGGCTACGGTAACTGTGCCCGTACCACTAGTCTGTGTTTGGGTTACCCCAAAGTTGTAGCCTTCTGTACCGGCAACTAATGTGCTGTTAGATCCCGGCGTAGTGGACGCAATGGTTTTTGTGCTTGATGGCGAGTTTAGACCAGTGCTGCTATCTTTAGCCCAAGTCATCCAACCGTTAGGAGCGTTGGTGTTAATAGTAACCGTACGTGGTGTTGGGCTGGTAGCGACTGCACCGGTAGTTAATGCACCTAGGTTATCTGTGTTGCCACTAAGGGCGAAGGTAAAGGACTGGGCGACTGTTGCGCTTACGGCAATTTGGTCGTCGGCAATACTGACAGCGCTATAAGTAGAAGAGTCAATTGTAGCTGGCGCACTGGTGCGAGTGGTAACGCTACCGGTGTTGCTGCTGGTAGCGCTGGACTTGACCGATACGGCAGCAGTGTTGTCCCAGTTAAAGCAGTACAGTGTACCTACTACTAAGTCAGTTGAAGGAAATGTAACTGTTTGGGTGGTAACGTTGGTTGCGGTACCAATGCCAAGCCATGCGGTTGCACCTGTTGGCCAGCCAATGTTGGTTGTTGTGGTCGTGAATACGCCGGCTGCGCCTAGGGTGTAGCCGGTTGGGAATACGACTTGTACAGTTGCTTCGACTGCAGCAGTGGTTGGTTTAGCGCATACGGTGCCGGTAGTCGGACTAGAAATCTTAAGGCGGTCAAACCGTACTAAGTTTTGCCCAAGTTCGGCTGCGCTCGCGCTGCGATTATCTAGTACAAGTGCTACGGCTGAAAAAGCCATAACTGCAGAAAGTGACAGAATGCCCACCCTCTTCAGTTGTGAGGTTATGGTTGATATTCGGCGCATTGTCTGTCCCCTTTCAATTGTGTGAGTAAAAATGCTTATCCTTGCGACCTAGTATAGCGATGCCACGGTCCATAATGCAAGTGCTTACCCTAAAATAACAACGAGATCGATAGCGTGAGGGTATCGCTGAAATCATTAGAAGATGGTACGGTAATATCTGTTTTAGCCTTAAGGCTCAAGGTCGCCGAACCGGTAGTTACGGCTGTCGAGAACGTCGCTAACTGCTGGTATGACGTACTAAGTGCCCCCACCGAGTTACTGCCGCCATTGAATGGGCTAACCGATACCATTGGGCCACCACTACTCTGCGATACGCTGTTTATTTGTGCGCCGTAGCCCGTACTGGCGCTTGTAAGGTTGGCAGTTGCCGAGTTAATGGTGTAGGACTTTGTGGAACTGTTGAGTCCGGCGTTAGAGTCTTTAATGAGCACGGCGCCACCATTCGCGGCATTCGTTGTAACGTCTGCGGTAATGGTTTCTGTACCAGTAGTTACCGTGTTTGGAAGAATACCACTAATAGCCACACTAAAAGGTGGTGTAGATGTTGCTGATGTCGATACGGCAAAGGTTACGCTAGGTCCTACGGTTGCCGCTGTAGCTGTTGGGCCAAAGCCGCTGCCTGTAGCATCCCCCTGCAACGACGCGACCTTTACTTTATACGTCGTGCTACTGGCCAGGCCGGTGACGTTAAAACCACTGGCGCCGCCCCATGCTGCATATGTTTGGTAGTTGCTAATACTCAGGCCACTGCCTATGGTTGTATCGGTTTGCACGTACTTCGTGGTTACAAAGTTGTCGTCGCTAATAGCTATAAGGTATTTATAGTCACTTGGAAAACTACCGATGTTAAGCGTTAATTTTAATTGCTTATAACTGCTACCGACATTGGTGAAGGTTGGTGCTGGCGGTACGGCAGCCGTCATAGAGGCCTTAACGCCCGCAGGCAGTCCATAGGTGGCGCTGCTAGCATTGCCGCTAATACCACCGACTGCAGAACGCAATCCGTAATTAGTACTGCTGCCAGCAGCTCCGCCGTTTACTACATCATACGCCTGCAAGGTGTAGTTAGAACTGCTCGGTGCTGCAGCAAAGAGTAACGAAAGCAGGATCCCCTTGAACATATAGCATCAGTTTACCATAAGAATAACAAGTTAAATGTAGCTTTGTCATCCTGAACGAGGGTTATGGACCCCCCGTCATTCCCGCGAAGGCGGGAATCCAGTAAAAGAAAGTTCCTTTGTCATCCTGAACTCGATTCAGGATCCAGTAATAGAGAATTCCTTCTTCTTTCTTCTGATTCCCGTCAAACTGCAATGTTACTTCTTTTGTTCCGCCAAAAGGAGTAACCAAGAAAACCTCTCGGTACAGTGTCAGCTACTCGACTACCTCCAAGCTACTTGGACGGCGCTGCAATAACTCCTTCCACTATCGTTCCAGTCGCCCCCTCCCTTATTTTTTCATAGGATTATTCCGGGGTACGATTGCCGCTTGACTGCCGTCCAAGCACCTTTCCGGTAATCGGGTAGCTGCCAATGCACCGAACCCTTGCTGCAAATGGGTGCGTAGGGCTGACGGTTGGCGTGCGTTCGTACTATTTCATCTAAGTGACTTGGCCGAATTGACTGGATTCCGGGTCGAGCCTGGAATGACGAGGCTGTAAAATGCCAAAATAGATCTAGTTGGCGTCGTCGGTAATGTGGTAGATTTGGCCCGATTTGTATTCGGCGTAGTACAGTTCGCCCTTTTGGTCTTCGCCAAAGGTACTTACGGCTCCTGTATTGGTTGCTGCAAGTGTGCTCTTCCAGGTGCCCTTTTCTTTTTTGGCATAGTACAACTGGCCACCGCAGTAATCGGCATAAAAGTATGTGCCAGCCAATGCTTTTTGCGACGTGCCCCGGTATACACTGCCGCCGGTTACCGAACAGCGGTTGTCGGAGTGATCGTATTCAATTGCCGGCATCGTATAATTGTTTGCCGGTTTGCAGCCGCCAGCCGTGTTAAAGGTGTGCGTGCCTTCGTAGCAGCGCCAGCCATAATTCTCGCCGCCCTTACTGGCCCGTGGCTGTACATTAATTTCTTCTGTAGTGCCTTGCCCTACGTCGGCCATGTATAGATCACCGGTCTTGCGGTCAAAGCTAATCTTCCATGGGTTGCGTAGGCCCATAGACCAGATTTCGGGTTTCGCAGTTGCCTGCCCAACAAATGGATTGGTGGCTGGTACTTTGTACGTGTCGGTGCCCTTTATGTCGACACGCAGTATCTTACCCAGCCAGTCATTTTTGTTTTGAGCCCTGTTGTCTGGGTCGCCTGCACTGCCGCCGTCGCCGAAAGCTATATATAGGTAGCCGTCTGGTCCAAAGCGCAATGCCCCACCATTATGATTCTGAAAAGGCTGTTTTTGGGTCAGCACAATTTTTTGGCTTGCCGGGTCAGCCAGGCCAGTTGTTTTAGCTACGGTAAACCGTGCCACGACCGTATTCATAGTTTGGTCGATGTAGTTTACGTATATATAGCCGGTTTTAGCGTAGTTTGGGTCAAACGCCAGGCCAAGCAGGCCCATTTCGCCGCCGGACTTAACCTTGCTGGTTATATCGAGGAATGGCGTCGTACCTACCTGCCCCTTGCTGCTCATAGTGCGGATTACTCCGGCTTGCTCTACTACGAACAAGCGGTCGTCTTTAACACTCGTGGGCAACGACACAATATCTACCGGCGCAGTCAGGCCGCTAGCAAATGGCACCGATGCAATGACCGGCGTGTGTAACGCTACTTTTTTAGGCTCGGCAGTGCTCACAAGTTGCGTCGAGCGCGGCTGGTTAAATAACGCCAGCCACATAACTAACCCAATAATCCCCAGTAGTTCAAACACTACAACATACCCAAGTATCCGTGTTTTGGTCATGTACTTACTGTACCTTTTTGCCGCCTGCCGCGCTACTTAGTATTATGATTTGCCAGCTGCGTACTGAGCACATTAACCGGTTGTTTTGATAACGTTACATGCACCTCGGTGCCGGCAGGTATTTCTTGGGTTTCGCCGTCAAATTGCGCCAGGGTTGTTTGCTTAACGTTAAACTCGGCGGTGGTTTTTAAAAAGTTTGGTACCGATGCTTTGCGGGTAGATTCTAGGAATTCAATAGGTGTTGCCACTAAGCCTTTATTCTCGAGGGTGTAGTCAAAAAAGGCTTTTTGGTCTAGTCGGATGGGTATTATTCCGGTTTTGGCAAAGCGTGCACCGTTAACAATGGTGCGCTCGTATACTATTTTTTGTTTGCCAGCTTCTTCTACGGCAAAGCCGGGGGCACGCATAAACTCGCGCACACTGGCTGCAGCTTCGAATAGTAGGCGGCTAATAAACAACTTGCGGAGCGGATGATTGCGGTGTTCGGCCTCGGCTATTCGTTTAGAGGCATAGGCAGTGCCGCCAAAGCTGGTATAGCAGATGGCTATGCGTGTTTTTTCGGTACCGTTTTTATACAGCAGCTTACACTCTAGGGGCTGAATGGGTACAACCTCGCCCTTTGCAAACAGTTGCTTTAGGCTGATAGACGACGGCGAACCGTTTAGCATGTACGCTAGATCGTTGGCATTGCCGCCCCATAGCGGCAATATAGGGGTTTGCCTTGCGGTGGCCGATAAATCTGGATGAGTCATAAGGGTTTCTACCACCATGCCCACCGTGCCGTCGCCCCCGCCTATGCATAGTAGTGTTTTAGGCCCCAAGCGTGCCGCTTCGCCCACAAGCAGCTCTTGGTTGGCCGCGCGGCCGTCGGTAGAGCTGTATACCACGTCTACGGTATGGTCCGGGAACAAGGCCTGTAGTTCACTTACTCGTGCCCATGACCGCTTTGCGCCCGTACCGGCCGGGTTCAGAAACACAATAAAGTGGTCGAAGCTGGGTGTGGCTACAGTACTCATTGACATGACCTCATAGCTTATATAGTACAATAAAGGTAATGACACAGGTGTTCGAGGTTATCCGTTTGGCCGTTCGCGGTTTTATGCGGCAGGTAGCCCGCAAACTGAACAAAGCCACTAACGGCCAACTGCATCCCGACGTAGTTACCATTGCTGGCCTGGTAATGCACATTCCTATTGCCGTGCTTATTGCCATGGGTAGCTACAATATATTGGCCGCTTTGCTGCTTATAGTATTTGGACTATTCGATACTTTGGACGGCGAATTGGCGCGGCTGCAGAAGCGCAGCAGTCCCAGGGGCATGCTACTAGATGCATCTACTGATCGCATGAAGGAAGTACTGTTGTATACGGGCGCAGCCTACGTTTTTGCGGCCGGCAATAACCCTACTAATGCGGCGTGGGCTGTCGCTGCTTGTGGCGCATCGTTATGCGTAAGCTACGTTAAGGCCAAGGGCGAGGCAGCGGTAGCTTCGACTAAAAACGAGCTAACACACCACGAACTAAACAGGCTCTTTAAAGACGGTCTGCTAACCTTTGAACTGCGTATGACCGTATTGGTTGTTGGTCTGCTGGTGGGCCACTTAACTATTGCGGTCGCCTTTATTGCGATCCTTGCCGCCTACACTGCAATCTGGAGGCTTGTAACTATAAGTAAGGCGTTATGAACACGTATAAGGTAGACCTGCATACGCATTCAGTTGATTCACCGGATGGATCACTTACCTTTACTCAGTACAAACGCATGCTCGACCAGAAAGGTTTAGACTGCATTGCTATTACCGACCACAATACCATTGGCTTTGCCAAGGCTGCACAAGCAGCATTAGGTAGCAAAATAATTGTCGGCGAAGAAGTTACTACCACCGAGGGCGAGTTAATAGGCTTGTTTTTAACAGAGGCCGTTCCGGCGGGCCTAACTCCTTTAGAAACCGCCAAGCGCATTAAGGCGCAAGGCGGGCTGGTGTATGTGCCGCATCCCTTCGAGACCGTACGCAGTGGTATGCCGTTACAAGCCTTAGATGGTATTGCTAAATTTGTAGATATTGTCGAGGTACGCAACGGCCGGGCGGTGTTTCAAAACCGTAGTGGCCTAGCCGAAGAATGGGCTGCCAAACACAAGCTGCCTGGTGCCGCCAGCAGCGATACTCATGGCTGGCATGGCTGGGGTAAAACCTATACTAGTCTGGGCCATATACCACGCAAAGCAACACTGGCCAAGGCGTTGGGCAATGCCCGTTACACTATTGGTTCTGGTGGGCTGCGTGCCGTGCTGTACCCCAAGTTTAACCGCTTACGTAAGGGGCGCTAGGCTATGCTACAGGATATCTTTTTTGCATTATGGTTTTTTGCACCGGCTGCCGTAGCTAATGTCGTGCCCATATTTGCGGCGGCTTTGCCCCCGCTAAAACGCTATGACGCACCTATGGACTTTGGAAAAACCTACCACGGCAAACGTATATTAGGCGACCACAAAACCTGGCGCGGTCTTATTGCAGGCGTTATTTTTGCCACGCTTACGCTCGTGGTACAGCAGTTCTTATTCGATAACGTAACTTGGGTACGCACTCTTACGGACCAAGTCGACTATGCTCACCTGCCCACTCTTGTACTAGGGCCGCTTTTTGCTATCGGTGCCTTGGGCGGCGATGCGTTAGAGAGTTTTTTTAAACGGCAGCGTAACGTGGCGCCCGGCCACGGTTGGTTCCCGTTTGATCAAATAGATTACATTATTGGCGGCGCGGTTGTAACTATGCCGTTTGTATCGTTAACAATTGTGCAGTACCTCTGGTTAATACTGCTATGGCTGATTATTCATGTTATATCAACCTACTTGGGCTGGCTCATGGGCCTAAAAGAGCGGCCATTGTAGTGTATCTGTCCCAAGTAACCTTCTAACCAAAACGATCTGAGGCGGCTAGGTAAGATACACATGGGCGTATGTATGAGCGCCTAGCGCACCCCAGGTCTATTAACAGATTAGTTTACCCTATTGTATAATTCAAATACATACTTTATATATATTTATAACTATTTGTTATGGAAGATCGCTTAAAAAAGTTTGCAACACTTATTGATGCTGGCAGTTTTACCAAGGCAGCACGGGAGTTACATATATCGCAGCCGGCACTATCTGCTGCCATCGCCAAGCTAGAGCGAGAACTGAAGATAACCCTATTAGTACGCGGTTCCCGGCCGCTTATGGCCACCAAGGCGGGCACGCTTGCCTATGCTACCGCTAAGGACATGCGCGTCGTAACCGATAACCTGGCATTAAAGCTGCACGAGTTACAGAACACCGACATTACCCTGGCAGTCGGCATGATAGACAGCGTTGCCGATATTCTGTTTGATACCAGTACACTGCTGGAATCATTAGAAAAACGAGCGCATTTGTCGTTGGTGGTTAATAATTCACGGTACCTGCTGGGTGCACTCGAACGTGGCAAGTTAGACGCTGCGTTTGTAGTAGAACGTGCGGTTAACCGCAGTGCCACCATCGAATACTTGCCGATTGCCCGCGACCCGCAAGTACTGGTGTGCCAGCCTGCCATGGCTGCTACGGCTGCGGCTGCTATTAGTGCCGGCGAACCAATCGATTTTATTAGCTATGACCCGCCGTCTACAACCGCCCAGTTAATCGCTAGCTCGCTAGAATCGCGCGGCATTTCGGTGCGTCCGGTATTTTCGTCTACCAGCCCAGAAGTTATGCTGCGGCTGTTATGCTTGGGCCGCGGCATTTCGGTATTGTCGTACCTGACGGTACGCTCGTTAGTGATGGACGGTACGCTGCAAATTTTAACGCAGAACGGCAAGCCAGTGGTTATAGAACGACCAGTCGCATTGGCAAAGCGGCGCGATAAAGAACTGGCAGCCCCTTTAACCCGGATTATGGCTCACGTGCAGCGAGAGCTACAGTACCTTGCCGCCGAGGCCGCTACGCCGCTTGGTGGCCCAGAACAGTCGAATGTACCAAAGCGTCGCATAGCCGCCGAACGCTAACGATACATATAAAAGCCCATACGAAATATAGCCAAGTGTCGAAGTTTGCGACCAGCCCAAGGCGGCGATTAAGCCCAGCCCAAGCAGCGCCAGCCATTCCCCTGCGGTCGACACTTTGCCCACCGGTAGTGGATGCAGCCCATATTGGCGCTGCCTCCCAATAAGCCCAATAAGACTATTTATTAAGTTTTGCAAACCAATAAGCAGTGCTGCTGGCCACCACAAAAAACCAACCGCGGCGTACACCGTTAACGTCGCAAGCGCACCAATTTTATCGCAGGTCGCGTCCATACCTTCGCCTAAGGGGCTTTTAGTTGCAGTTTTGTGGGCAACGGCACCGTCGGCAATGTCGCACAGCCGCCCTATAGCCAGCAATATAAGGCTGAGCCAATAATGCTCGAACCAAATCGCCGCTAGACCCATAAAAACCAGTAGTATGCCCACGACACTCACTATATTGCCGGGCGTTACAATGCCGTGCGTTTGCGTAGCCAATCGCTGCCAAGGGGTACGCTTTTTAGACGGTACGTGCGCCCACTCGGGCGCGGTGGTTGCAAGGTGCCACTGGATAGCCATGGTTCCATCATAGCATCTGCAAATAGCTTCAGGCCTTGTCACTGGCGTTTGAAACCTTTGGTGTTAATGTAACTACGAACTTAGTATTGCAGCCGCCCAAAACGCGGGCGTATACTAAGCATTAGCAATGTGTGTGCTGAGGTCTCTTCTGGCCCCTTCTTACATACATGCTTTACAGTTTTTAGGGCATTTTACAAATTCCCTTTCAAGCAAACATGTTCTAGGCGCTAGATAGCGTACCCCGACGGTTATTCAACTATCTGCCGCGAACATTCAAAAAACAAATCCGTCGTATCTCTTATAAAACCATATCGTTAGGAGCTCTACCTATCATGAACACACGCATTAACATCGACAAAGAAGTAGCCGTACCAGAATTATTCTTTAAGAACGAGGGCCAGCTAAACAGCTTTCCCCGCCGTATGGAATTCAACGGCCGCGAGTACACCTTTATGGACGGCTTGCGCTACCTGGTACACAAGGGCCAACGGTTGGTACAAGTCTTTGACATGACCGACGGCCGCCGCGACTACCGCCTGCAGTTCGACAATGCCGAACACAGCTGGACACTGGTAGATGTGTCGCTGTAAACGCCTGTGCAGGCAACAAAAAAGCCCCTTACTTACGTACGGGGCTTTTTTTGTTTGCCTAATGGGCTGTCTACATATGAGGAAAGTCTCGCTTAGACCGTTCAATAGGAGGGGGTGCTCCGCGTCTACAGGCAGTATTAATTGCCGGGCCACCTACTATTACCATGCCGCCAAGAGTGCCGAGTATGCTTAGGAGGTCGACGGCTTCAGCTTGACGCTCATCTAGGTAATACTGTTGGGTGATGACCTCGTTGTTGGCTTTGACGACGTTGGTGATATTTTCGTCATGACTGGTAATTATGGTGACGCATAGGTCCTTGTCCAGATTATTAATAATTCTCTCGGGTTTTACCCATATGAGTGACTCTTTTGTTTTGCCCTCTGCGATTGTTGCATCTATGTACGGTTGAATGGCGGCAGTGCATGTTTGTCCAACTTGCAAGCTTAACTCTTCGGTGCGTGCCTGTGCTTCTTGTAGTGATTTGCGTTGTGCCGCTACAGCTGGATCGAGGTGGTCGGCGTAGTGCTCACTTAATAGCTGCGCACTAGCCCAGCCAGCCATGCCGCCGGCTAGTGTAAGGCCAGCCGCAAAAAGCGCAGCGCGTTGCTTAAGATTAGGGTTAGTACCCCCTTTATTCGCATATTTTTCTGTTCGGCGGGTACCGTATGCGATAGCGATAGGGTTCGTCCTGAGGAAATTCATATGTATATTATATAATTTTATACGTTATAGACAAATTTTTTGTGTCTGTGAATTCTTTGATAGCGTGTGCAGCATGTGTCATGCTAAAAGTGAACAATGAATAGCACTACAAACACACCACAGCCAGAATCACGGCGTTGGGCCGAAGGCGCCATTGTCTACCAAATTTATCCGCGCAGCTTTAAAGATTCCAATGCCGATGGTATTGGCGATTTGCAGGGCATTATAAGTGGCTTAGACTACTTACAGGCATTGGGCGTTAACGCCATTTGGCTGTCGCCATTCTACCCTTCGCCCATGGCTGATTTTGGCTATGATATTAGCGATTACTGCAATGTAGACCCGGTATTCGGCACCCTAGACGACTTTACGCAGTTGCTAGAAGAGGCCAAAAAGCGGTCTATACGAATTATGGTAGACCTTGTGCCCAACCATACATCGGACGAGCACCCGTGGTTTTTGGAATCTAAAAAATCCAAAGATAATTCCAAGGCTGATTGGTATGTATGGAAAGATCAACATCCAGATTCTGAGCCAGGCAAGCCGCTGCCTCCTAATAACTGGCGGGACCAATTGGCTGGCGACGAGGCATGGGAATGGAACGAAGTCCGCGGTCAGTTTTATCTGCACAGTTTCGATGTGCGCCAACCGGACCTAAACTGGAGCAACCCCGAAGTGCGCGCAGCAATAAAACAGGTAATGCGTTTTTGGCTGGACATTGGCGTTGACGGCTTTAGGGTAGATGCCGTGTACTGGATGGCTAAAGATCCACTCTTTAGGGACGATGACCAAAACCCAAGTTATATCGGCGGTGCCGACAAGCTGTCTCATGCCCTGCAACGCAACAATAGCTCGGGCTGGCCGCAGGTGTATGCCCACTTAAGTGATATGGCTAAAGTACTAAAGGAAAAAAAGTACCACGACCGGCGGCCCTTTATGGTTACCGAAGCCTATCCTAGCCGACATAACCCTATTGCCTCGTACATGGCGTTTTACGAAGGGATTAATCCGGAGGTGGCAGCGCCTTTTAACTTCGAAGGCCTAGAGCTTGGCTGGCGGGCCAGTAACTGGACGCGGTTTTTGCGGGGGTTTCATGTTGCACTCGAACAGCACAGCCCCGTGTGTATAGCCAGCTACGCGTTTGGTAATCACGACAAAAAGCGATTAGTAACACGGCTTGGCGATGCGGCTGCACGGAGTGCCGCGCTTATGGAATTAACCTTGCCTGGCATGGTGTTTATTTATAACGGCGAAGAACTAGGTATGCATAATGTCGATATTCCGCCAGAACTTGTCCACGACCCTGAAGCGCGCCATAATCCGCGCGGTGGCCGCGATCCGGTGCGCACACCCATGCAATGGTCGCTTGCAAAAAATGCTGGTTTTACGAAAGGCCCGTCCACCTGGCTGCCGGTTGCCTCGGATTACAAGAAGCGCAACATACAGGTAGAAGAAGACGATCCACATTCATTCTTGTCGCTTTACATGCAGCTTACGAGCCTGCGTAATAAGTCAGATGCACTGAAGTACGGACAGATACAAGTGCTCGAAGTTGGCCATGACGATATTGTGGGGTATGTCCGCAACTATAAAGATGAGCACTGGGTAGTGCTCATCAATTTTTCGGATAAACCAGCGTTGTGCGTACCTGGTGTAAAGCTAACGAAGTTTGTTCTCTCGAGCGAACCGAAGTCCAAGCTCGCTGATGGTGCCGAAGGCAAGGTCAAGTTGCTCCCGCACGAGAGCGCCCTGTTTATGCAGTAGCGGCTTGCGTTTTACTTCTGTCGTACGGATGACATTAAGCAAGCGGTCTACTGATGCGCCAACCGTAAATTTGCTGCTTGCATATAAACGTTCTGCTTCGGTTAGCGGTCCAAGTGCCGCCGCCTTAACAATACCGCGTGCTAAGGCTTGAGGGTCGTCGGGACGCACCAACAGCAAGCCACCACAATCGGTTTCGGGTATGCCGCCAGAATTAGAACCAACCACGCGGCAACCGGCGTGCTGTGCTTCTACCGATACAATGCCAAATGTTTCCTTCCAAAATATATTGCTGGAGGGCATAAGTACAATATCGTGCTCGGCCATAAGCTCAGCCATCTCTTTGGGGTTGCGGCGTGCAGGCACTACATTAATCCATGGGTGGGCTTCTAGTAGCTTACGGATGATTGGTCCGCTGTTGGTATTGTCGGCGGCGGTAGTGGCGGTCAGTTCGTACGACACGCCTTCCATTTCCTGTAAGTGTAAAGCGGCAAGCAAGGTAAATATGCCTTTGTCAGGCATAAGGCGACCGGCAAATAATATGCGTATTTTATCGGTTTTAGGTTGGGGACGCTTCACACGGGCAAAGACTTCCTCGGCGAATGGGTGTACGGCGGTAATTTTACCCGCATGCATTCCCAACGTGGACCGCCACATTTTAGCGGCAAAGTTGCTGGGCGCCATAAGGCGATTGGTTTCTATACCCTCGCTTCGGAAAAGCGGATCATTGCCTAACGACGAACGCAGTGGTATGTGCAGTATGGTATATGGTTGTCGCTTAGTAGGAACATTAATAGGATACGACACGCCAATGAGTGTGTCGTCTAGTTCGCTGAGCTGTTCCTTGGAATCCAGCGAAGTAAAAGCAATATCTGTAAAATCATCGCGTCCGTCGTTCTCGCCCAACCCAACGGTTATTAAACGTGCGGGAATACCGCGGCGGTTAAGTTCACGGATATGCCCTGCTGTGTAGTTTTCGGATCCTCCCCGCCCAGCCCAAAACGGTTGTTTACACGTCCAGACATAAGATATCATAATCATTCTCCCTTAGTAATTTTCATACTATCCTAACTGTCTGGATATGGCTGTTAGATAAGTTACCTTCCCTTTTTGTATCGGAACCTGAAAAGCCCGTCACCCGGTTATCCGGGCGGCGGGCGAACGTGTAGGGTACCTGTTGAGCTAGGGATTCTTGGACGCGTTGCTGCGGCGGGAGCCTTCTGCGGCCATATCGTCTACGGCATCAGCGCCTTTTTGCAAGGTGTCGTCTAACTTGTCTTTGGCGGCATCAACCTTTACATCGACCTTGCTTTTTTGGTCTTCCATGGTTTGTTGCGCTTTGCGGCGGGCATTCATGGCTGCTTCTTTAAGCTGGCTGCGGGTTTCCTGACCAGTGCGTGGGGCAAACAGTAACGCAGCTAGGACGCCTGCACCTATGCCAGCTAGAAATGCTAGGCTGCTTGGCGAGCCATGTGTATGTGCCATAGTATGTGACATATCAAAATCCTCCGTTTAATGACTGTAACCATATGCTACGCCAGGTACGGAAAATATTGCTGTAAGAAAAAATACCTGGGCCGTAGCCTATAAACTGTTGCAGCGTTTTAAGCAGTATAGAACGGCTGCGTATAGCCCAAAGGCAGCGCCAAATACGGTCCATTGGTACGAACCTACCTGCAGCCCATGCGAGGTGCCCGGTATGACATATATGTAAATAAGCAGCTGGCTTATAAGCGCAAAGATAGCTACACCAACTACCGTTAGAAGCGTAGCGCCAAATACCGCAGCTTCTGTACCCTTAGCTTTAGGGAGCACCAGGTAGGCGGCTACAAAAAAAGTTAGCGGTACGCCAATAACCGATGCGGTCATGCTGATGTACGTGCCGGCGTCTACGTTAGGGCTGGTAAGCGACATGCCTACTTGTATTACCTGCATTAAAAACATGCTGAACACTGCTACCATAAACACCCGCTGCAGGACGGGGTTGACGGCAATACTGGACGACTTGGAGTTTTTGGTTTGCTTCATATGCTTATCGTAGCACTTTTGTCAGCTACCGTATAACCATAACCGTAAGAAAATTAACACGATCCTTCAGGTAAGACTGCAATAGTAGTAGCATGGCTGACTGGGGCAAAATTATGAGTCGCGGCAATGTCGAAGACCGCCGGGGTAGTACGCTTGCATTTGGAGGCGGCCTTGGCGTGGTTGGCGTATTGGCAACGCTGTTATTTAGTTTTCTGAGCGGCGCGCCCATAGATGTTAACGACGTACTGGGCCAGCTACAGACTGCTGCGCCTCAGCAGAATCTTACTACTCAGGATTTTGAAGGAGCCGACGCATACGAAACTTTTGCCGCTACTGTGCTTGGGTCGAATAACGAGGTATGGGACGGTATATTAAATCAACAAAGCGATAAACCGTACACCGAACCGCGCCTGGTACTCTTTAGAAACGCCACCCAATCGGGGTGCGGCATTGCAACGTCGCAAGTCGGCCCTCATTACTGCCCGGCAGACCAAACAATTTATTTAGACGAGACGTTTTTTGACGAGCTGCAGAACCGTTTTAAAGCTAAGGGTGGTGATGTCGCCGAGGCGTATGTTATTGCTCACGAGGTTGGCCACCATGTCCAAAACCGTTTAGGCATTATGGATCAAGCGCAGCGCGCCGGTAACGCCAACGAACAATCAATAAAGCTCGAGCTGCAGGCCGATTGTTTTGCAGGTGTCTGGGCACATGCTGTCTCCGATTTAGGAGTATTCGAAAAGAATGAAATTAACGAAGCGCTCGACGCCGCCGCTGCAGTAGGCGACGACCGTATACAAAGTGCCGTACAAGGGCAAATACACCCAGAGACCTGGACACACGGATCATCGCAGCAACGTGTTGAGTGGTTTAATCGCGGTTTTACCAAAGTAACCCCCAGCGCTTGTAATACCTTTAGCTAAAGTTGTGCATTACTACACGGCCAATCAGTTTAACGGTTTGGCCTGCTAACTTAACGTCCTGGAGAGGACTGGCCTGTTCATAGTCGGCAATATCTATTTGCACGCGTTCCCTAGAATAAGAGTCCGAATCGCGTTCATCGTGGGGTGCAAACCGCGTAACTATACTGTAGGTAGATATAATTCCGGGCCGCTCAGCCGCAAGAACGCCGAGCCACTTTGCATACGCCTCTTGGTGTTGAGGTTCTGCATGCGCTTCCTCAATTGCCTTCATTTCAGCTTCGATAGCTGGCCGGTGTCCCGTAAAACTCATGTGGCCCGCCAAAATATTTGCCAGCTGTGGCAACTCGTCTATGCCGTAGCGCCGTAAGAAGCTGCCTAACCTTGTAGCTCGCTGATCGTCAGGCCCTTGCCCAATACCAGTGTGCTCGCCGCTGTGGAGCGTGCGGATTTTAAACATCGGAAATGTACTGCCGCCTCTGCCTGACCGACGTTGTACGAAAAAAGGATTATCGCGGTCTTCTATCCATTTGGCTGCCGCTGCCGTGGCTATTACGGGCGCAGTAACAGCAAACAGCACGGCAGCGCCACCAATGTCGGCAGCACGCTTTAAGGGACTCGCTCGCCAGGAGCGCTCTGGGGTATTTGTTTTCATGACTAAGCGTATAGCTTATACAAAAATGCCCAGCTACGCTAGTTTATATGTGGAACTGTATTTGCCTATCAATTGTGCCGTTGCTGCAACCCTCTGACGCCTCAGATAGCACGATATCTTACTGCCTAGGGGCTACACGTGGATTACAGTAATGGAGCAATAAAAATGGAGGTACCATGAGCGATATTAAACGCAACGCAGAAAAAGCCCAGCACAAAGTGATAGAAAAAAAGGGCGAAATAAAAGGCCGCATAAAACAAATGCAGCAAGACGCCAAAGAACGTTCAGCTAACGAAGAATAGCTTTTATATAGAAACTATTTTGCTTGCTTTTGGTTTCTTGGCTTCTTTTTTGCGTGGTGATGCTCCTTTAGCCATATATATTCCCTTCTTGCCCTAGTAAGGGCATACTTTTGTGACGGTGCGTGTTTGCACTGCTTGATTATCTAATACAAAGGCATGGTTTTCCCAGTACGGTTTGCTTTCGGCTGATTCATTTGGGGTACCAGGGCGTGGTGGTGTGTTACGGCCAACCCAGGCGTCCTTAAGTTCGTAGTGACCGTGGGTATCGCGGTACAGGGTCATAGTTAAATACTGTGTAGCCAGCGGCTTGCCGTTTTTTACAAACCGCGTGTAGACGTCGTCGTGCATGAGGCAGGCATACACAATGGTGTCTTTTTCTGTTGTTTCTACGACATAGTTATAGCCAACCGGCCTACCCATGTCGCATTCCACGTTTAGCTTTGCGCCGCTTGCCTTGGTATCACGTAGCGCTTCCTTAATAAGGCCCAGTAAGGATGGTTGCTGAGCAATATGCCTACCGGCCATAGAGCTAATAAGCTCAACGTACACCGGAATGCCGTTGCGGGTGTGCCCTATTGAATGTTTCATATTGCCCCTCTTTCGTTTAATGGGGTTACAAGTGTGTAGTTTTTAGTTGCGTCGCTGGAAGCCGCTGGAAAATCCGCCACCGCCACCACCACCGTATGGACGGTCTTCTTTGGGTCGTGCAACGTTAACTACAATAACGCGGCCTTCAAATTCTTTGCCGTCAAGGGCGTTAATTGCTGCCTGAGCTGCAGTCTGGTCTTCCATCTCTACAAAGCCGAAGCCTTTAGACTGGTTGGTGCCGCGGTCAATAATAACCTGAGCGCTGATGACTTTGCCGTAGGTTGCAAACAGTGCTTCTAGGGTGTCGTTTGTGGTGTCGAAGGACAGTTTGCCTACGAATAATTTAGTTGCCATGGAGTTGCGAAGCCTTTCTATGAGCTAGTATTAGGCGAGATAGGGTCTTCGCTGTAGCCGAGAATAGAATGAGCTTAGGGCTACACTGTACGCCTGGTTCAAGTGGAGAATAACTTGCTATCTGTAGTATACCATGCGCTGGCTGTTTTTCTGGTAAGCGGGCGGACGCTATCTATATTGATTGCGCTGCTCGGACCCAACTTTTGGTGCTTGCGGCGCTGCGCCTGCCTGGTTCTGCTGCGAGGCCTTGGTCTGCGAATATTTATCAGCGTGGTGTTTGCCCATATAATCGTTCCTCCTTTTACGAGTAAAAGTATAGGCACCGAGGGCATCCACCGCTGTAAATAATGCCACCTTTTAGGTTTTTGGGTTTTATTGTTGACAACATGCTTACGCTTTGGTACGTTAAAGTAAGGTAAGGGTAAATCCAAAAGAAATACACTTACAAAATAAAATGTGTAAACCAAAAGAATACACATATCCTTCTAGCTAGAGGAATAAAAATATCGGTCTGATCAACCGATATTTTTATTTGTAGCTAGTTTTTACGAACTAGATAAATGCCAGAGCCCGCAGTATTTGCAGATATAGGTATGCAAGGTAGCACCATGCTGATACGCGGCAACTGTTGCGGCTGCTTGAGCCTGCGCTTGCGTATCGAAGGCTAGCTTATCGCTGCATGCCAGGGGCGCTTGTTCGTCGGTATAATCTTGGCTAACCATCGGTAGTTGGCTTACAGATAATTGGCATCTGCCCAATAAAACTATGATCTTGCAGTACTTGTAACACTGCCTGTGCCACCTCTTGTCTGCCCACGTACCACTTAGTAGGCCCATGTTCGCGCAGCTGAAAGGGCTTCGGTGGTACGTTCTGCAATTTAAGTACTCGAATGATCGTCCACTCCAAATTGCTTTGCTGCAAGGCTGTTGCGTGGTTTTTGCCGTCGCGAATACGGGCTGGATCGATAATGCCAATACTGAGGTTCAGTATGCGGTCTATCAGCGGCACGCTATCACCTGCACTGCGTACGCCTGTACCCGTCAGACTGACGATACGGCGCAAGCCAAGCTGCTGCATGACGGTTATAACCTTTGCGATTGCGTTTGTTTGGACATCTGCTGCAGACCCTTTAACATGGCCAATAAAACTAGCAACCGCATCTTGCCCTTGTAACAGACGTGTTAGGTCGGCTTCGTTGGTGGCGTCACACGGCACAACCGTTAAGTGCGGGTGCGCCGTCAAACTATTTGTACCATGCACGCCGGCACGTACGGTGTGGCCTGCTGCCAATGCTGCGGTTACGAACACTTGTCCCGAACGGCCGTCGGCAGCAATAACAGCTATATTCATGCCTTTACTATACCGCAGGCTCGCCGTCGCGCTGGCGTCGTAGTGGTTCGAGTGCTTTAAAAATCTCGCCTATAGTTATGTGCGACTTGTTAACGCCGTCGTTTGCGTAGTGGCTGGCATTCGGATCGGTGCCAGTTACACTGGGCAACGCCGCCCATTCTTGGGCCAGGTTGGCCGCGTACTGTTCGCGGCTTATTTTTTTGTCTACAAATGCCTGGGCGCCGCGGCGCTCTAGCAAGGCTATAGCCATTTGGTCTTGCATTGCTTGGTCGAAGCGCTTGGAGGTGTCTATCTTTAATTGCTGTACTAATCCAGCAAGTGTCGGCCTTATTATTTGGTATTTGCCAACCGCACTGCTAAAACTTCCCTGTTTTACATAGCTGTCTTGCCAGGCCAATACTTCGCCAATAGACATGTCGGTAAAGCGAAGCTGGTTGTTATCGCCGTGCTCAAAATAGGCATTATAGTTGCCACCGCTTTCGCCTTTGGCAATGGTATCGAGTAGCGGTGCGTAAGCGGTGGGGTTTATATGGTTTTGCATGGATTGCCTATATGCAATGCTCGCAGCAATAACTACCAATGCCACGAGCAATGGCCAGGCCGCCGGTAGTTTCTTGCGCCACTTTCTTAAAGATATACTCCTCCTAGACACACTCGTAATCCCTTTGCATAGGCTTTTATTATAGCAAGACGCTCGCGCTCATGGACGTTTGTTGGTTAGATTTAGTCAGCCAAGCGTAAGGTGGCATCCAGTAATACGCGTGCACTTGATCGGGCGTTAGTGACGGCGAGTCTTCATAAAAGTTTGGGTGTGGTGCCTCGGGAGCTAAAGACATAAATCAGAAAATACCATACTAGCTTGGCGCCGGCAATCACTAACGACTGGGCAGGCGCAGCGTAGTGGAAAGGAACACGCGTGGTCCATTGCCAAACGGCCCGGCATGGATGTCGCCTGCATTGCAAAATCGGACTACCTCGCCCTCTGAAAACGTCCGTGGGCGCAGAGCGCTCTGTTCGTTTACCGGAATATTCGGGTCAAGGTTGCCGTGTCCTACAAGCTGAGCTTTGTTAACAATGCCGGTTGCGCCCAGAGTTGCACCCACCCCAGCAGCAACCGACCAGCGAACCGACGGCTTCTCTAAATTATCTGTGTGCCATTTTTCGCGGTGCCGGTCTTGGTCGTATTTGCCGGCCATCGCCACTATGAGTAGGTTTCCCTGCAAACCAGAGCGCTGCATGTCAGTTTTAACGATTTTTTTCAGGCCCTCTAAAGGTATCTCCAAATATGGGAGGTGAAGATCTGGCCCCGTAACCACATCAAACTCTCGTTCTTCAATTTCTGGCTCGGCTGCGCTCAGTATTTGGCCGGGATTAGGCAAAGCTCCCACGGCAGTGACAGTGGACATAACTTTTTTGTGCATGTGCCAATCGACGCACTTGGTGCGTACTTGCTCGGGCGTTAGGATGGCCGAGTCGCTATAAAAAATGGGCTGTGGTGCCTCAAGGGTGACGGACATTAAACATATAGTAACATAAAAGCATTCTTTCAGCAATGCAGCTGGTGTTGCCAGAGGTTAGGCGAACAGTTTATTATTTATAGCATATGGGATATGAGGTTAGTGCGGTGGGTTGGCGGCAAGCGTTAGAAGCATCGCCTTTTGCTGCTTACGATCACCCGACGCTTATTGACAAATTCTACGAATCCGAAGGTGATCCTAACATCGGCAAAGAATTAGCGATACGGCTGTTTGCACACGCCGGTGTTGGTACGGCGGATCCTAATACGGCGCCGCTTATAGGCCGTGATGGCGCTCAGGTGCAGGGCGAAGAGGGGCCGCTTGTGTTGGCTGATTACGTTAACTATGCAGCCGTGCATCATTTTCGATACGTCGAAGGAATTCTTGGGTTTCTGTTGGTCCACCCAGGCGAAGAAGAATACGAAGCGGGTCGCACTGCTATGATAGCCAGGCTGGAAGGCAGCGGGTCGTAAGCGCCCTAAAGGTGGAGTAATATGGCGGGATTTAACGAAAGCTTTCAGACAGTGACCGTACCGGAGCAATCGGCACCTACCCTGCTGGAATCTTTACCTAAGCCAGGAGCGGATGCTGCGCCGTTTGTCGGCACGCAGCCCATGCCAGAATCTCATGGCAATGTCGACGTACAGGCTATGTCACCTGGTGATGTTATTAAAGCCTGTAGTTATTTGTCTAAGGTTGCCCTCACAAACCCGAAGCTTGCCGAAAGCCATGCCGAGAACGCAATACAAGTCAAGAAACAGGAGGCCGAAATGCGCCAGCAAGGCGCAAGCGAACAAGCTATAAAAAAGCAAAGTTGGGCCGCGGCTAGCCAGCGTCACAAGCAGAAGATTAAGGCCGAAGAGAAGCCTTTGGCCGAAAAGGTAATTCCAGATGCTACGCTGCAATCAACACCCAAGCCAGCGCACCGCTCTGTTGCCGGGCAAGAAATGCCAAAACCCTCAGCCCCCGAGGCAACAAAAAGTGAGCTGTTCCCGTTAGGCTTGGCTATGGCCGCCGAGCAGACTGTTGCCAAGGTGGCTTCACTGTCTAAGGAGAATCCGCTTGTTGTCGCAGGGCCTAAGCCAATCGTTACACCGGCGTTAGAGTCATTTACGTTACCAGTTGCAGTAGCGGCCGCAACTGAACGCCTAGCTGCCAAACCGCAGTTACCCGAAGCACACACAGAAACCGTTGCAGTAGGTTTAGACTTACCAGAATCTAAAGTGAGGCATGCTATTATGCCCGAAGCACGAGTCCTCGTGGCTGATGATCCAGTAATTCCAATAGAAGCATTTACGACTCCACCCACGTACAGCGAGCCGACTGGCGAGGCTACCGACACGGCACCGTTTGACTACCTGCCGGCCGAACAAGCTGCGACATCCGAGACAATAAAACATACAGAGCTTGTACTGCCTGCGGTCGTAGACACACTAGAGTACTCAGAGCCAGATGCGCGGCTGGCGATAGACGAAAGCGAAGCCCTTTCAGTGACTGATCAGTTGGTAGCAGAAGAAGATATAACAAAAATTATTGAGCGAGCCGCAGAGCCTACGGAACTCGCGCCGACCGAGTCCGCTTCCGTTCAGTGGACAGAAGTACTCATAGAGGAACCGTCTAAGATATATCAGGACTTTACCGAAGCTTTGCACCAGGTCATTACCGCACCGCCCGAAGAGCAGCCGGTAACCGGCGAAGATAATACCATACCGCCAATCGTGGTTATTGTAGCCCAACGTATTGCCGAATTAGAGCCTGCAGAAACTGAAGCCGTCATGCCAGCTGTCCAGAACATTGTGGCCGCGTTAGCTACCCTGCGGTCGTTGCAAGAAACAGCTTTAACGCCTAAAGCTGCCGAAGCACAGTGCGAGCTGCTGGTGATAGAACTACTCGAGACACTAGCCGTAAAATATGCCCCGGAAGACGCGCAGCAATTTACGCGCCTTATTACGCGTCCCGACTTTACGCCATTGCTACAGGGGCACCATACAGCCAAACCAACAGACCTACTGCACCAAGGTACACACGAGGCCAAACAACTGTTGTTGCAGTTGGACAACGGCTTGGCAGGTTTAGAATACGAGCTGCGATATATGCTTGGCAGTTTTGCGCTCTTTTGTTCGTCCGACCTGCCCGTTAACGCCTATGAACTAGCTGCTTGAACGTAGTATTATAAAAGTATGTTTACGAAGACTCTGCCCGCGGGCACCGTGCACAACAAAATGCCGACAGATTTACAGAAAGCTTTACTTGCCAATAAGAAGGCGCTGACGCTCTGGAACGACATCACCCCTTTAGCCCGCAACGAGTGGATTTGCTTAGTAGAAAGCGCTAAGTTTAACGACACCCGCGATCGCCGCATGCAGCGCACACTCGATCAATTATCTCGGGGTCAGCGCCGCCCTTGTTGCTGGACAGGCTGCCCGCACCGCGAAAAGAACGGCCGATAGGCTGTTGCTATAATGCGACCTTGCGCTTAGTTTTTGCGGTTTCGGCTGTTGTCTTTTTAAGGCTATATAGCCCCAAGGCTGCACTCGCCACTGATCCAATAAAGATACCTATTTTAGCGGCATTGACCAGGTCTCTGTCGGCACCAAATGCCAGCTCGGTAATAAAAATCGAAATAGTAAACCCTACACCGGCCAAAAAGCCAATGCCAATAAACTGATGCCAGGTTGTCCCGCTGGGCAGCCGACCAAGCTTTAATTTTACAACCAGCCATGTTGCGCCGGTAATGCCCACTACTTTGCCAACAACCAGGCCTAAAACAATACCCATGGCGGTCAATAGTGTGCCTGGCTCCTGGAAGGCGCCAGTCGTAAAAGCTACGCCTGCGTTAGCAAACACAAACAGCGGTACAACTATGAACGTGGCTGCCGGCAGCAATGACCGCTCTAGGTGTACCGCAATGGGGTGCTTGTGCGTTTTTGTAGGTAGTAATGGCGCCAACAGCCCTAGGATTACGCCCGTAATGCTGGCACTGATACCGGTGCGGTGCATAGCCAGCCACAAACATATGCCAAGCACTACGAATAAAGGAGTGTTCATATAACGGGTACGCACGAGCAGCAGGATTGCTAAACCAATAGCTGCCGCTCCAAGCAGCGCATACGCATTAACCTGCTGATTATAAAAAATGGCAATCACAATAATTGCACCAATATCGTCAGCAATAGCCAGCGTTAGTAAAAATATTTTAAGTTTTGACGGTACCCGTTTACCGAGTAGCATCAGCAGGCCGACTGCTATAGCAATGTCGGTAGCCATAGGTATGCCCCAACCATTTGCGCCTGCCTGCCCTGCATTAAGCGTCAGATACAACAACGCCGGAATAACCATGCCACCAATTGCCGCGCCAATTGGTAATATGGCTACTTTTAGAGCTTTTAGTTCGCCACTTACGATTTCGCGTTTTATCTCTAAACCTACCACCAAGAAAAAGATGGTCATCAGGCCTTCGTTAACCCATTCTCGCAAATCTTGTGTTAATGACCAGTTGCCCAACCCAATACTTAAGTGAGTGTGCCAAAGGTTTTCATAACCTCTTTGCCATGCAATGTTCGTAACAAATAAAGCTGCAAGCGCCGCAATTAATATCAGCTTGCCGCCGGTCGTCTCGTCTTTTAGGAATTCCCGCAGGATGGCCGGCAAGGCCGTTATTTTTATTTGTTGGTTTAGGCGGGCCACCCTTCTAGTATAAGCCGCCCGGCAGTAAAGCCGTAATGCAGTATATTGATCGAGCTATGGTTTCTTGTCGTATACTCGGACGTAATCCACCCTCAAGGTAGAAAGTGTTGGCGTTGTTTCGTCGGGCGAGCCCGGCAATCGTCCTCCTACGGCTAGGTTTAGCAGTATCTCCATTTTTTTATTGGGAACATTAGGACTGGTAATGTTTCGCACCTGCCTGCCGTCGAGGTACCAGGTAATTTTATTGGGCTGCCAGTCTAAGGCGTAGGTGTGCCATTCATTCGTTAAGTCGCTTGGAGCAGTGTAGGTTAACGAGTCTTTGGCCTGCTGCCCTTGGGTGTCTTTCCAAAAATAAGTATGCAGTAACTGGTCCGGCTTATCGCCCAGCAACTCCATTATGTCTATTTCTGGCGGCCATTCGGTCCCCTGTGGCAACAGCCAGAATGCGGGCCAGATGGCCTTGCCTGCGGGCGCATTCATACGTGCTTCGTAGTATCCGTATGTATTAACCCATTTGGCTGGAGTGTTAGGACTCCTCTTGCCGGTCGAAACCATCCCGGACATATACGGGTAGGTTTTTGCATAGCCTAACTTGTCTGTTCCCGGCGTGTCTTGCTTAAGAGCCTGTAATTGCAGGCTACCATTTGCGACGCGTACTTGCTGGGGCAGATACCATTCTGATTCGTCATTTCCAAAGTTAGTGCAACCTGTCGCCGTCGACGCCGCCCAGTCGTAACAAGTAGTCCACTTCGAGGGATTTAAGGCAAGGCCATTAAAATCATCCGAGAATATAAGCTTGGCGGTTTGCCTATTAGATTGTTGTGCAGTAGAATGTTTTGGAGCGCTAATGCTTACATAGAGACTGACTATGCCAAGCAGCAAAACAAAAAAGACAATGATACAGACTGCCTGAACCTGACTTACCTTAACCATATGATATTACTAAAACCCCAAATTCTTGTTGTATACGGTGAATAAATACCAAAAGCGATTTCATGCCATTGCAACGGCGATCTCGTTATCGTTCATTGCTGTATGTGCTATCTGGTGGTTTAACCCGGCTCATATCCCAAACAACTTTGTTGGATGGGGGCGAGTCCTTGATAGTATACTCTTTATCTGTGTCAGCTTTATTATCTGGCACCCGATAGTAATGAAAGTCCTTAACTGGGCTATCGCATCGCACATAAGACCATTGCCGGATATTAAGCCGCGGCCGGGCCTAAAAGTTGCCGTTATTACCACCTTTGTGCCTGCCTCAGAATCCGCCGGGCTATTAGAGAAAACCTTGCCCGCACTCATTAATGTAGAGTATCCGCACGACACATGGCTGCTTGATGAAGGCGACGACCCCGAGGCTAAAAGGCTTTGCGAAAAGTACGGCGTTAATCATTTTAGCCGTAAAGGTCTGGATCGCTACAACCAGAAGGAGGGAAAATTTGCCGTACGGACAAAAGGCGGCAACCACAACTCTTGGTATGACACCGTCGGAAATGATTACGATATTGTCGCCCAAATGGACACCGACTTTATTGCTGACAAGCAATTCCTGACTAAGACACTCGGCTATTTTAGTGATCCTAAGGTAGCTTTTGTGGGTACGCCCCAGGTGTACGGCAATGATAAAGAATCACTTATTGCCCGTGGTGCTGCGCAGCAAACGTACAGTTTTTACGGCCCAATGTTACGCGGCATGCACGGCATGAAGGGCACTACCCTGCTTATTGGTGCGAACCACGTTATCCGCGTAGCTGCCCTTAAAAGCGTAGACCATTACAGTGCGCATATTACCGAGGACTTACTTACCGGCATGAAGTTACATGCCAAAGGTTGGCGGAGTGTATACGTACCAGAAGTGCTGGCTATAGGCGAAGGCCCTACGGCCTGGAAGGCTTATTTTGCGCAGCAGAAACGCTGGGCCTATGGCTGCATGCATGTGCTGTTCCACCACAGCTTCAAGCTGTTCAAAAACATGGAAGGCCGGCGGATTATTTATTATTATCTGATTCAGCAGCATTACTTTTCGGGCGTTGCAATGGCACTCAGTGTGCTGTGTTTAAGCCTGTATTTCATTTTTGGCGTACAAACCGCAGATGTCGACCTGCTCCATTTTCTGGGTTTTTATGGCCCGATGTTCGTGGTTTGCGGGCTGATGTCGTTCTGGTTGCAACGCTTTAATATCCGGCCTAAAAAAGAACGAGGCATCATGTGGTCGGGCATGTTCGTTGGTATTGCTGCTTGGCCAATCTTCTTTACCGGTTTTTTGAGCCTGTTTAAAAAGCACGGGCTTGCTTACCAGGTAACGCCCAAGGGCGGAAAGGTAAAAGTCCCCCGCCGCTTACCGCTCGGCTTATTTGTGCCGCATTTTACGCTCGGCACGCTCGCACTAGCTGGGTTTTTGTCTGGTGTCATAACCGGAAAGCACAATCCTATTATGTTGTTCTGGTCGGTCGTTACCGCTTTCCTGATGTTCTTAGTACCTATCACGTTACCGATAATTAGCGGGGTAGCTACATCTATTTACGGGTTGCGCCGCTTCTTTGTTAACCTTAATAACCAATACAAGGTTTTAGAATTCAGTACGGTCGACCGCGGGCTATTGCCAAATCCACCTACCGACGACGAAAAGTATTCCTATGTAAAAAGAGGCGTTAACTTTTTAATGCCCTTTTCTATAATCAGTTTTTTCTGTCTTACGGTTAGTGTAGCGTCGTTCTTGCTGAGTCATCTCGTTCTATGGCCCCTACTCATTATGTTGTTTATTAGTGTGGTTTATTTTGGTATTTCGTTAATTGTAGATAGTTTTACGAAAGGGTTCGACGTCGAGGCTCATAAACGTTTAGTAGCGGGCTGGAAACCCGACCGGTATCCGACGATTGACGTGTTTTTGCCTACTGCAGGCGAATCGCTGGAGGTTTTACGTAACACGTGGCTTGGCGTTCGCGCTATGGGCCTCGCCTACCCAGGAGAAGTTAGGGCGTATTGTCTAGACGACAGCGACCGCGAATCGGTGCGCGATATGGCAGATGAGTTTGGCTTTAATTACGAGGTTCGCGAAAATCGCGGATGGTTTAAAAAGGCCGGTAATCTACGGCATGGCTTTAAAGTATCGCAGGGTGATTTTATCGTTATTTTTGACGCCGACTTTGTGCCGCGAAAAGACTTTCTGGCAGAAATGATGCCCTACTTTTATAAAAATCCAAATATTGCTATTGTGCAGTCCCCACAGTACTTTAATGTAAGTTCGGCGCAAAACTGGCTAGAACGCGGTGCTGGTGCAGTACAAGAATTGTTTTATCGGTACTCTCAAGTTTCGCGCCAAAATCATGATGCTTCAATTTGCGTAGGCAGTAACGCAATCTACCGTCGCATTGCCTTAGAGACTATTGGTGGCACAGCACTGATTGAGCACTCAGAAGACGTTCATACTGGCGTCAACTTGCGTGCTAAGGGTTGGACTTTGCAATATATACCTGTCGTTCTAGCTAAGGGACTTTGCCCGTCGGATATGCGGTCATTCTTTAAACAGCAGTACCGTTGGTGCATGGGTTCAATGAGCCTGCTTGGCTCGGCAAAATTTTGGAATGTAAAGATGGGGTTCCGAACGAGACTCTCTTATATATCGGGCTTTATATACTACATTCACACTGGCTTAACGGCATTCTATGCGCCAGTTATACCCATAATTCTTCTGACATTACTGCCCCAGCATATAAGCGTTATTAACTACCTGCTTATATTCCCTGCCTTCATATTTACTCAGCTAATCTATCCTTTATGGCATAACGCTACGTACGGTGTTGAAGCGTGGTCAACACGGTTAGTCTATAGCTGGGCACACTTGTTCGCGATAAGCGACGCCGTAACTAACAAGCCAATGGGTTGGCAGCCAACGGGCACTAAGGCGGTAAAAGACCTTCGCTACACTGCGTTTAGGTGTTTACAGATATTGTTCAACTTTATACCCGGTCTGCTGTGGACTGGTCTAGCTGCGTACGATATGGTGACGATCGACTACTTTAACTACTTGCCTATTTTTGTGTCAGGTCTGTACTACCTACTTATCTGTGCAAAAGTTACGCTCTATTTTAGCAAGAGTGTTTCTTTGCACACGCCTAGTAGTCAGCGACGGGCGCGTTTTAGCAAGTGGGTGCCACGACTCGCCCGCTAAAGTTTGCTTGCGCCGGTATTGTATGTACACCAAGCGCCGGACACAGAAACTCATTGCGGCCGGCAACTATTACTAGAACCTAGACCCGATGTATGTCTGCTTATGAGGATCCGGCGGATCTTTTTTTGGTTTGTCTTGAGGTGGCGTTGGTGCGGGTGTGGGGAGTTTGAATGGCACCGGGTAACCGAGCGTGTATACGTATACTATGTCGTCGCGGGTAATAAGGAAGTGCGTGGTGGCGTCGCTGACTTTGCTGGCAATAATAGGAGTCTTGATTTCTTCTTCAAGGTTTAGAAGATCGTCAAAGCTTTGCAGGGTGACGACCGTCTTGTTGTTTAGGTTGGCTGGTCGGCTGGCTTTTACTATGATGCCGTCGTGCAAACGGTATATTTTTTCGAGTTCGCGCTGGTACGGTGTTATAAGCGCCTGCTTCCGTAAACCATATACACAACAGACGACTGCCAATGCCAGCAATACGAGTATATGGGCCACTCGGTAACGGATTAGTACGTCGCCCAGGCCTGCGGAGTGCTTTGCAACTACCTGGTGTTCTTCTGCGCGTATGTATTTAGCGCCCAATGTGTATACCTGTTGGTCGAGCGGCAGCGTAATAGTCGAGATTTTGCGGTCTTCGAAGGGCGTGTCGTTAACGATTCCGTGCACCCAAACGTTTAGTGTAACCACAATCTGGTTGTTTAACGGCGTGCCGATGGCGTCTTTAAATTGTTGGGACAATTGACGGTATTTTGTGTAAGGAATTACGACGCTTGGGTTCAGTTGTAAATGGTCCGTATGTTGCTTGCCGGTGGCTGGTTCTATTAAGACGAACTGTTTGGCCCAGACGTTTTTTGCCGTGCTGCCTTCTTCGTTATGGTTGGTGTAGGTGCTTTGCACTACGGCTTGGGCATCATAGGTGTACGACAGGTCGGTGGCCTGGTTGGCCTTAAAACTATAGCGCAGCTTGGAGTTTATAGAGTCAGTTAAGTCGGCGACGTATGCCGTGTTCGTGAGGCCTGGCGAACTGCTAAAGAAACTGCTCTGCCGATAACGAACGTCGTTTTGCATCGACTGTTCGGTGCTGTACTTGTACGTTTTCTGCGACGATACCGCTGGCGTCCGCCCCCTGGCTATGTCGCTAACCAAATAACCAGCCGATGCGAATAACAATAGTCCCAATAGTAATATGGCAATAGGCCGGTTTGTTTTTTTATGCTGCTTGCCTGCATTACTGGTCATGGGGCGGTACTTCCGGAATTAGACAACTGCGCGAGCCATGCGGTCGGGTAGCCTACGAACGGAATCTGGGCGCGTACAACACCAATTATCTGCGACTCGGGAACGGGCACGTCCTTGCTTGGACTGTTGTCACCCTTGGTTGTAAACACTCTTTTTCCGCTCCCGTCTGCCGCTGCGTCGATGGCCAGGACCCTGTGTGTTATTTTTATGCTTTGTCTTTTATATTGTACGATGTCGCCAACCTTAACGTCCATGGGATCGTTTGTTTTTTGTACAATTACCATCGAACCGCGGCTAAACACCGGCTTCATGCTGTTAGAAAGAATCGCCGAAGGTTTGTACGTAAAGAAGCCCGCCATAAAAATTGCCAAAAACCCAATAACTGCGTACCACATAACGTTATAAGCGAGCTGGGGGTGGCGGTTGTGGCGGCGGGTTGGTACTTCGCTGTTTTCGCGGTTGCGGTCAATGGCTAGGTAGATACATATAGCAAGCAGTAACAGCGAAACTCCCTG
>CAYSOP010000013.1:0-38251 GCA_964432725.1 uncultured Candidatus Saccharibacteria bacterium | reverse complement strand
CCGGTCGCCCCCTCCCTTTATTCTTTGGGATTATTCCGGGGTACGATTGCTGCTTGATTCCGAACTAACCTAGCTCCAGCAACCCTGGTTGCTGCTGAGGTACCGAACCCCGGGTGGAAACTCGTTGCGTCATCTTGAACTTGGGTTATGGATCCAGTAATAGAGGATTCCATTTTTGAACTGGATTCCGGATCAAGTCCGGAATGACGAGGCTAACAGTCTGTACTGCGAGGTCAATCACAGCCGGGATTGCTCACATGCCACTGGCATGTTCAGGAATGAGGGGTATTCAAAAGTTAGCTTATTACAGGGTGATAGTTGGCGATTTCTTTGCGCAAGCGTTTGGCGTGCGGGACGTGGCTTTCTAGTTCGCGCCAAAATGGCGAGCCATGTTGCATAACTTTGGTATGGGTTAGCTCGTGCAGGAGTACGTAGTCTATAAGGTGCCACGGCAGCTGCATTAAAAATAAGTTAAGGGTAATGTCTTGGGTGGAACTGCAACTGCCCCACCGGCTTTTTAGCTGCTTAACACCCACGCTGTTATAGCTAAACCCTGAGCGCTCCGCTAGTTGGCGTAGGCGCAGCGGCAGTAGTTGTTCGGCCTCTTTGCGTAATGCCCGGATACTAGCGGTACGCGCAGCTTGTTGTACCTCTGGGTGTAACTGATCGTAGGCGCTGGGGTGGCTTATTTCTATTTGGTTTTGGTGGAGCCGGGTGCTTACACGCTGCGCTTGTGCGGATGCGGTAAATAATAGATGATGGGCCTTGCCAATGGCTTGGCCGTGCTGCAAGCCGCCGGTCGGTACTTCTAATTTGTGTGCTTCTATCCATTCGGCTTTGCTAATGGCAAACTGCTCACCCGCATTATAGGGTAGCCAATACGGCATAGACACGCGCACTTCGCCGCCCGCGTCTATGGTTAGCCGGAGCGACCTATTGCCGCGCCGTTTGTATAGCGTAACCGTCCCTATGCTGGGCAAACTGACTTGTTTTGTAGCCACCGCTTGCCCACCTATCTGATTACAATGTTGCGACGAGCCATGTCCACGCGGCCGGCAGCCGGGTTAGGAATAAGGTTAACCAGGCCTGGTTTAATAACCTTGGCATTTACGTCGTTAACATCGGGCACAAGCTTAAGCTCGCGCAAGCGTTTAATAAAGGCGCTCAGTTGGGTGTCGAAGGTGTGCTTGCCGCTAATAACCATATAATCTTCGTTTTGTGGGTTCTGCATGCCGCCGGCTACGCGTTCAAAGGTTGCGCGGTCTACCGGTTGGGCGTATCGGTCGTCGCTGCGGCGGCGGTCGCGGCCCTGCAACCGGTTATAGGCAGTGTCGGCGTCTATCTGGAACCAAATAAGCAGCGGTTCTGCGTGAGCCTTACGCGCCATATCGCGCAAACTGCGACGCTGGCTAACCCGCATGGCGTTCACATCGTAAATAACGCTGACACCGGCGCTTAAAAATTCGCCGGTCATGTAGTTCATGAGCTGCATGATAACGTCGTTTTCTTCTTTGTCGTGGCGCGGTGATTCAAACAAATCGCCCCGAATACGATCGCCGTACACATGGGCGGCCCTAAACTGTTCGGCTAGCTGGCGGGCAAAGTATGTTTTACCAGCGCCTGGGTAGCCGTACAGCAAAATGAGTAATGGTTTGGTAGCTTCTACCTTGTACATGTAGTCATAGTATATAACAGATTATGCAATCTTATAAAAGCCAGTCCCTTGTTTTGTTATAACAAATACTGTATTACAAGTTTATCAGGTGTATACTTCGCCAGTTATGACCAATAAGAATAAAGTTGTTCTCAGTACGAGCGCAGTACTCATCGCAGCCGGATCGCAGTTTTTACCAAACCCATCCGAAATCGTTACAGGGCAGCCGAACATTATTATTGCGGTAGATGGCACATGCCCGCGAATTGACACGTTTGCAAATAGCGACCCGCAACGCGTCACAAGCCCGGCGGCCGGAACCATGCGCGAAATTGGTTCTTGGGCTGTAAGCTTTGGTGTTGCCGCTTGCAATCAGCCCCTTGCAGGCGAGACGGTGACCGTAGAGCGTGACCTAAAAGCACAGACTGTAACAGTAAACGTTAACCGTGAAGTACCGGCTAGCCAGTATGCAGGCAGCGATGGCGGTGCTTACAGCTTGTCGGTCAAGGCCATAGAGCGCCGCGACGGGGTGAGTGTTTTTGGCGCGAGTGATGTACATATTAACGAAAGCGCGCGCATTGCTGGCGTAAAGCCTATCCCGCTGTTTGATCTGTCTTCCCAGGTAGAAAAAGGCAGCGAATGGAATGTGTACACCTACGAACGCACTCGCCAGCATGCAGGCGGAGAGTCCTATAACGACACCGAAGCTATGCCGCTCTACGAAGCCGAACATATTGCAGCTTATGCTGGCAATGTATTAACTCGTTTTAGCGCTGGCGATGGTACGCAGTTCGCCCCCGCTGGCTTGCACGCACAAAAACGCTAGGTTCTTGCCTTTTTATCAAATAATCGCTCATCACCTGGATACGCACTGCCAAAGTCGAATTCGCCCTCGCACATGGTGGGGCCAATATATGCGCCTATGACATCGTTATGGAGGTATGCGGTTTCTAGCCAGTAGGTTGTTGGGCTGCCCGGCACGGGCTGCGCCTCCATTACGCCAGCAAAGTTGCCGATCAAGACGTCTTCTTTACTGGCTGGTTGCTCTAGCTGCACGCGCACCGTGTTTTTGGCGACTTCGCTTATTGCGACTACTTTACAGGTATCGGGCGGTATAGTTTCGTTGTAATGCTGGGGAAATGCGCGTACTGCCGGTATAAAGGGGATGCTTGATGCAACCACTATCGCCCCACAAGCAGCCCACCAACGGATGCGATTTGGTACTTCTGAACCGAGTACCATGCTGGTATCCTCGAGCGGCCCGATAAATTTGTTGGACAGTAGAGGATCAAACCCTGGTATAACAGGCACATGCGGAATACGGGTAATTTCTAGCGGTGGATCAAGCACTATATTTTTATAGCACAGTACGCAAAGATTTTATTGCTGAGGCGCGTTTGGATGATTGTTGGCTGATTCTATCATCAGGGTAAAACTAAAGGTGGTACCGACGTCTGTTTGGGAGGATTCCAGTTGTATATGACCATGCATGCTCTCGACTATAAGTTTGGAGATATACAGTCCCAACCCTGTGCCCCTAACCGAGTCCCGGGTAAGCACGGTATTGCCTGATTGCTCGAATTTTTTAAACAACCGCTGTTGGGCTTCGGGGGTCATGCCGTGTCCGGTGTCCTTAACGAATGTTTTAACCATATTGCCTTCGACACCGAAAGATATGGTAATAGTGCCCTTGTTGGTAAATTTGAGCGCGTTACCCACAAGGTTGATCAACACTTGCTTGGTGCGATTATAATCGGCAAAGACAGACGGCAGCGCTGGCTGCGGTTCTTCTATCTGTAGGGTAATATGCTGATGCGATCCGGTTGCTTGGTAGTCTTTAATAACCGCTTTAGCAACCTCTACTATATTGACCGGCACAAATGTAAACTTCATACGGCCTTGTTCAAGACTAGAGGTGTCCAGGAAGTCGTTCACGACGCTAATTAACCTAATGGCAGATTCATGGATGTCACTGAACATGTCTTTTAGATCCTGGCTTTTAAGTTCATCCCAGTAATAGTCTTTGATCATGGTAGTGTTGCCTCGCATGGCGGTTAGAGGGGTACGCAGTTCGTGCGACGCGATCGAAAAGAATTCGTCTTTGGAACGCTCCATGACTCGTTCGTCGGTAATGTCTTCGTATACGCCGACTGCGCTATCAATGTTGCCATTTGCATCTATAATGGGCGCGCTGATGGCCCGCAGCGCCCGAGTGCTCCCGTCTTTTTTGCGCGCCAGCAGGTCGTCTTTGGCCGCCGGTTTGCCGGTTCTTAGGCTAATCGTAACCGGCAATTCATCGTGCGGATACAGGCTGCCATCCTCGCGGATGATGTCATACACTTCAGCAGTATTATGTTCGTGTCTAAGAGGTTTCAGCCCTGCGCCTAACAGCTGAATGCCGGCTTGGTTAATCAGGGCCGGTTCACCATTGGGGGTCTTGGCCACAAACACGCCTACCGGCAGACTGTCGAGAATTGTTTGTAGGGTGCTGCGTTCCTTTTGTGTAATTTCAGTCGTAACTTTTAGGGTGTTGTAAGCAAATTGGAGCTTATCGGCCATGTTATTAACGGCCTGGGCAAGATCGCCAAACTCGTCTCTGGTCTTGAGCTGGACGGGCTGGGAAAAATCTCCTTTGGCCAGCCGCATTACGCCTTCAAGCAACCGTGACACTGGGCGTTTAACTTGTAGATTTAAGACGAGTAGGATGATGCATACCGAAAAGAGCAATACACCCAAAAAGATAAGATTAAGCTGATGTGTGAGGCGTGCTACCGGTGCAAATGCCTGACTGGTTGGCGCCTGGAGAACGAGCGTCCAGCCATTGCCTTTGTAGTCGAGATACCCCTTTTCTTTTACTGACGAGGTTACGTATTCCTTGCCGGTGCTTTTGATATTGTTCTGGCCAATTTTTAGGTTTTGCCTATTACGTAACACTGCCTGTGAATTTGGAGTGTTATCGAGGATACCGAGGGCCGATTGCCAGGTTAATTCTCCTACAACCACACCAGTAATGGGCTGCCCTGCGGCCGTAGTGTTACGGATCGGCGACATAAACAACATGGTGGATGGTGCGCGAGCGCCAGTTTGGGCGAAGAGATCGGTATAGCTATTTTTGCCAGCGAGGGCTTGTGTATAGGCTGCCTTGTACTCAGGATGCTGCTGGAGGGTTTTGATTTGCTCAGCCGGACTGGTGCTCAGCGTGGCCGAACCTTGGGTATCGATGGTCAAAAAGTTTTCCCAGGCGCCGCCAACAGCCCGGTACGCATTGAGCTGCCTTACCAGTGCGGGCGATGATTGCGTGCGGCGATTGGCGGGTAGGCTTTGGTATTGCTGTAGCTGCTCCCGGCTGGATAATTCCTGCACATCAACCATGCGTTCATACATAAAGCGATCAATTTTATCGATGGATTGACTGGTTAGCTGGGCCTGGCTGGTACTAATAGAGTCTTTCAGTGACTGTATGGAGCTCGTGTACACAAAGTAACTCGTGGCAGCGCCGCCTACCAAAATCAGTCCAACGACAGTAAAGCTGAGTTTAACGGATAGTGATAATTTCATTATTTAAAACACTTATGCTTAGTCTAATGGTTTATATGTATAAGTTAAAGAGCTTTACGGGGCTAAACTTGCTATACTACGGTCAAACATAAGTACAATCTGTAAAAGGCAATTCCAGTATGGCACCAGCAACCGCTTCTAACGCTAAATTCAGCCGCACGCTGGCTCTTATTATGAGCGTTGGCTGCGTCGCATACTTGAGTGTTCTATATAACGACGAAATTAATGGCCACTTATTTAAGTTCCAGTTTAATCCCTATGCTATATTCTCGGCGGTTGCGGTTGCAGCTATTATATGCGGACTTGTTATGCTCTCGCGCCGTCAGGCCCGCACCGACGAGCGCGTATGGCTAGGGCTCTATATGGGGTCGGCCTTGCTGTTTGGCGTTGGCGAAATGGTCAGCCGGCTGTGTATATATCCTGATGCTGCTTTATTTTGGACCATGCTGAGCGGATTGGGCAGCGCCTTCATAGTATCGTTTATGCTGTTATTTACGTTCGCCTATACCAATCCTAATGGCGGTCGGTATGTCGGTACGATTACCAGTCTTTTAAGCCTGAGTATGGTCATTCTGTATTTTTATAGCTTTACAAATGTTATTTGGGATCTTCATGTTGATCATTTACATCTTTATCCGTGGGGATATTACAACGACTCAGGCGCTGGGCTTCTGCCGGTAGCCCTATGGCTCAATGTGTTGTATGGCATTTCTGCCGGTTTACTTATTCGCTTCCGCAGGCACACTACTAATTCTATTCTGCGCAAGCAGGCCCTACTGTTTGTGTATGCCATTGCCGTACCTGGGATTATTGGCGTAGTCAACGACGGTGTCTTGCCGGCCTTTGGTATTACCACTCTCCCTATTGCACTTACTGCCGCCACTCTTACTGGGGTGCTTATTGTGTATGGAGTGCTGCGGTATCAAATCCTCACCATTAGTCCGGCCCTATTCTCTGAATCTATATTGTCGCTTATGCACGAATCGGTGATTGTCGTCGATAGCGATTTTACAATTATTTACACCAACACAGAGGCCAATAGCATTCTGAGTATTGACGGCGAAGGTGCCAAGCGGCACTTTAAGGAATTCTTGCATGTTAAAACCGACAATAGCCTTCTGATGGAAGCTATCGAAAAAACCGCCCATGATAGTGCGGTAACAGTGCCGCATATAGATATCGTGAACCATCTTGGACACAAAATACCAGTCCGCGTTACGTTGTCGCGCCTTCATGGCGAAGCCAGTGCGGCCTATGTGCTAGTGCTTACCGACATCAAGGCCGAGCTTGATTCAAAGGCTATCATTGAACGCACGGTGCGTACCCGTACCCGGGAACTGCACGAAGCCCGCGCTTACTTGCTCTCGTCTATTAACTCGCTTGGGCAAGGCTTTGTGTTGGTTGACCGTGTGGGCAGCATCGTTCACAACAACATGGCGGCCGCCAGGGCGCTTAGCCACAACGATGTCAATCTTGACGGCACGACAACAATTATGGCTGCCACTAGCCACATGAAATGGGATGTTAATCTTGGCCAAGCCGTCGAAGCTGTGCTTGCCGGCCATGGTGTTCGCGTACTCCACGCCGCTGTTGAGGATGGCATGTTCTACGACATCTTCATTACGCCGGTCATGGCCGACCAGGCCGTCATTGGTGCTGCCATCGTGCTAGAAGACACTACTGAGCGCAAAATTTTGGATCGCTCCAGAGATGAATTCTTTTCGATTGCGTCGCACGAACTGCGCACCCCGCTTACTGCTATTCGCGGCAACATGGAAATTCTTAGGCAGTATTATCCAGAACTTATGAAGGACAAAGCCGTAGCCGAATCGATCACCGATACGCATGAAGCCAGTGTGCGGCTTATAGGTATCGTTAATGACTTCTTGGATTCGTCGCGTCTTGAACAGGGCAAATTGACATACAACCTGACCTCCGTGGCTATCGTGCCACTGATGGCAACCATTCAACGCAGCCTTGCCCCATTACTCCAGGAAACCAAGAACACCCTAACCGTAGAGAAGCTAGACGATATACCTCCAATCTATGCCGACAATGCCCGGCTGCAACAAATTTTGCTTAATATTATTGGCAACGCAGTTAAATACAACACTGGTGCTCATATTACCGTGGCTGCTCAAGTAAAAGCTCGGAGCGTTCAGATCGTTGTTACCGATACCGGTAAGGGCATTTCTCCGGAAAACCAAAACTTACTCTTCCATAAGTTTCAGCAGGCCACGGACAGCATCCTTACCAGAGCGAACACCCAAGGTACGGGACTGGGACTCTACATTTCTCGTTTGCTGGCAAAACAAATGGGTGGAGACGTCGAGCTGCTTCATTCTGAACTCGATCAGGGTTCCAGCTTTGCCGTCACGATGCCTCTAGCTACCGCTTCTCAAATGAAGTCAGCTCCCAAAAAGTAGGGGCAAACCCAGAATTTGCGATCTATGCACTAGTGAGGCAGGTGTGACATGGGTAAAGAATGGCCGTCTAGAGAGTGCCTATTGCGGGATTATCTATAGCACTATAGAATCGAGTGTTACATGAATGCTCCAAAGTACAATCAGTGTCTGATCGAGACAGGCGAAGGCGTACTGACGCCAGCTCCCCTTGTCCTTGCCGAGCAATTACCGCATGACCAAGTCTGGCTTTTGAACCGTGATCCCATGCATACAGATGCTTTAGATCTGTACTTTCAACAGGCGTCCGCTACACTCGAGCTCGGTCTTTGTTCGCCGGAATTGGCGAGCCGGCAGGCAGCACTGCACGATGCCAAGTCAATTTTTACCGAGATTCATGCACAAAATAATACATACAAACATAGGGCCGGTGTCTTTTTGGACTTTATGCCGGCTTACTCTCGGCGTGCACAAAAAAACTCTTGCGCGCCAGAACTATATAGGCGTCTTTACAGACGGCTGGGTCAAAGAATTCTACAATTACCGTTTGATGGTTCAAGCAATGCACTAGGCAATTTTTATGAAGCTACATATCTAGGTACGTGCGCAAGCACAGGTGACCCCGATTACATAGCCTTTCCTTCCTCCGTCCGCGAAGAGGCGTCGTCGCCCAAAAGCGCAAACTATAATCACGATACCTACGGCATACGGGCCACAAAACTTCCACAACAGATAAAAAGCACCATGAGAGGTGGCTCTAAAGAACTTAGAAAATATGAACCTGAAATATGCATGGTTAGAATACGCGACCTTTTATTTAAAAGCGCAGTAGCCGCGTACGGTGCAGAAAGATGGCAATCAACCCGGCATGTAAGGCCTTCGGAGCACGCGTCGATCAGGATGCCGCTCCCCAGTAAACTACAACTTTTTAGGCTTACCGGTGAACTTATGGTTGCCGAGGCCAAACAAGAAACGCTGCCCGAGCAAGATGCCGCTTACCTAAATACGCTCAGAGCTAATATATGCAATCGGGTAGACAGCCTATGGAAGGCTAGTCGTTTAAGTAGGGAGTAATCAGGCGATGCGGTGAGCTACAAACCTTTGGAGCCAGCCAAGCGTAAACCAGTTAAAAACAGCCATGAACACACCGGAAAATAACGAGAATATACCCCAGTGTTTAAAGCCGTCAAAAAACAGCGATACGAGTACTTTAACATCGTAGATCCAGCTAGTATCGCGCGTGATGCCCAGTACGTCGGTATTCTTAAATAGAGCCACGAGTAACACATGATATATGTAGTACACGAAAACAGCAATTATAAAGGCGACAATGGTAAAGCGTATAGTTCGTTTTAGCGATGGGCCCACCTTTTGGGCTGCAAAGAAGCTAACCACCGACAAAAGGTACCATGGTAAAAGTATTAGAAACAGGTTATCCGTATGAATAACCAGGATTTGGTAATAGTAATCCAGGAGGCCAAATATGGCCGGGATCAGAAGCCACCAAAGCCGGTAGGTCTTTGCACTTTTTTCTTTAGGGCTCATAGCAACAGTATACCAATGTTGTTAGTCTTTGGGAGTAGCTAACTATAGCCGTACTAATGGCTGGTATACCCCTTTAATATATTCATCAGCATCGGTACGGATGGGCGTGCCATCGCTGGTTTCCGGCCAAACGTGAGCACCTTCCGGGTCGGTAAGAACGCCAAGTGTTAGATGTACGTAACGGCCCCGTAATGCTGACCCAAGGACAGCGGCCCTCGACAGTTCCAAACACGCTGCTCGCCCTAATGAAAAACTCGTAACACGACGGCAAGCGGCCAGCATTCGGGTTGCTTCTGCTGTGGTAGCTGGCCTGCGTGCAAGTCTGGAGCGTATGGTGCTCATGAGCTGAATCTGTGTACTGAAATTCTTTTCGCGTTCTATGAAGCGCCCTAATGCAAATCCGCCCAGTGCGGCTGCATAGTCCAGTGCTCGTACATTCGGTGTTGTGTCGGTTTCGTACACCATTTGCGCAGGCAGAGGTGCGCCTTTATCTAGATTACTTTCCAGTAGCGCGAATTCATTACCGCCGGGTACCACTATTCCCTTCGCTACCAAGTCTCGTACATACCAATCGGCTGTTTGACGCAGCACGTCTGGATCCATGTGGGGATACATCTCCGCCAGTTGGCTATATGCATCTGCGAGCGTGCCACCTGCCTCTAGCGCACGCAGCATACTGAGTGAATGCGTATTAACTCGTAGATTTTTGCCCGTCGGTATATTAAGCACTGATCCACCGGTATTGCGGCAAGCAATAATAACTCCTGGTGGCATGCCATACGTAGCCTGGTCATCAAGGGGTGTGGTTGGTACTTCAACCTTTTTATCGGTAACTGGGGGCGGCGGTGCACTATAGCAAGATTTGTCCCAAGATTCGTTCGTAAGTGCACGCAGCCATTTCTCGCTGGCTAAAAGCATATCAAGCGATGCCCATGGCATAGGAGCACCCATAAAGCCGCTTTCTAGGGCGCTCCATACTTTTTTAGGGTCAATAATGCCTAGGTCGGCGAGTCGCGAATTTTTCATGAGTGCCTGTAGCTGCTCGCGGGATCCGCGTAAACCTTGGTAACCATGTCTTGTATAGTTGCCCTTGGTTGTGCGGCTGGTTAATTCTGGGGGCACTATATCGCCTATGGCATGGCGCATAAGCTTTTTAAATGTCCATGGGTCCATGCGCTTGTGGGCAGGTACTCCAAAGCAGGCTTTCAGTACGTCGTTATCAAGGTACATGGTACTGCTGCGCATGCCTACACTAGCAGCAGTTTGACTACTGCCATGTTGGGCTAGCCCCATTGCAAGCAAACCGCTGTACGCCCGGTAGTCGGCCAACCCCATGCCGTCAGGCACCCGGGCTGTGTCTGCCCGGTCTGCTGCGTATTCGGCCACTTCTTTGCGCATGGCAGGTGCCAGCCAGTTAGGCGCTGTGCCTATCCCGCAAATAGCATTAACAAGATTGGTATTATACTTTCCAGGCATGGTCAGCATGTAGGCTAACGCCATCAGTTTGCTCTTGGGGTCCAGAGCGTGCAACAGCCGACTGTCGGACAAAACGTTCCGTAACGAATCTTTTTCGGCGCGCGCCACTCTGAGCGCCGTGTACAAAAAACGCGGGAAGGTTGCGGGGCGTGCGAAATGCCCTAAATATTCCTGGGGAGCCATATCTACCAGGGCGTCTGCTACAACACCCGTTAAGTGTAGCTCGCTCTTAAGGGAGCGCAAAAAATGGTAGTAGCGTAGATTATTAGCCCTGTCGCGTATGCTTATGTCCGGCAGGTCGCCGGGTGGAACTGTGCTTATGTCTTTGTACATGCTATCCGCTGCCAACACTTTATATATGTGGGCATTGAACTTTCCTTGGCTGATAGGCGAAGCCAGGTATGTTTTTACGTACTCAATATCGTCAAGGGGTATATCTGGGGAGTGCTGCGTCACAATGGTCAGAGGGCTTTCCATAGCAGAAGCCGTAATATATGCAACCGATGTAGAATCGTAGCCGCCACTAAAATCTGCCGATACCGCGCGCCCGTTTTCCAGCCGGCGTTTTGCGCCTATTTGCAGTGCTGCACGCAAGCGCTCGGCTGCTTCCTCGAATGTTAAAGGTTGCGATGGCACAATTGAGTTATGTGCTGCGGTAGTCATTCGACCTCGGTGGTCTATGTAGATACTTTCTTGAGGGAGAGTTGCCGAGACGCCAGTTACAGCAGTACGGCCGGCAGTTAGTTCATGCACCCACGGCATGCCCACGCCAAGTGCTAGCGACAGCCTGTCTGGCGGTGCAGCATTCGGGCCGCTGCGAAAAGGTTTGGTGTGGGTTGCAAATAATACGCCTTCATTATTCATCGGGCGCATATACAGTGGATGCTGCGATGCCGCGTCGCCTATAAAATGCGTCCCATTTTTACCTATAACTACACTACTGTAGCTGCCGGGCATAGTGGTCATAGATGCTGCTTGGCCCGTTTCGAGAACGCGCTCGACATTAGCGCGAAGCTCGTAGTCGGGGGCTAAGCATTCACCTATAACCACTGCCCTACCCAGCGTGTGCTCTACCTTCCGTAGTTCCTCTCGCCTCCAATCGCCGCCTTTTCTAATGTGGGGTGTATCTGGCCACAGTGGTTCACCTAAAACAGAGGCGGGATGTGCCGCCTCTGTTGGTGGTTGCAGTGAGCCCGACACCCAGCCTATCTCAGAATGACCCTCGCTCATGGGTGTCTCATGAGTTATGTAGTGCTACTTGTGTCTATTTATCAGCGCACACGTAGCTGCCCCGAACTTAATCGTACTCAAAGCGCTGTGTTGGGGTAGCGAGTCGAATTCTGTACTGCCAGGGGCATTTCTGCTAATTTGGTATCTCTCGTGGTCTATCCCATTTCCAGAATAGCCTAGAGAGGCATCGATAATGCCACCGATGGTTTCGGTAATTGGATTAAATACTTCGCTTACTGCTTCTGCCATATAAATCATCTCCTTAAAATAGTAAATTGTCCGTTGCCAACAGTAGTACAAAATCTTGGCTAGCTTCTAACCTCCCACCTAGTTAGTCAAAGTTATAATTTACCAAACTGCCCTAACAAGCACAAGCGAAAAACCAACAAACAAGTATTACGTGTATTTATTGTATAATATAGTTATATGAATCATGCTGCCAGCGAAGCAAACGGTGGCGCCCCAGAGTTAGCGTCCCACGAGCTGCTAACGTACCAGGAGTACATAGACGACAAGGCGGCGGCTATGCTAAGTGCTGCTGCTGAAAGCCGGACAGAGACTCCGCGGCCGCCTAATCGTGAAGTTGGACTCGAAAGATGCAGTGCTATGCTTAGTGAGTTGCAGCACGCAGCCAATATGCTTTACTCGACAGTATCTCCTGCAACACTTGGTGAATATGCGCAACTTTTTGTTGCACTTAATCAAGGTGAAGATGTAGATGTAGACCCTAATGACTTAGTATCCGAATATTTCTGGCGGGAAACAATTATAGAAAATCTTGTACATGAGAGGCCCATTAACCTAGAACTCTATCCCGTACAGTCGCCCGACCCAAACACATTAGGGCCTCACTATGCCGCTACCGATCTTTCTATTGCTACCCTGCTGCGACAAATGAGCCCTGGAGTAAATATCTTCGCAAATAGTATGGGCTACACTAATCGTCAACTGCTTACTAGAAATAACGCTCTCTTTGTTTATGATATGGACAACATAGGGTATACACACCCGCTAGCTGCAGATAGGCCAATTGATACTTCTGATTTTAATAACTCTTCTACTAAGCGGACAGAGCAAAATTCCAATCCTCGCGTGATTGTTGACACGCTTATTTCAGTTGCTCGCCAAAGCGGTGTCGGGCACATGAAAGAGGATGCCGAGGGGGGTATTACGTTTTATCCAGCTGAATCCCCCGCCAGGCATTTTGGACGCAGCGATCCACACAAGATTGATGATATCCTCAAAAATGGAATACAGCTCAAAATGCCTGGCGGCGCAATAACTGGAGCTGCATATAGAACCGCGAACTTTATGCGTAACGTCGACGACGCACTATGGATTAGCATCGGAGACGAAGAACAAAACGACGAAAATCTTGCTACGGACATCATGCTTAGCCAGATTATTCAACGTGACCGCAGGCAGCAGTTTACGTACCCAAGCCGCATGCCCGAGGATGTGGTTATGCTAACCGTATTAAAAATGCTCCAGTACGACATCAAAAAATATGCCAGTGTTTTACAAAAAGACCTTGATTTTAGAAAGATGCCCACCGCACATCCGTATGTGTATATCGATCAAAATTACGGCAAAGAGGTAAAACATTATCCTGAAGGAATTTTTCCTAATGACTTGCTTGCCATGGAATGGCTGCTTGAGCATCTTGGCGATATTATTCCGGAAGACTACGAGGAAGGATTGGTATATACCGACGTTGGCCGTGGCCCTTTTTCGTTGTTTGATGTTATTGCAGCAAAATTTGCAAGTGAGATACGTTTAATAGAGCCAGCCGAGCCAAATCTTGCAGTCATGAAAGACTGGAAGGACGGCATGCTACGGAAGCGTTACGATGTAGGGCCAAAGTTCGAAGCTGCCCTTGCACGGCGTAATCCGATGTTTGCGGGTAGCGAGCAAGAAGCCAGAAAAAAAGCGCTCATCATCCCAGGCGGTATTGAAGATCTTGCTACAAGCGAAAGCGATCTGATATTCGAGGGGTTTGTTACTTGCTCACGCGCCCGAGATCGTCGTACGTACTGGGAAGACAACCGCCGCCTAGAGCGTGCGCTCAGGCGCAGTAGGCGCAGTAGGATTGTTAGTTATAACATGAAGGGCTCAACTGGATGGTTTGGTTTTCCGGCCATACCCATTGACGAAAACATGCTTTACCAGGCGCGCCTTGACGCCGGCCTCGAGGTCATTGGTATGGAAACAATTAACGCTGCCGCCCTGCCCCGCGGTCACAGCGAAATGATTATCAGTGTATCGAGCCTTCGCCGCAAGCCCTGGCGATATCAAAGTTACAGGTTTATATAGCCTACGATGTCTGCAGAAGCGTACGGTAAGCATCCCCGCTAAGGCTCAGCTCAAGTTGGGGTAAAATTTCGCCTCCGCGGAGTCGTGGATACATAGCCGACAGATCGCGTCCGTTTGGAACAAATCCTAGGTGGCGGTAAAAGTCTACGGCAGCAATACCGGGAACTACCCAAAGGCCTACGGGTTTATCTACATCTTGAGTGTGGGCAAGCGTGTTTGCAAGAAGAGACCTCCCAATACCCTTGCGTTGATAGTCGGCGTTCACATACAGCCCGTCGCACCACCCTGGCCTTACGGAACAAAAACCAACAACTGCCCCGCCCGTCCTGGCTACGTAGAGCTCCGACTCTGCTGTATCCATTTTTTCGTAAAATTGGATTTCTTTATTGGTAGCCCAATCGCCACCTACGTGGTACTGCACAGCTTCGTTAGTAAGCTCGGGGGTGACACCGGTATACGTCTCTACAAATGTCTGCTTGTGTATGGCTACGACGCTAGGGACCTCTGCATAAGTCGCTGGGCCGATTTCGAAAGCGGGTGAGGTGCGGGTTGTCTGCATGAGAGCATTAAACCACAACTACAGCTAATTGCGCATAGATCTAGGGCTGCGAGGAGATGGTTCCATGTTATTACGCGCTGGACTGCGGGTATCCAGATATCTTTGCAGTCCATTGCCTTTTGCAAGGTCGATCACAGCGTGCGCAATTGTGCGCACATCCCTTAATGCTTCATCGGTAAGCGGAGCGGACATTATTTCTAAAAAGCTTCTGCCACCTGTTTGGAAGTTAACTTCGGTAGGTTTGCGAGTAACCATGTCCAAAGCGGTATAAAATGTAAACGCATTGCCGGCATGGCCATACGACTCTACGCTTACCTTTTGCACATGCCGCATAGGGTTCTCGGCACCTTGGGCGTAGGTCTGGATAGTATCGGCCCTTACCTTGGCTGCACCCCATTCTGCCATTCGCAATGCAACTGCCTTATGGCGGGTAAAACGGCTTGCTTCGCGCTGTCGCTGCTGCAGAAAAACATCTAGGCCAGTACCGGCTGGCACGGACGGGTCAAGAGGCAGACCTAACGTTTCTATATCTAATTTGGTGTCGTCGGGTGCATAAAAAACGGGGATCGTATCCGGCATGTCTTGACGGCGCGCAAAATGAGATGAATTATCGATGCTAAACTCTGTAATATTGCCTGGAATGGCGTCTATGCCGGCGGTAACTACTTTTATTGCGCGATCTGCATTGCCGGCTTCCCAGGTTGTGTCGGCGACCGCATCTGACGAGAAAGACCCATCCGCGTATGTTAAATAAAGTTCGTCGCTTGCAGCATATAACGACTCTGCTATTCCAAGTGTAGTGTCTACCATTTTGCGAGGATAGTCTTCTGGCCTGCTCATAGTATAGTATTATACAATGTTTAGGCCTGTTATTCAATCGTCAGCGGCAAGCCGATTAGTATGTATGCGCCGGTAACAAACTACTGCCTATTTGTTTAGAATTAGATACAGTAGTTGGGTATGCACACGGCAAGCCGGCAATTTATAAAAGCCTGTACTCAGCAGGGGGTGCAGCTTAACGAAGCGTTCATTGAGGATCTAGCTTTCCATCCAGGCGTCATCCGAGATCGACGAAGTAGTGTCTACGCCTCGCCAATGGTGCGTGCTATCGAAAAGTGGGCTTGGATTGCAGAAACGAAAGACCCTACCAACACCGATCATCAGATTGTCGACAAACCAATCCAAATAAGCCAACTGCCGCTCGACCCTATCATGCATACCGTAGCGGGCATTGCTAACGCTGCACTCCGCCCACGCATAGCTTTGCCGGTATTCGAGCATCTAAACCCGGTCTACGCTTGGGCGACTTGCCGGGACGCCGAGAAGTACTGGAATGAAGTCTTCAATAGAATTACAACTCCCGCCGTCCGTCCCCGCCTTGAGCTGTTTACGGCAGACGATACCATCGTTGCCCTCCGCAAGGCCATGCACAACCCTAGCGGCTATTTGCTCCGGCCAGGGCGGCTAGGGCAGCTGGATTATGTCTATCCGGCCGGGAGCCTTATACAATTAGAAACACAACAAGACATAGAAGGGACTCATCTATTGTGGCGAAGGACACAAAGCAAACCAAAGGTTACTGCTTGGAGCGATGTTACCCGAGTCAACTATTCTCGGCCAAGCGTATACTCCGTTTCCGGCGAGTACCGCCGGTTGCATTTTGGCTATCACGAAATTACAAGGGCCTGTCCCTGCACACAATGCGTGCAAAGGTTAGCCGGGGTGGCACTGCGGAATGCAAGCCAATCAGCTGAAGGGGGTAACGATCAACAAGGTCGATGTTGCGATCCTTTCAACAAGAACTTATACTAACGCATAATAACTAGGAGTATTGTTATGGCAACGTCATCCGGCTGTTTGAGAGTTAGAAATGAGGGCGGTCTATATCTTTTTGAAGACGCCAAAGTCGATGACCCACTCTTCGGCCCGCTCGGTACCCCCGGCACAATCGCCACACTTGGCGAAGTAGAACTTAAACAACGTTATGAGGATGTGCTACGCCTGAAATCTCCCCTCGCGCTATTAGACTCGCCAGAGGAGGCCCTCAGAATTTTTGGACATCCGGAGCTTATAAGCGCCGCTGTACATATTCATGCCGGCAGGCTCGCTGTAGAGGAAGGGGGTGTGGTGACGGCGTTCTCTGATATGCGCGAACCCCTCACCGAAGAAGAAATTGCGAAAGGACTAGCTGTAAACTGGATTCTCGATCCTGACCATTATCGTATGCGGCAGCAGTGGGATGCTGCGGCAACGGCAGCGAACGTCCAATGATATGTTTAGCTACCTCGTAGCGTCTGTGTCTAATAGGGCTACGTTTTGGCGTTGCAGTGGCTATTCAATCGAAAGCGTGTTAATGCCAACTGGCGACAGCACGTCCTGATCTTCGTACCCGGCCACCATCGGTGTGTCGCCGTTTTTAGTGAGGACGTGCGCTTGGAATTTGCCTGACTGTCCCTTGTTTACAAATAGGAGTTTATCGCCTACCCATGCTGGGTCGTCATTGTCGCCGGGCAAGGCAGTCAGTTCCTTTTTAGTGGTTTCTGGCTTGGGGGCGTTTACATTCATTTGGTAAATTATGTCTGAGCCTTTTGGGTCGCTGGGGTCTTTGGAGCTGTAAGCAATAATGCCGGGTTTATTGTCCTTTGGGGCGGCAAAACGGTCAGGGTAGTCGTTGTCTGTCAGGTGTTTTATTTCGCCCGTTGTAGTATCTAGCAGTACCAGCTCGTCGGTCTTGTCAAGTTCTTCGCGGCTTGGGCCGTCGTCTGGGTGGCGGGTTGTAAACACAATCTGAGTGTCCGTAATTGCCTTCGGATTCCAATCTTCTTTGTTGTCCCGGTCGGGCGTTAAGTTACCTACCTTGCCGCCGTTTTTGTCGACAACGGCGATGTCGCCGAATTTGTCATAGCGGGTTGTCTTAAAGAAAATCTGCTTACCGCTCGGGCTCCATACTGGGTCGTCGTCGCGCCCTTCATCGTTGGTGAGACGCTTTATTTCGGTTGGCTTAGACAATGGAAAACTATAAATCTCGTAGTTGCCGGTTTTGTTGCCCGCAAAAAGTACTGTCTTGTGATCTGGGGAAGGTTGCGGGTTTAGCTCGTCAACGCCAGGAGTGCTGGTGAGGTTGGTCGTCTTACCGGTTTTTAGGTCTTGTAGGTAAATATCGTGGTCTTCTTTTAAACCTGCAGCAAATAAAATTGTGCCGCTAGCCTTAGTAAGTTTTGGGTTAATGGGTGTATGGGTGTCGGGCTCTTCAACTGCCGTAGAAGGCGCGGCGGTCGGGCTTACGTCAGGAGCCTTTTCGCTTGTGCACCCCGCCAGTGTTGCGCCGAGTGCTAATGCCACTGCAGCGGCAGGCAATTTTTGCGTCAGGGTATTGGGATTATTCATAAGAGGGTACTATACCACATTTACCATATTGCAGAATGAGTCCTTAAGATGGTTCGCTTTTTGTGGCCATCTGTTATTATATCCTTCATGCTCAGTTCAGAATTTGCCCAAGCCTACCCTGTCGACATGACTCCAGCCGAGATTCACCGAGGAGCGCATTCCCAGTACATGACCGAAGCACAAGATTATTCGTACCAGTGGGGGCGCATGATGCATGCAATCTTGCGCCAGGATATCAGTATTACGTCTTTCGACAAACAAGGACAACAGGATGGACTGATTGAATATTTAAATTGGATGCGGCAAGGAGGCATTGACCGTACGGTCGCCAAGCTCCACGAAGCTCCGGTAGCGGCGCGCAACCACGGCCAGAATGAATTAAATTTTCATGTCCTGAACTTAAAGATGTCTGACATGGTTATACCTATGGCTGCCGGCGGATGGAAGTCTGATTCGGAACGCTATGATATTGTAAATCGAGCGCAAGATTTTACGGCGCTCACCGTCATGGATCACTATATGGAGCGTGAGGATATTATATCCTTAGCCAACGGTACTGAACTACTCTTCGATAAATCACAGCATCCTGACTTAGTAGCCGAGCATGCCACTATTACCGGTATCGTGCAGGAATACGATGCGGCCATTATCTTGCTGGACTTAGTACGAAAAAATAAGCGGCTATCGGTGGTACCCGCGCCTATGCAATTTGAGCGCACACGTAAGCGTACTAACGTGGATTTTATTGTCATGGACTGCATAGACCAACGCGCAGTGGGGGTGCAAGTGAAATCTCGGTTACGCACCGACGATGTACAGATAGCCGACCCAGACCGAGTCGTGTTTCTTGACGGCGACACAGACCTCGGCAACGTTAAAGTAGTGCGTACGCAGCGAGGCCGCTCCATCGAACAAGTTAAAGCATGGCCGGGTATTATTGGCGTCAAGCACATCAACCTAATGAAAAACTATGGCCCGCGCGGCCGGCATCTGGCGCGTTACGGGAAGGCCATCCCCGTCTTTAAGCAAGTCGCCGACATACTCACCCGAGACCTAAAGGTCGACCGCACGGAAGTGGTACGCGTGGTGGGCGAACGTGTGCTTGATAAGTTGTATGCTTAGTTGGGTACGGGGCACTTGCCCCGCTTGTTTGGCAATTGCACCATTCATCCGTGGTTTCCGCCATTACACGTTCATTATAACCGTCGCGCCCGATAGAAGCTTCACGGGCGTATTGCTAACCGTTTAGTCCGCAATTGGTTTGTCTTCGGAGGTTAAATCCCGTACAGATGATAAAAACAGGGTTTATGGAGTCACAAAAACGCTCTCTGTTCGGGAGTTAACCTCGGGGACCATACGCCATATATCTTTAGTGGCGACTTGTAGCGCCACTCTGCCCTAGGGCAACAATCCGCACCTCCTGGCAAGAGTGCGGATTGTTTTATTAAGATTATGTACTCCACAAACTGTAGATCTCATTTGCTACACCGGCAGTTTATTACATACACTGTATTATTGTGTACATATTCTAGGAGCACCTATTGAACCGTGTAGCATGGATGGAGAACCAAGGAAAAAAGCTCTTTAGCCAGTGGACTGCCGAGCTCTTACAGACAGCGGATACGCCTGATTTCTGGCGCGTATACCAAGCTGGACTGCTTAAAGATTCACCAGGCATTACAACTCCTGGTGTAGTACTTGGGCCCGACCAAGTTGTGCCTTGCCTGACCTCTGAATTTCGGGGTGCGCTAAGTGATGTGGATAGGCAGCAAGGCATCGGCCGCGCTATATTGCTACCATTCAAAGATGAGATACTGCATTATACTGGCGCAGCAGACCGTATTACGCGCAACAACTGTACGCCGGAAGATGCCGTACTTATGCATGCCCGAGATAGCCTAAGGTTCGCGGTAGGGTTTAGCGCTGGCGTCATCAATGATGTTTTTTTGCAAAATACTTTTATGGCAGACAGGAGTATTCGCCGCCAAGCCTCCCTATTGGATGACGGAAACAGTACCGAGAAACGGAACGCGTATGAAAAAGTCATTCAGTGTGCTGGCGATTGGTGGGACGCCTCATTGGAATCGCCATCTTTCAAGATTGACTGGCTGCAGGTTGACGGCCTCTTTGGCTTACAAAAATTGGCGTTTACCGCGCGCTCATTAGGTAACGTCACGCTTGTTGACCAGCTGGAGGCAATGACCGCCGGTGGTTTTGATGCAATTGGCGACCGCGCATCTTTTCCCGTAGAGCGTATGCTTTCTGACGTTGGGTCGCCACCAGAAGAAGGTTGGATAAACCGTACACGGCGTTTTAAACTTAAGCGTCCGGAAGGAGTAAAGGGCCCCTTTGCCCTACTCGAATATAATAGGCCGAGCGACACCTTCAAATGCAGACCTGAGGTAGCTATCTATTTACGTGATTCGTTGCGACAACAGAATCGCCACGGATTGCCGGATAAATCATATGGAACAGCCGGCAATCTACCTCAGCTTGAGCCAGCCACGCCTTTCAGCCGAGGCTGCCCCGTTGCGAATACAGGCATACTACCTATGACGAATAACTTCCTACGTAAAGCATACGAAGTGACGTTAGAGCTACACCAGAGGTACTGGAAAGGCGAAACCGAACTCGCTTATGAACCCGAATAAGATTGTCTCGTTGGCATCCCGCATGCCTTTTAGCGTAGCCAGCGCAGCCCACACGACAGAAGCAGTTTCAGGCGGATTAATGCTGGCTGGGCACGCCATGAGCGCCTATGCGCAACACACTATTGGCCATACGCTGGATCGCATTGCGGCGACAGCACGGCCAACGGACATATCGCCAGCACAACCGTACCCCAATTTTTCTACGCCAGCATCTAAAGGCAGCCAGCTTGTAGAAAAACTAGTCCTTGGGGCTGCCACTATAGGTGTAGTACTTCCTATTACAGAGGTGGTGAGGCATATTCCGTAAAGTGCGTTAGACCTTCAGAGGATTTGCAAACTTTTAGACGAGGAAGCTCGTCAATTAACTTTATATTTGTTCAGGACATCGTCAATCGTAGCGGCTTGCACGACTTTTGGATGTAAGTAAAAAACAGAAAGATGATGCATCGCTCCGGTTATAAAAACGTCTGGCTTTCCGGTGGCTTCGCATAAAGCCAGTGCAGCGCCTAGCTCGACGTACATACCTTTTCCAACCTTTTTATTATCGCTTGACAGCACGTAGACATCGCAGTCTATTACGCCTTGAATGTCAGCCTGTGCACGCCTTCCTGACTCTACAGGGTTATTAAGCTTGTCCTGCGCCCCGCCTAAAAAAGTATCCGTAGCGGTCCAGTCATGGGTTATGTTGTGGCCAGCATCAACAACTTTATTTATAATTTCTTTAATAGTAGCGACATCATCGATTTGGCCAGATATAAAAAATTTCATGACTTTATAGTAACAAAAAGAAGCCTAGAATGGGCTTCTTGTCTTCGGAGGTTAAACCCCGAACAGATGAAAAAAGGAATTTTACGGATTCACAGGGACACTCCTCGTTCGGGATTTAACCTCGGGCGCCCAGGATCACGCCATTCTATAGATAATCTAAAATATTATTGTATGATATGAGATTATGGCAGTGCGTAGTAATGCGGAGATAGTCTTGCGGTCGTTCGCTCCAGCAGCGGAGCTTGTTGTTTCGCGCGATGTTGAGGCACTCCATACACAATACCTCTGCGCAGACCATTCAGAACTAGATGGCAGACAGAAAGTTCTGGCAGACCCCAAACAGTGGGAAATAGCGTCTGAACCGCCACTTGCGGAATACAGCAACTATAAGCAAATTGGATGCCTGGCCGTAGAAAGTGGCGGCTCCTCGCGTTTTGCAGCAATAGATATGAACGATACCACTTATATGGTCGCACCCCGGCAAGAAGGCCTAATTAATTTACACATAGGCACTTTTGCCGGGGCGGGCGAACTGCGCCAGGACATAGGCCGCGCTGCGGAATTTATCAGCATGCACGGGGTATTGCGTAGCGCACCGTTGGTCGTGGGCGCTACCTACAAAAGGCTAATCACGTTCGCTCGGCGTGCGGGTATGCGGGAAATGCAATATTGGGGTGGGGGAAACGGTTTTATAGAGAGCACACAGCGCTGGCATCGAGTTTTTAATGCCATTAATGGCCGGGACGACCCCTTTAGTATCGGAGTCGTATATCTCCCAACCCCTGAGTTTATAGAAAAGTTCAAACCTTAAGCTATCAAGGTAGTGATACAGGGATCGAACTTAAAGTGCCCACTGGGCGACGTTTTTTCCCGAGGTTAAATCCCAAACAGATGAGAAAAAAGGGAGAAGAACTGGAGGGAGAGCTGTCATTTTTGGATTAGGTCACGGCGGCTATAGACGAAGTTCGTGTACTGTTAGCAAACGGTGATGATTTAATTTGCCCCGATAGGTAGTCGGAGTCAATAAAGACTGAGCTAGCTTGTATGTACCTCATTATCGTTACCATAATAGCCCTCGACGGTTATTATCTTAATAGGAGGAACAATGGGCATAACAGTCCCCGCCTTTACCGCAGCCGCAATGACATCATTGCTTCTAACGGGCGGCACGCCTTCGGCGGTAGCAATCGTTATGTGAGCATGCTCATTTGTCGTTAACCTATCGCCGTCTGGCGATTTTACGAGGGCTACATGAGCGTCATCCGTGACCACATGCCCCGTAACAAGAAGCACGCGTTTGCGCCCGAGTGTTACGTTATCTGCACCGTTTGGCGGATTAAATTCTTTTGTTACGTGATGTGCGTGTATCTTGGACCCGTCTCCGGTAACTTGCGGTGGCAATAGTTCTAATAGCTCCTTAGGGTCTACTAAAAAATGCGCTGTATAGATCACTTCTTTTTCTGACATATTTTTCTCCGTATTTTTAGTATAACAATCGAATTGCTTGGATCACCTTCGTAAGAAGGGCTCTTTAATGACGAAAAAGAACAAGAATTTGATGTTGAAGAAAATCGTGAACTGCTCGATGAAAGTGTTGAGTCATGAACCATCCCTTCGCTTACGGAGTTTTACCCCGATTCGTGATGGTCGGCTACTGTACTTTTGGTAGCCGACGGGGTCAATCTTCTTACCTTCACCCATAATTGGAAGAGTTATTTGGCTAATCGTGTCCAGTCCAACATCTTGAGCTAGGCGAATGAAGCCCTCGATACTGCGATTAAACAAAAACTGCTCGCTTCCCCATGGAGTTAAAATCTTTAGCCAATGGTTCTGAGCGTTCTGCGTCTTCAGGTTCTCGTCGTACTCAGGATGAGTGTCAACGAAGAAGAAGGAGCCTTCATCGGTTAGGGAGTGGTGGATGCGCTGCAAAGCCCTTAATAACTGCTGGTCGTCAAAATGATGGAATGCCATATTAGAAACGACGAGGTCGAAACTTCCAGAGACAAAATCAAATTCATCTGCTGAGGCGTTAATAAATGACGCCCCGGGGTTTAGCCGTTTTGCTTCGATAAGTTGACCCTCGCTGATGTCGATGCCGACGATATTTTTGGGAGTTATACCGTTGTCTATCAAATGCCTTACGACTATGCCTGACCCGCAACCTACGTCGAGAACTCGTATATGGGGAGAATAGGTAGCCTTAAGGTGGGAATCAAGGCCAGGCTTCTCTATATAGCGCCAAGCGAAGGAGTCATTTTGGAATTTAGCGTAAAGCGTTGCCTCTGTGTCGTAAGTCAACTGAATAGCGTCGCGAATTGCCTGGGGTGTCATGAAGTGGTTTCTTTCGAAGCGTAGTGCTCACGAAGTTCTTTAACTAGTCCATTTTCAAATTCAAGCCGCATCATACCACGGACGACCTTTGTCATATGCGTAGGCGTTGTGAATGTAGTCTCCCATTCAATGAAGCAGCAGCTCTCGCCGAAAGCCCGGGAAATGACCATAGGTTTCGGATCAATCTGAATGCTCACCGGCTTAGCAAACCAGTATTTCTTGATTTCCTCTAGCCCTTTGTACTCTTCCGCGCCAAAAGGTTGAGCTGAATATAGGGCGTCGTGCGTGAATACTTCTGTAAGTAAATCGGCATTTTGGGATTCCCAGGCTTTAAAGTACCGATCAATAGCTGTTTGCATCTGAGTACTGGACGTGGCTTGCATATATCCCATTTTACAGCAGAGTTTGATTCTTTTCGCCCGACCCAGAGAATGGAATCAATCTTTTTAACATATATGAATATCTTTGGCAGGGGCGACAGGACTAAGCATTGTTACCTCATTCCATTCGGATGAGTCGCTCACGGCTAAAGCCTACCGCTCCGTCAAGCTTGGAGAACTCACCATGCCACCGGCATGGTTCGACCTGCGGTTCAAATCCGTCGCGCCCAACAAACTAAAACGACCATGCTGGGCATGATCGTTTTAGTTTGGCAGGGGCGACAGGACTTGAACCTGCGACACCTGGTTTTGGAGACCAGTGCTCTACCAACTGAGCTACACCCCTATGATTTACCCCGTAATGATAGCAAATTACCGGCAATCCGAACAGCCATAAGCTGCCAGACCTTACTTATTAATAAGAACGGATAACGCGCGTTACCGGCGCTCTGCTTGGCGCTGGTGTTGGTGTTGCTACTTCTTCTAGCATGTCTTCTATGGCTTCCTCGGCTAGTACTAGGGCGTCTTCTACCTCGCCCACGGTTCGGGTTAGCCAGTTACGTCCAACCGTTATTGTTACCAAGCTGACATTGCCGGCCATGCTTATAAGCGGCCCGGCGATGTTGCTGAGGCTAGGCCCTGCGGCCGCAAATACGCTGACCAGCCCTAGCAGGTTTGCACCGCCGTTCGCGGCAAATAATTGCCAGGCTTCTTCGCGCGGGCGCTGCCAGGCGTGCTGAATAGTTGGCCAGGTGGCAACGACGTTGGCGCACATAGCTAGTACGGCGTCTACCATCATCATGTGGGGTAGTATCAGGATAACCAGCAGGCAGGCGCCGGATGTAACAAGGCAGCTCCAATCGGTGGCGCCTTGTGGGCGCTCCCCTGCTCGCTTAATACTGCACAGTACCAGCACCACAATATTGCCTAGTGCAGCTAATCCGTTAAAGATTGCCGCAATAACGTTGCCATGCAGTATAGCCACGACCATAAGCACGCCGTTGGCGGTCGCCCACGCAATCCACGAAGCAATTCGCGGCTGCGTTTCGCCCCGGTGAATACTGACAATATACCGTGCCGTACCGTACCACGATATGGCTGCGCCAACCCACGCTAACAGATCCAAGACATGCATGAACAAGCCCTCCCCTAAGGACGTTATAAAAATAAATAGCCGCCGTGATTTATGTGATATTTGTCACGTGCGGTTTATCAGGGTACAGAATAACAGCCGTAGCACTTAGAAAAACGTGATAATTCTTATAGCCATAAGCGGTTTTATTGTGCTATAGCCTATAAGCCCAAAGCCCTGCTAATTCGTCGATGTAACCTGCCGATTGGGCAAGCATAATATAAGATTTACCATAACCATTAACAACCAATCAGCCATATGATAGGCTGTCAAAATGAAGATAATTGCCCATCGCGGTTCGAGTGGTTACGCTCCCGAAAATACTATACGTGCAATCAAAAAAGCTGTTGAACAAGGCGCAGATATGGTGGAGTTTGACGTGCACGCCCTGCCCTCTGGCGAGGTGATTCTTATGCACGACCACCGCGTAAACCGCACTACGAATGGCTTAGGCTATGTACTGCACCACAAGTTTGACGACCTGCGATTGCTGAATGCCGGAGACAACGAACGGGTGCCAACGCTAGACGAAGCATTAGACTGCATAAACCGCAAAATCCGTACCAACATAGAACTTAAAGGCCCGGGCAGCGCTCAAGCGGTAGCAACAATACTGAGCCGACGTTTACAGAACGGCTGGCAGTCAAGTGATTTTATTGTGTCTAGTTTTAACCACCGGCAGCTGCAAGAATTTAAGCAGCGTATGCCCGGCATAGACATCAGTGCCCTGCAAGATTCCCTGCCGCTGGATCATGCCGCCTTCGGCGATGTATTAGGTGCTGTAGCGGTGTCGCCAAGCGATGAATTCGTTGACGAAGAGTATATTGCCGACGCCCACAGCCGGGGGCTGCAGGTATACGTCTGGACCGTAAACGACCCCGAAGAAATAACCCGCATATACCACATGGGTGCAGACGGCATCTTTACCAACTACCCGGACGTTGCCCGCAGCACTATTGCCGAACTGCAAAAAACAACCGGCCCGTCTACAGAGCGCTTGGCAGATACGATGCCTGCTGCCGTTTAGCTGACGCAGTAGACCTGGGGAATATCAAAGCCATTAAAGCGCGACGCGTAGCTGGTGGTGTACGCGCCAGCAGTATGAATAAACACGCGGTCGCCCACCGTAATGTCCTGGGAGAGTTCGGCGCCAAACATAATAGTGTCTTGGCTGTCGCAGCTGGGGCCGGTCAGGTTGTATAAGCGTTTTTGCGGACTGTTTTTTGAATCAGTAAGTGGAAAGAGTAATTTGTTCTGCGATTCTAGCGCTTCCATCATGCCGTTAAACGCGCCAACGTCTACATGGACCCAATTGCCATCTGGGCGTTCGGCCAGGCCTATAACCGTTGCTACCATTATGCCGGCGTTGCCGACCATTCCGCGGCCGGGTTCTATGACCAGCTGGACGTGGTATGGCAGCTGCGCTTTGATCGTCTGGGTAATAACATTGGCAAAGTCCGCAAACGGCGGTATGCCGGTGCCGTGCGCGGCCGGAAACCCACCACCCATATCAAGCATTGTAATAGTTATATTGTGCTTTTGCAGGGTACGCATGAGGCTGGCACTTTGGGTAATTGCTTGCGCCCATGCTTGGGGCTGTAACATTTGCGAGCCCACGTGGAACGCAATGCCGTATGGCTGCAACCCCATTTTGGCGGCTTGGCGCATAAGGTCGGCAGCTTTTTGTATGTCTATACCAAATTTGCCTTCGCTGGGAACTTCGCTGTTGGCGGGCACGGTTTTGATGCGTACACACACGTGGGACCCTGGCGCATGCTGGGCAAGTTTATCTAGTTCTGTCTGGCTATCAAAACTGTAGCAGCGCAGGCCGGCATTGTAAGCGTTACGTATGTCGGCAGGTACTTTAACTGGATTGCTAAAGATGACATCTTGGGGGTGTACGCCTAGGCGCATTAGGCTAGTTAGCTCGGTAAAAGACGCGATTTCAAACGAACCGCCCAGCGATTGCAGCCGTTCTAAAATATGTTGGTCCGGATTGCACTTTACGGCGTAATGCACGCGCACATCCGGCAAGGCCTTGGTAAACGTGCTGTAGGCTTTTTCTATTAGACCAAGGTCGACATATAAAAACGGCGTTTGGTGTTGTAACTGAGCGAGTGTACTGGTAAGCGTTTGTTTTGCTGACATATTCTTTTGATTATTTTTTATTAAAGTCGAGGGCTGCAGAATTTATGCAGTACCGTTGGCCGCCTTTATCTGCCGGACCGTCCGGAAACACGTGCCCAAGATGTGCGCCGCAGTTTGCGCAGGTTACTTCGGTGCGTTCCATTCCCAGGGTATTGTCGGGGTGTAGTTCTACATTTGCCAAGTTAGCGGGTTCGGTAAAGCTGGGCCAGCCACTGCCAGAATCAAATTTGGTGTTGCTGGCAAACAGCTCGTGCCCGCAGGCGACGCAGCGATAGCTACCGTCCTCGTGATTGTCTACATATGCGCCCGTAAAAGGTGCTTCGGTGCCTTTTTCGCGGGTAATGTGATATTGCTCGGGCGTTAATTTCTCTTTCCAATAGCTGTCTGGTTTGTGCTTCATATCGTCGTCCAATAGGTGGCCCCTGTTTACTGCTTATATAATAACGGCACTGCCAGTATGCTGCTAGTCGATCCGCCTAAGCTGCCAAGGCTCAGCGATTTTGCGTAATGAAGCTTATGGCTTTTCAGTGGCTTTAGTGTTTAGTATACTGGTAATACCATTAAGGGATTAATAGTCAAGCTAAAGCTTAATCGGTGGGGATAACAGTTCAGGCTGCAGAAGGTATTGTCTGAAGCAACACGTTGGACCCGAACAGCAGATTTCTGCGGATACCCCGCAAGGTTTGCACCCGAACGCCCTACACTTTTTACAACTTGTGTATGGCCCCGAAGATAAGTTGAGTACCCTTGGCCAGCAAGACGCCCTGGCAGTAGCCTCTGAACTAACGGATTTATATTCCGAACACTATGCCAAAGAAGAGGACATGGACGCTCCTCCTCCGCAACAAGAAATTGAAAGTTTGCGCACCACTGTATGCAGCTATATGGCTGGTTATTCACCGTATGCCATCGCTAACTCGTTGCTACACACCGAGTCTGAAGTTGTCGAGGTTACCTTGACCGATGCCGCAGCTCGTATGCGTTACTATAACAAGCGACTATGGCGCGAAACGAGCGAATCTCTTGTTGCACGGGACCTTATGTATGCCGCCGACCGGGATCCGCTCGACAGATTGTTAGAGAAAGTGTTAGATGCGCGCTCGGACGGAGGCGATGCGCCACCCCAGCCCACGATCCCGATGCCGGAAAATGTTGCGGTTAATGGACTACGGTCACTTGCCGATGAACGGCTACTCGTTAAGATACTCAATGAGCGCATTGATCATAAGGGAGAAGCGGCCGACCAGGCCCTTGAACTGTACGAACAAACCCCCGAATTTAAGGCGGCATTTGCCCGAGAAGGTCAAGGCCCCGATACGGAGATCTTTGTCATTAATCCGGGCGACACAAGCGAGCGCGCTGCTGTCCGGCGCCAAGCAGCTTGGCTCATGCATCGTTCGACATTCATGAACAAAGACGGCACGACGATGAAAAGCATGCAAGAATATGAAGTCCCGGAACAGGATTACCATTTTGTAGCGATTTCGCACACACCGAACGGGCCGGAAATAATGGGTTCGATGTATCTAAAAATCCAGATGCCAGACAATACACTGCCAAGTTTGGCAGCGATCGACGAGACATGGAACCAATCTATACCAGACATTTTTGAGCAGTGTGGTTTGCCAGACCTACTGAACCACCCAAGAGTGATGGATATTATTACGGTCGGGGTGCGGCCAAAATATGCAAAATCTTGGGCTAACGCGGGAATGTATAACGCCTTGGGCCTACTAGCGGATAACCTCGGAATCAAATATTTTGTGACTATTTTGGACGAAGGGCCGGCAGCGGCTTTGAATAATCCGGTTACTTCGTTTCGACAGTATGCAGACAAGCGCATCATCCGTCCTGTAACATACGACGCCCCTAGAGGCCCCGGTGCCAACAGAAGCTTGCCATTATTTTGTGACATAGACTCCTGGAAGAAGGATTTGCCAAAATACAAGAAGGGATCGTATTTTGGCGATAAGCTGCTGAGTCGCTTTAAGGTGACAGGTGTATGGGACGAGCACTTGACGGTAGATAGTGGTGTCTACCAAGTGGGGCTGGGGCCGCAGGAGTTGTTCCAACGCCATGACTACGACCGGACAGTCGAAGATGGACCTGTTTTATATATGGGATTAAGCGCGGTAACGGACAACTATGTAGAGTTTATGCGAACGTTCCCAGAGAATACGGCAATTCATTACAGTGTGGAGGCTAACGACGATAAGCAGTTGCTACAGCATATACGAAAGTTGGGTGGCAATTACGAAATCAACTCTTATGCAGCATTAGTCGAACTAAAACATAGCGGCCTGAAGCGTAAACATATAGCTGAGCGCGTTATATTCGGTAATCCTGTTAAAAGCAGAATGGATATAGCCAATGCCTATGCTGCTGGCGTCCGGCAGTTTGCTTTCGAGAGTAAGGAAGAACTAGACAAACTCGCCGAGTATGCTCCTGGGGCTAAGGTATGCCTGCGCCTTGCCATGCCTGCCAGCCCTCCTGTCGCCGACAGACTAAAATTTGGTATGCCTATAGAAACTCCCGCTAAACAACAAGATGCGGCCGACCTTATGGAATATGCACGTAGCTTGGGCCTGGATCCGTACGGCCTGGCTCTCGGTCTTGCGCCACAAACAGAAGACGTAGAAGCGTGGGACAGGCCGCTACAGGATGTTGCTGCACTCATGCGTACGCTAAGCCAAAAGGATATACAGCTGCAAATGTTGGACATTGGCAGCGGTTTCCCTGCCTACCACAAAGGCTTCCTGCCCCCAATGGGTAAGCTGGGCACGGCGATCAAAAAGGCGCTTAAGCCACTGCCGTATCAGCCAGAAAAGTTGGTGATCAAACCCGGGCAAGTGCTTGCGGGCAACGCCGGAGCGCTCATGACAGAGGTGATCGGCGTGTCTGAGCATAACGGCCAAGGGCGGCTTTCTGTAAACGTTGGCGTCTATAACGGGCTGATGGAATCGCTTAAAACGGGCGGCAAACTCACCTACCCAGCGGTAGACAGCCGGGATTCAGAAGCGCTGGAACTCTACACACTGCATGGCCCTACTAATGACGAGCAGGATATCATTGGTAGGCTTCGGCTTTCTGCTGACTTGCAAGTTGGCGATAGAATAATTTTATATACCACCGGCGCCTATACTACCCTGCGTAGCCCTTACTATAACGGCTTTAAGCCACCAAAAATTGTGTACGTTCCCGGCAAGCCAAGAGTACAGGAAGCGCGGCTCCCCCAACGTCTTGCGTCGCTATTACTCTCTAGACGTGCTGCGTAGCAACAACCGTACGATGTACGTATAAAGATTTTCCACGTATGATTGCAATAATGCTTTATGTAGTGATTGCGCTATGCGCCCTAGGGGGAATGTATCTTTTCTTTCGTTTTTATCCGCCGTTTGGAGGGCGAACCTTACGCAGTGTCAAAGAAAAGTCGCCCCAGTTTAAAGATGGTAAGTTTGTAAACCAAATCCCTACTTCCATGGATACAAGTTTTGCCGACACGGTTTCTATACTGCGCGACTTTATGCGCAAAGGCACAAACCGCCGGCCAAGCAAGCAGCTGACGCCCGAGCGGCTGGATGTTGCTGCGCATACCGCTAACACGCAGGTTACCTGGTTTGGTCATTCGGCATTCTTACTACAAGCAAAGGGCAAGACAATTTTGTACGACCCCATGTTTGGCGTGTCGCCGTCACCCTTTCCGGCGCTGGGTTCTAAACGCTTTAGTGATCAGTTACCGGCACTGCCAGAAGATCTGCCGCATATAGACGCCGTCGTGGTGTCGCACGACCATTACGACCATCTGGATTACCCCTCGGTCCTTAAACTAAAAGATAAAACCGATATGTTCTTTGTGCCCATTGGCTTGGGTGCCCATTTGCGCCGGTGGGGCGTGCCGGCTGCGCATATTACCGAGCTAGATTGGTGGCAAGAAGCGTCGCACCATGGCATAAAATTTGTGTGTACGCCAGCCCGGCATTTTTCGGGCCGGACGCTTACCGACCGCTTTGCCACGCTGTGGGCATCGTGGGTCATAGACACCGGCAGCGAACGGCTATTCTTTAGCGGCGATTCGGGCTACGGGCCGCACTACGCCCAAATTGGTGCCAAATATGGGCCATTTGCCATGACGTTCATGGAATGCGGACAGTACGACCGGCGGTGGGCGAACATACATATGACCCCGGAACAAACCGTCCAGGCGCACTTGGATTTGCGCGGCAAGCGTATGGTGCCTATGCACTGGGGTGCGTTCGTACTGGCGCTGCACGCGTGGACCGACCCCGTCAATCGTGCGTTGGCAGCAAGCAAAAAGCACAATGTACAGCTTGTAACACCGAAAATTGGCGAACGTTTTTCTGTGAGCGGCCCTCATTACCCCATCGAAAAGTGGTGGACAAAAATCTAATATAGCATTTGCGGGCGGTTATGTTTTTCACTGATCGTTCGTTCAAGTCTCAGGCAAAATGACATCCTGTAGTTAGTAACGGAGGATGCATATGAAAATTGTTAAAAAAGCGGCCACTACCGGCCTTAGCGCAGTAGCGATCAGCCTGCTAATCGGCGGTGCTGCGGCAAGTGCTTGTAGCATGAACGGCTATGATGACGGGCAAAGTGCCGGATGGCAGAATGAAACGTCGCAAGGCAATCACGAGTATGGCAACGGCGAGACTGCTGGCTATGACAATAACATGGACGAGCAGCAGCACCACGAGTGGCACATGAAGTTAGATGCTGCCCTGCGTGAACACGCTGCTGTAGGCGTCGCAGCTCTAAAAGCTGAGGCCCTAAAAGAACCAGATATTGCAGCATTAAATAACACCGTAGACCAGAACTCTATGATAATTGCCGACTTAGTCGAGGAGGGCTACCCTGGCACGCACGACGAGTTCCTGGCACTATGGCAATCGCATATCGGGTACTACAAAGAGTACCTGGCAGCCACACTCGCCAAAGACGAAGCTGGTAAGCAGCAAGCCAAAGAAAAGTTGGTTGCGTTTACCGAAGAGACCAGCCAGCTGCTAGCTAACAATGGTAACGAAGAGCTGGACGAATCAGCTCTGCAGCAGTCATTAGCCATGCACGGCGACCAAGTAACTACCATCATAGATGACTTTGTGGCCGGTAACTACGACGCCGCATGGACTACTGCCCACGAAGCCTATGAACACATGGGTATGGTTGCCCAGATGTTGGCCGATAGCGCCCACCACAATGGTACTAGCGAAGACGACGAGTACATGCAATCATAGACTACTACAGTAGCGTACCGTTACAATTAGAGGTCCGTATAGGGCCTCTAATTTGTGACATTAGAGCCCGGCTGTACTCTTAATTTGTATAGTGCACCCAGAATATTTATGAAACGTATACCTGATACACCCCTGCATCTGGAAATGGTTGACGACCGCTACTGGAGTGATGACCAGCATATTTCGCCACCCCCTACTTGGGCCAATAAATTGCGTTATAAGGTGGCCGTTGGTTCAGTGGTTTTTGATAGGCTGGTGCATGAATTTGCCGAGCTGACAGCGGGCGACTCCATACGTATGTCACATATATCCGAAGGCAAACGTGTGCCTCCGTTAGGCCAAGAGCAACCGGGCCTTATGCAGCTTATTATTGACGACAGAATAAGGGGCAAGGTTCGTCCCTACCGCTACATGGCCGCAAACCTGCACCCGACACAGAAATTCGAAGAGCAGGCCTACCGTATAGAGACCGAACCTCTCTACGCTGGCCCTAATATTGCCACTGAACTATTTAATAAAATGGTAATGCGTTCGGTGGTCTATGTAAGAGGTTATGACGAGCCGGGCTGGGTACATGCAGGTGCCGAGGGTTCATCAATAGAGCAAATGCTACGTCGGCGCATGTCCTGGCCCCAAGGGGCGTGGCTGTTGGGTGGCCTAGTCGTAGGACGAACAGAAACAGTAGACTATGGGGCATACGTCACCGATACGCGTGTTTCGTATGCGGCCCATGTAACACCAGCCTAACGCGAGCTCGGTACAATACAGTTTGGTATACTGACGGTATGATTAGAGCTGTTATTTTTGACGCCGACGGAATGATGATAGACAGCGAGCGCTTTAGCGATGTGCTAGCCCGCGAATACCAAGTAGACAAAGAAAAAGAGAAAGAATTTTTTAGCACCACTTTTCAGGATTGCCTGGTGGGCGAGGCAGATCTTAAGCAGTCCATAGAACCTTATCTTCCTGCGTTTGGCTGGAAAGGCACGGTAGACGAATTTTTGCAGTACTGGTTTACGACCGAACACCGTATAAACGAATCACTGCTTGCCTACGTGCAAAAGCTGCGTAACAACGGCATATGGTGCGTACTGGCGACCAACAACGAACGCTACCGCACCGAATACATGCTAAAGAATATGGGGTTTGACGGCATATTCGACAAAGTGTATTCGTCTGCCCACCTTGGCATTAAAAAGCCGGCCATGGACTTTTTTGGCCGCGTGCACCGCGAACTGCAAGAGCTGCAATCGGGGCAAGTCGTAGAAGACGAAATACTTTTTTGGGACGACGATCCCGTAAATATTGAGGGCGCCACCGAGTACGGCTTGCATGCCGAACTGTTTACTAATTACGACTCATTCGCCAAAGTAATGAAAGAAAAGTATAATTTATAGTTATTAGCATACAAGCAGACATGGAGACAAAATGAGCTTAGACGCGCAGTATCAACCCTTATACGACCAAGCAAAGCAACTGCAGTTCCATGTACACGATGCTATAGACGATCACAATCACCCTTCTGCCGTTGCACTGCGTAACGAACTAAAACATCTGGAGGATGACTTACAGGGACGTAAGAACCCTCGCGACATCGAAAACCGTATTAAAACAATCCAGCACTCGATGCTAGAAGCTCGCAGCAACCCAAACAGCTTTATGAATTCGGAACACGCCGATCACTTCCACCGAACCTACGAGCAGATGCGCGAGAACGTCCGCCGCTTCAACGACTACTCCTAGACGGAACATGCTAGTGGCATGTGAGCAATCCCTGCGGTGATTGATCTTGCAGTACAGATTATTTCTTTACCACTGTCATCCTGAACTTGATTCAGGATCCAGTTATAAGGAATTCTTATTTCTACTAGATTCCGAATCAAGTTCGGAATGACGGAGCTTAGGGGCGTAGCCCTCAGTATACCGCTTCTGCTTTTATGGTTTTGTTGTTAGAATAAGCAGTAAGATGACAATAAGGCTGACGCTAGGTGAGACGTTAGTGGCGGGTGCTTGGTAGGCCGGCTATGCATATAGGTGATTCTTTAGTAGAAAAACTGCTGCGCCAGAATGGGGCAAACGACACCCAAATTGCTGCCCTGCACGATCAAGCCGTGGGCGAGAAAAAGCCGCTTCAAGACCTGGCTGTTAAAAATAATCTTATTAGCGAGCTAGATTTAACCAGTCTGCTAGCAAAAGAAATCGAAGTCCCGCTTGCTAAGTTGGACCCTCAAAAAATTAAGAAGGATGTATTAAAGACGCTGCCTGAACGCCTGGCCCGCCAGTACCGCGCAGTGGTTTTTGACGTTGACCCTAGCGGCGTCATGCTGGTTGCCATGGAAGACCCAGACGACATCCAGGCCCGCAACTTTTTGCAGCACCAACTGGGCAATAACATTCACGTATATATTACGACTACTTCGCTGATTCAGGCATCCCTAGATAAATACCGCGGCGAAAACATAGGCTCAGAATTAACCAAAGTTATTCCCACATCCGACGACGCCGAAGAAGACGAAGTCGTCGACGAAAGCAACCTAGCCGAAGATTCCCCCATTGCCCAAACAGTTAATCTTATTATTGAATACGGCATTAAGTCGGGCGCAAGCGACATCCATATAGAACCACTCGAAGACAAAGTAATAACCCGTTACCGCATAGACGGTATGCTGCGCGAAGTAGACAAACTGCCGCGCAAAGTGCTGGGCGCTTTAATATCGCGTATTAAAATTTTGGCCAACTTAAAGATAGACGAGCACCGGGCGCCGCAAGATGGCCGTTTTAAAGTGCAGGTTAACGATTTAATGTATGCCTTGCGTGTATCGACATTGCCTGTCGTAGACGGCGAAAAGTGCGTGCTACGTATTTTGAACGAATCTACTAAGGCTGCCGACTTTGCAGACTTAGGTTTTTGGGGCAGCGCCCGCGAGACATTAAAAAAAGCCATTACCCAGCCGCATGGCATGGTGTTGGTAACTGGCCCGACCGGCTCTGGTAAATCTACGACGCTGTTTAGTGTGCTTAGCATGCTTAATACGCCCACGGTTAATATATCTACCATCGAAGACCCGGTAGAATATCGTATTCCGGGTGTTAACCAAACGCAAGTGAACGTGGTGGCCGGCATGACATTCACGAATGGCTTGCGGGCATTGCTCCGCCAAGACCCCAACATCATTATGGTTGGCGAGATCCGTGACGGCGAGACCGCCCAGTTGGGTGTGCAGGCTGCGTTAACCGGGCACTTGGTTTTTAGCACATTGCACACCAATAACGCGGCGACGTGTTTGCCGCGTTTACTCGACATGAAGATAGAACCATTCCTTATTGCCAGTACGGTGCGGGTGGTGGTGGGCCAGCGTTTAGTGCGGCGGTTGTGCGTCGAATGCCGTGAGCATTTTACCCCCGACGATGCGCAAATAGAGCGTCTGCGCAAGTCGTTTAGGCTGGAAAGCGAAGCCGTTATGCGCCGCATTCACGAACTCGAAGAAGAAGCCCTAAAGGATGGCGTGGGCAAAACCAAAAATACCGGCGAACAGCGCGCCGACGCCGACCTGAGCACCACGCCCAAAACCATCCACCGCTTATGGAAGGCGCACGATGGCGGTTGTAATGCCTGTAACCATGCCGGCTACAAGGGGCGCTTAGGTATTTACGAAGTACTCAAGACATCGCCTGCCGTCGAAAAGCTAATTGTTGGCAACAGCACAAGCGACGAAATGCAAGCCGTAGCTATTCAGGAAGGCATGCTAACCATGCAAATAGATGGGCTTATTAAGGCGCTGCGCAGCGAAACCACTATAGAGGAGATCTTACGCGTTACCAGCGAAGAATAAAATAATAGCACTATGAAATTTACCTACAAAGCCCAAACCCGCGAAGGCAAAACCATCAATGGTACGTTTGAAGGCCCAAACAAAGAAGCCCTGATTGGCGCGCTGAAAAAGCAGGGTGCGCGCCCGGTGTTTATCCGCGCGGGCGAAGAAGGCAGTAAGCAAGACAAGCGCAAAGGGGGCTTCTTTAAGCCAAAAGTTAAGTCGCGCGATCTCGTTGTATTTACCCGCCAGCTGTCGACTATGGTGTCGGCTGGCGTGCCACTACCTAAGGCATTGGTAACCTTGGGCGACCAAGCCGAGAATAAATACTTTAAGCAGGTCGTATCCGAAATTGGCAAAAACATAGAATCGGGCATGCCACTCGGCGAATCTTTTGCTAAATATCCGGACGTATTCTCGGATGTGTACGTGAGCATGGTACGGGCCGGCGAGGCTGGCGGTATATTAGACGACATCCTTAAGCGCCTGGCGCTGCAAACCGAAAAAGACGCTACTATCCGCAAGAAAGTTAAGGGTGCCATGACGTACCCTACGGTTATCATGACTATTACCTTCCTGGCCTTCTTTGGCCTTATGATCTTTGTCATTCCAAAGATTGGCAAAATATTGACTGACCTTGGCGGGCCGGATGCCAAGCTGCCTATATATACCAGTGCCCTGCTTGGCATAAGTAATTTCAACCTGGATAACAGTATTATTAGCATCATACCGGGGTTGGGCAATGTGCCGGTTATTGGCAAGCTACCAAATATTGCCTTTCTTGCCGTGGCTGCCTTTTTTGGCTTTACCTATCTTATGCGTTATATTCGTACGCCTGCCGGTAAATATAAGTTCCATACGGTGCTGCTTAAAATACCAGTACTAAAAGTAATCATCATGAAAGTGGCTATTTCGCGCTTTTCTCGTACGTTTGCGTCCTTGGCATCTGCAGGTGTGGGCGTGCTGGATGCTTTGCAAGTTACCGGGGGCGCCATTGGCAACAAGGTTATCCAGGCAGAACTAGAGCAAGCCGCCAAGGAAGTCAGGGACGGTAAGCCGTTATCGGAAGCGTTATCTAAGGCTCCACACTTTCCGCCCATTGTGCCGCAAATGCTTGCCGTAGGCGAAGAGACCGGCCAAATAGACACCATCCTTATTAAAGTTGCAGACTTTTACGACGAAGAAGTAGACACGGTTATAGATAGCCTAAGCTCTATTATCGAGCCGGTTATGATTATTGTGCTTGGCGGCGTGGTCGGGCTTATTGCGGCCAGTGTTATGGGGCCGATCGCTTCCCTTTCCCAAAACATCGGCAACAATTAATATGTCATCCTGAACTTGGGCTATGGACCCCCCGTCATTCCCGCGAAGGCGGGAATCTAGTAATATAGCATTCCTTCTTCCTTCTTCTGATTCACATCAAACTGCAATGTTACTTCTTTTGTCCCGCCAAAAGAAGTAACCAAGAAAACCTCTCGGTACTCCATCAGCCACTCGACTGCTTCCACTAGGTTAGTTCGGCGCAGCAATAACTCCCTCCGCTTCGCTCCGGTCGCCCCCTCCCTTTATTCTTTGGGATTATTCCGGGGTACGATTGCTGCTTGATTCCGAACTAACCTAGCTCCAGCAATCGGGTGGCTGCTGAGGTACCGA
>CAYSOP010000012.1:0-38659 GCA_964432725.1 uncultured Candidatus Saccharibacteria bacterium | reverse complement strand
AGCGTCTGTTTGTGGCACAGAAGGCCGTGGGTTCAAGTCCCATTACTCGCCCCAAAGTAAAAGAACTAGGCTTTAGTCTAGTTCTTTTACTTTTAGATTAAGTAATGGGGCTTGAACCGCAGGTCGAGTATTGCCAGTGGCAATACGAGTTTTCCAAGCTTGACGGAGCGGTAGGGCTTTGCCCGTGAGCGACTCATCCGAGCGTAGCGAGGTAGTAATGCTGTCCCATTACTCGCCCCAAATATTGTAGATCTGCCGAAAAGCCAAGATTCCAGATGTAATGCCCGGCCTTCAGATCTTTCTTCTCACGCTGGTGCGTCCTATGGATGCAATCAATCCCGTAGTCTATCCCCTTAGTAGCCACCCTTCATCCGACAGTAGGAGAGCGACGCCTAGCATTACTTTGGTAAGCATATTTGACAATGGGTGACAATTATAATATAGTATAAGCTAATAGTTGCCCCTATTCTGTTTGTTATACTGAGATTGAAATGAAGAGTTTAAAGCAGATATCACCATCACCCATTCTCGAAGCCATAACCGAGGTACGTTTTAATGGCAACTTGCCTGGCGAAGCTATTTTCGGCAAGCTCTACGCCGCACTCTCGGAAGATTTCAACACTACAGAGCAGTTGCCAATATTGGAAGTACCTACTGAATTACGTGATAGACCTCAATTTCAATATGCGCCCCACTATCGTCTAAAGAGTGATAAGTTTCTAATAAATATTGGCCCTCGCATAATCTCTATAAATCAACTTTGCAATGACACTGAGTATTCATCTTGGAATGACTATTCCCAAAAGGTAAAGCAGGTGCTTGAAGAAGTTAAAAATAATCACCTGATTGATGAGACTTCAAGGGTAGCAGTTAGATACATAAATTTCTTTGATAAGCCTATTCCAGAGGTGCTTAATCTCAAAATCTCTTTATTCAAAAGGGAAGATATTGATTATAACGACATCTCTTTATCTTTCACTAGAAAACTAGGCGACAATAAAGACATTAAGGTAGAGATAAAAACTGGTGCGAACGTTAATAGCTCAACGCGATTTCAGAAAGAAGGCTTAATTGTTGCTTTCGAGGCGTACAAAAACCAAGCTGTTCAGATTGACAGTGTTTATGCATTAGTAGACGACCTACATAAGGATGTCAAAGATGCATTTACAACAGCGTTAAATGATAAATTCTTAGAAAGTTTAAAGCCTCAATATGAGTAGCGCTATTCAAGACGCTCCTATGCTTGTTTCGGTACCCTACTCTGCTTATGCGGAGCCGGCCCCTTATATACCAGACCCTAGTTATGGGATTATCCTGAGACAAAAACAAGCCACTCAGCACTATTCATTGCCTAGCGATTTCGTAAACACTTCTTCAACAATAGGTAACTTAGCGCTAGATCCCTTTTATGAGCCTGATAAAACTTTGATCCTTAAACAGGCTCAAAGTAGTTTACGCTCAGATATTGTAGACCTCGACCCTGATATACGTCGGCTCGTAAACAAAAATTTTAAAAACCTTGTATGGAAATAGACCCTGAACAGATCCTTCAATACGTCAAATCACAAGAACGCTTCAAAGGAGAGATAAGCGTGTACTGGGAGAGCATGAGTAAACTCCCGAGGTTTGACTACTCTAAATTTTACAGCAGCTATCCAGAACAAACGTCCGTCATTACACAGGGCGATGTTCTGCAAGAACTTAACTTTATTAATCTTCCAGATACGGAAGTTATCACAGGTCGAGGCCTAGTGTTATCAAGCACTTGCGACATAGAATTAAAGAACGACAGAAAATTCCCCAGCAGAATTATCTACGCTCCGCTAGTAAAGCTTGAGTCGTACAAACAGATGCTGGAAGATGAGATGGACGGACAGAACAAAAAATACACCCCTGCAAAAATAGAAGGCCATCTAAACTCCTTAAGAAAACAAAAGGTAGGACAAGTTTTTTACCTGCCTGCGGGCGGCTATCTTGAGGAAGAAGCGCTAGTGTTTTTCGATACCCTCTGTTCATGCGATAACGAGCAGGTGTCGCGGGACAACCTTTTGGATGTTCGCGTCCTGAGCCTCAGCGCGTATGGCTGGCACATATTCCTAGAAAAGCTCGGCTTGTTCTTTACAAGGCTAACGAATGACACTGTAGAGCTTCGATTTAAGCCGGCCGCTAGCCAGTAATCACCATTAGCCATTTTACAGCGTTTGAGGCATCCCTACGGTGCGACCCCATAACAATTACGCTTAAAAGTCCCTCCCAAGAAAAACTTCTTTATTTGATATGATGAGTCAATGATTAATGCGAACGAACTTCTATTTTCCGTTGATGAAACTAACAACCCTATTGACCCCCAGCCGCGCAAATTATCGCACGAAAAGCGATGGCTCATTCTCCTAGTCACTACACACTAGATATTGTATAGTAATACTCAATGACAGAGGTACGCACTGCACTTCTTACCGAGGCTAAAGAGCAAACACAACAAACCTTGCTATCTGCTGCAGTGCAAGAACGCCTTGGTAATCAAGCAGTAACACTCGCCGGCTTAATAGAACAAGTCCAGTTGCCCCAGCAGGACCGTGGGCGTTTTACAGTAGAACCCGGACAACTTGACGATAATAGTATACGAGCATATCCAATACTCCCCAGTGACTGGACTATGCCTAACGTCTTGCCTTACTTGGCTTCATTAGAAGGAATGCCATTCGATGACAGTATGTTCAGTAAACTAAGTGACGCTATAATCGGCAAATCTGCAGACGGACTGTGGAGCGAAGGAATTGCTTTAAACAAGTATAACCAGCATGCTAAAACATCGCATTCGCTTATTCTATTTAACAAATCCTTTGTTGACAGTCCGCAACCAGTACAAGCTTCGCTTTTTGCGCATGAATTAGATCACGCATATTTCCATGCGCAAAGGGCGCACGACGGTGCTTCTAACCCAGAGTTGGACCGTGCAAGGGCAGTAGCAACCGAACGCTCGGCATACAATGTCAGTCGGCATATACTGGAAGTGTCCAGCCTGGTCCATCCCGACGTTACCCCAGACTCAGTAGTTGCGGTAGTGCGCCAGACGACCACGCCTGCTAAGAGCGCAAAAATTGTACGCGATTATCTGCGTAGTTTTGCCAAAATGCAGGATGGAGCGTATTCAAAAAGTGCAACACAAAACGCTATCATCGCCTATGGCGCCGGTGCGCTTACCCACCAGTATGGCGGCGAAGCTCAACCAACCCCAGATGAAATAGAAGCTTACAGACGGCTCAAACTTATTCACTAACTTCATTGAACTCCTTTGTTCGGCACCATGTAGTTTGCTAGAGTTAACCTATGAAGCTTTACCTTTCATCCGTAGGCATTCCCAACCCAGCAGCGTTCAGAGAACTCTTTAGCCCTAGTCAAACACATCAGATCGCATTCATTACCAACGGTTGGGACAACGCAACTACCGGCAAAAGCACACCATTCATAGAGAGTACACGGCAAACTATAATAAGCGAAGGCTTTGCTTGCGAGCTACTTGACCTTACAGCGTATAAACAGCGGCCCAATCAGCTACAGGAAGAACTCCAGCGGTTTGCAGGGGTTTGGGTAACGGGCGGCAATGCATTCTACCTAAATTATCTTATGAACGACTGTAACTTTGGCGAAATTGTACAAGAGCTAGGTAAGAACAACTTTGTATACGGCGGCGAAAGTGCCGGTGCGGTTGTGGCTGGCAGCACGTTGCATGGCATAGAGGTCCTAGACAGCCTGCGTGAAGCGCCACACGCACTATGGAACGGTCTAGGGCTGGTGCCATACGGCATTATTCCCCACTGGGGCGAAACCAAGTACGAGCTGTACCTAGAACGCGTATACCGCGAGATGGAACAGTTCGCCGAAGTCCGCACACTTGCGAACGGCGACTACATTGTGGCCAGCGACGCCTAATGGTTTACTGCTATACTTTTAAGATATGAAGAAAATCTTGCACACCATACGGCAGTATTATTTATTTTACTTTGCGCTCCTTGCCTCTACAGTCGCACTCATCTTGCAGCTGGTATTGGCAGAACCAACCGCAACTAACTGGATATTGGGCATAACCTGCGGTATCGTGCTAATCCCCCTAGCATGGCGGATGGCCCGAGACCTGAGCGAAGGTACGTATGGAGTAGATATTCTGGCCGCGACCGCCATCGTAACTGCGGTGCTACTACGCGAATATTGGGCGGCAGTGGTGGTAGTATTAATGCTAACCGGTGGAGAAGCTCTAGAAAACTATGCCGAACGCCGGGCAGATAAAGAACTAGATGCACTATTAGAGCACGCGCCCGCAAAAGCCCACATTAAGCGCGGCACACGCATAGTAGACGTAAAAGCCAGCGAAGTACAAGCCGGTGACATCATTGTTATTCGCCCTGGCGAAATTGTGCCAACCGATGCTGACATTACCGAAGGCAGCGCTGGTTTTGACGAATCGTCACTGACCGGCGAAAGCCTGCCTATTAATAAAACGGTAGGCGATGCTATTTTAAGTGGTTCGGTAAACCTAGACGGCGCCATTACTGCCAAAGCGGTACGGGCGGCAAACGAAAGCCAGTATGCACGTATTATTAAGCTGGTCCGGGCCGCACGCCATAGCCAAGCGCCGTTCGTTCGTCTTGCTGACCGCTATGCCGTGCCCTTTACATTGTTTTCGTTCGCGCTTGCCGGCATGGTGTGGTTTATTAGCGGCGAAGCCATACGCTTTTTAGAGGTTATTGTAGTAGCCACCCCCTGCCCGCTTATTCTGGCCGCACCGATTGCTATTATTTCGGGCATGAGCCGCAGCGCTAAGCACGGTATTATTGTCAAAACTGGGTCCAGCCTGGAGCGGCTTGCCGAGGCTAAAACCTTTGCCTTTGATAAAACAGGCACGCTTACGAAAGGCGAACTTATTGCCGACGATGTTATTACGTTTGGCAAATACTCTAAGACTGCCGTTCTTGCGGCCGCTGCCAGCATAGAACAACACTCCAATCATGCCTTAGCGGCAGCAATTATTGCCAAAGCAACGGCAGCAAAAGTAACGCTTACCAAGACTAAAAATATTCGTGAGCTTGCCGGTAAAGGTGTGGTTGGTACGGTTAGCGGCAAAGAAGTCATTATTGGTACCACCACCCTTATACAAGAACGAAACATTGCCCTGCCAGCTGACTTTAACGCCAAGAATTATGCGCAGCGAAGCACTACTTTTGTCGCCATAGACGGTACACTTGCCGGTGCCATTACTTTTAGCGACGAATTACGGGACGACGCCCAAAGCACCATTCATAAGCTACAAAAACTTGGTATTAAAAACTTTATGATGGTAACCGGCGATAACGCCAATGTAGCGAAGACTATTGCCAAAAAACTAGGTATTGCCAACGTAACTGCCGGTGCCTTGCCAGGCGAGAAACTGCTGGCGATTGAAGCGGCCGAACGGCCGGTAGCATTTGTTGGCGACGGCGTAAACGACGCACCCGTACTGACCGCCAGCGATGTTGGCATCGCTCTAGGCGCCAAAGGATCGGCCGCCGCTACCGAATCCGCAGACGTAGTTATTATGCACGACCAGCTAGAACGTGTTGCCGAGGCCGCCACTATTGCCAAGCGTACCTTTAGCATCGCGAAGCAAAGTATTCTTATTGGCATAGGCCTGAGCGTTGGCCTTATGGCCGTGTTTGCAACCGGCAAATTTCCGCCCATCTACGGTGCGGCTATTCAAGAAGTAGTAGACGTTATTGTTATCTTTAACGCTCTGCGAGCTCACGGCTCATTCAAAAAGTAATATGCCGGAAAGCCAGCAACTGCCCGGCGTCTATTGGGTGCAAAAGGGTGATCCTGAAGCGCCAACACTCCTAGAGCGAACAAGGCTACCAATCGGACATCCAGCCCTACTTGCGTGCCATGTAGGCCATGTTGCCGCAGGTGCATTGCCTATGGTCGTGCTATTTACGCCGCCAGGTGCAGATATTATAAAGACAGCCAACCAACTCTACGATGAACTAAATGGACCTTGGGTTGCCGGCGGCCTGGGCGGCTACGCCTAAGCTATAGATTCCGCTGTAGCATTGTTTGTACGTCTTGTGCAGACACATGTATTTGCTGGCCGGCAACCGCTTGGCCGGTAAGCATTTGGTTGGCCACGATGTTCTCTACCACACGTTGTACAACCCGGCGCATTGGGCGTGCTCCCAGGCGTGGGTCGTAACCGCTTTGTACTAGCAGCATCTTGGCGTCTTGATCTACCAATACGCTCAGGCGCTGGGTTGCCAAGTTTTTGTTTACGCCCGCCAAAATAAGGTCAATAACCTGCAACAGTTCTTCCGGCTTCAGCGGTCTAAACAGTACAATTTCGTCAAAACGGTTCAAGAACTCTGGCCTGAATTCATTGGCGTTAATAAGCTCGTCGGTAAACTGCTTTTCAAACTGCTCTAGCTGTTCGCCGGCCTCAATATACTGCCTAATGCGGTCGGCCCCAGCGTTAGAGGTAGCAATAACAACTGCGTCTCTAAAGCTGACTTCGCGGTTATTGATGTCGCGCAGAATACCTTCGTCTAATAGTTGTAGCAGCACGTTCAGCACGTTCGGGTGGGCTTTTTCTATCTCGTCCAGCAGCACCACACTAAACGGATTACGGGCAATTTGGGCAGTTAGGCTATGTTGGTCGTGTACGGCGTCGGCAATCAGGCGCTGTACATCGCCCTCGCCAGAATATTCGTTTAGGTCCAAACGAATAAGGTGATCTTCGCCATTAAAGAATACGGCAGCCACAGCTTTGGCTAGTTCTGTTTTACCGACACCTGTCGGTCCCAGGAATAAAAAGGTACCAATTGGACGGCTTGCATTACGCACCCCAGCGCGGGCCCGGCGCAGCGCATCGCTCACCACTTGTACAGCACGGGTTTGGTTGATCATACGTTTATGTATAAGGTCTTCCAGGTTGAGTAGCGTTTGCCGCTCGCTATCGGTATCGGCCGTGCCGACTTTAACACCTTGGGTTTGTTCTATGGCTTGTTCTACAGAATGAGTAGTAACCAATTTGTTTTGGGCATAGTTAGCTGCTGTTTCTAGCAATTTGAGTGCCTTGCCGGGCATGACTTGCTCGGCCATGTAGCGATTACTGAGCCGGTATGCAGCATCCATTGATTGGTAGGTGTACAGTACGTCCTGCTGGTGTTCGTATATAAGTGACTGGTCTTGCATAGCCAGCTTGGTCTCGCGCTCGTCGGCAGGCGGCACAACCACACGGTTAAGGTTTTGGATCAGCGCCGGGTTGGCCTGCGAAATTTGTATCCAGCGCTGTTCGTCCAGGGCCATAATAAGCTGTAATGCGCCACCCTCTAGAATAGGCATCATAACGTTACTTATGTTGACTGCGCCATTACCGTCCTCAAAGAACAGCTGGGCATCGTCTAAAAACAGAATAATATTCTTGGCCCGCAGCGCCTCGACACATATGTTTTGCACCAGCGCCTCTAACTGCCCCCGTCCTTGTGCCTGTGCAATGAGTGTCGAAGGGTCCAGTACGACGATTTGTTTAAAGTGCATGTTGCGGGGGACTGTGGGGTCAGCCTCTAGTAAACGTTTGGCCAGCGCATGGACCACCGTGGTCTTGCCGCTGCCCAAACCACCAACCAAGGCAATGTTATGGCGGCCGCCCTGCGACAATACATGCACAATTTGGTTGGCAACGTTTAGCCGGCTTTGCAAGTCGTGCTGGGCAGACGAACGTAAGTTAACATGCATACTGATGTTGTAGCCAAAGCGGTCCAAAAGCGGCGTATATCCAAACGACCAGTCACGGCCAATACCACCGCTGTGGTGTTTTTTGGCAGACGCGGCAATAACCTCTTCTAGATGCAGGTACCATTCGGCGCCAACTAAAATATCTTCGGTGCCTATGCGGTACTGGGCAAGGTATTGGTCTACCGTGGGAATAGTGGCAATAAGCGCAGCCGTTACCATGCCAGAATCTATATGGTCAGCCCCTAACTTTAGGCGCAGCCGTTCGGCAGACTCCCACACTTTAGCTGTGTCTGCGGTGGCGCCGCTGGTCAGCGAGGTTAAAAATTCGGTACCAAGCCCAAAGCGCGCGCCAAAAAACTTACCGCCATGCAGCTGCGATACGATCTCTGCCAACTGCTTGGGCGTAGGGTCTTCGGGCAATAGGCCTAATAAGTCTGCATCCAGCAAATCGTGTACTCCCTGGGGAGTCTTACTAGGTGGAATATCGCGGAGTGAACGGCTCCAACCGGCTGCCATTAAGAATGGTCCGCAAAAACCAGCCACTACCCAGCCAAGCGGGAGGTGCAGCAGCCAGACAATAGTAATGCCGCCAAAAATTAACAGCATACTAACGGTTATGAGTATCGCGTATACATCGGCATGCCCAAACTTATGGGCTTCGCGGGCCTTACGAGCGCGGGCACTGTTGTAGCTAAAATACTGCTGGCTGTTCATGCGTCCAGCCCTACAATTGCCAAAACAACACCAATAAGGGGCAATAGTGGCACCAACGGCCATACGAGCAGCTGGATAATGCCCAGTAGTCCGGCAAACGCCGCAGAGAACAACCCCATAACAATAAACAAGCTGCGCACGCCAGCCCCAAAGAAACGCGAAAACAACTTATCGCCAAAAGCACGCAGTTGGTCTTGCATAGTCTTGCCGCCGCTGCCACCAGCGTCTATTTGGCGGAAGGGGTCAAACAATGTGCGCGCCAATAAACCAACAGAGAATGCTTCGAGTATAGACGAAACACGGCTGCCGATCCGGGAGGCGACCCGAGCCCAGCCGGCGCCATACCACCAGGAAATAACTTCCAGGATCATCATACTGTTCAGTATACCTTAAACGGGTATGGTTTTATTGCTTTTGGAGCGCGTCGTGCAGACCGGGCGCATCGGCTTTACCGCCGGTTATGCGGGCTAGGTATATAACAATGCCGGCCTTGCCCCAGTGGGCCGATGGGTCATTCTGATAATTGTCGCCAAAATCGCCGCTGTTGTCTTTCCAGTACACATCCTTAGTGCCTTTAGCGCTGGAGCGCAAACCCTTCACCGCATTATCCGATAACGCCTTGTGAGCCTTGTCGCCGGTTACGGCCGCTAAATCTCCGGCGAACATACCAACACCGGCTGCACCGTTATTGAGGTTGGCGTGGATAATGTTTTTGGTCTTAGCCTCGCCATGCCCCTGACCTTCGTTCCACGACCATCCCTTATCGCTCTTAATTGCGACATTGTCCGACCCTAACCACTTGGCGGCTTTGCTGGCGGTCTCTAGATATTTCTTTTCGCCCGTCACTTTGTATGCCTGGAGGAACGTCCAGCCAATGCCCGCGGCACCTTCTTCGAAGCCAGTAGGCAGGAGGTCGTGATTATCCTTGGCGTCTTCGTCCTGATTGTCGACGGCTAGCTTCCAGGCTACCGAACCATCGTCAAATTCGACCATGGGGCCGTCTTCGGTGTCTTGCAACCATTCAAGATTGTCTTTTGCGTTCGTTAAGTACTTTTCGTCGTCAAATGCTTGGTATAGTTTGAGGTTCATGAATGCACTGCCGGCGGTGCCAGATAAATAACCGGAATTCATGTTAGTCTCGCCGTCTTCGCCACTAGTGCCGATTTCGGGTAACGCACGGCTGTCGCCATCTTTGTCGTCAAGCCTGTCGCGCACATGTTCTATAAAGTTAGCGCCAGCTTTTGCATATTGTTTACACTTTGCAGCTCGAGCTGGGTCAGAAGCTTTGAGACGTTCGTAGTATGTCGCAAGGGTGGTTACAATACCGACTTGCCCCTCGCCCATACCCATCTGCACGCTGTTGTCGGTATTAGCCCACTTCCAGTACACGCCACCATTACCGGACTTAGCTTGAGCAATAGTCCAATCCAGGCCAGATAGTGCAGCATCCCTGTAATCCGTATTCCCCGTTAGCTCGCCCGCCTGCCACAAGAAGTCACTGACTCCAAGCGTACCATCGTCGTAAGAGGTATAGTTTGTGTCCGAAGTTTCGTTGTTGTTAACAAAGTCGGGCCAGTACTTACGCCCCTTGTCATCTTGTTTGGCGACGCCAACTAACCAGTTAGCCGTTTTAGCGGCGGCATCTTTCCATTTAGGGTCTTCGGGGTAACGGTTAGCCATCGCCAAAAAGCCACGACCAACGCCGGCGGCACCAACGTCTTGGTCAGTTTGATAATTGCCTTGCTGGATTTCGCTTTTAAAATGTAAACCAACCTTTGCTTCGCCATTTGGTGCCTGTACTTCTACTTCGTCTCCCTGGGCAAGCAACGAATCAGCAACTTGGTTCAAAAATGCTTCGTCTGGGCTAAGTTCTGGGCTGCCAGTTGCTTCGGGGCTGGCCGATGCAGTAGCTGTTGGCCTGTTGTCGGGCTTTTCTGGCGAAGTACAAGAACCTATTGCCAGTGACCCCGCCAACATAACAGCAGCAACTGGCGTTACAAGTCGTCTTAGTGTTTCGCCTTGATGAATATTTGGACGCATTATACAAAAAAGCCTCTCTACAGCGTGGTAAAGAAGCTAGTATAGCATAAAAGCGATAAAAATGTTCTGAATATACTTTACAATGCGCTGCTGAGTACCAGTGCAACTAGCATAGGGACCGCGATGTTATCGGTACCCTCGCCCGCAATGTTTTCGGCTATGGTGGCCATAACCGGCAGCCAAATAATAGATACGGCACTATGTTGGTTACCGCTAAACGCGGCATAGGTGATCATAATAAGCAGTGACGTAAAGAAGAATGTAAGGCTGCCGACCAAGCTTTTAGTACGCCCCATAATACGGTAACTGCTGCTTTCGCCCCAGGCTAGGCCGGCTATGGCGGCGAATCCGTCGGCTAGGCTTAAGTGCAGCATAGCGGCCGCAAAAATCCACTTATCGTCGACAATAAAAGCTAGCAGTCCAATAATAACTGCAAACAGCACTTCGCCCATTGCACCGCGTTTTACAGCGTGTATAGACCCAAAAATATCTAGCTTAACGCTAATGAGCACAATAACTAAAAAGGCCAGGCTGAGCATTTGGATACTGCGCCAGCTTAAGAAGAACGGCCAGAAGGCCACAAATGCGCCAACCAAAATATGTACCAGCTTGCGGGTAATCTCGGAGTGCACACCTTTAAAGCGCGATAGATACTCGGCCAGAACCAAAATTAAGAACACCACAATTACAGCAAGCGCGGTAAGCATGCCTTTATTATACAGCCGTTGTATACTAGCGAAACCTGCGCGTCATATCGGCCGCCCAGTTATCTATGGGCGCAAAATCGTCCGTAAGCACGGGGTATTTAGTTGGGTTTAGACTGGTAATAGGTACCTGCGCAGCTGCCATATCCCGCACAATTTTGTGCCGGTTGTTGGCAAATTGCGGCAGGGTAAAGTCTACCGAAGTAATATTTTTACTACCTACGACAACAAAATTCTGCAGTTCGCTGGTTGTTTGAGCACGCGTAGCAAAGACATACACTGTTGGAAACACCTGCTGCAGCGTCTGCACCTCAGCGCGCAACACCGATTTGTCGTTGTTGGCCATGCTATCAATAATATTGGCTACAAACAGCCCATCTGTTCCGAGCGCGTTATATGCGGTCGTAAAAAATTCTTTGGTCGTAAAGTGTATGGGCGTGGAATACAACGAAAGGTACACATCGCTATAAATCATGTCGTATTTTGTTTGGGTGTCGTGCAAAAAACGGCGGCCATCAGTAATATGGTGCGTCAGGCGCGGCGTCTCCGGCAGTTTAAAGTACTGCTCGGCCAGCGCGGGCAAAGATGGTTCTATTTCGACCGCATCAACCCGTACGCCAGGATAATTCTGAATAAGCGCCCTTGGGGCAATGTACATGCCACCGCCAATAATGGCCACATGCTTGGGTGTGCGCTGCTGCATTGCCTCGGGTAAGACATAGTAATCCTGGTACTTGGAATACAACTGCGAATCAGTATCTAAGTACATTGCCCCAGCCAAACTATTATCCTGAAACAAATAGCGTACTGGCCGTCCGCCCTCGTTACCATCAGAAATAGTTATCTGCTGATACACTCCGCTTTTGTTGTAGATAACTGCCTTTGCCTGCCGCTGCGGTACAAAAGCACCAAATGACAAGGCGGCAATCAACAAGATTGCTGCTCCAATATGACGTTTGCCGCCCCGCCACAAATACAGCAGGGGCGTTAGACCTAATACAATAAGCAGCAAACCGGTAACACCAATAATCATGCCAACGCCAACGCGTGGCAACAACACAAAGCCAGCAAACAAACTGCCGAATATACTGCCTACGGTAGAAAAAAAGAACATCTTGCCAGCTATGCTGCCTATTCCCTGCTTCCCCCGCTGCATATCGGCAAGTTTAATGGCGAACGGCGACAGCATGCCCAGTGCAAAGCTTGGTATAAAAAACAGCAACGTGGCCGCAAGCAGCGGACCCGTCGGGGATGGTACGTACTGGCCAAGCGTCGGCAGTAACGTTACTTGTGCCGTTTGCACGAAACAAACACTAATGCCCGCAAAGGCAATAATGCCAAAAAATAATTGCTTAGAAGGCTGCCTATCGGCCAGTTTGCCACCAAGGTAATACCCGCCACTTAACGCGGCCAGCACCACACTCAGCACACTAGACACTGTATATATAGTGTTGCCAAAATATGGGGCAAGCATACGGGTGGCCGCAACTTCGAGTATTAATACGCAAGCACCTGTAATAAAAACTGTTACCGGCAAAAAATGGCGGCGCACATACTGCATGTATGTATCCTACCACGCGCACTTTAGTAGTGCTTTATACGGCTATTTTTTGAGCGATTTTTTGCAACGCAGCAACATCTGCGTCAGTAAGTCGATTACAACCTAAACGTTCAGGCAACTCGGCCTTAAGCGCGGCGACTGTCTTTTTGCCCTTATCGGTTAGCTGCACTGTTTTGGTGCGGCGATCCGTAGCAAGTTCCTGGCGCGCTATAAGGCCGCTCGTAACCAAGCGGTCTACAATGCCAGTCACATTAGAAGCATCGCAGTGCAGTACGTCGGCAACGCGCCCCATGGCTGTCTCGCCTTGGCGTTCTAGCGTATACAACAAAAATAATTGCATTTTAGTCAGCCCATGCGCTTCGGCAAGTTGGGCAATAGTATGCTTGAACGTATCGATTAAGCGCATAAAGGTGTCGCAAACTTGCTGATCTTGGTTCATGAGTGCATTGTACCAATAAATAAAATTACTTGAAAGCCTCAAATATTGATGTATACTACTATTCTGAAGATCAAAAAACGTAGCAAAGCGGAGAATGTATGTTAGAAGCAGTAAAACACAAAGGACTGGCGCTTGCGGTATTGGCGGCCGCCCAGTTTATGGTTATTTTGGACGCCACTATTGTTAACGTCGCCTTGCCCTCTATACAAAAGGCGCTTGGTTTTGGGTCTGATGCCCAATTACAGTGGATTATTACCGCCTACGCACTGGCCTTTGGCGGCTTTTTGCTGCTTGGCGGACGCCTCGCCGACTTGTACGGCCGACGCAAGATGTTCGTCATTGGCGTTACGGTATTTTCGCTTGCCTCGTTGCTTGGCGGTATTGCCCAAAACCCCGAACAAATAATTGCCTTCCGCGCACTACAAGGCCTTGGCGGTGCATTCCTAGCGCCAGCCGCGCTGTCGTTAGTGCTTACCATCTTTCAAGAAGGTCCGGAACGCAACAGGGCACTTGGTGTCTGGAGCATGGTTGCCGCTGGTGGCGGTGCCGTTGGCCTAATAGTTGGTGGTTTACTAACTCAGTATGTCGATTGGCGCTGGATATTCTTTATTAACGTGCCTATTGGGGCGTTGGTACTGCTTGCAACTCGCGCATACGTGCCGGCTAGTAAACCAACCAAACGCCAAAGCATGGATTTGCCTGGTGCTATGACCATTACCGGTGGCCTTATAACATTGGTATATGCTCTGGCAACCGCTGCCGAAAAAGGCTGGACTAACAGCGCTACCCTTACCTGGTTTGGCGTATCGGCAGTATTACTTGTAGCGTTTGTTATGAACGAGATGGCCGTAAAGCAACCGCTTATTAGGTTGGGTATCTTTAAGCGGCGCAACGTAACCGGCGGTAGCTTAATTATGCTACTGATGCCTGCGGCTATGTTTGGCTTGTTCTTTTACCTGTCTATCTACCTGCAACAAATCTTAGGCTATTCGCCGACGCACACTGGTTTTGCTAACCTACCTTTTACCCTCACCATCCTGGTCGTAGCCGGCGTGTTGTCTAAACAAATTGCCAAGATTAACCTAAAGCCACTGCTAGTTGCCGGCCCCATACTCGCCGCAATCGGCCTATTGTACTTTGCCCAGCTGCCCGTACACGCTAACTATTGGACCGATATTCTACCCGGTATTGTTATGATGGCCGCTGGTATGGCAATCGTATTCGTAACTGCTACTAACATAACTACCAGCGGCGTTTCGCACGAAGAGTCTGGCTTAGTATCTGGCCTGCTAAACACCGGCCAGCAAATTGGCGGTGCTATTGGCCTTGCCGTATTAACCGTTATTTCTACGTCAGCTACGCGCAGCAAAATAGCTGAATCCGGTGGCGACCCGGCTGCTATTCCTGCAGCAATTGTGCACGGATTCCACCAAGGCTTTTTGGTCGCGGCAGTATTCGCCGTAGCAGCCAGCGTGGTTGCACTGGTCGTCCTTAAGGGCGGTAAACCCACCGCTACCGACGTTGCCAACGAAGCCGAAAACGAGGCTGAGTCTTTGGCTGCTATACCTGGTGTATAACGCTAGGAATACTGTGGAGGTTCGTTACGGAACCGGAACGTATGTTCAATCTTTGGTTGACGACGGAATACCTTATGCCACAGCCTCTTACGCCGCGTGACATTAATAATAAGTTCTCGCTCATCATCAATGTTGGAAGCTATCTCTCTCGCAAACCGGCTGCCAAAGCCTACCATAGCGTCCTTGCCATCTGCCTGAAAGTCTAGAACCGTTCTGTCTCCGCTGTAGGTATCAACAGTCCCCCCGTCGGCATTTAAAAGAGAGTTGAAAACTAGACTACCCAAAAGTTGAGAAGCTTCATCAAAGTTTAACGCGCCGAATTCTCTACCAAGGTGCTGTGTCGCGCCTTCTTGTAAGTATTTAAATACGGCCGGGTTTACTGTCAGGTCTAACGGTTCGCCTTCAGGGAATATCATAATCTCTAGTTAATATCACTTTGTTACATAGTCGTCAATTATGGTCGGGGTGAGAGGACTTGAACCTCCGACCTCAGCGTCCCGAACGCTGCGCGCTACCAACTGCGCCACACCCCGGAGTGTGCCGGTGGCACACGAGTATTTGCAATTCGGATTGGCCATGCAAATCATACATCAACCCGAATATGCCACCACTCTTCCTTTCCAGGGAGGCAAGAGCTTCTTACCTCGGGCTGGACTGGGGTAATTTTAACAGACTACCAGCGCTTTAGAAACGGTGTAGGAAATACTTTGTATGTTTGCAAATACCAGACTATCATTGAATTACTAACGTGCAGAGAGGAACATCATGGGCACAGCAGAAGCTCCACAGGACTGGCTGACTATTAGCGGGCAAAGATTCAAACCATATCTCTCTGAAACTATAATTTGCGACCGTCTAGACGCAATGGCTGAACAAATATTGAGCGATTATGAGGGGCGACGGTTACAGCTATTGCAGATTGCTATGGGGGGCGTGGTTGGCGCAACGCTGCTTGCCTCTAGAATTCGCAGGCAAGACCCCCACATGCGGCGCTTACAGATAAGCTACAACTTGGTTCGTCTACGGATTGCTGGGTCTGGGTCGGGCGCACAAGTAGTAAGAAGGTTTAGTGACTACACTTCAGTGGCCGGGCAAGACGTAATGTTATTTGACGGTGTAGTGCGTAGCGGCAACACTATTCAAATGCTTGAGGCCCGTATGACTAACGAACAGACTGAGCCCCTCCCTGCCTCTATTGCAGTTGCCGCTCTGGTAGATAAACCAGCTGCGCGTTCAAAAGTAGGACGGCACGTGAAGGTGCACTATGCCGGCTTTGCTGTACCGCAAGACACATATCTTGTGGGGGTAGGTCTTGACCATGAAGGAATAGGCCGCGAGCTACCTCATATATACCGGGATATCGATCCCAACTTAGCAGAAGAGCCGCGTTATGAATTACCTGAGTTTAATGGTGGCCAGGCATGGAGAAGACCTTAAATAAAAAGGCTACCGTGCACGGTAGCGAATGTTCGCCTGTAACGCTAATCGTAGACAAGCATTACTACCTCACTACGTTCGGATGAGTCGCTCACGGCTAAAGCCTACCACTCCGTCAAGCTTGGAAAACTCGGACAGCCACCGGCTGTCCTCGACCTACGGTTCGAGTCCTCTATCCCCAAATAAAAAGACTACCGTGCGGTAGTCTTTTTATTTGGTCGGGGATAGAGGACTCGAACCTCCGACCTCCTGGTCCCAAACCAGGCGCGCTAGCCAACTGCGCCAATCCCCGAAATGTGCAACGTCTGCACACGAGTATTCTCGGCTCCGATTGGCCATGCAGCGCAAACTGTTGCCAATACTTCGAGAATTGTACCAAATAACAGATGTAAAAGCTACAGTGTGTCGAATACCTGGCGAATTGGCTCGGCGCTCATGGCCTTACCATTTTCGTCGGCGACAATAAATAAGGCATTAAACTGCATGCGGCCTTCGGTTTCTAGAATATTTTTGGTTATATGTCCATCGCGCCACCGAGGGATAAGCGAGCTAAAGGTTACGCCTAGGCTAGAGTCGAGCGAACCGCACATGCCCACGTCGGTCATATGGGCAGTGCCCTTGGGTAGCACATCAGCGTCAGCTGTAGGCACATGCCAATGGTCGCCAATAACTGCTGTTACCCGGCCATCTAGATAGTACCCAATAATACGCTTCTCGCTGCTGAAGTCGCCATGAAAGTTAACGACAGTTGCAACGCGCTGATGGTCTACCTGCTCTGCCAATATCTTATCTACTACTTTTAATGGGTTATCCATTGGTAAATCGGCATCTTTGCCTACAATTTTACCGAGCAGGCTAATAACCAACACATCCCCCTTAGGGGTATGCGCATACTTATACCCGAGGCCAGGCGTACCCTGGGGGTAATTTGCTGGACGAATAACCGGCTTTTCGGGGTCGTTTAAATAATCAAGGATTTCACTGCGGCGGAAGGTATGGTTGCCACCGCTAAAAAAATCTATACCAGCACGCTGCAAGCGGTCAAAGTCGGCAATGCGCAGCCCCTTGCCGTCGCTGGTGTTTTCGCCCTGGGCGATGACAAGGTCTATGCCCTTTTGCTGGCGCAGTTCAGGCAAGACCTTCTCTACAACCTTAATGCCAGATTCGCCCATAACATCGCCAATGTACAGAATATTCATGGGTCTTATTGTATCAGTACTGACGAACAACCCTACTATCTGTTCGCAGTCTAGGGTCGGAACCTCTGGCCGGACCCGATTGCTGGAAAGGAGCTAGGCTGGAATCAAGCAGCAAACCCAGCCTCGGAATAGTCATATGGAAAATAAGGGAGAGGCCGACCGCAGGGAGTTTTTGCTGCGCCAGCCTAGCTCCTTGGAGGCAGTCGAGTCTGGACTGCGGTTCCGAGAGGTTTTCTTGGTTACTTCTTTTGGCGGGACAAAAGAAGTAACATTGCAGTTTGACGATAGTCATAAGGAAAAGGAATCTTATTTGACTGGATTCCCGCCTTCGCGGGAATGACGGGGGGGTGGATACTGAACCCAAGTTCAGGATGACAGTGGACGATTCGAGGCGGATCCTGACTGACCGGAGGTCAAGAGTAAAGCCCGAAGGTTACAGGTCTAGGTTGTTTTGAGCTTTAATAATTGCTTTGGTATCGTCAACAATTTGCTGCGGTGAAACCGCCAGTACGGTATGCATACCGATAGCTATGGCAGGGTCGAGTGCGTACTGCTGGTCGTCTATAAATAACACTTCTTCGGGCTTGCGACCCAGCTTTGTAAGGGCCAATTCGTAAAATGCTACGTCTGGCTTGGCTAGCCCTGTGTCGCTGGATAATAATACCGGGTCAAAATCGTCATAAAAGCCACCAGCCTTTAAGTGTGCGGCGCCCATGCCGAACACGTTAGACAAAATACCGGTCGTAATGCCATGACGGCGAAGCGACCCCGCCAACGAATAGACCGGCTCGCAGCGGTACAGGTCTTCCATCTGCTGTAAAAAATCTGCTTTGGTAACGACCGGCGTGTCCGGAAACCGCTTACTCATCTCTGCTAAAAATACATCGTTGGTTATTTGGCCGCGCCACATCTTATAAAAGACGTCCTCGGCCTTTTGAAGGTCTAGATCTAAGCCGTACACCTTGCCCAACCAGTTACGTACCGTACCTCGGCCTCCAGCCTCGCTGAGCACACCCCCAAAATCGAATAATACTGCTCGTATCATTGCCAGTCCCCTATCGCTTTCCGCAAGTGCGGTTCGAGCTGGTCGGCTATCCATTGGTGGCCTTGGTCGTTGGGGTGCAGTCCGTCAGTAAACAGGCACCGGTCTATCCAAACTTCCGGTACGGCATCGTGCATAGGCACAAAAATTGCATTCGTCTCTTGGCATGCCTTTTGCCAAATGTTCTCAAATTCTCTTGACCTGGCGTTACTAAAATACGAGTCGCCTCCGGTTACCAAACTGCGCTTAGGGCGCACTTTACGTTCATCAACCGGCGGAAGGCCAAGCACAATTACATGGCCTGCATATTGTTTGGCTGTTTGCAGTATCGCCCGCACATTTTTCTCGAATACCTCAGGTGTCGTAACGAATGCATGTGGCGAATCGTTCGCTTTCGTATCGTTCGTACCGATCTGAAACACTATAATGATGTCATCCGGTATGCTGTTGGCGCTCAGCCTGACCTTAAGTTCGGGTTCTAAACGAGTCAGCAGGTCAGTTGTGGTCGAACCAGATATGCCGAGTTCAAATATACGGCACTGCTCACCGACGGCATCTTCGCCAAACATTTCGCGGTGTAGGGTCGCCTTGATGCATGCCGCCCAACCACCCTGCGCGCCGCCCGTACCATGCACAAAACTGTCGCCGAACAGAAACACCCGCTTCATACTACTTGGCGAATTCAATAGCGCGGGTTTCGCGGATAACATTTACCTTAATGGTACCGGGGTACTGCATGGTACTTTCAATTTTAGTAGCAATGTCACGGGCAAGTTTAATAGCGGCAAGGTCGTCAATAGATTGCGGCCTTACAAAAATGCGTACTTCGCGGCCGGCGCTAATGGCGTACGACTTCTCGATGCCGTTAAAGCTGTTGGCCACGTTTTCCAGCTCTTTCATGCGTTCTACAAAGTTCTCGGCGCTAATATTGCGCGCACCGGGCCGAGAAGCGCTAATGGCGTCTACAACACGTACAATCAGGGCCTCGGTACTAGTAGCTTCGACGTCGTCGTGGTGCTGTTCGGCAGCTAACGCAACAGCTTCGGGGGCACCATATTTGCGCAAAATCTCGCCAGAAATATGGTGGTGCTTGCCTTCCATCTTGTGGGTAAGGGCTTTACCAAGGTCGTGCACTAATGCGGCGTACTTAGTGGTCTTTACATTAGCGCCAACTTCTTCGGCAATAATGCCGGCAATATGAGCCATCTCGGTGCTGTGCTTTAGTACGTTTTGACCGTAAGAAGTACGGTATTTAAGTTCGCCTAGCAGATGCAAGATTTCTTTTGGCATACCAATAACGCCAACCTCGCGGGCAGCGTCTTCGCCGGCCCGGAGCACATCTTTTTCGACATTCTTTTGGGCTTTTTCAACTACTTCTTCTATGCGGCCGGGGTGAATACGGCCGTCTTTCATGAGCATTTCTAGGGTTTGGCGGGCAACTTCGCGGCGAACCGGATCGAAGCTAGACAGCACAATGTAACCAGGCGTGTCGTCTACCATAATGTCAACGCCAGTGGCACGCTGTAAGGCCTGAATGTTACGGCCTTCTTTGCCGATAATACGGCCCTTCATTTCTTCGTCTTCGAGTTTTACCGAAGTTACCGTACGTTCAGCAGTTACTTCGCTGGCCATGCGTTCCATGGCCGTGGTAATAATAAGCGCCGCTTGTTCTTCGGCGTTATCTTTGGCTTCGTTTTGTAACTTGGCGACTAGACCGGTCAGGTCGTTTTTAATGTCGCGCTCAGTCATTTGCATTAACTTTTCGGCGGCTTCTTCTTTACTAAGCTTGGCGACCTTTTCCAGTTTTTCCTGCTGGCGGGTACGGATGGCGCGGATTTCGTCTTTAAGTTCTTCTACTTCGCCCTCTGCGTTACGGAGTTTTTGGGTACGTTTGTCTAGCTCGTCAAGCTTTTTGTCTAGGCTTTCTTCGCGCGAGACAAGCCGCTGTTCTATGTCTTTAAATTCGCGGCGCCTAATCTGATCTTCGCGGCGGGCCTCGTCGGCTACTTTAATAGCCTCTTGGCGAGCCGAATCGAGCATCTTAGAAGCTTCGCGTTTTGCTTTGGCAACCTCTTTATCGGCTTGTTCTTGGGCCGAGCCCACGCGCCGTTTGGTTACTACTGTATTTGCACCAAAACCAGCAGCCACACCAAGTGCCACAAGCACCAAGGTAATTGGTTCCATAGAAGTCCTTTCTATTAGATACAGTTAACCCTGGCGTCGCTATCACTTCTCTAGCCTGGGAACACGTATCTGAATATCGAATGTAGTTAGAATGTTTATATCGGATCGCTAGACAGATCAGGCAAATCCTTACCTAAAAGTATACCCCTGCAAATATATGCTGGTCAATAATTAGGCAGCCATGCGGTGCATAGCAGCCTGTATTTCTGCAATGGGAACGCGCTGATCGAGTGCATTGCTAAGCGTGTCTTGATCGTTAATTTGTTGCATCGCCTTGGCAAGCTGCGGATTAGAGTCGGGGTGTTGGCTAACCGCATATAGTCCACGTACAACACGCTCGCGGGGCAGCTGCACGCAGCCATCGCCGGTAAGTACGTTAGGGTTAGAACCTTCTGGCAAAGCATCTGCCGCCATAGTCTGAAAAATATTGGTCATAGATACACGGCCAATGGCTTTTTTACCTAGGACCTTATTTACGCGCTCTTGGGCCATGCCCCAAATAGAATCACCGTCGGGTACACATTCCGTAGGCGAAAGCCGACGAGGAGGGTGGGCTTTTTCTTGAGGAGGTGTAAAAAGGTTAAAGCCACTCGGGGCATTCGTTACACCCTCTACCCTATCTGTTGTTACTGCACGTTCTTTTCCGGGAGTAGGCGCGCTGACACCCAGCGTCACAAAACTAGCGGCAACTGCAGTAGCAGCAAGAGCACGACGCACGCGACCAAAGCGGGATGCACGGTGCTCGCCGACATGCTGCGGCTCACTACTACTTTCCTGTAACATACGCCGAGCCCACGCTTCGCCGCGCGCGGCAGACCTGCGGATTATCTGTTGAGAATGGGCAAACAGGGCTTCTGGCCTATGCAACGCACGGAGTTCCCACGGCTTCCACACTAGCTTATTCATTTGAGTCATAGGTATAAAGTAAACCAAAATCCGGCAGGGAGCGCAAGGAGTCTAATGCTGCTGTTCTAGATTACTTTTTTTGGACGCTAATGTTTGGCAGTGCACCGTAATGAGGCAAAGCAATATGGTCGTCCTGGCCCGCATGCAACCGGTCTATACCCGCCTGTACCCATTTGCTGTCTTGTGCCGCGACAATAGGGATCTGCAAACCGTATGCCAGCGCATTGGCAACGGTTAGGCCAATGCGAAGGCCAGTAAAGCTAGCCGGCCCCTCCAAGCACACAATTCGCTCTAGGTCTTTTAATGTACGGTCGTGCGCTTTAAGGACGCCTTCTATTTTATGGTGGATTGTTGCCGAGAGCTCTCGGTGTGCGGCCCAGGTGTCGTAAGCGAGTCTAGTATTGTCGTCGAACAGGCCAATCTCGGCCTCGGGCTTGTCGGTACGAATAGTTAATACGAGCATTATTGTATTGCCTCTAATAAATACTGTAATTCGGTGGGCGCCGTAAACGTCAGCTCGCGGGCACCGTCCGGTGTTTGCTTTATGGTGAGTGTCAGACGTTTTTCGGGCAACACGTGCTGCACAATATCGCCCCACTCTACTACGACAACACTTTTTGGGTCGTTCACAAACTCGGCTAGTTCGTTGGCCACAATTCCTGGTTCGTGCAAGCGATAAAAATCAAAATGCTGAATATCGAACTTGGGCGTGTTGTATACCTTACTAATAGTAAAAGTAGGGCTGGCAACTGCATCTTTGCTGGCGGCACCAGTTGCCAGGCCACGCGTTAAGGTAGTTTTGCCGCCGCCAAGGTCGCTTATAAGCTCAATGACTTCACCGCCCTTTAGTGCTTTGCCTAAGCGCTGCCCGATTAGCTCGGTTTGCTCTGAGCTGTTGGATCTTGTTTGCCACGTCGTGACGATACTCATATGCCCCGTATAGTACCGCGAGAATAGCGGCAGTCGCAAGCACCCCAGAGTGCAGCGGGCTGGCCTCTGGCTTGCTAGCGGCTGCCAGAGTTTGCGTTTTTGGCTCCGGTAACACCACCTCTTTAATCTTTACTTTGGTTGTTTTGGCAGACTTAACTGACTGACGTGCAGTTTTTGGCACTGTAGTCTTTTTGGCAGCTACTGCCGTCTTAGTCGTTTTAGCTGTTTTAGCCACAGGTGCTTTGGGCTCATCCGTAACGGGCTGCGCCACCACGTTAACGGCACCGCTGCTAGGCTGTGCTGACCACTGCCAGGTGTTGCCGGCAGCTATCCATGCTTGCCCTGCCGCTGCCTTACCGTATGGGTCGGTCTGGGCAATTACGGTACCGAATGGGTCAAGCAATACAGCCTTACCACCGCCATTAGACAACACCAGCTTGGTATCTTTGGCCAAAAAACTGCTAAACCCAGCCGCAGGCAACAACGTGTTGGCCGGAAAGACATAACTATAGGTACCGTTCAATCCTGTCTTAAGTGTAAAACCAGTTAAGTCAAAAATCGTACTATTTGGATTATAGAGTTCTATATACTCGTCGGCTGCATCGGTTAATGGCGCGGCGGGGTTAGGTAGTAGTTCGCTAATTTGCGGAGCCAGCAGGCCTACGTCTGCGGGTGGCAAGATTGGAGCAGGAACGGTTGGAATGGGCGCTTCTGGCTGTGACGCGGGTGGGCCAGTGGTGGGTGGTATCGGCACGCAATCGCTTGGGCCTAGACCCGCGGAGGCTACTATTGGATCTATTGTAGTATGCGGCAGCTGCGTACTCGGGCCTGACGGCATGTTGGTCCACGACACTTCGTCTACCATAATGGTTTTTGGAGCGCAACTACCATCCGTCTGTAACCTGTCGGCGTTATATACAAGCCGGGCGCCACCGCCAGCCGCTGCAATGCCGGCGCCAAACCAGGCGGTTGCTGTATCTGCCTGGTACTTTATTTCTACACCCCCAACCATATACTTGCTCGCCACAGTAATAGTTGCACCCGGCTGTAAACTGCCCGTAAGTTGAATAGTTCGGTGTGGAGTCGCCCAGTCTACTACGCCTGAATGGGCTAGCTGCAGTTGGTAGCCAGACAAATCAAGCACCTCGGTAGTACTGTTGCGTAACTCTATGTATTCTTCGGTGGCGCTTGTAGTGCTCCCTGTTTGAACTGCACTTATGACTGGCGCGGGTAACATCACAGGATCAGCAAAGATTGCTCCTGGCCACATAATAATCGCACTCGCAAACAGCGTACCTAAAGAAATTCGTAGCTTCATGGGCGTGAGAATAGCTAACACTCCCCTAAAGCACAAGCGTTTTATTGCATATAGCCCGCCAGCCACAGAAGTCGTATACTAAAAGCTATGTTGCAGTTGAGTGGTATGATTATTAACCACCCCTTATTGAGCCTCCGTACCGGCACCCAAGTAGGTATAGTACAAGCCCCGCTTGTTAATCCGAACAACTTAAAGATAGAGGGTTTTTATTGCCATGACGACGAAAGTCGCCGACAGCTTATTCTGGTAGCGCAAGATATTCGCGACGTACTGCCACAAGGTATTGTGGTAAATGACCAAGATGTTTTAACCGAACCCGAAGAACTTGTACGCCTAAAAGACATTATGGCCGAAAACTTTGAGCTTATTGGCAAACATGTAGAGACTACCGACAAAACCAAGTTAGGCAAAGTCAGCGACTATGCCGTAGAAACAAGCAGTATGTACATACAAAAAATCTATGTCAGCCAGTCGATCTTTAAGAATTTTAGCGGCAGCAACCTAGGCATCGACCGTACGCAAATTGTGGAAATTACCGATAAAAAGATTGTCGTGCAAGACTTGCGCCAAAAAGTACACGCCCATGCGGGCGTCGTACCGGCGTAATCTACTAAACGCCAGCCCCTACTAGCTCGACGTGTGCTGGTACCAAGGGTATCACGGTACGATCTACCGGATCGAGTGATTCGGTAATGGCGCTACAGTCGGCCGGCGCTACCGGTAGCGTAAGACTTTCTGAGATTGCAATAACTCCCAACGGGCCGGCACAAACAACAGGCTTATCACCATATTTTTCCATTCGTGCAGCTTTTTGGGCCATACGTTCGTGATAATACGGGTTGTCATGTAATGAGGCAGTGGGTGGGGATAGCTCGTTTAATCCGTGTACGCTTATATTCTCGCCGTTGTTACTACTATTCATAGCATTATCCCATGTGACCATTAGCTTAAAAAATGATCATACTCCGATTCGGAACATATGACAAGCCGAAGTATTCACTGCGCGCATAAGTATTGTCGGGTCCGATAGGGCAACAGATGTTAGGTATCGCTACTGTCGTCTTCCATGGCCTGCTTAATATCGTCGTAGTTAAATCCTTGCCTTGCTAAGTATTGTAACAGCTTTTGCTTATCTGGATAATGGTTATGCTTTTTTTCTATGAGTTTTTTTATTGCATCTTTTTCGTCTGTAGTGTCCTCTTCTAGAACTTCGCGTATTATGTCTTCGGAAACATGCTTTTGTTTAAGCTCGAGGATCAATTTGCGCTTGCTCATGGTCTTAAGTAATCTCCGGTTAGACACCCAAGCGCGGGCAAATGTGGCATCGTTTAACAGGTCTAGGCTGCGCAGCCGGTCAACAATTTGGGCGGCGGCATCTTCGTCTATGCCTTTACGCCGAAAGTAATCGTGCAGTTCCCATTCACTTCTGGGGCGCATAACTACATAGCGCAGCGCATTGCCATATGCTTTGTCTAACCCCGCATCTTTTTTAAGCTTTTTAAGCTGTTCGGCGTCAATCTCTTGGCCACTTGCCAACCGGGACTCTAAAAGACCGGACTCGCTTAGGCCAAACGCAAACTTGCCGTCCACGTACACCGAATATCGCCCCGCTCGCTTTACCTGCTGCTTAATTGCCGTAATTGTTGGCACGCTTATACCCTCTTTACCCTTTTAGTATATAAGGCCAGCTACGGTACAGGCATTCGCTCACCAGTTCGGGATGTTCTTCGTATAACCGGGTTATTTCACCCTTGGTAAACCAGCCAGTTTCGGTAGCTTCGTCAATACCTAAGCGTATAGCCTGGCCGTCGTACTGGGTTTTAAAGATCTTTATAAACCGCCGGGCCCGTACGCCGTTGTCGTAGGGGTCTTCGGTATAAATGTGAGCAACTTCGGTTAGTGGCACATCACGAATGCCAACTTCTTCCCATAGTTCCAGCCGGGCAGACTTTATGTATGCGGGTGTTACGTCCACATGGCCACCAGCAATATCCCACCTACCGGGAAACAGCTGCATATCTGGTGATCGCTTATGCAACAAGATCCGGCCTTCGTAATCTTCTACGATGACCATAACAATGCGGTGAATGAGCTTTTTAGCCCAAGCATCCGCCAGCGGTGCGGCACCAATAACTTCATCGTCTTTGTTTACAACAATAACCGGCGGGTACTTCATACCGTAACTACTCTACCGGAAAATTACCGTACGTCTAGTCTTTGGGAGTGGCGGCTTCGCGGACTTTGGCAGAAATCTCTTCCATAACGGTCGGGTTTTCTTGCAAGTATGCCTTGGCGGCTTCACGGCCTTGGCCAATTTTGCCGTCGTTGTAGGCAAACCAGGCGCCGGCTTTTTCGACAATATTGTGGGCCACGGCTAAGTCTAAAATGTCGCCGGTTTTACTAATGCCTTGGTTGTACATAATGTCGAACTCGGCCTCGCGGAATGGCGGGGCAATTTTGTTCTTAACAACCTTAACGCGGGTGCGGTTGCCTATAACGCTTTCGGCCTGTTTAATTTGGCCAATACGCCTAATGTCCATACGTACACTGGCGTAGAACTTTAGGGCATTACCACCGGTAGTGGTTTCTGGGTTGCCGAACATAACACCAATCTTCATACGGATCTGGTTAATAAATACAACCGTGGCTTTACTACGGTTAATAACACCGGTTAGCTTGCGGAGTGCCTGGCTCATTAAGCGAGCTTGCAGGCCAGGTAGGCTGTCGCCCATGTCGCCTTCTATTTCGGCGCGTGGTACCAGGGCAGCAACGGAGTCGACTACAATAATATCGACAGCGTTAGAACGTACCAACGTTTCGGTAATTTCTAGGGCTTGCTCGCCGTTATCTGGCTGGCTGAGTAGTAAGTTATCTACATCTACACCAATACGCTTAGCGTACGATGGGTCCAGTGCGTGTTCGGCGTCGATGAATGCCGCCGTGCCGCCATTGCGCTGTACTTCTGCAATTGCATGCAGCATTAGCGTAGTTTTACCGGAACTTTCCGGTCCATAAATTTCTATAATACGGCCGCGCGGTATACCGCCGCCTAAGGCAATATCGAGCGAAAGGCTACCGGTAGAGGTAGTTTCTACCTTTTGGGCATAGCCTTTGCCCAACTTCATTATCGAACCTTTGCCGAATTGCTTTTCTATCTGTTCAAGCGCCATGCCTAGAGCTTTGCTTTTGCCGTCGGCTCCGGCCCTTGCCTCTACGGCTTTGGCCTCTTTAGCTACTTTAGAATCTTTGGTTTTATCAGCTGCCATAGTTACCCTCCATTCGTCTCTCGTCCACTGATGTCTATCTATTATACCAGTGGTGCACTCTGTTGTGTAGAACCTGGTTCACCAGTTATAGCAGAGTTTCGGGCATAAATTAAGTGCAATAGCGCTTACGCTTTCGTATATAATAGAGTCAAATGGGGAAAGACGGATTAATGGGGCGGCTGCTCGGCAGCGCCGACAAGTTTACCGATAAGCAGATTGCCGAGACCTTGGCTATGCTGGTGGCCAATGGCGTGGCTCGCGGTGCCACCGATATACACATAGAACCGCACGAGCGTTTTGTGCTGGTGCGTTACCGTATAGACGGCAACCTGCGCGGCATTCATAAGCTGCCGCGGGCATCGCTTACTACAGTCATGGCGCAGCTTAAAACACTTGCTGGTCTAAACGACCAAGAAACCCGCGCACCCCAAGAAGGCACCTACACCAGCAAATCTGACGAAGGCCAGTTAACCGTACGTATAGCCACCATGCCGGTGTTTGGCGGCGAAAAAGCAGTATTACACCTGAGCGTCAGCCACGGTACTCCGCTCAGCCTAGAGAATTTAGGTTTTTGGGGCAAAGGCCTGGCTACCTTGCAACACGTACTAACCAGCCCGGCAGGCCTGGTGTTGGTAGCCGGCCCAAAGCATGGCGGCGTATCGTCTACGCTACTCAGCTTGGTCAATGCCCTAAACAGCCCGCTTGTTAACATTGCCACCGTAGAACCGCAGCAAAAACATCGCTTGCCAGGTGTTAACCAAACCTACTTAGGCGATAGCGGCAACCTTACAATTGCCACCGGCCTAAAGGCTGCCCTCAAACAAGACCCCAATATTATTATGCTTAGCAATATACCCGACAGCGACACTGCCGCCCTAGCCGTACACGCAGCTACTACCGGCCACTTGTTACTCGCTGGCCTACATGCCGACAACAGCATTCAAGCATTACTGCGAGTACGGGCTGCCGGTGTAGAACCCTTTTTACTGGTAACGTGCCTGCGTGCCAGTGTTGGCCAGCGTCTAGTGCGCACACTATGCCCCGACTGCCGGGTCCGCTACGCCCTCAGCCGCGACGAACAAAAAGAGCTAGCCCAAAGCTTTGGCATTACGGGTGTAAGCGCCTACAAAAGAATCCACGAACTAGAGAGCCAAATTGCCCCGGCTATTTTTGGCGACGTTAAACAGCTGAGCAGTACGGCATCCAATATTACCCACCTATGGCGACCCAGCGAAGCTGGCTGCGACACCTGCGACCGCACTAGTTACAAGGGTCGCACTGCCATTGTCGAGGTGCTAGAAAACACCGACTCTTTACGCAAAAACCTCATGGACCGCGACACCCATTCCAGCACCACCCTACAAACAGCAGCCCTAAAAGACGGGTTTGTACCCATGGCATTAGACGGATTGGTCAAGGCACTACGCGGGCAAACCACCGTTGCAGAAGTGCTACGTGCGGTGGCATCAGTTGCGTAAGTTAGTGTACTATTTAAAAGTTATGAAGATTCCTCACAAATCCAACAACGGCTTTACCATAATCGAACTACTGGTAGTCGTTATTGTGCTGTGCATTTTGGCTTCGCTCATTGCCTTTACCTACAGCGGCGTTCAGGCCAAAAACCGCAACGCCGAACGCAAAGCCGACATAGACAGCATGAAGGGCCAACTAGAGGCACACTACGCCGCTACCAATACCTACCCCACACTTGCTAATATGACCAGCCCTGCCTGGCGTGCAACTAATCTAAAACACCTCAAAAACGAAGCCGTCCAAGACCCCCACTGGAAGGCAACCATTGTCGCCTGCACGACCAAAGACAAAGTAACCGTAGCCGCCAAACCAGTAACCGATTGCTACAGCTACCAGGTAACCGGTACCGACGGCACCACCTGCGACAACGACAAAACGCCTTGCGCGCACTACACACTGACCAGCTTGCTCGAAGGTGGGGAGAAGTACACCAAAAGCAGTTTGAACTAAGAGCTGGATCGTTGAGAATTAATTAAAACTGTAGGATTTTATGTCCAACAAGAACAAACACGGCCTAAGCCGTGATGTGCCTACGGCCATAAAGCGTAAAATACGACAAATGTGTGGCTTCGGCTGCGTTATCTGCGGGTCCGCAATCCATACCTACGAACATATTGATCCAACCTTTAATGAAGCGACCATCCACGACCCAGCACGAATGACCTTGTTATGCGAACAGCACCAAGGTCTAACGACTCGGGGATTTCTCTCTAAAGAAAGTATTAAAAAAGGAACCGAGCACCCCAAGTGCCTCGAAAAAGGCTTTTCTTTTGGTCCCTTCGACATAGGATCAGATCACCCAGAAGTACAGGTAGGTTCTGTTACTGCAAAAAATGTTGGTGTAATAATTAGAGCCATGGGAGATGATATCTTAAAGATAGAACCTCCCGAAGAGCCGGGCGGACCTTTCCGGCTTAGTGCACTCCTATCCAATCGCGAAGGAACCGAAATTTTACGTATTGAGCAAAATGAGTGGATGGCAGCTACATCAAGTTGGGACGTGCAAACTTCGGGGGGCCGGATCACTATCCACAATTCTCCAAAAGACATAGGACTTGTCTTGAAGGTCGACCCACCCCGCTCTATTAGCGTAGAAAAGCTAGACATGTACCATAAAGGGGTCCGACTTAAAGCAGATGATCAGGTAGGCCTACAGGTTATTGCGCCAAGTGGAGTCAAATTCACTACTACTGGCGCAGAAATCGAAGGAGGCAAAGCGGCTTTAGTAGTTACTGAGTCAGGCATTGTTCTAGGCTTAAGAAGTAGAGGCACGATTATAAAGCAGGCAGCAATCAATTCAGTTACCTCTTGGCGTTCGTGGCGTTCCAAATATGTCATTCCAACTTGGCTAGTTCCACTTCCGGAAGAGCTACACGAGGGACGATAGGCTTGAATCCGAAGCGAGGATGTCCCAGAGTGCTGCACTTGAGTGCCCAGTGGAGTGTGCAACGTCTGGAACATGCCGGTGGCATGTGAGTATTCCCGGCACTGGTTGGCCTATTAGGCACAGCTGTGAACCTTGTAATACTAGCATGCTATACGAGTATTCCCGGCTGGGGTTGGCCATGCAGTATAGGCTTAGAGGTAGTACCGATGTAAGCGCCGTGGTGGCAAAATAGTTTATACTGCGTGGCCAATCGGGGTTGGTATACTCGCATGCCACTGGCATGCTCCGGTGCGGCGGCCTGGGGTCAGTCCTCTTCGTTGGGGTCGACCGGCCGGCCGTTCTTAAAAGATTCCACAGCATTGTTTAATATAGCAATGTGCTTTTTCGGATCCGCCACATAACTAAACCTATAGGTCGTTTCGTCGCCTTCTGTAGACAACCGGATGCGGCCGTAGTTAAACATTGTTGGTATAAGGCCGTTTTGTTCGTAACTGGCGTCTTCTATGTTCGATAGGCTTACGGTTTGTTCGTGTTTAGAGAATAAGCCATTCTGAATCTCTTGCACGACGCTTTCGTTGGTCAGAAAGAAGCGGTTATTGGTATACACATAGGTGGCAACTAGGGCGCCGACAGCAGTTAGAATCATCATCAGGGCAATCAGCCCAAGGGCAACAGCGTTAAAATTAGACGTATCGGCACCAAAGGCGGCATCTACCGTAGAACCAGAATTTTGGGTAAAGAACACCGAAAACAAGGCAACCATCGACAGCACAATAATGATTGCAATGCCCCAAATGCGCAGAATGCCAATAGGATGGCGTTTTACGATGCTGATTATATATTCGCCTTCACTTAAGTTAAGGTCAGGATATTGCTTGACCGATTCTTCGTGGCGGCGCTTGGCAGACTCGCTGACGTGCGGCCGTTGTGGTTCCATTGGCCGCGAAAAATAAACCATTTGCGGGGTGTTGGGTGCGGGGTGTGCGTAAAGTGGCCGGCCTTGGTTATCGTACGCTACCGGCTGGGGCTGATACGGGTTTTGTGGCCGCTGCTGTGGCGGATGCGCGCTGTGTTGTGTTGCATCGCTTGGTTGGCCGGGATGAGGCGCACCCTGATAGGGCGGCTCTAAACGGCCAAAATCGCCATTGGCGCCCTGATTATTCTTGTCCATTACTGCATTATAGCAGTTTTGGCTCGTTGTCGGCCTGTGGAGCTTGCCTGCCAAGGTGTTTGTACGTTTTTGGCGTAACCTTACGCCCGCGGGGAGTGCGCTCTAGCAGACCAATTTGCATAAGGTACGGTTCGTAGAAATCTTCTATGGTGCTACGCTCTTCGGCGGTAAGGGCAGCTAGTGTTTCTACACCGACAGGGCCACCGTTGTAGCTGTCTATTATGGCCAGCAATAGCATACGGTCAGCCGGATCCAGACCGAGTTCGTCAACTTCCAGTAAGGCCAACGCTTTATCGCTAATCTGCGTATCTATTATGCCGTCGCCGTTTACATCGGCGTAATCGCGGACGCGCTTTAAAAGACGGTTAGCGATACGCGGCGTTAGGCGCGCGCGCTGCGATAGCTGGTCTGCGGCCTCGGCGTGGATAGTAACGTTTAAAATTTGGGCGGCACGTTCGATAATGCGCTTGATTTCTTCTGGTGTGTAAAATTCCAGCCGGTGTATCATGCCAAACCGGTCGCGCAAGGGCGCTGCTAAGTTACCGGTGCGCGTAGTGGCGCCAATAAGGGTGAACTTGGGCACGTCCAACCGCAGGCTGCGAGCACTTGGGCCTTTGCCTAGCATAATATCCAGCTTAAAGTCTTCCATGGCCGAATATAACACCTCTTCGACCGTGCGATTCAAACGGTGAATTTCGTCAATAAATAGAATGTCGCCGTCTTGCAGGTTAGTCAGCAGGCTGGCTAAATCGCCTGCCCGTTCAATAGCCGGCCCGCTGGTTATGCGTATTTGGGCGCCCATCTCGTTGGCAATAACACTGGCTAGTGTTGTCTTGCCCAGGCCAGGCGGCCCGTATAACAGCACATGGTCTACTGGTTCGCCGCGTTTTTTTGCGGCCTCTATTGCTAGCTGCAAGTTACGCTTTATACGTTCTTGGCCAATATAGTTGGCAAAGTCTTTGGGGCGCAGCGTATTCTCCAGCTCTTGTTCTTGCTGGTCGTCGTCGGGCACACTCGTATTAACAATCCGCTCCACTGCCATAGTCTTACTATTCTAGCACTAAGGTGTATACAGGAATGATTACGGTCTACCGGCTATCCAAACTCCGGTTTCGCTTCTTAGACGGGGAATATTAGTCGTAGGGTCAGCCGACAGCCTTTTAACATGTTCAGAATTATGGTCAGAGGCGTCGCCAATAAGCATATTTAGCCAATACGGTTTTGGCTCCTGAGTACGGATGTCGAGGCATTGAGCCCCAGGGATTGGCGGTAGGCCAACAGGGCTGGCGGCCAAACGTAACGGCAGGTCGTCTTGCCGGGCATGCTCCTCAAGGTCGCCCAAGTTGTCGAGCGTGCCCGACCGTATTAACTCAACGATTAATTGAGCTCCCTTTGGTATGGCTAACTCTCTGGGAATAAGGCCCAGTGCTGTCGCGCCCAAATGCCCTGTAATAGCACCACACCAAATTGGGTGTTCGGCTTCGCCTTGCTCGTGGCTACTCATAGCAGCATAGCCTACAACGTAAAATGCGCGCCGTCAATAAGGGAACTATGGCTTTTGTTTAAGGGCGTGGCGAATGCGTTCTTCGGTTGGCAGATCTTTGTCTACCTTAAATAGTGCCGCGGCAGCATCTTGGGCGGAATAGCCCAATGCCACCAGTGCCTCTACCGCTTCGTCGGCTATAAGCGCGTGATCGGACTGTAGCAAGCCAGTCGTGCTCAGGTCTACGCCCGCCAGGCCCACTTTGTCTTTAAGATCTACAACAATCCGTTCAGCTACCCGCTTGCCTACACCGCTGGCTTTTTGGATAGACTTTGTGTCGCCGCTAGCAATGGCCGCGCGCACATTGCCGCTCGTGCCGGTGTTTAAGACACTCAGCGCCATTTTAGGGCCGACGCCATTTACGCCTAATAGTAGTTCGAATAATTGTTTGGTGTCTTGAGCTAAAAAGCCAAACAGGTCGTGCGACGTTTCGCGGATATGTTCGTAGACATACAGTTTAGACAAGTCGCCTGCGCCCAACCGGCCGTGGTCTTCGCTGGTTACCAGTAGGCCGTAGCCCACGCCGCTTACATCAAGTACTACTTGATCTATGGTCTTTTCGGATACGACACCGGTTAGGGTACTAATCATGTTTGGTATTATGCCACACCCTACTTGCCAGTCTGCACTATACGGCAGGCTTCGTGGACAATCCCGCTTAACGCAACTGTCTGTGCTAAAGTAGGCACGACCAAGCATTCAGTAGGATCGGAATCGCTAAGCAGTTGTGCCCCGATCAGTTCGCCTTCGTCCGAATGCCCGCTCAGCCGTGATTGCACTATGTTGGCATACATTCGCAGACTCGTCCATGCCTGGTGTGCCTCGGAATAGCCCTGAAGCACCAGGTTCAGGCTTGCTCCATCTTCCTGCCCGGAACCTCTCGGAATTAAGTCGGCGCTCAATATTACCCATAAGCTTTTATCCTCATCCCAATCGCCTGCTTTGCCGCCTTGCCATTCTTGTATAGAACGCATTTCGTCTAAATAGCGATCTTGTTCCTTTTTAGAAAATTCACTGGGATCTAAATTCCCCATAAAAGGTTCGAGCAGGGACGAATTGAACGACTCCTTGGGCTCCAATGAAACATAATATTCTAAGGCATCGAACGGCATTAATGCGGCGCCTAAACCGTTTACACTACGGGTTAATTCAGTCCTTGCTTGTTGTAGTTCCGGTGTCGTCATATCCCTCTAACCCCGCCTGCTTGTTTACTAACTGCAAATTATACCACCCTGAGCTGGGTGCTGTGGGTTAATGCAGCGGCTAGGGCATCAGCGCAGTCGTCCGGCTGGGGCACTTCGCTTAGGCCTAGCAGTACTCGTACCATTTCTTGCATCTGCTTTTTGTCGGCCTTGCCATAGCCGGTAACGGCCAGTTTAATTTGCATTGGCGTGTATTCAAACAACTGTAGCCCCGCCTGCTGGCCGCACAGCAACACAACGCCGCGTGCCTGGGCTACCGTCATGGCAGTGGTAACGTTGCGGGCAAAGAATAACTTTTCTACCGACATTATGGTGGGCTTAGTAGTCGCAATAATATCGGTTAGTTCGTCGTAAATAGTCAGCAACCGTACGGCATCGTCTTCTTTAACGGGCGTACGAATAACACCGGCATCTACCAATTGGCATTTGCCTTTGGTTACCTCTATAATGCCAAAACCCAAAATCCCTGTGCCCGGGTCTATGCCAAGAATTCTCATGCCCTACTGTTGCGAGCCATTATGAAAGTAGCGAGTCGTCTATATCAAAGTTAACATGCGTATTCGTAACGTCGTCTAGGGCGTCTAGGGCGTCCATAAGGCGCATTATTTTGCCGGCAGTTGCGGCATCGGTAACTTCTACAGAAGTGTTGGGTACGTAGGTAAGTTCGGCCTCTTTTATTTCTAGGCCCTGTTCACGCAGGGCATCGCGTACCTTGGCAAGCGCAGTGGGTTCAGTATAAATAACAGACTCTGTGCCTTCTTCTTGTACGTCTTCGGCGCCGGCATCTAGGGCTTGCAGCACCAGGTCGTCACCGGTGCCGGTAACACGGATTAAGCCTTTGCGGTCAAACTGAAAAGCCACCGCGCCCTTTTCGGCAATGTTGCCGCCGTGCTTGCTAAAGGCCAGCTTAACTTCTGGGTAGGTACGGTTAATATTATCGGTTGCCACTTCTGCCATAATGGCTACGCCGCCAGGGCCGTAACCTTCGTACAATATTTCTTGCAACTGCGCGGCATTTTTGTCGGCAACACGCTGGATGGCACGATCTATATTAGCAGTGGGCATGTTTGCAGCCCTGGCTTTATCCATGGCTAGTCGGAGCGCAAAATTGGTCGAAGGGTCAATACCAGCACGGGCCGCAATGGCAATGGCGTTACCCAACTTGGTAAATACTGCGCCCCGGGCTGCGTCTTTTGCACCCTTTTCGCGTTTGATTGTTGACCATTTTGAATGTCCCGACATAGCAACTCCTCTTACCTGTTATTATACCATGTTCTATCTGTAGAAGTTATACGTTGTGTGCGCTTACCTGATATAATCTACGCCATGCCAATACCCTCAAATCCGGCAGTCTTTAGACGCCCCTTACTTTTTCCAGAAGCATCTACCATAGGAGCACTGCAAATGGATCTTATGGAGGCCACTGCAAAACAAATGCCTCTAACACGCGAACGCGCGCTCTTTACGCGCGGAGACAGAGCCGTGGTGTCTATATTGGGGCGCAATGTTATTGACCGGGCCGTGAATACCGCTGAAGCAGGTACGAAATTGTGCAGCTATAAACAAGACCAAATCAACGATGACATAATGCAACACCTCGACAAGTTACCGACCACTAAAGAAGAAAAAACAACCAACAGCCGCCGCAACTGTTTTAAGGTTAGCCGGACTGAAATGCGTATGTTAATAACGCGGTTAGATGCATCGCCTATACTGACGGAACAATTCGTTGCTATAGTCGCGCTACGTCGCATGGGCAACATACCCGTTGACATCGAAATACCAACTCATCACGAGATCGAATTGGTAAGATTTGGGACGGCCTGTCCGCCAAGACTAGAAAAAGAATTAATCGCGATTACTAACAAACATCTACCCCCCGGTACACCAATGACCTTTGGTCCGGTAACGGCTGAGCCTCTAGAAACTGAATCGCTTTACTATAATCCGGACATTCTATCCAACGGTACTGCAGCGCCATAACGCCGCCATACTATGTACACCACACTGGCGCATAACCCGTAACAAACCAACATATACCCAAACGATATGTACAAATCCTGTAGCGCCGCATGTGGTATGCGCGCTAACAAACCAGCCACGTCTACCATATAGGTAAGCAGCCACTTTGCAGGCCAGGCGAACCATCCGGCAATCGCCGGCATTATAGCGCCGGCAAGCCCGGCAACAACACACAACAACATAGCAATGGGAATAAGGGCAACGACCAATACATTTGCCAGTAACGCAACAAGCGAAATGTGGCCAAAAATAAACAGCACATACGGTACCGTCATAATTTGGGCGCATGAGCTTTCTATAACAATCTGGCCAATCAGCTTTGGTTTGCGCTTGCCATACAGTCGCTCCGTAACTAGCGGCGCTACAACAAGCACCCCAAAGAAAGCCAAGAAAGATAGGTACCAGCTGACATTGCCCCACAAATACATTGGGTTTATACACACGCTTATTGCCCCGGCCGTTAGCAACAACACCAGCGGCTTAATAGTGCGGCCGTAGTACCAAGCGGTCAGGCCCAGCAGGCTGATAATACTCGCCCGCACAATAGACGGACTGCTGCCAGTAATAAGCAAAAACAGCGCAATAAGCACCACGCAGGCCGCCATAGTCTGGTACTTAGACCGCTTGCCAGCAAGCCGTCGTACCGAATCGACAATAATGGTCAGGTTATACCCGGACACCGCAATAATATGTGTTAACCCTACAGTTAGCAGTGTTACCGAAACGTCCGGCGGCAATGTGCTGCGCTGCCCAATCAGCAACCCTAGACCTAACGAAGCTTGCGGCTCGGGCAGCGCCGATTGCAGCCCCGCGGCAAACCGACGCCGTAGGTTATCTATGCTAGAATTGCCCGTCTGCAAGACCGCTAGCTTAGCAAAGCTAATGCTGGCTTGGTTATTACCGCGAGTTGGGTATAGTCTACCGGTAACACGCACCGTATCGCCACGGTATATAGCGTTCGCGCCAAACCCAGCCACCTTAATGGTACCAGGCAGTGCAGTTGCTGCCGGTTGTACAACACGAAGGTTGCCTAGCCCAAACGTTAACTGCGATCGTTCGCCATATACCGCGTCGTCGGTTGCTTGGCCAATAATAGTTACTTTTTGCAGTTTATATGTCTGATACCCCGCCAGCTGAACCATCATTGCCGCGCCGCGCCACCAGCCTACGCCAAAACTAAGCACTACTAGACACACGAGTGTTACAAAGTTATGCCTGCGTATGCTGGCGAGCGCCGCGCCGCCAGCAATCCACACCCACCAGAAGTCAGGAGGAGCATTCTGCCAGTAACGCGCCAGCCCAACGCCAACAAAAAACGCCAAGCACCCCGCAATAACCAAAGGCGGCCTATTAAACCGTCGTTGTAGTAGCCCCGTAAACACGGCGGCATTGTAGCAATAGTTCGCCCTAACACGTAGATGCTAGCTGGTAAAAAATTTACAGTCATTTGCACTAGGCGCTTGTTTATATACATACATGTGGCACATAAAAAACCTTATCTGGACTATTATAGGATTTGCCCTGTTACAGCGTTTGGTCGACCGCCTAGCTGCCGTATCCCTCGACGAGGCTGATACCTCTTCTACAGCAGACAGTCCAGCCGAATTACCAAAGACGAACTGGAAAGCAGCTCTCAAAGAAACTAAAAAAGCCTTAAAAGATAAAGAACTAGGCACCGTAGCTGCCGGCCTGGCGTATTATGCTACGCTCACCTTTTTTCCTGCCCTTATTGGTGTGGCCGCCTGCTTTTCTTACTTTGCCGAACCGTCTACATTACTTGCAGTCGTAGACGACCTTAAAACCGTGCTGCCCGGCGACATTGCCAACTTATTACACAGCCAGCTAGAGCCCCTTGCCCACACGCGAAAAGCAGCCCTGGGCTGGGCGGCAATTATTAGTTTTGCTGTGCTTTTATGGACAACGTCGGGTGGGGTACAAAACTTAGTAAAGGCCACTAACCGTGCCTACGATGCGGCAGAAAACCGCAATTTCTTCAAGCTACGTCTTGCCAGCATGGGCCTCAGTATAGGGTTGTTAACTTTTGGCGCCGCCCTATTGGTAACATTAGTACTTAAAAGCAGCGTACTGGAGTCGTGGGGTTGGCCGCACGTGCTAGCAGAACACTTTATAATTTGGCGCTGGGTAGTGGTCGTTGTGCTCATTAGTGCAACACTGGCCTTTACGTACCGTTATGCTCCTGCGCGCCCCAACCCCAGGTGGCAGTGGGTAAGTTGGGGATCTACCGCCGCTGCCATTATATGGCTGGCAGGCACAGCACTGTTCTTTACGTATGCGCAACATTTTGCCAACTTTGGCAAAACATACGGCACGTTTGCGGGTATTATAATTTTAATGACCTGGTTCAATTTGTCTTCGTTCATTATCTTGCTCGGTGCACAGGTTAACCATAACTTAGAACAGCAAACCAAACCGGACAAAGTCATCGATAATACATAGCTGGGCCGACAAACGCCGGTTGCCATAACCCTACGCCCGTTGTTAATAGTAAAACAGATTGACTTTTGCCTCTGTTTTTAAGATAATAACCCCTGATGCTAACCCATGAGCAGTTCGTTATAAGCAGAAAGCAAACGGTGTTCGCTCTAAGCTCGTACTGCATGGCCAACCGGCGCCGGGAATACTCGTGTGCCACTGGCACACTCCGGGCCCATAGCTCAGTCGGTTAGAGCAGTGGCCTTTTAAGCCACGTGTCGTGGGTTCGAATC
>CAYSOP010000011.1:0-39384 GCA_964432725.1 uncultured Candidatus Saccharibacteria bacterium | reverse complement strand
TTGATTCCGAACTAACCTAGCTCCAGCAATCGGGTGGCTGCTGAGGTACCGAACCTCGGCTGCGAATGAGTGCATGGGGTTAACGTCTGATTAGCATTCGTACTATTGCATGTAAGTGATTTGGCCGAATTGACTGGATTCCGGATCAAATCCGGAATGACGAGGCTAACAGTCTATACTGCGAGGTCAATCACAGCCGGGATTGCTCACATGCCACCGGCATGTTCAGGGTCGGGGGCCGGAATGACGGGGCGGTGGTGCTGTCTGACCACTGGAATACTTGACGTTATACGGCTTATGGTTATAATTTGAGGTAGATACAAAATCTTAATCCTAAAACAGGAAAAGGAGGATGAGCATGCGCTCATTACTACAGAAGAAGCGCCAACAGGGTTTTACCATTGTTGAGCTTTTAATCGTGATCGTTGTTATTGGTATTTTGGCGACGTTAGTTATCGTTACCTTTACCGGTATTCAGCAAAAGGCCCGCAACACTAAGCGGCAAACTGACATTAACGCAATTAACAGCCACGTAGAAGCTTTCTACGCATCTAACGGCTACTACCCAACCTTGGCACACATGAACGACGCTACCTGGCGCGGTTCTAACGTCAAGGGTCTAGACCCCGCAGCTTTGAAAGACCCTAAGGGTTCTGCGCAAACACTTGTTGCTGCAGCTGCAGCTAACTCGTACGCCTACGCGGTAACTGACGACAGCGGCTCTGCAGCTAACTGTGTTGCTGACGAAACTGTCTGTGCCAAGTTTACGCTGACTGCCACGCTTGAAGGCGGCGGCACCTACGTGAAGCAAAGTAACTAGTACTAGTTACCGAGCATAAATAGAGCGGGATACCCCGCTCTATTTATTTTTTATGGTATGCTGTACGCTTATGTCTAATTATAGTCACGAAGGCTTACACACTAATCCGGTACCGGAAAGTACTTTTGGCTGGCTCGGTGGTCTACTTGCCCACTACAACGTATGGGTCGGTTTCGGCGATGCAAACCGTACATATCAGTCCAATGTTATTATCCAGGGCTTAGAGATCCCTGATATGCCTGCCGTTGCCCATAACATATTCTGGTCCTCTCGCGATACGAATCACGCAGCTCTTATCGCACGTGAAGAAGAAAGACAGGGTTATGCAGATACGGAGTTTGATTACGCAGACCCTACCAGGCCAAAAGATCGCTCTATGAAAGTGCTTGGGCGTGCACGTAGATTGCACAGCCACGAAGTCTTGGAGATATTGCCTGCTTTTAACAGACAGCGTGAGTCCGATGGCTTACCGCAGTATCCTGCGGGAGATTACCTGGTCGAAGACCCCTTATCGCCTGTACATGATATTGCTAAGCGGTTATACGCGGCTGCCTTAACAGAGGCGATTGTGCCCGAATCAATGTTTAACGAGGAAAACGTTCGGCGTGGGCAAACGCATATGCCCGTCCCTATAGATCAGCTATTGGATAGTTTCCGACCTCATCCCGAGTTCCCTGACTTGCGCTTCAATCGCGGTACTGAACACCAAGACTATTAAAGCTGCTACAATAAGCATAAGCACGCGCGCTCATAGAGGCGAGCTTAGTAGTAAGAATATGCGAAACGCTTTATTGTTTAAACAGTTACGCTATATGGCCAACCGGCGCCGAGAATACTCACGCGCCGACGTGGCGCACTCCGGCTTCACTATCGTGGAGCTTGTACTGGCGTGCGTTATTTTCCCTATCGTGGTTATTGGCATTGCCACGGCATATAACTCTATCCGGCAGTCATACAATACGGCACGGCAGCTTAACGAAATTTATGCGGTGCTGAGCGCCTGCCCAGAAGTTGACCGGGCTGTGGAGTTTAGCTCGTTATCAAGCACCACTAACTGCTATCCAAACAATACATTTTTGGTAGAAGATTCTACGTCCGGCCGCAGCATTAGTTATGCGCCGTCCCTTACGGTAACCGATACCAGTGCACTTTCGGCAGGTGATCCGCTGAATGCTATTCCCGACTCTAAAGTTGTGCAGATACAAGTAAATTTCTTAAAGCCAAACTATAGCGCAGCACCGCTGCAGATGCGCATGCTTATTACGCGCAATGGGATTGGCCAGTTGTGAAAAGTTTGGCGAAAAGATTATACTGCATTGCCAATCGGCGCCGAGAATACTCGGACGCAGACGTTGCGTCCTCCGGCTTTACCCTTCCGGAACTTATTAGCGTGATGGTAATCTCGCTGTTGTTTTCGGGTTTAATTACGATGTTTGCTTTTGAATATTGGCGTGCGTCGGCATCGCTGACCACCAACATGGAAACATTTGTAGGTAGGCTGAATGCCGGCGATCGCTTACGCGAAGCCCTGAATGCGTCATCCGGTCTTATTATTCAAAACAGCATTCCCGATTTCCATACGGGCGACCCCGACACCACAGTACCCGGTGGTCAGTACTGGAAACCCCTGCATGCTGTTCCCGGCACAACCAGCATTGGCGCATCCGGCACGTTTAAACCATTGTTATATTTTAAAAGTCCGAGCCGCAATACGTCTAAGAACATTGTGCTTAACGGTGCTCAGCCGTACGAAGACGAGTTTGTGCTATATATAGACGGCTCAACCAAAGAGCTACGTATGCGCATGCTCGCTAACAGCAGCGCACCATCTAACCGTATAAAAACCACTTGCCCTCCGGCATCGGCCACTAGTAGCTGCCCTGCCGACCGGTTGATTGCAACCAATGTGGCTTCGGTTAAGACGCGTTATTTCTCGCGGTCGGCTAACCTCATTGATTATACTTCTATTGTAGATTCGCTTACCGGTGCCTACATTGGCCCGGATTACCCCGCGGTAGAAGTAGTAGAGCTAACCCTGAATGTATTTAAAAAATCGCAACTTAAAGGGGGCGCTGACACGATTAACCAAACCGTTGTTCGTATAGCGCTGAGGAATTCATAGGTGAAAACACGCTCACAGTCTGGTTCGGTCTTGGTCTCTATATTAACGGTTATGATTTTTTTGACCACCATTATATTTGGCGTTATGTCACTGGCCAGTGCTAATTTGTCCCGCGCCCGCGGCCGGGTGCAATTATTGCAGGCACAGTATGCAGCAGAGTCCGGCGCTGATGCGGCAATTGCCGTCCTAAACGGTGGTAACGATACATATACAGGCACAGCAACTGATGTTACATTGCTGAATACCGCACAGTACAAGGCATCATATAGCGTAGCGGTCACAAATGGCAGCACCAGCAAAGAGCGTTTTATTACTGCTACAGGCAAAGTGTACTCGCCCGCTGCAGCAGCCACCCCGCGCTTTACGCGCACCATACGGGTTACGGCGCAGCGCAGCACTACAACGACAGCATCCTCTATGGTTAGCCGCAATATTATAGATATTGCCAGCGGCGTAAAAGATATTAAAGCCAAAGACGTATATGTAAACGGCTATATTAATATGAACAAAAACACCACCACCCTGATTGCCGAAAACATAACCGTAGCCGGCAAGAATACTGGCGCCAGCAATTGTTCTATTGGCGGCACGGGCAACTTAGAAAAACCAAGCAGTTTTTCGACACCGGCCCAGACAAAGACGAAGTTATCGCTTAGTTACAACAACTGTATTGCGCCGCCAGGCAACACTAGCAATACCAATTTTGATGTGTCTGCCAACCAAGGGTCTATCAGTACAATCCAGTCTATGTATATCCCCTGGAGCCAATTTATGGATGGCACGTATTCAAGTGCTAACAACTGTAATGACTGGACAACTGGTGCGTCGCCCCGGACTATTCCGTCTATAAGCAAGCGCACTCATTACCCTGATTCTTCGAGCAATGTTGCCACAACCTGCGGTACGTCTGGTAGCCTGGCATTGGGGTCTACTCAGTACAATATTACTGATAACGTACATCTGCGGGCCAACTTGTGCTCGGCAAGCGCCTGCAGCCCAACATTTTATAATCCAACGGCCAGCTTAAAATACATATTCGTAGAAGGTACGGTTAATTTTGATGAAGTAGATACTGCCTCGGGCAGCGGCCCTATTGCACTCATAGCCTACGGCACCGACCCTTCCTCTAAAGCGTCGGTTTGTCCGTACGGCGGCGCGATTTATTTGGGCAATGGTGGTACTACCGCCGCTCCGGCACTGTTCCTTTTGGCTATGAACGGCTTGTGCCTAGATAAAACAAAGTTCGGGTCTGCCCCGGCCCTTGGCGGTATTGCCGGCAAGAACTTATACATTGCAAGCAACTCTGGCACGCCCTTTGACCTAGCCTTAGACACCGCCTTCCCCGTTAGCGAGATACCTATAGACCTTGCATGGCGGGCAGCGCGCTACGAACGCTTGTAGCCTTTGGTATTACCATAAGTGCTATGCTATGCTTTAAACAAAGTATAAGGCTTAAAAGTACAACACGTGAAGACGCTGCATTTCTATAAAGACAAGCCACTGTTTGGCTTTGATATTGGCCATGGTTCTTTAAAGGTCATGCAGTTGCAGTCCGACAAAAAGCACACCCGTATTCTTGGTTATGGTACGACCGAATTCGATATTGCCGCCATAGATAACGGTGTTATTGTTAACCCCAAGGCTATTGCGTCGGTTATGCGCAAACTATTCAAAGAACACTTAATTGGCGAAATTAACACGCGGCGTGTTGCCATGGCGCTGCCAACATACCGGACCTTTTCGCGCTCTATCCGTTTGCCAAAATTAAGCGACAGCGAACTACTTGAGGCGGTGCAGCTGGAAGTAGAACAATACATCCCCATGCCCCTGCAAGATCTGTACCTAGATTACGTTGTTACCTCGCAGAACGATGAGGGCCAAGAATTGTTTGTTGTTGCCGTACCAAAAACAATCGTAGATTCGTACCTGACGCTCGGACAGATGATGGGTCTCGAAACCATACTCATCGAACCGACCATGGCTTCGTGTACCCGGTTATTTACCAAGGACGAAAACAGCGACTTGCCCAGTGTTATTATTGACTTCGGTTCGCTCACCGCTGACATCAGCATTTTTGACAAAACCGAACTTGCCATTGGTACGGTGCCGGCTGGCGGCCTCGTATTTACCGAAGCCATTAGTAAGCGGCTTGGCTTAAGTATAGAAGAAGCCGGACAGCTAAAAACTAAGTACGGCCTAGACGTCGGCCCGCAGCAAAAGCAGATTGCTTCTGCCTTAGAGCCAGCCCTGCAAAAGCTAGTAACCGAAATCCGCCGCATGATCCGCTACTACGACGATCGCTACGAAGCGAAAAAACAGGTAGGTCAAGTGGTCATACTTGGCGGCGGCGCCAACATGCCCGGCCTAGGCAATTATTTGACCAACGCGCTTAAAATACCGGTGCGTACCCACAATCACCCCTGGGCATTATTTACGCACGAAGGCGTGCAGCCGCCGGCACCTGCCGACCGTTTAATGTACGTAACGGTTGCAGGGCTAGCGTTGCTCGACCCGTCCGAGGTATTTCATGATTAACCTCCTACCGCCACAGCTGAAGCAAGAATACCACTATGCGCGCCTAAACACCGGGCTCATGCGCTGGGTAACGCTAGTAGGGTTTGGCATTGTTGGCTTGGTACTGTTATGTGGTATTGGTTGGTTGTATTTACAGCGCCAGGCAGATACCTATACTGCCCAGGCGGTTGCCGCAGAAGCAAACCTAAAAACGCAAAAACAGGCTGAAACCCAAAAAGAGGCCAAAGAAGTAAGCGACAGCCTTAAGCTTGCCGTGCAGGTGTTGGGCAAAGAGGTATTATTCTCTAAGCTGTTAAAGCAGCTGGCTACCACCATTCCCACCAATGTAAGCCTGAGCGGCCTTAACATCGCCGAACTGTCCGGCGGTGTCGACATTTCGGCCAACACTACCGATTACAAGTCTGCCACTCAGCTGCAAATCAACCTAACTGATCCTAATAACAAGATCTTCGAAAAAGCCGATATTGTGAGTATTAACTGTGCTACTTCTACCAATAAGTATCCGTGTAGCGTCACCATCCGTGCCCAGTTTGCCAAAAACAATCCGTTCTTATTTGTTAACAATAAGGGGGCTTAAGGTATGACAGCAAAACGCCTCCATTTCGCGCTGATCGGTGTTATTTGCCTTTCTATTGTTATATTGTTTGGCTGCGTGTATGCCGCCAATGGCCTGCTAGTTAAACAGTCTAAGCGGATTGCCGACGCCCAGCTCAAAAACCTGGTTGTCGACGAAAAGCAACGCAGTATTGCCAAAGCTAAGTCCGACATAGAAAAATACCGCGACCTGGCTGCAATTGCCAAAGGTATCGTGCCCCAAGATAAAGACCAGGCCCAAACCGTCCGCGAAATAGTAAACATCGCTGACGCAAACGGTGTAAAATTGGGAACCATTACCTTCCCTAGTTCTACGCTCGGCGCCGCCAAGCCTGGTACAAAAATTGTAGGCAATCCGGCGTTGTCGCAATTAACTGCAGTTAAAGGCCTGTCTGGCGTATACAGCCTTAATATAACCGTCGACTCCGACGCATCCTCGCCCGCCTCGTACGACAAGTTTATTAACTTCCTGGACGCGTTAGAACATAACCGCCGGACAGCCCTGGTTAATGGCATTACCTTGCAGCCAAATGGTACCGATCCAAGCAAGCTGACATTTAGCCTTATTATTAGTGAGTATATAAAGCCATGAAAAATTTAGATTTAAAATCGTTCGCAGTTGTCGGTGCCAAGCTGGGTGTGGCATTTAAGCGCTACGGCGGCGTGTTCTTCTTTTTGCTATTTGCTTGCGTCTACGCCTTTATTATTTTGCAGATCAATACTCTTAGTAATGTACAGGCCGATCAAAGCAAGGCACAGTCCCAGGCTGGCGCCACAGCGGTACCGCGCATAGATGCCGCTGCTGCTAAGCAATTAGAGAGCCTTAAAGATAACAGCGTAAACGTACAGACGTTATTTGAGCAAAACCGGACCAATCCCTTCCAAGAACCCTAAAGCCGCCATGCTATAGTCAAGGTATGGTACGAGGTACGGCGTTTAAGGTGCTCTTTTGTTTTCGTGAAAGTAATACGCGTTCATTTGTAGAGCTATGCGAACAAGCTGGCTATCCGACCGATCTTGGCGGATATTACATCAGGCAGCTTATAGGCGGCGGTTATTTAGTCAAACAAGACCGCGGTCTGTACGTAGTAACGCCTAAAGGCAAGCAGCAGATCGCGCTTAGTTTCGACCAAAAACCAACAGTACAGCGACCGCGAATTGCGGTTGTACTTGTGGCCGAACAAGCCGGGAAAGTAGTCGTTAACAGACGTACCGCGCAGCCGTTCATTGGGTTTGCCGAATGGCCGGCACGCAGCGTGCTACATGGCGATTCACTACAAGACGCAGCCTGCATGGCTGCAAAACAGCGGTTAGGAGTAGATAGCGCCCCCAAGCTCGTCGGTTTCTTTAGGCGTATAGACAGGTACGAGCAGATTGTGTTCGACGACAAGTTGTTCGCAGTGCATCATTTAGTTGTTCCCGGCGACGTACAATTACATGTGAGCGAGCCTAAGTCAGGTACGCTCGAGCTGTATACCAAGGAAGATCTGCGCACTATCCAAAAACCGGCACGTAGTTTACTGCATATTTTTGACTTTGTGACAGCTGGCGGCGGCATATACAACGCGCATTCGTACAAGCTTGGTTCAGAAGACCTCGAAGAATAGGAAAACTACTTCATATCGTCTAGGATTTTTATGTGGTTAACTTGGCCTCGTGACAAAACCACTGAAATACACAGTAGCGGTGATCGTGAAAGACCCTACAGACCCAGAAAAATTTTTAATTGTTAAGCGCCCCAGCGACGACCCCGATCTTAAGGATGCGTGGGGATTACCTGCAGTAACACTTCTGCCCGGCGAGATGCCCGAAGATGGCGCACGTCGGGCTTGCCGCGAAAAACTGGGATGCCGAGCAATGCCGGTGCGGTTCTTAGGTTCCATGACCCAAAGGCGTAACACTTATGACCTTGTGCTCATGGATATAGAAATGGTACTTGCGAGCGGCGAAGAAGCCAGTTCCGCTAAAGCGCAGACCGAAGGTACTGTATATGTAGCACACGCGTGGACTACTGACCCATTAAAACTGATGCCAAGTGCAAAGCATGGCTCGTGCTGTAGCAGTATATTTTTAACCGATCGCGGCTTACTAGACCGTGACACCTGGATCGCTTCGCTCGAGGGATCTGACATAGTTGGATAAGTTTGTTAGCTTTTTCACTAAAAAGCGGTTGTGCTTGAGGTGAACACTGGACTATAATAAAGGGGAAATCACCCTAACAAGAAGACCAGAGGGATATGCGGATCTTGATGCTTGGGTGGGAGCTTCCTCCCCACAATAGCGGCGGCCTCGGTGTAGCATGCTACCAGTTGTGTAAGTCTCTCGCAAAAAAAGGGGCGGACATAGAATTCGTACTGCCATACAAGGCAGACCACGGTATTAATTTTATGAAAATTACGCCGGCTCATCCTCAGGGAGTAACTGAGATTCTTAAAAGTGGCATTGCCTACGATAGCTACAAGTACGTCTATAGCGACGGCCGAGTAGAAGTAAAAGACATCTATTCCCAGGTACATATGTACGAACAAGCCGTAGCGCAGCTAACCTTCTCGCGTCAGTTCGACGTTGTGCATGCCCACGACTGGCTAACATTCCGTGCCGCACTGCGCGCAAAGCAAAACCTAAACTGCCCTATAGTGCTCCACGTGCACTCTGTAGAACGCGACCGCGCCGGTGGCAAAAAGGGCAACCCCTTGTGTCACGAAATAGAAGGTATGTCATTTATGGTCGCCGACCGTATTGTGGCGGTTAGCCAACACACCAAGAATATGATTATGGAAGATTACGGCATCCCTGACGACAAGATAGAGGTTGTCCATAACAGCATGGATCAAGACGAATTTATTCCGTTAGACGGCGAGAACAGCTACCGGTACTTGAGCGCTATGCGTGCGCAGGGGTACCGTGTGGTAGTAGCGGTCAGTCGCCTGACCGTCCAAAAGGGCTTACCAAACCTTATGCACGCCGCAAAAGAAGTAATAGCCCGTGCGCCCAAGACGCTGTTCTTAATTGTCGGCAGCGGCGAACAATACTACGAACTATTGCAGCTGGCCGCCGAACTGGGCATTGGCCGAAACGTTATATTTACCGGGTTCTTGCGCGGCAAGCAATGGCGCGACGCCTATGCGGTCGCGGATTTATTTGTTATGCCGTCTGTATCTGAACCCTTTGGCCTGACCGCACTAGAGGCAGTTGGCTATGGCACGCCAGCGCTCATTACCAAGCAATCGGGCGTGGCCGAAGTATTACGCAACAGCCTAAAGGTGGACTTTTGGGACATCAACGAAATGGCCAACAAAATTACGGCCGTAGTGCAGAACGACAGCTTGCGCGATACTTTGCACACTAATTCGTACGAAGAATTTAGCCGCTTAAGCTGGAATGATGCTGCTGATAAGCTACTACACCTGTATAGTAAGCATATGGCGGTGGGAGCGACAGCATGACAAAAAAAGCGATAGTGCTATATTTACATGTACACCAACCTTACCGCGTACGGCACTACACTATCTTTGATGCAGGCGTCAACCACCAGTACTTCGACGCCCCTTACGAACACGACACCAGTAACGAGCGCACACTCCACAAGGTGGCCGAAAAGTCGTACATCCCCACCAACCGCCGGTTAATTAAACTACTCAACGATCACCCCGAATTCAAGCTAAGCTTATCTATTACCGGTACCGTACTGGACCAACTTGAGGCATGGGCCCCTGAGGCGTTACAATCATTCAAAGATTTAGTGGCTACCGGCCGGGTAGAAATTGTTGGCGAAACGTATCACCATACACTAGCATTCTTTTATTCTAAAGACGAGTTTGAAGCCCAGGTAAACATGCACAAAGAGAAAGTGCAACAGTTGTTTGGCCAAACACCTAAAGTGCTGCGCAACACCGAACTTGCCTACAATAACGATGTGGCCTACTGGGCAGATCAAGCCGGCTACAAGGGCATCCTGGCCGAAGGTTGGGACAAAGTACTCGACTGGCGAAGCCCTAACTTTGTGTATCGCCCTGCCTATACCAAAAATATCCGGCTACTTATGAAGAACTACCACCTAAGTGACGACATCGCTTTTAGGTTTGGCGACCGTAACTGGGTGGGTTGGCCCCTGACTGCCGATAAGTTTACCCGTTGGCTCAACGAGAGCGGTGATGCTACTAACTTTGACCTATTTATGGACTACGAAACGTTCGGCGAGCACCAATGGGACGAATCCGGCATTTTTGGCTTTTTAGAGCACCTGCCGAACGAGTGGCTTAAACACGCCGGCAACACTTTTATGACCGTATCCGAAGCCATAGACAACTTCGAACCCAAAGAAGAAATAGATACCCCCTTCACCGTTACTTGGGCGGACACCGAACGCGATTTGTCTGCATGGCTTGGCAACAGCATGCAAGGTGCGGCTATTAATGGGTTGTACGAGCTAGAAGACCGCATTAAAGCGACAGGCGACCTCGACCTAATCGAAGATTGGCGCAAGCTGCAAGCGTCTGACCATTTTTATTACATGTGTACCAAGTATTTTAACGATGGCGATATACACGCCTACTTTAGTCCGTACCAAAACCCTTACGACGCGTTCATATTCTTTATGAACGCCTACCACGACCTGCTGTACCGCCTTTCACAAAAGGGAGTAAGCATTTAGCATGGGCCGCCCCGCAGTACTTAGTAATGGGCAACTCTTTGTGGGCCTTGATGAAAGCGGTTTAGTACACGACTTTTACTATCCGTACGTTGGTCTAGACAACTTAACCAATGCGCGCAATTCGCAGCACAAAATTGGCATTTGGGTTGACGGTGTTTTTTCGTGGATAGATGACGGCTCGTGGCAAATAGAAGTAGACATGGAACCCGACGCACTGGTTAGCAATGTACGCATGCACTCGTATACGCTGGGCATTACGGTACAATCCAGCGACTTCGTAGACCCGCAATACAATGCGTTCGTACGCCGCTTGCGGGTAACCAACGAGTCTGACGCCAGGCGCGACATCAGGCTGTTTATGCACCAGGCATTCCAGATATCCAGGGCTGGTCGGGCCGACACTGCACTGTACGTACCTGACGATAATTATATTTTGGACTATAAAGGCCGCTGCTGTTTATTAACCGCTGGGCGGTTCGATGGCGATGGCGACTTTGACCAGTTTGCCATTGGCAACTACAACATAGAAGGCAAAGCAGGCACGTTTAAAGACGCTGAAGACGGCGAACTAAGCGGCAATGCCGTAGAACATGGCGGCGTAGACAGCGTTATGCGTTTTAGGCAAGAAACCGACGGCCGCTCTACCTTTGCTGTCGATTATTGGGTAGTCGCCGCCGACAGTCAGACCGATGCCCAGGTAATACACACCCATCTAAAATATTATTCCATAGAAGACCGGCTGCAAGCCGCCCGCGACCACTTTAGGAAGTGGCTTAATCCGGCAAGGGCCAAGTTAGACCAAATACCCGAGCAATACCGTACCGAAGTCCAAAAAAGCTTGCTCGTTATTAAGGCACACTGCGACGACCGCGGATCCATATTGGCCAGTGGCGACAGTAGCATCTTTAACTTTGGTCGTGACTATTACTGTTACTGCTGGCCGCGCGACGCCGGTTATGCAGTTTGGCCGCTTATACGGCTGGGCCTATACGACGAGGCTCGCAACTTTTTTGAATTTGCTCGCGGCACGATGCACCGCGACGGCTATCTTATGCATAAATACCAGCCGGACCGGGCTATTGGCAGCACCTGGCACCCCTTGCTACACGGTCGCAGCCGAGAACTAGCTATCCAGGAAGACGAAACCGCAACCGTCATATTTATGATGGGCGAATATTACCGCGCTAGCCGCGATATTGCCTTTGTAGAAAACTATTACGACGATTTTATAGCACCATGTGCGTCATTTATGGCTAACTTTATCGACGAAGCCACCGGCCTGCCGCATGCCAGCTACGAATTATGGGAACAAAAGTTCTTAACCTCTACCTATACGGTAACTGTTGTGATTGCCGCCCTAGAAACAGCCATAGAGCTTGCCAAGGTTGCCAACCACGAAGAACAGATAAGCGATTGGCAAGCAGCCATAGATCGTATCCGTGGCAATCTGCAAGCGTTGTACCACCCAGATGGCTACTTTAGAAAAGGACTGCTGTTGCAGGCTGACGGCAAGCTAGAATACGACGACACCCTCGATATATCCAGCCTCTACGGACCGTTCATGTTTGCCGATCTGCCTCTAGATGACGAACGCCTTACCAAAACTGCCGAACACGTTAAACAACAACTCTACAATACCTCGCCTATTGGTGGTGTCATACGGTATAGCGGCGATGGTTACTTCTTGGCTAAGCCGCAATACAAAGGTAACCCCTGGATCGTGTGTACCTTATGGTTGGCACAATACTTTAACGCTACCGGCAACCATGAAGAGGCTATTGGCCTTGTTAAGTGGGCTATGGACCGCAAACTGCCCAGCGGTATTCTAAGCGAACAGTTTGACCCCGAAACTGGCTATGCAATTAGCGTTGCCCCGTTGGTATGGAGCCATGCCGAACTCATTAATACTGTTCTAGACGTCACGAACGTTAAATAGAAAGACCGCATGTGTCATGCGGTCTAAATGTAAGGTAATCTGGTCTGTTATTTTTTAGGCTTAACTTCGTTGCGACCCAGGTTCTTTTTGGTTTCGGTAAAGATAACGTGCTTACGAAGCTTAGGGCTGTACTTACGAAGTGACAGCTTTTCAGGGGTGTTCATGGTGTTCTTGGTAGTGTAATAAATACGCTCGCCAGACTCTTCGCTGACTAAACCAATTAATTTACGCTTTTCGCCTTTTTTTGCCATAACAAATACTTACCTTTTATAAGTCAATTCCAAATAATTTTAACAGATAGGCGTGTCTTTGTAAACGGTAGAATTATTGCCTATCATTCTATGTACGTTCGTTGGATACTACAGGGTAATGAATCTCGAGCAAAGCCTGCACGAGGTGGGGCACACAGCTATCCGGTGGCTACCGATAGTTGTGGCGGGTATGTGGGCGGTCACGGGCGCGGTAAAGGTCGGCTATGGGGCGTACTTACAGCACGAAGGCAATGACCATGTACGGCAGTATGTGCCCTCGTCACCACAGTATGCTTCCTACAATCGAATGATCGATCGGGGCGAGACGCACGTAGGCCAGGGCTTGCCCATGACCGGCGAAGGCGGCCTAGGGAGTATTGTCGGCCTAGGCTTTTGGGCAATAGTGCCGCCGGCTACACGCCCAAAGAAAGAAGCGCAGTAGCTTCTAAAACAAAAAAACCGGCTAACGCCGGAAGACAGTACTGCTGAGTTTCGAATGGAGCCCCGAGTGAGGATTGAACTCACGACCGGAGTGTGCCAGTGGGGAGTATGCCTGTGGCATGCGAGTACTTGCAATGCTGACCACCTTCATACATACAACGGTAGCCCACACCTGAACATTGCTTAACGCAGCGAGTATTCCCGGCTAAGACTGGCCATATAATTGAACTGTTAGCAAAAGTACTATGGAGCCGTTGCGGGGATTTGAACCCCGGACCGGAGTATGCCTGTGGCATACGAGTATTCCCGGCTCCGATTGGCCACGCAATTCATTGCTATAAGCCAAGTATGGCCTTACTGGAGCCCCGAGTGAGGATTGAACTCACGACCTCATCCTTACCATGGATGCGCTCTACCACTGAGCTATCGGGGCATGTATCAGGGGTAATCATACCAGAAAACGCGTACGGTTCCAATGGTCAAAACCCTTTAAAACCATTTTTTCTTTTTGAAGTACCAGTACATTGCTATCAGCAGCATCGCCGACGTTAGTAGCAGTACAAAGAGCGTGGTGTATCGCCCCCAGAATGTCCATGCCCCGCTTTCTATGCCGCCGGGTAGTAGAATGTTCATGCCAAAGAAGGTGCCAAGTACAGTCGGAGGTATGGTAAAGGTAAAAATAAGCGTTAGAACGGTCAAAATCTGATTAGTCTTTTCGGTGCTAGCCGTAAAGTCGGCGTCTTTGTATATTTCTACGGTTTCTTTGGCCTCATCTATGGTCTCAAGCAGTTTGTTGAGTGTTTTAGTATTGGCGGCCATCTGTCTGGATAGGTTATCTGCCGTAAAGCTGGATATAACAGGCTTTAAAGTTTCGAGCACACCCTTTAATGAGTTGGTAATACGTTTTATGCGTATTATTTTTTGTCGCAACCGCCCAATAGCGAGAGCATCTGATTCGTCGGCGTCGAACACCTGATCTTCTATGCGGTCTAGCTCTTGGACTACTGATTGTGTAACGACTGACAAGTCGCTGATAATGTTTGTAATAATAGTATGTAATAAATAGGCGGATGATTTCTTAAAGTATTCTTCTTTTAGATCGTTACTTTCCTGGCAGGCCTTTATCATTGCCTTAATAGACTTTGTGTCGTCGTTATGTACGGTGACGACAAACTTTTTACCTAAGAATACACCTAACTGTCCCGTCGTAATCTTGTCTTGCTCGGCATCATAGTTAGGTGTATACAGCAATATGAATACATACTGGTCTTCTTTCTCGAGCGTAGGTGGCTGGTCAAGAATGCTGTCGTACAAATGCAGTGGTTGTATTGCGTAGTCGTCTTCTAGTTTTTTAAGTGCGGCCCGGTTGGGGTTTTCGATATCCTGCCATGTAATGCCGTTATGGGTAAGCACTTCAGTTTTAGCGGGCTTGCTACGCTCGGTTTGTTCGTCGTTCTGGTTTAACAGGTTGAGCGGCGATAGGTAGTTTGCAACAGTAGCCACTGTACCAAGTACTTTTTTCGCAGCGGTCGGTTCGGGCTTGCTCATGGTTATTGTTAGTATAGTATATTTCTGCCCTAAAACCGTACGAAATGCGGCTCGTCTAACCTACTATCTTATTGAGTGCATAATGCAAGTCATCGTGCACGGTAGAACATTTTACGCTGCGTTTAGGTTAGACTGCAGAAATCGTACTGCGGGTGCAAGGCCGGCCTTAGCGGGTTCGCCAGCTTCCAGAATAGTTAGCAGGTCTGCGGGTGATACCCACATTCCCTCTGTAAAATCTTTAGTATTAAAATTTGGCGTGGTGTTAGACCTATATAAATATATAGCAGCAAACCAAGGCATGCTGGTGGTTGGTTTGATAGTTCCTATTTCTTGCACATCTTCTGGCGTAAGCTTTGTTTTGAGTTCTTCTTGAAAGCCGCGAACTACAGCTTGCAGATAGCTTTCGCCACTTGTAACGTGCTCAGATACGCTAAAGTCCAGCCCATTTGGAGCATGAGTTTTATTGGCAGTGCGGCGCGGTATCCATAGCTCACCGTCATTGTTCATAATAAAAGCTTCTGCCGCCCGAACGTATCCATGCTCGTGATTAGTGTGGTTAAACTCACCTCTAGCTACGGTTCCAAAGACCTTATCATTCTCATCAACAAGATCTAATATTTCTTGAGCTTCATGCATGGCATAACTATACCACTATCGTTTATTGCCTTCACCAATAAAAAAGACCTGCTACTGGCAGATCATTTTTATTTGGTGCGGGGTGTAGGACTCGAACCTACGAACCCGAAGGAGCTGATTTACAGTCAGCCGCAATTGCCGCTATGCGAACCCCGCGATGCGACAATTGTACCAATTATAGGGGTGGTGGTCAAAATTATAGCGGCGAAAATATGCCGAATGATTCACTCTCGGCAGCCGTAAGCAAATCTTGGCCGCGACTGGAGCGTAGGAGTGGGCCGAGCCGACTAGCGTATTTATGCCTGCAGGCATCCTCATAGGTCTTATAAAAGAAGGCGTTGGCACCTTTATCTTCCATGCGTAGACGCTTTAGGTATGCCGCCGGATTTTCCTTGGCAATATCATCAATAGATAAACCCAGTATGCTTTCAGCGGCAAGCCACTGTACGCGTACCTGGTTATTTGCCGTGCGAGGATAGCCCCGGGTAGTTGCATCCAAGGCGCTAATGGCTGCCGCGCGACTGCGGCGTATGTGGTATTCGTTAGTTAGCACGGTTAGCTCTAGCTGTAGGCTGCTATCGTGTTTATTGGTACGGGCAAACTGATTAAATACGGCAACAAAATTATGAAAGGTGCACGGCAATGAGGCAACCTCTGGCAGGCGGCGCCATGCCTCCGGCTCCTCCTCTTTTAGTTCGTTGCAGATAAATGTACTCATCGCCCGCGCTTTGTCAGAAAAGGCATCGAAAAAACCATCTATATTGCAGCCGCCTACCAGCCAGAATGTACTATCCGGTCGTTGACGCATTAATTCCGTGGCAGCATCAACACGATATTGGGCGCCAATGTAAGTGCCATCATGCCCCCAAGTAGTAAAGCGACCATCCGCATTTGGATGGCCTGGCGATAATACAACGGTATGTTCGGTGCTCATGATAGAATGGAGCCGCCTGTCGGATTCGAACCGACGACCCTCAGTTTACAAAACTGATGCTCTAACCAGCTGAGCTAAGGCGGCAATAACAGATGTAATTTTAACAGATAGCACGGTGCTGCACAACAACTGCCTCTATTGGCGGCGTTATGTCTGTGCTATACCGAATTCTACGGCTACAACACCAGCGTTATCGCCTGTAGCTACGGCGCCCAATTCGGCTAAAATTTTGGCAACCCTACTGCGTCGTTCTGATTGCATTCTGTTGGGGTCAGCATTGCGGTTGCTGGTTAACGCTTCTTCAAGGTGTTCCGGAATAACCTTCCATAGGCCATCAGTCGCTAGTAGTAGTGTGCCTGGTTCGGTGACGGTGTATTCGGTAATTTCGGCCTCGTGGCTTACATAATCGTAACCGGGGTCGCCGACTGCGCGGGATATCTGCAGCCCATGTGTGCCCATTACGTCAACAAAGTAGCCACCATCGATAAGGTCGCCGCCACGATTGCGTACGCGAGCAACCTCATTAGGATTGCTGGCGTCATGAACCGGTGTTAGCACCAATGAGCGCGTTACATCACTGGTCGGATAAAAAAGGGCACGGCTGTCACCTAGCTGCACGAACTCCACCCTACCTCCCTGTATAAAGGCGATTGTCGCCGTGCTTCCACCATCTTTGCCGCGCAAGTTCGGGTCGCGGGACAAATTGTACAGTACGTCGGTTGCTTGTCCTGCAAGACCACCCGCCTCTATTGTTGCACGGTTCCATGGTCTCATCTCCATGATGGCAGTGTTGGCAGCGAGCGCGTAATGCTGGCCATCGGCACCATGTCCGTCATAGACGCCAGCAATAGTTAAACCTTTGCCAACTACTCTAACATCTGCAACGTCTTGTACAGGTAAGCCGCCCATTTTTGAGTGCCGGCCATGCACAACAAAGCTATCGACATGCATGGGTTGGATAGATTCAGCAGACATAAGAGCCTATTCTATAAGTACCCTAGCCTATTTGCAACAACACTTGTGCTTTTGTTTTGATTCTATTGTGCATAAAGCTTATTTATTGTATAATATATAGATTATGTCTGGTGAGTTACAACAAGTACCGGCAATTCCCGTTGTGGAGTCGTCGCACAGCCGTGCAATGCGTGAGGTTGATGAGTCCTACGCATGGAGGCGGCGCTTGACCGCTGGGGCGCTTGTTCTAACCGCTGCCTTTGCCGCGCAGATGAGTCCTCACGAACCTGCAGAAACACATGATCGTCCCGTTGCTATAAGCGACCAGTATGCTGACGAGCCGGTACGCTTAGGGCTGAAGCAGGCACCGCCAGTGCGCCCGCAGACCATTAGCCTGGTGCAAGAATTGCTGAACAGTCCAGAGAATCCCAACGTTAAGACTTTTGAGGACGATGTGCAAGCAAAGGAAAGCTTACGGAATGCAGGCCTTGCAGTGGCATATCCAGAGCGTACGCAGACGCAGTTTAGAGAACACGAAAAGTATTTACTGCGTAAAGAAGTGGCAGACAAATACGGCCTAACCGTTTTTGACGAATCCCAAACAGTTGCAGAACTGAGCAATTACCAAGAACCACTTTCTACTGTTGATTTCATGCAGACGGCCAATGAATTCCTTGCCAAGTACGACCTATGGATTGGCAGCGATCCGCTTGCTACCTATGGCCACAATATGGAGGCAGCAGATGCTAAACAATTGAGGCGGGGTGCCAGCGGGCGAGCTGCTGTGATAGGTGTTATCCGGGCGGTTGCCAGTAAACCCAAACAGTATTTCGATAAGTTAGGCATACAAAGAGTTTTGTTGGCACAGCAAGAACCTGATATGCCTATGCGGGCGGGGGGTTACATTGCATCCGACCTCGCCAGCAAAGACATTGGCCCGTCCTTTGTCATGAATCTAGACGCCGTGTCTACTTTCCAAGACGCGCAAACCATTGCCGAGCACGAAATTCGTCACCGGCTGACGTACCTCGAAGACGGCGGTGCGTACGACAATGATCCAACATTTAATAACGTAGTTGGAACGGACGTATACGGCAAGATAGGCCCCGAACCCCCCGATAGCGAGCCGGATACACGTCCCTATGTAGCCGACAAACAAGATCTACACAGCGTAGAACAATATCAAAAAGCGGTCAGTAAAATTGATTTTAATATTTCCGCGCATATTGGCGATGCGAGTTGCTATGAGGTTGCAGAAAGCATCGATGCTACCGTCCAAAAACTCGGCAGCACGGTGTATTACGCAAGCAACTACAGTAAGAAAAGCGTGGTCGAGCATAAGGCGGAATTGCCCGTTACCGAACCGGATAGATACAAAGTGTACTTAGATGAAAACCTGCCACATATTCAGGAGCAGTTTGAGTACGGTGTTGCCAATATGTACGAGTGGTCGCCGCGCATTGCCCGCTATTTTATTGAACTTTCCGAACGGCCCAATACACGGCCCGACGCCGATGCAGATCTCTCTGTAATCACTAAGCTTAACTCTAGACAGGCCGACTGCAAGTGGTACGAGCTACACCCTGAGCGGGTTAAAGAACTAAAAGGCTAGCGGGACTGCGAGCTAAATGGCAGCAGCCTACACGACTACGCGTTTGGCAGGGCGTAACATACGCTTTGGCTTGCCAGCGGGTACGATCATTTTGTGCAATTTTTGCTCTATCATGTCGGCTTCTGCTTGCATGCCGCGGTCTAGGTAGGCCTTTTGCAGTAACTGGTATGTTTCTTTGTTTGGTTCTAGGTCTACGGCTTTGTCTAGCGATTGGAACATGAGCTTTTCGTTACCAAGCTTCTCTTGGACTTTGGCGTATGCAACATGGCGGGCAGCCAGGCTGTCTTCTAGCTTAAGGGCTTGTTCGAAGGCAATGGCAGCTTTTTCGTAGTTTTCTGTTTCGTAATAAATAAGCCCCAAGTTGTGCAAACTTGAGGGCGTGGCTTCTATGCTGCTGGCAATCTCGAAACAATCAATGGCGTCGCGGTATTCCTTTTGCTTGGCGTATAAAATACCCAGGCGGTTATACGCTGCGGCGTTGCGCTCATCAATTTTAAGAATAGTAAGCAATGCTTTTTCGGCGCGCAGTAAACGGTTTTCGCGCATGCCTTGGTGGGCAATGTCCCACAACTTGCCCATACGGTCGCCAATTTTACGGGAGGCACCTAAGAATTCGTCGTCTCGTGCGCGAGTATTGTGGAATGCTAACAGCCCAAAGGCACCAACAATGGCTAACTCAAACATATGATACGCATCATTATAGGACCAAATGCGGACCATAACAACTATGAATTTGGCTAAATATGTAAGAAAAGATTGGTCAGCGTTAATTTCGTACTGGCGCTCTTTTCTAGAGCTTCGCGGGCCGCCGCTGTATGCTTGCGAATGGTGTGCCACTGCTTAATACGAGCAGCGTCTTGCTTGGCGGCTGCGCCAGATAAGCCACTTACCGCTATGCGTTCCAATGCCTCTAGTACCCCGTAGGCGGTTTCTTTTTGCTTGCTTAATACATCGGCCATACTGAGGCGTTCGAAGGGCTGTTTTTGCAGTATGTCTTTGGCTGTAGCTACGCTGGTAAGCAATGGGTGCTCTTGGTCACCGGAAAGCAGTGCGCTCAGCAGCCCCGGCAAGCCGCCGCTTAAAAAGTATGCTTGCCGCTTAGTGGTTTCGTCGCCGCTGTGCGTATTCAATAGCGTCTGTAACTGTGTTTCATTGGGTTTGTGCACCGTAATGGTCTGCAAACGTGAGCGTATAGTTGGCAAAAGTGCACGCGGGCTACTGACCGTTAATATCATAATAGTATCGGCTGGGGGTTCTTCTAATAGCTTTAAGTAGGCATTTTGTGCTTCGGTGGTTAAGGCGTCGGCATGTTCTATAAGCACTGCCCGGCGGTATGTGTTACTGCCCGCGGTCTTTAATTGCAAAAATCGCTGCACATCACGTATAGACTCTATGGATATGCTTTTGCCATTCGGCACCAGCCGCGATATGTATGGATGATTAGCAAGTTTGGCAAGCTCTGTTTGCAGCAGCTGCGCCATAATTGCTTCGCCCAGTGCAGTTTTGCCAATGCCATCCGGTCCGGCAAGCAATACAGCGTGGCTAGGGCTGGCTAAAAATTGGCTTACTTGAGTCTTGGTGGCGTCGTGCAATACCAAGTTGTCCATTACGACGCCAGTTCCTCGAATTCGGGGGGTATGGGCGAGGTAAACGTTTTGCGTTCGCCGCTAGGCAGAGTGATCTCTAGGGTATGCGCATGCAGGTACAACCGGTCGCCAAACTTGCCCTTGCCATATAATGGGTCACCCACAATTGGGTGACCAATTTTTTCTAGGTGTACGCGTAGCTGATGGGTGCGGCCAGTTTGTGGCTTAAGTTCTAGTAAGCTGTACTTATTATTATCTTTTAAGACAGTGTAGCGTGTAACGGCCTCTTTGCCGTTTACACCGGTGCGGAAGGTGGCCGGTGCTTTAGGGTTTCGTTCTATGGGCATGTCTATAATTGCGTCCCACTGTTTGGGCACGCCTTGTACTACTGCGGAGTAGGTTTTTTTAACGGTACGGTCGGCAAATTGCTTTTGCAGCAGGCTCATGGAATGTTGGTTCTTGGCACCAATAATCACGCCGCTGGTTGCTCGGTCCAGCCTGTGTACCACCCCTGCCCGTTCGCCTTCTAATTCTTTGCTTTTTTCTCGCAAGAATGTTGCCACGGTCGCTTCGGCAACAGTAGCGCTCTGGGCGTGGGTTAGCATGCCTGCTGGTTTATCAATAACAACCACGTCGTCGTCTTCGTACAGTACAGGCAAATCAACTGCTTCTACGGGCGGGGCTAGCGATGATATATCGGCCACAAGCGGGCTGTTTGGTTTAATTTTTTCGCCGGATTTTAATGGTTTCCCGTGCAGTGTAATCAACCCTTTGTCGAATAGTTTAGCTAAAGCCGCACGAGAATAATCAGGCTGCAATGCCGCTAACAGCACATCTGCCCGGATAGGGCGTGGAATAAGCTTTACGCCGGTTACCTCGGTGTTATTATCTTTACCGCCCATTGCCCGCCATACGGTATCGCGTGCAACTTTTCTATTTGGCATAGGGGGCAGACCTGGATCATGCATAACGTAGTCGTCGCCATCTTTTTGCAAAATAAGCACATTGTGCGCCGAATAGCCTGGCTTATCATTCAGTACTCTGGCGTTAAGATAGACGCTCACTAATCGGTTATCTGCCAATAGTTCGTCAATATCTTCTAGGGTCGGGCGTCTTGTTTGTACTCGCACCTTTTCCATAAAAGACGAAATAAGCGGTTGTATTTCTAGTACGTTAGAGTGCTTTATTTGCCACTCGTATTCCTGAGGTTTGAAGTATTCCTTCAGATAGCGTTCGCCCTCAAGTTGGAGGCGGCCGTAGTTGATTGGTTCGATCATTCTAATGTCAAAACCAATGTTACTCATGCGTTCCCATATAGTAACTGTCCAGGCTGCTTTGCCGTCTTTAAAGCCGGCTAGCTTGTCGGCCTCTTCCCACGATAGCTTGCGGTCTAAAAAGTAGTCAAAAAGCATACGGTACACTGCTACCGCGCAGTGCATATTGTCTTCTTTGTTAGCGTAAAACGGAACGCTGTTCACGGCCTTAGCCACGCAGACCTACCGCTTTTTGCACCCGTAGGAGTGTCGTATTTGCTGTTTCGTTCATGGCGGCTTCGTCTTTTTGGAGCTTGGCTATAATAGCGGTGTCGTCTACGCTTGCCAGCTTGGCCTGAAAGTCCCGCAAAAAGGTGCTGACCACATCGGCAACAGCCTTCTTAAGATCGCCGTAGCTGGTTTTGCCTTTCCATTCGTCAATAACAGACTGTTGATCGCGGCCGGACAGCAAGCCGAGTATTTGCAGCAGGTTGCTTATGCCTGGTCGTTCTTGCATATTAAACTGCACCTCATTAAAGCTGTCAGTTGTCGCACTCATTACTTTTTTAGCAGCTGCTTCAGGTGTGTCGGACATAAATATAACGCCACGGCCGGTCTCATCGCTCTTGCTCATCTTTTTGGTTGGCTCCAGTAGGTCGCGGATACGCAGGCCTTGTTCCTTGCCAAAGAATTCGTGTTGTTTCGGTACGGGTAGCGGCACGGTAAACAAGTCGGCACTAAACTGGTTATTCATGCGTTCGGCAATATCGCGGGTAAATTCCAGGTGCTGGGTTTGGTCGTCGCCCACCGGCACATACTGGGCGTTGTATAGCAGCACATCTGCTGCCATAAGTACGGGGTAGTTAAACAAGCCAACGCTAATGCGGTCTTCGTTTAGCTTTGCAGACTTATCTTTAAACTGTGTCATGCGGCCCATCTCGCCCATGCCGGTAAAACAGTCTAAAATCCAGGTTAACTCGCTATGCGCGTGCACGTAGCTTTGACGGTAAATGTGTACGTCGTCGTTATCGAGCGGCAAACCGGCCGCCGCGAACACGCGTAAGTTTTGCATAATACCGTCTTGCAGTTTGCTGTGGTCGATTGGTGTGGTAAAGCTGTGCAGGTCGGGTACAAATAAGTTCACTTGGTACTCACCTGCTTTAGTTTTGGCCATATCAATAATGGGCAACAATGCCCCAAGGTAGTTGCCAATAGTAAGATCGTTATTAGCCCGGATGCCGGTAAGAATAGTTGGTTTGCTCATTTACCTACTAGTATAGCCTATTTATAGTGATACCAAGAGGCGCATGCCCGGTACGGCCGGATGTCCGGCAGTGCGAAGGCCTGCTTCTTTACGCTTAAAAGCTAGTACGCTCTGACCCTCAGAGCCATGTAGCACGGGGGATATCACTGCTTCGGGGACAGCTACGGGTTGGCCAGTGGCCTGGTGTTGCTCTATGGCTGCCGTATGACGAGTCACGGCTGCTCCAATTAACATATTGCGCACATCTTGAGCCACTGGCTTCTCTAGCCCTTTTATTTCTGCCATTAGATCGGCCGGCGGCATATCTAAGGATAAAACGGTGAGGCCGGGTTGTGATGTGGCTTCGACTGGCGCCGTAGTGCGCTCTAACATATCTGTCATAATTATTTCCTCGGTTACCTTTACATTAAAAAGACCGCTCTTGGCGGTCTTTTCTGTAAGTTCGATTACTTATGATTGCAAACGCACAGAACAAACCGCCAACTGCGGGCTGGTAAACCAATAAAAGAATACAGCGATTTGTTTCATTAATGCGAATTATATAATTGATTGGATCCCGGATCAAGTCCGGGATGACGCACTAAGGCCGCCCTACGTCATTCCGGGCTCGACCCGGAATCCAATTTAGTAATCTTGCACACAAAGAATGCTTCTATATGTGGGCTTGGCTGCAAGCGCACCGCACCTTGTACCTTTAGACTAAATTGTTTGCCGTTCCACTCGCGTACGGTATCTATCCGATTAGGCAGATCTATTGTAAACGGCACTACTAGTGCGTCGGGGCGAGTGCGCAGTAAGTAGTCAATAACTGCTTCGTTTTCTTCGGGCGCCATAGTACAGGTGCTGTATACCAGGGTGCCGCCTGGTTTTACTAATTGCCATGCTTGGGTAATCAGGCGTTTTTGCAATTGCTGCAATCGTTTAATCTGAGCCACCGACCACATTACAAAGTCTTTATCACGGTCGTAGCGCATCATGCCTTCGCCGCTGCAGGGCGCGTCCAGCAGTATTTTGTCGAATAGTTGCCCATCTAACTTGCGAGCAAGCTGCGTGGCGTCAAACAACGTCATGGTTACCGGCTGTACGCCCAGACGTTCAAAGTTAGCACGCATTTTGGCTAGCCGGGGCCGCGAATTGTCGTTAACGGTTAGCAATGCTTGATTGTTGGTATTGGCGGCAATGTGGCTGGCCTTGCCGCCCGGCGCAGCGCAAACGTCCAGAACAGATTCGCCCGGCTGGGCATCCAACGCTAAAACCGGTAGCCAGCTAGCGGCATTCTGAATAAACACCCTGCCGTCGGTGACTAATTGACTGTCGCGTATGGCAGACAGCGACTCTGGCGGCACGGCATAGCCTTGCGGCATCCAGTCGTAAGGCTCGTGCTGCGATTTAGCAAAGTGACCTAGTTCTGCTTCGCTTGCGGCTGGATCACCCTGCAAGGGGTTAATGCGTATGCTTTGCATGCGTTCCGTACGTAACAGCTTTTGTGCGGCATCTACAGAAATCCCAAGCGCCTCTGCGGTGCGTTGGGCCCAGATAATTCTTTTTTCTGATGGCGTTTTGGACATACCTTCGTAGTATACAGTGGCATAATAAATAAATTATGGTTTGCTCTGAGACTTGATCTCGATCTGCGCAAGCTACGTAGTAAATTGGCCTTACCGTTGCGGCTGGCTTTGACATAATTCGGTAGAGTATACTATTTGCTAATCATTATCATGCTAGAACTTGACCCCATCTGCAGCCCCCAGGACATCGCTGATCCTTCTTTTTTGGACAGGTGGAATCGAATTATAATTGCTACTACTGGCTTAGCGCAACGGATAGTTGGCTACACGGTGCTGCTGACACACGAAGCCGGAATCACACGCAATGAACTTGCCGCCCATTACGCCGCTGTTCAGGGCAAGAACCCTCTATCGAATAAGGCGCCAACTTCTTTAGCACTTGCTAGGCTCGCCGCACCGCCGTTAGAAACGGCACTAGTAACAAGACGCTCAATTCCCTACCCGAACACGCAGACGCGCACGGCCGAGTTCATTTATGAACCGACGTCCGCAGGTAGAGATTCGGTAGCGTATCTAGGTGTTCTGGCTCAGCATCAGTTGGCGTTTCCTAACTTTTTACTGCCGAGTTTGCTTGGCGGTTGTCGCAGTAGTAATACGACGTTAATAAACATGCATATCGCTCGGGCAGCTGCGTTCAGTCCTAGCTCTTTCGGAACTGCACACATAGCACCATGGCTTTCCAGTAAGGATCCTTCTCGTATGTATCAGTCTATTAAAAGGTTACACAGGAATGGCATTCTTGAGCAAAAACGCAAGTATGGACCTTTATCGGTGGCTAGCGATGAGCGGGAGCCGCTAATAGCATTAATACTTAAGTTGCGCAGTCTCGAAGATCCAAAGTTCCGGGAACGAGCCAGTGCCGTTGCGCGTTATGTTATCAACGACCCATCGCTTGTACATTTGTTGCTGGCATCGTATGCAGAGCCAGAGCCCGCTAAACAAGACAACCAGTCTGCTAGTAAAAAGCAGCTTTTGAAGGACGCCGAAAGACCGGCTGGTGACCCTGAGTGGCTACAGCCAGCTGATGCTATGGTAGTACCACAATGGTTTTTAGATGTAATTAAGGAGGCGGATATACCCGACTCTATCAAGAGCACGAGATTACATGATACAGCGCAGCTTATGGGCAAGGGTATGTTAGAATCGGTCCAGCAAAAAGAGACCGATCCTGAAGAGCCCGGCTTCGTTTTTACAGACAAAGCTACGCAATCGCTCACTCCTATTGCACTCAGGGCAATAGCGCACCATTTTGGACTAGAGCGCTTAATCTACGGTTCTGTCTTGCACAACGAGCAGCTAGAAAATGGTTTGCGGATCACTCCAGGCACGCTTGCCGAGTGTACCGCTACGCAGCTACTGCCGGCTTTTACTAGAGTAATGGACAACCCCAAGGTCTAGATCAGCAAAAAGAGAGGTGTGGTGACCTCTCTTTTATTAATCTGCGAACGGCGATTAACGCTTGGTAAACTGGCGTTGCTTGCGGGCGCCCTTTAGACCAAACTTCTTGCGCTCGCGCTCGCGGGAGTCGCGGCTCAAGAGGTCGGCACGCTTAAGCGTACTCTTAAGGTCCTCGTTCATTAAGGTCAAAGCCTTGGCAATACCCAAACGGATAGCGTCGACTTGGCCAACGTGGCCACCGCCGTCTACAACAACGGTAATCTCAAACTTATTCTCTTGCTCTAGTACGGCAAATGGTCGGTTGAGTTCGTTGAGTAGCTTTTGGCTGCCGGCAAAATATTCTTCGGCTGGTTTGCCATTGACCACAATAGTTCCCTTGCCGCCCTTTAGACGAACGCGGGCTGTGGCGCTCTTGCGGCGGCCAAGGGCGTAAAAGTAATCGTTTTTAGGCATTACTATTTGTTCCCTTCTTTAACCGAGATTTTCTCGGGCTTTTGTGCTTCGTGGTTGTGTTCGCTGCCGGCGTAGATCTTTAGACGTTCCAGGCGAGCATCGCGAAGCTTGTTAACCGGTATCATACCGCGAATAGCATGAGCGATGATTGAGCCTGGGTCTTTCGTTAGCTTTTCGCGCATTGTTGCTTCTTTAAGTGCGCCAGGGTAACCACTGTGACTGTAATACATTTTGGTGTCCATTTTCGGGCCAGTAACCTGAATGTTGCCAGCGTTAACAACGATGACGTAGTCGCCAACGTCGATGTGCTTGGTAAACATTGGTTTACCCTTGCCTGTAAGCAGTGTGGCAACTTGAGTGGCTACACGGCCGAGTGTTGCCTCGGAGGCGTCAATAACGTACCACTTGCGGGTAACGTCACTTGGCTTTGCGCTATAAGTTTTCATTATTTAGTCTCCTTCTTGGCAGGCTTTGCAGCTACTGCTTTAGCTGGAGTTTTGGTTGCTGCGGGCTTTTTGGCTTCGGCCTTTGCTGGAGCGGCAGCCTTGGCGACTGGCGCTTCGTTCAGGTCGTCCACAAAGCTAACGCGGGCCAGTTGGGCATTGTCGCCGCGTCGTAGCCGGGTGCGCTCAATGCGCAGGTGGCCACTTGTGCGGCCCTTAAGCTTAGGTGCAATCTGATCAACCAGCTTGTGTGCGCTTTCTATGGTTTGCAAGTCAGCAATCACTTGGCGGCGGTTGTGCAGGTCACCCTTCTTGGCCTTAGTAATCAATTTTTCGACGTAAGGTACAACCTCTTTTGCTTTGGGCAAGGTAGTCTCGATAGTCTCGTATTTTACAAGGCTGTCGGCCAAGCCCTTAACCAGCGCATTGCGTTGGTCGCGCTCGCGGTGTAGCTTACGTCCTTTATATCCGTGACGATGCATCTTACAGCTCCAACTCCGCTAGTTTTTCCTTGACCTCGTCAAGCGCTTTGCTGCCAAAGCCCTTTAGGTCGCGCAGTTCAGCGTCGGAAAGACTAAACAAGTCTTTAATAGTGTGGATGTCGTTATTTACCAATGCGTTGGTGGTGCGGGCGCTCAGGTTTAAATCCTCGATGGGAGTGTTCAAAGCAGCCGGTTCATCACCGCCGTCATCACTCAGATGTACTGGTGATGAGTTATTGGTGGCAAGCATAGCTTCGCCGCTTTCTACGCGGGTTTTGCCAGCGAGTGCGGTGTATTGGTTAACCAAAATGGCGGCAGCTTCTTCGAATGCATCCCGGGGCGTAATAGTGCCGTCGGTCTCGATGGTAATAAGCAGCTTGTCTAGGTCGGTCATTTGGCCGACACGAGTGTTCTCTACCTTGTAGCGTACGCGCATTACAGGGCTAAAGATGGCGTCAAGTGCAACGTAGTCACTAGCCTTGCGGGCAGCGCCTTCTTCTACAGTGCGGTAGCCGCGGCCGGTCTCTACGACGAGGTCGAGCACAAACTTGGCCTTGTCGTCATCAACGGTAGCGATAACGTGGTCGGGGTTTACTACTTCGACATCGGCGTTAACCTGGATGTCCTTAGCGGTAACAACGCCCTTGCCTTGCTTAACAATGCGTACCTGCTGTGGCTCGTCACCGTATACACGGAAACGGATGCCTTTTAGGTTGAGCATAATGTCGACAACGTCTTCTTTTACGCCCGTAATGGTAGTGAATTCGTGGGTTGAACCCTCGAGCTTAAAGCTGGTAGCAGCGCTACCGCCAATGCTAGAGAGCAGTACACGGCGCAGACTATTGCCAAGCGTCATACCATAACCGCTATGTAACGGTTCTACAACAAAAGTTGCACTGGTTGCGCTGTGGTCGTCTACTTGTACTAACCCTGGTGTGTGAATCATCTTTGACATATGTATCACCGCCTCCTTAGCGTGAGTAGTATTCCACAATTAACTGTTCATTAATATCTGGTTCAGCGTCTTCGCGTGCAGGTGCACCGGTAACGGTTACGGTAAGCTTCTTGCGGTCAACCTTAATCCATGCAGGATGGGTGGCAGGCGCCGGACTGGTATCGTCAAGCTTCTTGAAGTATTCAGTGTTCTTGCTGTGGTCGCGAGCGGTAAATGTGTCGCCAGCTTTTACGCGGATAGACGGAACGTCAACGCGGTGACCATTTAGTATAAAGTGACCGTGGGTTACCAATTGGCGGGCTGCCCGGCGTGATGGCGCAAAACCAGCACGGTAGACGGCGTTATCAAGACGCTGCTCTAATAGCTGCAGCAGGACTTGGCCAGATTGGCCTTGGCGGCGTGATGCCTCGGCCATTAAGTTACTAAACTGCTTTTCAAGCAGGCCGTACAAGCGCTTTACCTTCTGCTTCTCGCGAAGCTGCAGGTTGTACTGGCTTGGCTTGTTCCGCATGTTGTTGCGGCTGTTGCCGTGCTGTCCTGGAATGGTTGGGCGCTTTACTAAAGCTTTGTGTGCTTTAGGGTGAAGAGCATAGCCTTCGCGGCGCGACATTTTAACGATAGATTGAGTATCTCGTGCCATGACTAAATCCTCCGAGCCTTTCGCGCACGCACGCCACCGTGAGGTACGCCTGTTTTGTCTGTAATAGACTCAACAGCGATGTTCAGGTTTTGCAGCGTACGTACAGCTGCGTCGCGGCCAAGGCCTACGCCTTTTAGAAAGACTTCAACTTTACTGAGGCCGTGCTGTTGCTTGGCAGCGTTGCCTGCCTTTTCGGCTGCTACCTGGGCTGCGTATGCAGTACCCTTTTTAGAGCCACGGAAGCCGCAGGCGCCGGCGCTAGCAGCGGTTAGTACGCCACCTTTAGCATCGGTAAAGGTAACGATAGTGTTATTAAATGTTGCCAAGATGTGCACTTGTCCGGTAGGGACACTGCGCTTGGACTTTTTCTTCTTTGCTCCGGTAGAAGGAGCTGGTGCTGATTGTGTTGCTTCTGCCATATGTATGCTCCTTCCTACGTCTTAGACGCAACCTTCTTAGCAGTACCACCAACCGTTACCTTGCGGCCACGGCGGGTACGAGCGTTTGTTTTAGTGCGCTGGCCGCGTGACGGCAAGCTGTTCTTGTGGCGCAGGCCACGGTAAGCGCCAATATCTTTAAGGCGCTTAATGTTGCCGGCCACTATACGTTGCAGCTCACCTTCAACGGTGTGCTTATCGTTAATGATCTCTTGAATACGGCCAACCTCGGCGTCGGTTAAGTTCTTAACACGGACGATAGGGTCAACCTTTGCTGCCGCTACGATGTCTTTGGCTGTTTTAGGGCCAATACCATATACGTAGGTTAAAGCAACCCAAACTTGCTTTTCGGCGGGAATAGTAACACCAGAAATTCTTGCCATAATCTACCCCTGCCTCTGCTTATGTTTAGGCTTTAATTTGTTGATAACGTAAAGCTTAGCCTTACTGGCTTTGCCCCGACCACGACGCCAAACGAGTTTATCGTCTGGGCTGATCTTTTTGACGCTTGCACGCACTTTCATGCGGATCATGCTCCTTTCAGGGTGCATAACACACTGCTTAGTTGGTATATGTAATTGTGGGGGGAACCTTCACAAAGCATCACATCTTGCACCTTAAGATTCCGCTACGATGCTCACGTACCGATAAGTACGCTACGCTTCGTTGCTCGCCTTAATGTACAAGCTGCAATACTCTGTGAAGGTTCTGCGTATGGAGCATTTAGCTCTTACGGTAGGTTATTCGGCCCTTCGTAAGGTCGTAGGGCGTCAACTCAACCGTGACGCTGTCTCCGGGCACAATGCGAATGTAGTGTTTCCGCATCTTACCGGCGACATGAGCTATAATCTGATGGCCGTTTTCAAGCTCAACACGAAATTGAGTACCCGGTAGAGTCTCAATAATCGTCCCTGTTAACTCGATAACTTGCTTGTTACTTGCCATAAGATATAACTAACCTGAAATTATAACAGTTGTGGTGCACATTTACAACACCGATAGTGGTGTTACTTTAGTTCGTGGTATTCTCGCCACATGGTAACTGCTAGGTCGTGCTGCAAAGGGTCTTGCAGCTGGGGGTAGCCGGTAGTGTCTGGCGGGTTATTGGCTACTAGATCGACTGCATCGCGGGCCAACTGTGCCAGAAAGGGGTCGTCGACCGTTATGGGAGTACCGTCCGCTACTCGCTTCTCGAGTTCCGGATTACTCAAAACTTGTTTGGTTGCTATCACTATTTTGCCCACAAAGTTACAAAACTTTTCGATAGATCCTTTGTAAGAAGTGTTGGCCAGCTCTATTGCTAATGCGCCTAGTCCGTTATATAGAACTACTAGCTCGCCTAGCGATTCAAAAGTAATGCCGTTTTTGCCGGATGGTTTCATGTATATGTTTGAATAATTAAAAAGTATAACTATGCAACGGCATATGTTTTTAATGCAACTATCGTTGTAAAGACAATTACTTGCGGCGGCGGAACGAGAGGAGGCTAAAGCGGCGCTTTTTTGGGCTTTCTATATCTGTTTCGTCCATGTCCGTAAAGAAGTCGGAACGTGAGTACTGGTCGTAGGTAACCATTAGGGCGCGTGATTCTACGGCACGCAGGGTTTCAAGCGATACTGATACCAAGATAAGTACGCTGGTACCACCAATGGCTAAGTTACTGCTAAAGAATATCTGGGCAATAATTGGTGTTAGGGCTAATAGGCCTAAGCTAAGCGCGCCAAATAATGTTAGGCGGTTAACAGTCTTACTTAAGAACTTTTCGGTCGTAAGGCCGGTACGTACGCCTTCTATGAAACCGCCTTGCTTTTGCAGGTTCTCGGCAATCTCTTTGCTGTTAAAGGTAATGCTGGTGTAAAAGAAGGTAAACATAAATACCAACAAGAAGTACACGACCGGATAAATCCAGGCCTGGAGGCCATAGGTTTGGAAGGTAGTGGGCGACGGTGTCTGGAACCATGTAACGAGGTTTTGGCCAAGATGCTGTAAGCGTTCGCTGCCGGATCCGGTCATAAGCTGCCCGACGAAGCTTGGCACGCTTAAGAATGCAACGGCGAAGATAATAGGTACCACGCCAGCACTAATGAGTTTTACGGGCAGCATGGTGGTTACGCCGCCGTACGTGCGGTTGCCTTGTACACGTTTGGCGTAGTTAATGGTAATACGTCTGGCCGCCTCGTTTAACATAACGACAATCCAGGTTACCACCACTACCGACAATATAATTATGACTGCATATAGTAGGCCCTTAGAGTTGATCGGTAGGTCGTGCCCGAATATATTCCACTTACTGGTCTTGTCGAATATGCTGCTGTATAGCTGTGCTACTGTTGCCGGCAGGCCGCTTACAATACCTACGGTAATAAGCAGTGATATACCGTTTCCGAGTGATCGTTCGGTAATAAGCTCACCCAGCCACATAAGCAACATAGAGCCGCCGGTGAGTGCCGCAACCATAAGTATCCACTGCCAAATGCTGGCGTCGGCAGTAATATCCGGAATACCGGCTACTTGGGCTGCGGTTGTGCGTACAAGATAAATAGCCCCGATGGACTGCAAAATAGCCAGTGGAAACGTAAGAACGCGGGTGTATTGGTTAATTTTGCGCTGCCCAGATTCGCCCTCTTTACGCAAGGCTTCCATTTTGGGGATGGCCTTGGTTAGTAACTGCATAATAATAGATGCGTTAATGTATGGGCCCAGACCCGCAATCATAATAGAAAAGTTTGCCAGCGCCCCACCAGACAGGATGTTAATGAAGCTCAGTAATTGGGGGGTGTCAGACGAAGTAAACACATTGTTTAGGACTTGCTGTAAAGTCTGAGGATCGGCTAGAGGCACGGGAATGTGCGCCAGGATACGGAAAATTAATAGAATGCCAAGAACGACAAAAATACGTGCCCGCATATCTGCGTGGCCCAACGATTTTGCAATAATACCCCAGTTCATGTGTCTGTCTCTCTAAAGCTATCTTAAAACTATACGTAGTATACAGACTGTTCTACCGTTCGTACATCCCTTTTTATAGTTAAGCTGATAGTTGTAAAAGGCCGTATAGCGTTATATCGTATGTAGCACCTATGCTCAACAACATAAAATGGTCCCCGGGGACATTTGATGATGGTAGTCCCATATGTGAAGACGAATATGCGATCGTGTATGGGGATGGACGCCGAACAGAGTTTGAGCCTGAAAACCTTGCGGTATTCGAGGCACCGATTGCGGTAGATGGAATAGATAAAATTATTTTACGAGGAACCTATGCCAGCCAGAAAGATCGGATTGAGCCATATATAATGCCTGTTGTTTCACTTTGTTCGTTTGATGCAGACGACGTGCTTGACGTGCCGGGTGTACCGGAAGTGTTGATTACCGTACAGGCTTTTGGATATGGATATCATCCATCGTATTTTGGAACAAAACCGGATTGGTATATTGTCGGCGATGCCGTTGGACAGGTAGATCCTCAATCCGGCGCAACCATATTATTTGGCTTTAACCAAGTTTACTTTAGATCGTTCCCATTGTCGGGGCTCGTGTCGTGCTATGGTTATTAAAAGCACTTCCTTTCGCACAGGAAAGTATTTAAGTGGCACGCGCGTAATAAAAGAGCCCTTAACGAAAAGGACTCTTTTAAGCAATACTAGCAGTGAAACTATTGAGCTTCTTTTTTGGCTGCCTTTTTTTCTTTGCGTTCTGTCTTTTTTACAGAAGCTGGGCGGGCGTTAACGTCTACCTCTTCAAAGCTACCGCCGGCTTTTTGCACAGCTGCAAGAGCGCTGGCGCTAATGCCTTGGGCCTTAACAGCTACCTTTTTAGTAACTTCGCCCTTGGTGATTACTTTGACTTTGACGTACTGGTTGCTAATAAGACCGGCAGCTGCAAGGCTTTCGGCGTCGGCAGTCTTGCCACCAAAGGCATCGAGCTGGCCAGTGTATACAACTTCTGCACGAACGGCCTTGGACTTAAAGCCAGGCAGTTTTGGTAGGCGCTGCATTAATGGTGTCTGACCACCTTCAAAACCAGGCTTCTTGCCAGAGCCAGTACGGGAACGTTGGCCCTTAGTACCGCGACCAGCGGTTTTACCCTGACCGGCTGCGATACCGCGACCCACGCGGTTACCCTTTTTGGCACGAGTTACGTTTAATTCGTTGAACTTCATAGCTTAGGCCTCCGCCTTCTTAGCCGCAGGTTTCTTGGCTGCTGGCTTTTCGCTGGCTTCAGTCTTGTCGGTCTTGGCAGCCTTCTTGTCGTGGGTACGGGTTACCCACTCTTTCGCGGGTACAATTAACTGCAAGGCAGCAATAGTGGCGTACGCAGCGTTTGTTTTGTTAGATGAACCAAGCGACTTTGAAAGTGCGTTGCTAATACCAGCAACTTCCAGTACGACACGTACGGTGCCGCCAGCGATAAGGCCGGTACCTGGGCTTGCGGGCTTGATTAGGATGTGTGCACCACTAACCTTAGCACTGGATTCATGAGGGATAGTGCCGTTATGAATAGGCACAGTAATGAAGTGCTTCTTGGCAACTTCGGTTGCCTTGGTGACGGCTGCAGTTACATCTGCGCCTTTGGCGGTGCCAACACCAACGCGGTGTTTGCGGTCGCCCACAACAACGAGTGCGCGGAACCTAAATCGGCGGCCGCCTTTTACAACGCGGGCTACACGGTCAATATGTACCACACGCTCGTCAAATTGTTTTTCTTCTTGAGGCATTTCTGGCCGGCGACCACGAGGTCCGCCTTGGCCGCGACCACCGCCACGACGCTCTGGGCCTTGCTGCGGCTGCGGTGCGGCTTGAGCTTGCGGGGTGGACCCTGTAGGGGCTGTTGTTTGTTCAGCCATATTAGAACTCCAATCCTGTCTTACGTGCAGCGTCGGCTAGTGCCTGTACGCGGCCATGGTATATACGGCCACCACGGTCAAATACAACGCTCTTTACTTTTGCAGTCTTTGCCTTCTTGGCGACTTCTTCGCCAACCCAAGCGGCGCGTTCAATCATAGAACCCTTAGCGGCTTTGCTGCTAACTGTTGTAACGTAGGCAAGTGTCTTGCCACTGGTGTCGTCAATAACTTGGGCAATGATGTGCTTGTTGCTGATATGTACGCTTAAGCGGGGACGTTCAGCAGTACCAGTTACCGTTGAACGGACGCGGTGTTTGCGCTGCCAACGGTTGTGTAGTTTGTGTACTAAACTATTCATGACTACTTGTCCTTCCCGCTCTTACCGCTCTTGCGTAAGATGCGTTCGCCGGCGTATTTAATACCCTTGCCCTTGTAGGGTTCCGGCTTCTTTAGGGCGCGTATTTCAGCGGCGACTTGGCCGACTTGTTGTTTGTCGATGCCGTTAACGGTGATGGTGTTCTGTTCGAGGACGGCAGTGATACCTTGTGGTAACTTAAAGATAACGTCATGGCTGAAGCCAAGGTTAAGCTTTAGGTCTGCACCCTGCATGGCAACACGGTAACCAACACCATTGATTTCGAGCTTCTTGCTGAAGCCTTCGCTTACGCCGACAACCATGTTGTTAACAAGCGAACGCATCAAGCCGTGCTTAGCACGGTTTGGGGCTTCGTCGTCAATACGAGTGACCGTAGCAACATTGTCAGTAACAGTGACTGTGACGCCCGGCATCGTGAACTGCTTGAGGGTGCCCTTGGCGCCAGCTACAGTTACGAAATCAGGGTCGACAGTGATTGTCACGCCGGATGGAATTTGGATAGGCTGTTTTCCTATACGACTCATCGATTTCTCCTTTAATAGACTTTACAAATTACTTCGCCGCCCACACCTGCTTTTTTGGCAGCGGTGCCAGTCATCAGACCCTGGGAGGTCGAAATGATAACCAGGCCACGTCCGCGCTTAACAGTGGGGATCTCTTTACTAGCGGTGTATTCGCGCCGGCCAGGCTTGCTGACACGGACGATTTCGGTAATACGGGCATTTTCATGCTCGCGGTTAATGACAATTTTCATACTTTTGCCGACTGTTGCATCAGTAACCGAGACGTCGGACAAAAATCCGCTGTCTTTTAGTAGTTCTGCAACAGCTTGCTTTAGCTTTGAATGCGGCAATACTACTTCGCTTTTCCGTACGGCAATTGCATTACGGATACGAGTGAGCATGTCGGCGATTGGATCAGTTGAAACCATATTCTTATGCTCCTTTCTACCAACTGGCCTTAGTTACGCCAGGGATTTCTCCCTTGCTCGCGTGTTCACGGAACGATATACGACTGAGGCCGAAGGTACGCATGTAACCATGGGGACGACCGGTCTCGACACAGCGGTTCTTAAGCCGGGTTGGGCTAGAATTGCGTGGCAGGCGTGCCAAACCTTCTAGGTCACCTAATGCCTTAAGCTCGGCGCGCTTGGCAGCGTACTGATCATGCATTTTGCGGCGCTTAACATCACGCGCAATATTTGATTTGCGTGCCATTACTTGGCCTCCTTCTCGAATGGCATGCCAAACTTTTGCAGCAATGCCTTAGCGTGTGCGGGCTCGACGCACCTAATAGTAAAGACGACCTGCAGGCCGTGAGCCGTGGTAGTTTCTTCGAACGATAGTTCTGGAAATACCGATTGGTCGATCATACCCAGCGCAAAGTTGCCTTGGCGGTCAAAAGCTTTGTTAGAAACGCCGTGGAAGTCGCGCAAGCGAGGAAGTACGATGGTAATAAGACGGTCCATGAATTCGAACATCCGGTCGCCACGAAGTGTTACCTTAAGGCCGATTTTGTTGCCTTCGCGTAGCTTAAAGCTGGCAATAGACTTCTTGGCAAAGGTTTCTACTGGCTTTTGGCCGGTAATCTTTGTAAGTGTGTTGTTGGCAGCTTCGATGGTCTTTTTGTCATCTTTAGCTTTACCAAGGCCTACGTTTAAGGTAATTTTTTCGAGCTTTGGAACCTGGTTGGGGTTAGCAAGACCAAGCTCTTTTTGCAGTTCGGCAGCGATAGTTGCTTTGTACTGCGTACGTAGCCGTGCGCTGTCGCTAGCGTCGACTGTCTTCTTTGCTTTAGGGGCAGTTGTTGTTGCAGCCATTACTTGATCTCCTTTCCACTCTTCTTAAATACACGTGTCTTTACGCCGTCTTTACCGATTGCGTAGCCAATACGTGATGCCTTTTTGGTAGTTGGTTCGACGATTGCTACTTTGCTTACCCAAACTGGCTTGGTCATTTCGATAATGCCACCCTGGGGGTAGGTACGGTTGGGCTTAACATGTTTTTTAACGATGTTAATGCCTTCGACGGTTACTTTGTTCAGGGTTGGGTGAGTAGCCGTAATCTTACCTGTCTTGCCCTTATATTTGCCAGCAAGTACGATAACGGTGTCGCCCTTCTTTAGACGGATTTTGTAGATTTTAGTTTCCATTACAGTACCTCCGGTGCAAGGCTGATAATCTTGGCGTACCCAAGTTCGCGTAGTTCACGGGGAACTGGACCAAAAATACGCGTTGCACGTGGCAACTTATCATCGCCGATAATAACAGCGGCATTGTCGTCAAACTTGATAGTAGAACCGTCTTTGCGGCGGATCTTGTCTTGCGTGCGGACAACAACAGCCTTAACGACAGTCTTCTTTTTGACGTTACCGCTGGGGTTTGCTTCTTTAACGGTAGCAACAATAATGTCGCCAACCCGGGCGTAACGCCGGCGGGTACCGCCAAGCACACGGATACAAAGGATTTCCTTTGCGCCGCTGTTGTCGGCAACAACCAGTCGGGTTTCTTGCTGAATCATTACTTTGCTTCCTCCGTCTTGGCAGTTGGCTTCTTTTTAGTAGTCAACTCTTCTTCGTTTACTTGGGCGTCACTGGCGCCCTCCGCTTCGACGTGCTTAACAACAGCCTTTTGCTCGATGTGGTCCAGCTTAAAGCGCTTATTTTTGCTTATCGGGCGGGTCTCGACGATAAATACTTTGTCGCCAACTTGAGCTACGTTCTTTTCGTCGTGCGCCGCAAACTTCTTGCTTACAGTGTACTTCTTACGGTACAAGGGATGGGTCTTGCTAGTGTTAACGGTGACGACAATGGTCTTGTCGGCCGCATTGCTCGAGACCGTCCCATAAAAGGTTTTGGCCATTACTTCGTCTCCTTAGCTAGTTGTTCACTTAATACAGTCAGCAGGCGCGCCAGATCCTTACGCTTGCCGCGGATAACGCGGACGTTTTGGACCTCGCCGAGGCTTAAGCGGCGCTTTAGCTCAACAATTTCTTCGCGGAGTTTTGTGCTTTCAGTTGCCAACTCTTGAGTCGACAGCTTACGGATATCAACGATCTTCATAATTACTGCACCTCCTTAACCAGAAACTTTGTCTTTACTGGCAACTTGTGGCCGGCTAGACGCATTGCTTCGCGGGCTGTTTCTTCGTTTACACCCTGCATTTCAAACAGGATAGTGCCAGGTTTTACCTTGGCTACAAAAAACTCAGGACTGCCTTTACCGGAACCCATTTTAACGTCAAGTGGCTTGCGGGTAACAGGTGTGTGTGGGAATATACGGATCCAAATTTTACCGCCGCGCTTGATGTAGCGGGTCATGGCCTGACGGGCAGATTCGATCTGACGTGATGTAATGCGTTCGTGGCCTTGAGCCTGGAGGGCAAATTCGCCGTAAGCGATATAGTGGCCCGAGGTTGCAGGACCGGTGATACGGCCTTTGCGAACCTTGCGGAACTTAGTGCGCTTAGGAAGTAACATACTATGCTTCCCCCTTGTAGATCCACACCTTAACGCCAATGATACCAGCTACGGTCTTGGCGGGAACTTTAGCGAAGTCGATATTCGCACGAATAGTGTGTAGTGGTACGGAACCCTGTACTTCTTTTTCGCGGCGAGACATTTCGGCGCCGTTTAGACGACCGGCGACTTCGATACGGATACCGAGTGCGCCAGCACGCATAGTGGCTTGGGCGCTACTTTTAATAGCGCGCCTAAAGCTCATGCGGCGTTCGAGCTGGTGGGCGATGTTTTCGGCAACCAGCTTGGCGTATAGTTCTGGCTTCTTGATTTCCTCGATGTTCACACGGCTTGGTACACCGTAAATTTTTTCGACACCTTCTTTAAGTTCGGTAGCTCCGGAACCGCCGCGGCCAATGACAACACCGGCTTTAGCGGTAGTGATAGTAACAGTGACCAAGTTTGGTGACCGTTCGATATCTACCTTATTAATAGCAGCGCGCGATCCAAGCTTGTTGGTGATCATACGGCGGACTGCTAGGTCTTGTGCAAGGTAAGTCGCGTATTCGCGCTTGCCTGCGAACCATTTGCTGCGCCAGTCTTTGTTGACCTGGAGGCGCATGCTAATAGGATTAACTTTCTGACCCATATTATTTAGCCTCCTTCTTGGCTTCTGACTTTTTAGCAACCCGGGTTTCGCCGTCGACTACAACACGAATGTGGCTGGTGCGGCGCTGGAATGGCAATGCACGGCCATGTGCTGCAGGACGGAAACGCTTAATGCGCGGGCCATGCGTAACAGTTATTTCTACAATACGGAGTGTGTCGGGCTTAAGGTTGTGGTTGTGGTCGGCGTTAGCCTTTGCACTTTGGATTGTTTTTTTAACTGGCAGCATGCTGCGGCGTGGTACGTGTTCGAGGATTGTCAGGGCTTCTTCCACAGTGCGGCCACGAACCAAAGCGGCAACAACGCCAACTTTGCGGGGGCTCATGTGGACGCCCTTAGCGATTGCTAGTACACCCATGACTACTTACCGCCCTTTGCCATCTTACCGCCATGGCTGCGGAACTTGCGGGTTGGTGCAAATTCGCCCAGCTTGTGGCCAACCATGTTTTCGGTAACGAATACCGGAACGTGAACTTTGCCGTTGTGAACAGCGATAGTCTTACCAACGAATTCAGGAGTAATAG
>CAYSOP010000010.1:0-41577 GCA_964432725.1 uncultured Candidatus Saccharibacteria bacterium | reverse complement strand
CCCCGAATGCCAGGACCAAAACCTGGTGCCTTACCACTTGGCCAACCCCCAATAAACTTGGGTTTATCAGAGTGATTTTACCGCAAAAGCGGGTTTTATTCAATCACCCTTTGTTAAGCTATGTCTGCTATTTGTTGAATGTTACGTAGGAACGTACCTACTCGCTTACCGATGCCGTGTCCTTCGTATTTGGCAGTAAGTACGTCCAGTGATCCTATAGCGAGTGACTCCGGGGTGTATTTGTTGTATGTCTTCCTCGTACGCAGGCTTCCTTCAATAATGAGTTCGCCAGCGTCTTTGGATACTGGCTGGCCGAGTCTTATTTGTTCTTTTGTCATGTAATCAATCCTAAGCCCAAGCTCGTACATAGGGCCGTAACCAATGCCCTGGTCTTTCGCTAGTTTATGAAGCGCTTTTAGGGTAATGAACGGTTCGTCTACTTCGGTTTGTTCCGGATCTATGCCTTCTGGAATAAGGCCGCCGGCGTATATGATAATATCAAGCGCCTTGCCAAGGGTCCCATTAAGGGTGTGTTGTTCGTAGCCACGCGAGACTGCAAAATCGCGAAGCTGATTCTGATCTACCACATGGGATGAAGTAGTATATTCACCTCGGTCAGTACCAAATATGCCACGTTGGGCAATCTGGGCCGCGGCTTCGCCGTACACCGGGACGCCCCAAGTTTCTTGGGACACGTTGTTGAACTGCGTAAAAAAAGCTTGATTAGCTTCGAATGCTTGCGACATGAGTATTAATAGTATATTAATATATTTTTTTTATCAACTGTGGCGCCTACTAGTTATCGGGCTTGGCTGCGTTTTCGTCGGGCGAAATAGTGTCGGCGTCTTGGGCTGCTTTTGTAGTGGTTGCCGAACGCCGTGCTTTCCAGGCAAAGGGCAGCGCCAGCATATGTATTGCGCCACCCAATACGTATGACGCGGGGTAGCTCCAGACGTCTGCTGCTCTACCTAGTATGGGCTGGACGACGACACCTCCGGCTGAACTCAGCAATGAATCAAACGACAGCACCGTAGCTCGCTGGTTAGCTAGAATAAGGCTGTTTATATATGCTTGGCGTACAGGGGTGGTAGCCGCAAACAGTAAGCCCCACAGCACAACCAGTACAACGACCGGCCAAAAGTGTGGTATCAGGCCCATTAAAGCAATGATGCCAGCACTAAGCAGCGTGCCGGTAAATAAAATAGTAGTGCGTCGTTGGAACACTCTGCCAAAGTATGGTGCCAGTAGTCCCCCAGCAACTTGCGCAGCTGCCAGTATGGCTGCGGTCACACCGGCCAGGGCGTAGGCTTTCTCGTCGCCCCATAGTTCTAGCAAGTAAGGTTGCAGGGCATAAAAGCCATAAATGCTAACGCCGGCAACGAATGGGCCGGTTAGCATAACCCATCTGACGGGCGGGTTACCTAACCCGTGTTTAATAGAGTTATCCAGTATATCTTTTACAACCCGTAACGGTCGTTTACCTGTTACGGGCGTAAAGCCCATATCCCGCATAAGCGTAAATGCCACAAAAAAACTGACAACCAAAATAATACCGCGCAACAAATACGGCACTCCCAAATTGGTTGCTTGCGCCAGTATCCCGCCGCCCACCGCGCCACCAAATGTAGCAATGCCACCTACTATTTGGCCTTTGGCAAATACCGCCTCTAGTTTGCCCTTGTACTTGGTGGCATGCAGCGCATCGACCAGCCAGGCTTCGGTGGCGCCCGAAAAGAAGGTAAAGCCTAAGCCCAAAAAGGCCGAGACAATTGCCCACGCCCAGAAGGGTGCGCCGGCTTGCCATAGCCAGACATATAGTAACGTGCTGACTGCCAGGGTTACAGTGCCCAGCATAAACGATGCTCGCCTGCCTTTAAGGTCGGCCACAATACCAGTCGGAATCTCGAATAACACCATGCCCACGGTAAAAAAGGCGTTGGCAGCAAAGGCTTCTAGGTTGCTGAGTCCGGCGTCCAGCAAAAAGATGGTATTAATACCCCAAATGAGCGATGCGGCAAGCGTGTTAAGAAGTACGAGCGTCAAATAGGTGCGCTGCACCTTGCTGGATTCGGGATTCATTATCTGTATTGTAACAGTGTGCTACACATGAAATGTAGCAATTTTTGTGGTTTGGTATTGTCCTATACTGCTTCCCTGTCGTACATTTTAAGGAGATGCCAAAACAAAGTACGAACCCAGAGGACTATATTGAGCCATTGAACATGAACGGTCTACAAGGCCGCATGCTGCGATTGCCGAGCTCTAACCCGAAGCACAACAAAGAGATTCTGGTCATTTATGGTCATCATGCATTGTTGGAACGCTGGTGGGGGTTAGCACAAAACTTTAACGCCTACGGCAATGTAACCATGCCCGATCTGCCTGGGTTCGGCGGTATGGACAGTTTTTACAAAATTGGTCAAAAGCCAACCGTCGATAATCTGGCAGACTACCTAGCCTCGTTTATTAAGCTACGCTACAAACGAAAGCGTATTTTACTGGTTGGTATATCGTTTGGATTTGTGGTGGTAACGCGCATGTTGCAACGCTACCCGGAACTTACTAAAAAGGTAGACTTTTTAATTAGCGCCATTGGTTTTACCCGCTACGACGATTTTAAATTCAGTAAGCCCCGGATGTTTATGTACCGTTTAGGGTCTAAAGCGGTCAGCCTGCCGGGTATATCGTCGGTGTTCCGGTTGGTTGCACTCAACCCGTGGGTGTTAGACAAGGCCTACGCCCGTACCCACAATGCAAAAAAGAAGTTTGCCGCCGCCAAAGACGCCGACGCTTACAAAAAGATGATGGAAATGGAAGTTGTGTTGTGGCACGTAAACGATGTTAAAACCCACATGTATACCACGAATCAGTTCTTGCATGTCGATAATTGTAAAAAGCAGATTGACCTGCCGGTCTGGCACGTTCACGCCAAGGGCGACTTTTATTTCGACGGTCACGCCGTAGAACAGCACATGCGCATTATATTTTCCGAATACCACAACGTGCAGCTTAACCAGGCGGCTCACGCCCCAAGTGTGGTGGCTACCAAAAAAGAATCTGCGTCGTTCATCCCGCCCAAGCTGCGCCGCGTCCTAATGCGCATGGCCAAATAGCCGCGGCGTGGTTGCAGTCTGTTATAATAAGGGCCAAGTATGAAGGTAGGGCTAGTTTGTCCATATAGCGTCGCTAAAGGTGGCGGTGTCAAAGAAATCGTCTTTGCCATACAGTCGGAGCTGCGGCGTCGCGGGCACGATGCCTATGTTATTACGCCCCGGCCACAAGATCACGACGGCGAAGCCGGCGATAACGTTTTGTTCGTGGGTACCTCTGCCGACTTTAATGCCCCTACTCGCACAACCATCCAAATATCTGCCAGTGTGAACGACACCATAGACGCTATTCTAGAAGAGCACCAGTTTGACGTACTGCACTTCCACGAACCATGGATCCCTATGCTTAGCATGCAAATACTGAGCCGTTCCAACGCAGTTAATATTGGTACCTTCCACGCCAAGCTGCCGGAAACTATGGTCAGCCGTACCATGGCAAAAGTGGTTACGCCTTACACGAAGTCAGTGCTGAAGTATATCGATGCCTTTACAGCGGTATCAGACGCAGCCGCCGAATACGTCTGTTCGCAGACCAACCAACCGGTAGCAATTATTCCGAACGGTATAGACTTGCAGCAGTTTACGATGCCGAAGACCTTCCACGATAACCGCAAAGAAAAGACAGTGTTATACGTTGGCCGCCTCGAAGGGCGCAAAGGGGTGAAATATCTGCTGCATGCCTTCCAGACGCTGCAAGAACGCCGTCCCGATGTACGTTTGGTGTTGGCTGGCGACGGTAACGACCGCGAAAAACTAGAGCAGCTTGCAGCCGACCTAGAACTAACCAACACAGACTTCTTAGGCTATGTGACCCACGAAAAAAAGGTACAGCTGTACCAAGAGGCCGACTTATATTGTTCGCCCGCCATTTACGGCGAAAGTTTTGGCGTAGTGCTGCTAGAAGCCATGGCTACAGGGTTGGTTACGGTAGCGGGCGATAATCCTGGCTATTCATCGGTTATGTCTGGCCTGGGTAGCCTGTCGCTGGTTGACCCAAAACACACTGCCGAGTTCGCACGCCGCCTAGAACTACTTTTATACGAGAAAGACCTGCGCAAATTATGGCGCCAATGGGCCGTAAACGAACTGCCACAGTACAGCTACGAACATATTGTGTCGCAGTACGAAGAGGTCTACCAAACGGCAATGCTCGCCAAAGCTGCAAAGAAAGAGCTGGCTTAAGGCCATGCATAGGGTTGGGTTTGTTTTTGACGACTCACTAGACAAACCCGACGGCGTACAACAATTTGTACTTATTATGGGCCAGTGGCTGGCAAGCCAAGGCCACGAGGTGCATTACCTAACCGGCGAAACCAAGCGCACCGACTTGCCCAATATGCACTCGCTATCTAAAAACGTCAGTGTACGTTTTAATCATAATCGCATGGCTATTCCCCTGCCCGCCAACAGGCGCCGCCTTAAAAAGTTGTTGCGCGATATGCAGTTTGACGTGCTGCATGTGCAAATGCCCTATAGTCCGTTTTTGGCTGGCCGCATTATTAGTGCTGCCGACCCAGGCACGGCAGTGGTTGGGACGTTTCACATTGCCCCGCATTCAGAACTAGTAACGGCTGCTAATAAATTGCTCGGCATATGGAGCAAACGCACGCTCAAGCGGTTCGACGCCATTACCGCAACCTCGGCACCGGCTGCGGCATTCGCCAAACAAACATTTGGTATTGACTGCCAAGTGGTGCCGCTGCCTATTCGGCTAGACGGCTTTAGAAACGCCACGCCGTTCGACCGCTACAAAGAAGGCAAACGCGTTATGTTTTTGGGGCGTTTGGTCGAACGTAAGGGCTGCCAATATTTGTTGCAGGCCACAAACCTAATTTTTAAAGAAGGCGACTGGCCCAAAGACACCAAGCTTATTATCTGCGGCAGCGGGCCTTTGGAAGCTAAACTGAAGCAATACGTACGCGCTACCAAAATGGACAGCATTGTGGAATTTGCCGGGCAAATTACCGAAGAAGACAAGCCGCACTATTTAGCATCTGCCGACGTGGTCGTCTACCCTAGCACCGGCGGCGAGAGCTTTGGTGTGGTACTGTTAGAGGCCATGGCTGCTTGTAACGGTATTGTGCTTGCTGGCAACAACCCAGGCTACGCCAGTGTGCTAGCTGACCGCCCGCAACAGCTGTTCGACCCGCGCAATCCCGCCGACCTTGCCAAGCGCCTGCTGGGCGCTCTAGACTTTGACGATATGCGCACCAAGGCTCGCGACTGGCAGCGTACCTACGTAGAGACCTTCGATGTACCTCAAGTGGGTAAACGCTTTTACGAGGTCTACAATAAGGCGCTAAACGAACGGAACAGCGGTACTTAAAAGTTCTATTGCTGTTTTACTTCGGTGATTGAAGGGCCTTCAAATAGAAAGCGCGATGCCATTCTGGCAAGCGGTCCGCATACAGTACCGTTGCAGCTTGATCGTGAGTCGCGTTCAATAGCGGCCTTACGGATATTGTAGTCCTCAATAATCTTCTGCTGTAGCGCGGCTTCACTCTCTGGCGTAATGCCCTCCGGACTAGCTTCAAACTCTAGACACATTTGTGCATAGCTGGCGCCTTCTATCAGGCTGCCCATATACTGTTTATTCGGACAGGGCGACTGAGTAGCGGGACACAGCAGCATCTCTGGATTCATGTTAAGATTATATAATAATAGTATGTAATAGTCAATACTAGCCTAGCGCCTAACTCCAACCCTCGACAACTGTACGATCATGGGCGATAATACAGACAACATAAGGGGCAAAACGCTACATGTTTAAATTCCGGAAAAAACCTGATGACGAGGCACAGACTATAAATCTTAACATTGCCAACGCGACCATCGTGCGGGTCATGATTGTGGTTATTCTGTCGCTTATGGGTTTGGCCGCCGTACGGCAAGCATCGCATGCCTTAATTCTTATTTTTACCAGCTTCTTCTTGGCGCTGGCATTAAACGCGCCCGTACATTGGCTGGCCGTGCGCCTGCCGGGTAAGGGGCACAACAAGCGCGCGATTGCCACGGCTATTTCGTTCTTTGTGGTGGTGGCGCTGCTGGTTGGGTTTTTGGCAAGTATTGTACCGCCGCTTATCCGCCAGACTACTGGCTTTATATCGGCTGCACCAGACCTAGTTACCCAAGTACAAGACGAAAACAGTACTGCCGGGCGCTTTATATCCCGCTATCATCTAGAAAGCCAGGTCGATAAAGTATCTCATGACTTATCCGACCGTTTGGGTAACATTGGCGGCGCAGCAGTCAGTAGCGCGACCAAGCTGGGGTCAAGCATCTTTAGTATATTAACCATTCTTGTACTGACATTTATGATGCTCATTGAAGGGCCGCGCTGGCTTAAGTTTGCCAAAGATTTAATTCCTGACAAGCAGCACGGGCGCGCGGATCGCCTGGCTACCCAAATGTACGCGGTAGTAAAAGGTTACGTAAACGGCCAGGTGGTACTAGCTTCTATTGCTGCGGTTATGCTGCTACCTGCCCTTATTATTTTGGGCGTCAGCTACCCAATTGCACTTATGGTCATTGTGTTTATTTGCGGGCTGATTCCTTTGGTGGGTCATACCATTGGTGCAATTATCGTTACCACCGTGGCACTGTTTACTTCGCCGTGGTCGGCAGTGTTAATACTGGGCTACTACATTCTGTACCAGCAAATAGAAAACTATATTATTCAGCCACGTATTCAGGCTAACTCTACCAACATGTCGCCCCTGCTGGTGTTTATGTCGGTTATTATTGGTGTTAACTTTGGCGGATTGTTCGGTGGGTTGGTGGCTATCCCGGTTGCCGGTTGTGTACGTATTGTGCTGCTTGAGTACCTGCACACCAAGCACATCATAGAAGAGTCTACGTATAAGCTGGCTATTACTAACAAGAAGAACAAAGAATACAATTCGAGTGCCGATACTCCCGGTATCGCCGGTTAGGTGCCGTCATCCTGAGTTTGGGCTATGGACCCCCCGTCATTCCCGCGAAGGCGGGAATCCAGTCAAATGAGATTCCTTTTCTTCCTGACTACCATCAGACCACTAATGTTACTTCTTTTGTCCCGCCAAAAGAAGTAACCAAGAAAATCTCTCGGTACAGTGTCATCTACTCGACTACCTCCAAGCTACTTGGACGGCGCTGCAATAACTCCTTCCACTATCGTTCCAGTCGCCCCCTCCCTTATTTTTTCATAGGATTATTCCGGGGTACGATTGCCGCTTGACTGCCGTCCAAGCACCTTTCCGGTAATCGGGTAGCTGCCAATGCACCGAACCCTGGCTGCGAATGGGTGCGTGGGGCTGACGGTTGGCGTGCGCTCGTACCATTGCATCTAAGTGACTTGGCCGAAGCGGAGCCGGATATGCAATCTAAAGTAATATAACTTGCGTATACCGCGCGTGAGCGGTCACTTAGATGGAATGGTGCGAATAGCAACCGGAGGTCTTACCAAAATAATTGGATCCATAACCCAAGTTTAGGATGATAGCGCTAGCCAGCTGCGCTGTCAGTGTGTACGGGCAGCGTTAAATGTAGTGATTCGGCGGCTTGAGTTGCGATGGGGGCCAGCGTATCTTCGGGAACATACAATGCTCCGGCATGGGGCGTAAGCGCAGCTTCGTAGCTACGATGAAGGCCGATAACGATTGGTGCACGGAATACGACCTGTAAATCGTCCATAAGCATACGCGCACCAGCGGCTAATGCGTGACGCATACCATCGACTTCGCCGCGTCGCGCTCCGTGGAACTTTACCGCAAGTACCTCTGTGTCTGCTGCGTGCGCGGCACGGTTTAGGTCACGTGCGCCCTTAAAATCGTGTTCGGTTATGCTGCTTATGCCTGGATAATCAAGACCTTGCTCGCCATACGCACTTCTTAGGAGGGTAAGCATGCCAATTTTACCTGCTGTATAAAGAATTTGTCGTTGCTGTTCGTCGAATCGTGTACCTGGTACAGATTCGGCTGTACCCGCTCGCCACAGTGCTAATATGCCAGATTCGATTATGGTGCGCGATTTTATCATTACAGTACCTTTACAGGTTATGATTGCCGATACCAAATAGTGCCGTGAGGGGTGTCGCGGACGCCTATGTCCTCTTTAGTTAGTTGGCCACGTAGTTCGTCGGACTTTGCCCAGTCTTTGGCTGTGCGGGCTTGCTCGCGGTCGGCAATCAGCTGCTTCTGTTCGGCTGTAATATCGGTGCGTTTGCTTAGGTGTAGGCCTAATAACTCGTCGATCTGGGCAAGCAACTGCATAAAGTGTTCGGCTTCGTGGGTATGTATTAGTTGTTCGTCCGCTCGGCTAGTAAGGGCGCTTAACGCGGCTAGCGCTTGCGGCGAATTCAAGTCGTTTTGCAGCGCGTCTTGTATATCTTGTAAGTAGGTGCTGCCGAGTAGCCATGGCTTTGTATGCTCTTTTGTCTGGAATTGTAAGTCCGCCATTGCATAGTAGCTGGCTAGACGGTTTTTAGCGGCCTCTAGGCTGTCCCAGCTAAATTGGCTTTGGCTGCGGTAGTGCGATTCCAGTACGTTTAGGCGTACAACTTCAGAACTAAAGCCCTTCTCTGCCAGTTCTTGCAACCGTATGCCGTTGCCTAGCGACTTAGAAATCTTTTCGCCGTTTACCATAACATGATTGCTGTGCAGCCAGTAGTTGGCAAAACGCTTGCCGGTTGCGGCCTCGCTTTGGGCAATCTCGTTGGTGTGGTGGATTTGGATGTGGTCAATACCGCCAGTGTGGATGTCTAGTGTGTCGCCCAGGTACTTCATACTCATGGCACTACATTCAATGTGCCACCCAGGAAAACCCTTGCCCCACGGGCTGTCCCATTCCATGTCGCGTTTTTGGCCTGCTGGCGAAAACTTCCATAACGCAAAGTCTGTAGGGTTGCGCTTTTGAATGTTTACCGCCACGCGCGCACCGGCTGTTTGTTCATCTAGGTCTAGGCGCGCAAAGGCGGCGTAGCCTTCAAACTTAGCGGTGTCGTAATACACGCCGTCGTCAATAACGTAGGTATAGTCCTTTGCCTCTAGGCGTTGAATAAGGTCGATCTGTTCGGCGATGTGGTCGGTAGCTTTTACAATGTTGTCCGGCATTCGCATGCCGAGCAGCCGCCAGCAATCCAAGAAGTCTTTTGTGTAAAACTCGGCAATTTCCCAGGCGGTTTTGCCTTCGCGCCGGGCGCCTTTTTCTAGCTTGTCCTCGCCGTCATCGGCGTCGCTGACTAGGTGGCCTACATCGGTAATATTCATAACCCACGTAGGTGTGTGCCCGGCCGATGTTAGGGTGCGGATAAGCAAGTCCATACGGATGTAGTTAAACCAGTGGCCAATGTGCGCGTAGTCGTATACGGTGGGTCCGCAGGTGTAGACCCCCACCGCCGGCGGGTTAAGTGGCGTAACGTCGTCTATGGTGCGCGTAAGTGTGTTGTAGAGTTTCATGATGCTTTCTTGGTGTCTAGTTGTTGCAGTAATTTGAGCGCCAAGCTAATACATTCTGATTTTATCTCGTTAAACGGCTTGCCATCTTGTACCTTAAAGCCGCTGGCATATACATGGCCGCCCCCGCCAAAATGCTCAGCTAGTTCGCCGGCAATTGGGTAGCCTTGATTGGCGCGGATCTTGCCAGTAACCTTACCATCTGGGTAGGTTTTAAAGGCAATTACAATCCGCGTGCCCGTAGTCATACGCATGTCTTCCATAACTAGCATAGATGGGTTGTACTCATGGCTGTATTGTTCTATTTCTTTCCAGGGGATGGTAATAAGGGCAACCTGATTGTTATCGTGGTATTCCACTCGCTGTAACAGCTCGCCCTTATAATGCACGATGTCTGGGCTTTTGCGCATCAGTTCGCGCCGGGCGCTGTCTAGGGTTGCCAGGCTTACGCCGCCCTCTACCAGCTCGCCAATAATATGTATGCTGCGGGCGCTGGTGGCCTCGGTAATAAGTCCCATGCTGTCGGCCATTATGGCGGTGGCAATCATGTTTTTGGCAGCGACAGTCAGTGGCCACTCTAGCTGTTGGGCCAGTTCGTAAATAACTTCGCCGGTAGCCACGGCAACTTTTGTGCACATTACGGTGGCAAAATCTATGCTGGCCTCGGTAGCGTGGTGGTCTAGTACGACAACCGGCTTATGCCGCAAAAGTGCCTTTTGGCCTGACTTATTAAGAGTTTCAAATAGGCTATCGGCGCCAGTGTCTACAATAATGGCAGCGTCAAACTGCGTGGGCAGTTCGTGGTCTATGCGGTCCCAGCCTTGCAGGTATCGTAAATACGATGGAATCTCTACGCCGCAGTACAGCAGTGGTTCTTTGCCCATTTCGTGCAGAATTTGCTCTAAGGCAAGCGCGCTGCCCATGCTGTCGCCGTCAGGATTGTCGGCCTGCATAATAACGACGCGGTGCGCCGTATTTAGAATGTCGGCAATAGGTTTTGCTTCTGGGTAGGTAATCATGTGTACAGTATAGCTTACTGGTGCGCTGCGAGGAGTGGTATGTGGTCTTGTTGTAATGCATCGAACGTACTCACAATCATGTCGCTGCTGATTGTAACGGCTAATACGGGACTGGGGAGCGGTTGGTCGGATTCAACGCCGCAGTAGCTGGTAACTTGTTCAGGTGTCAAAACTCCCGACATGCCATAGCTAATGCCAATAATTTTGCCCTCGCCGTTTACGACTGCGCCCCCGCTGCTGCCAAGTTGCGGCGTGATGTTTGTAGCGCTGCCGCCAGCTTCTTGGGCGGCGTCTATACCTGTTATGTATTCAATCGATGGCTCGTGCACACTGGTAGTAAGGGCGGTAAATGCCGAAGCTTCTTGTTCGCCGTGCGGGTGGTTTGCGAACAAGGCAAAGTCGCCACGGACGGGTTCGTGCGCGGCGATTTCTAGGGCAGATTCGCCAATAGGCCCGTCTACATAGAAAATACCAAGGTCAATATCGGCAGTTTTGCGGTGCTGAGCGCTAGCGGTTTCTGTCGTACCGTATGTGGGTATTGGCAACGCCTTATTTTTGGCTTGGTATATATAACAGCCGTCGGTTACGGTGGCTTGGCGTCCGGCTGCGTCGGTTATTGTTATAGGCGCATCGCCATCTACAAGGCCGTGCCCAACGCTTACTACTCCACTACGTTTGCGCCCAGTCGGGTCTTTTACGACTACTCCACTCCACCTGTTAACGCGCATTTTGCCGGTTGCAGCGTCGATTCCGGTAGGTTGTTCCAGGCTTACAAGCGCTGGCTGCACCTCGTGTAACAGTTTTTCTCGGTTAATGTGCGTATTTGTCAGCTCGGCGTTATGGCTTGTGTGTAGTTTTACCGGCCTGCGGTGGTGTTTAGGCGGAGTCACCGGCAGGACAGTGTTATTGCAGCGTTCTAATACGCCTCTGCCTACACGTATATGGCGATTATCTTCGGGTTTAATGTCGGGGCTATATGCCCGAGCAGCGTGCGGAGTTTTCGGCTTTTCGTCTGCATGGAAGACGAGCGTCGAACCAAGCCCGAACAATCCAATCACAGAGATGACTACGGCGTGTGTGCGATTACGCCTATTAAAGATGCCAGCAAGAAGGTCGAAGTGTGTGCCTTCCTGGTTTACATGCCTGGCTTGGTAGCGGTCACTACCGCTCTTCCAAAATGACATAACAGCTAAATTATACAATATTTAGCTAATAAGAGCAATATCTAGAAAGTTTGGCGGCCTTCTAAGGCGCGGGCCAAGGTAATTTGGTCGGCGTATTCTAGGTCTACGCCGATGGGTAGGCCACGAGCTAAGCGGGTTATTTGTACGTTCCGGTCGCCGATTTGTTTTTGGATGTACATGGCGGTTGATTCGCCTTCTACGCTGGCGTTGGTGGCTAAAATAATTTCTTTAACATTGTCGTCGTCTATGCGCTTAACTAGTTCGTTGATACGCAGATTTTCCGGGCCAATGCCGTCTATGGGTGATACTAAGCCGCCAAGCACGTGGTAGGTGCCATTAAAGCTGCCGGTTTTTTCTAGGGCTACAATATCGAATGGTTCGGCAACAACGGCTATAACGGTCTTGTCGCGCTTTGGGTCGGTATATAGATCTGACAGTTCTTGGCCGGCTGGCACCAAGGCGAACGTCTTCTGGCAGTAGGCGATGCCGGCATGTAGTTCTTGTAATGCTGCGGCAAGCCCCTTGGACTTTGCCGGATCGTTACGCACCAAATAGTACGCGTACCGTTCGGCGGTACGCGGTCCAACGCCCGGCAGTTTGCCGAGGGCTTCAATGACGTCGGTTAGTGCTGGGGGGAGTATAGGCATAATTATTTAACTGGTTCCTGAATCAAGTTCAGGATGACACTACAAACCGAGGTCGCCGAGTGCGCCCATCATAGGCTGCATTTTTTCGGCGGCTAGTTTTTGACTGGTTTGGATTGCCTCTTTAACAGCGTCTTCTAGCCAGCGCTCTAATACGCCAATGTCGTCTAGATCTACATATTCCGGGTCAATGTGGATCTTTTTAATCTTTTGTTCGCCGGTAATTTCTACCTTAACGGCACCATCGCCTTTTTCGACGACAATTACCTCTTTTTGTAGTTCCTTCTGTAGCTTCTTAACTTTAAGCAGCATCTTAGCTTGGTCAAAACGGCTCATATAGTAGTCTCCTTACTCTTTTATTTTAACAGAATTATTGTTCTATTTTAGATTGGATTCCGGCTCGGGGCCGGAATGACGTGACGGTTCGGTTATTGTTTATGGATGGTAAACACCGCGCGGGTTTCGGGTGCATTTGGCCAGGCTACGTAATAATGCCGCAAATTGTACCAAACGGCTATGATAATGGCAAAGCTAAGCAGTAAGGCGCCCACGCCCTGGGCAATAATGTTGCGCGGGAATATCCGGTACCAATATTCCAGCATAAAGTCGGTGCCGACTGCTGCCACAATATACACGAACGGCACAATAATACTCAAGGTTACACCACCACCCAGCGCAATAAGCAGCGAACCGAGTACCAATATGAGTGCAGTGAGGGTACTGCGCCCCAGGCGCGCATAACGTCCATAGGTGTATAGCCCCAAACCAAACATAGCCAGCGTAAAGACATCTACCAACGGCAGGCGGCCAAGCCAATGCACTGGGTCGAGCGGACCGCGCCACATAATAGCCAGCGGTACGTCTATAAGCGCACCAAGTGCAGAAATGGGGCTCGGCCAACCATGTACCGGTAAGCCCAATAGTTGTTTGCCTATATCTAGGTTGTGGAATACGGCCCAACCAAGCGGGGCAATTGCGGCAAGTACTAATACGGCCCCGATGCCTACGGCGGTAAGACGTTTTTTAAACAGCCGGTCTATGCGTTTCCAGTACCAAAGCATTCCAATTAGAACAAACCATATCATGCCAGGCACATACAGCAGGCTGGTGGCTAGGACAAAGCCAAACAACAACGGCAGCGAGCTTTTGCTGTGCTGCGCCCATACAGCGCAGCCTACTAAGCCCAGTAGTAAAAACAATAAAACATCCGGCGTACCAAGCCTCGAGGTATGCAAAAACCAGGCAGACGTGCCGAATAGCAACGTGCCAATAAGGGCAGTGCGGCTGCCATGCCAAAACCGTACCAGCCAATAAAAAATACCTAAAGATCCTAGGCCAAACAGTGCGGCTGTTATACGTGCGGCCAGTAGGCCGTCGTCTAAAATTCGGTACAAGCCGCTCGCAACAAGATGGAACGGCGCATTTATAGGATTGTCCAAGATATGTTTTAGGCTCAGGCTGTTTTGCAGGCTTTTAAGCTCTGCCGGGCTGTAACCGGCAGTTAATTGACCTAACTGCCACCACAACAGTACGCCCGCGCCTGCCATAAGCAAGCTAAACAATACCAGCGGTTGCCAGTCAGCGGTAATACGTAAGCCCCGAAGTTGTAACTTCATCTTACAAGATTATACCATTGCCGGCCGCTACTAATTGCCTGGCTTGGTAGTGCTGTTGTTGACGGTGGGCTGCGGGTTAGGCGTGGTTTGGCCCTCAGGGGTGTTGTTGATGTTAATAGGGCCAACGTTAATCAATTTATGGTCCTTTTGGCGGTAAATCATAGCGAGCTTGTTTTTGGAATACACCAAAATGTAGTCGCCGTCTTGAGCTTTATCAAAGAATACTTGGCCTTGCAGCTTGGCACGGTCTTGTACTTGAGCAACGGTGGGTTCTTCGTCGGTTGGAATAAGGTACAGCTCGCCTACTTCGGTTACGACCTTTTTAGTGGTCGCTTTGGCGGCGTTCTGAGGATCTTCGCTGAGGTTGTGGTATTTAGTGTACAAAAAGCCAATTACAACGAGCAGCACGGCAATGAGGAGTGCAATGCCAATTGCTAGCTTTTTTTGTTTGCGAGGTTTGGCCTGGGGCCTCACTTGGGGCTTGGTCACCATTTTTGGATCCGTCTTTACCGTTCGTACAGTCTGCTCTTTCTTGTCCATAACTTTAATCCTACGCAATTATCTTAATATTAGTCAATGTTTAGTCCGAAAACGGATCGCTATGTTTGGTGTCCAGCGACCTAAAGCGTTGTTTGTCGCTCTCGAAGTATAAGTCGACATTGGCGGTTGGGCCGTTACGGTGTTTTTTAATAAGTATGGTTGTGATGTTCTTGTTTTCTGTCTCGGGATTATAATATTCCTCGCGGTAAATAAAGGCTACGACGTCGGCGTCTTGCTCAATAGACCCGGATTCACGTAAGTCGGCCAGCTGTGGTATTTGCGGATTACGGCTTTCAACCGAACGGCTTAACTGGCTGAGGGCAATAACCGGTACGTTTAGTTCGCGGGCAATAACTTTAAGGCCACGCGAAATTTCGCTAATTTCTTGTACGCGGTTGTCGCTACTGCCAAACCGGCTGCCACCACTCATTAGCTGCAAGTAGTCTATGATTATCAGGCCAAGGCCGTGCTTGTGTGCTTCGCGCCGGGCCTTGGTGCGCAGGTCGCTTACAGTCAGCCCCGGCGTGTCATCTATGAATATCTTGGCCTCCGACAGCGTGCCCATTGCCTGCCCGATCTTTTCAAAGTCTTGGTCGGTTAAGTTGCCAGTACGCAAGGCCCAGGCATCGACGCCCGACTCCATAGAAAGCAAACGGTCTACCAGCTGTTCTTTGCCCATCTCTAGGCTAAAGAACAGTACCGGTTCTTTGCCGTGCAAGGCGACATTGTGTGCCAGGTTTAGCACGAACGCAGTCTTACCCATGGCGGGCCGTGCCGCAATAATTAATAGGTCTGCCCGCTGGAACCCGGCTAATACGTCGTCTAAATCTTTGAATCCGCTGGGGATGCCGCGGATGCGGCCTTTGTCTTTGTGCAGGTCGTCTAGCCTGTCAAAGCTATCGGTTAAAATTGCCTCAAGCGAGGTAACGGATTGTTTTACGTGCTGTTGGCTTACCTGAAATAACGTTTGCTCTGCTTCGTCTATAAGCTCGCGCAGCTGTTTGGATTCGTCGAATCCGAGGGTGGTCATTTCTTGGCTAGCTTTAATTAAGCGGCGGCGCATAGCTTTATGGGAGACAATTTCTGCGTATTGTTCCACATGCGATGCTGTAGGCACAAAGTTAGTCAGTTCGGTTAAGTAAGATGGGCCGCCTACCATGTCTAAAAAGCCCACGCCTTTTAGTTGGTCGGCAAGCGTCAGCACGTCTATAGGGCTGCGGCGTTCATATAACGCTTGAATGGCCTCGTAAATATGCTTGTGCCGAGGGTCGTAAAAATCATCGGCGTTTACGGCGTCGGCAACTTTTACCAGCGCGTCAGCGTCAATTAAAATAGCCCCCAGCAAAGAAGCCTCTGCCTCGGGGTTCTGCGGTTGCCTATCGGTGGTGCTACCCGGTTCCATAGTGCGGGTTTACTCCCCTTGCCCTCTCATGTGTTTACGATTGTAACAGCTCGGCGCTACCAAAGATATTGCTAATTGCGGCGACGTCTTCGTTTTGTGGCTGGGCTGGCTTTGGCACTGCGGCAACAGTGTGTACTTGTTCGTCGGCTGGCGGCAACACTGCGGGTATAGGTGGTAAGTCGTTTGGCGAGGCTGCCGTGCCTAGAATGCACTGCAAGCGTACGGTCTGGCCCGTAGCTTCGGTAATAAGGTCCATTAACATGGTCTTGTTGCGGGTTTCGCTCAGGCGCTTTTGGTGAAAGGCAAAGCCGCATTCCAGGGTTACAATACCGGGCTCAAAGTGTGGCGTGGCCGACCTGACAATAGTAAAGAGTGTGTTGTGCTTAGCTTTAACCGCGGCCAATACTTTTGCCCAGGCATCGTTGTCTAGCAGTGCGGTCGCATCGGTAACCGACTGTTCGGCATCTTCTGTTTCGGTTGCTGCCGGGGGTGCTTTGGGTGTCGCTGGTGTTGGTGCAGCCGCTACAGATGGCTCTGGCTTATATACGGGCGGCTTAGGCATGCTGCGCTGAAAGCTACTGGGGTGCTGTTCGGTGACGACCGGCGCCTTCTGTACGGCCTCGGGCATTACTTTGGCTGCCGCTGGCTTGGCGACCCCAGCGTTGGTAAGGGCAGCATCTAGGAGGGCAATCTCTAGATAGCTTTTAGGGTCAGGCGATGACGGCACGCTTAATAGCTGCGTAAGCAGCTGCATAATGACCGTTTTGTCTAATACCGATTTGCCTGCCAGTAATTCCGTGCGTAGTTCTGCACCAATTTGCCGGGCAATCTGCGCAGGTTCGTAGCCGTTTTCGTGAATCTGTTGCAGACTGTTTGCCGTGGCAACAACGTCATGGGCCGATACCGCTTGTACGATCTGCCGGACAAGTTCTTCGGGTGCAATGCCAAGCAATGCTTCTACGTCTTTGGCTTCTACTTTGTCGCTCGTGCTGCGCACTTGGTCTAACAGGCTAATGCTGTCCCTAAAACTGCCTTCGCCGTGCGCCGCAATAATGGCGAGCGCGTCGTCAGATATAGTAATGTCTTCTGCCTTGGCGATGGTTTTTAAGTGGCCTATTACTTTAGGCAACTCGACGGGCTTAAGCGAGAACCGCTGGGTACGGCTAATAATGGTCTCGGGTAGTTTATGGGCTTCGGTGGTAGCCATAATAAACACGACGTGGGCCGGTGGTTCTTCTAGGGTCTTAAGCAGCGCATTAAATGCCTCTTTGGTCAACATGTGCACTTCGTCTATGATGTACACCTTAAACTTGGCGCTTGTGGGCGCAATATGTACTTTGTCGCGCAAGTCGCGGATTTCGTCGATGCGGCGGTTAGAGGCCGCGTCTATTTCTATAATGTCTAAGTGCGACGAATCGTCGTCGTACGGCAAGCCGTTAATTTCGTGGGCCAGTATGCGGCCGATGCTTGTTTTGCCGGTGCCGCGTGGGCCGGTTAACAGGTATGCGTGGCTGATCGTACCTTTTTTAAGAGCACGATCTAAAGCAGTCGTCACATGTTCTTGTCCGACTACCTCAATCAGCTTCTTTGGCCGATGTGCCCTATATAACGCCTGCCCCATTTGCTTCCTAAGTATACGCCCGACAGTGGCTGTTTGGCTGTTGTGATTTATCGGTTTTGCAACGAATTCTCTATAAAAGATGGCTAATATAGTTGGCGGCATCGAAAAGTTTATCGTGTCTTCGGTGTGTAGGTATTATCCATAGCAATGCTCGGGTAAGTGCCTCTTCGTCAACTTCTAAGCCCAGCCAGCTTCCTTCGGGAAGCTTTGGTGCTGTGGGCGGTAAGTTGCCAAGGGGTATGTCGAGGAAGAGATTGGGGTGGCCGTCTATGTCTTCAGACTTAGCACCGGGTGTCCACAGCTTTTGGCTGTGGACCAGGCCGCCTCCCGACCATTCGGTATCCATGCCGTGCCGGATCCTTCCAGGAATCACATAATGAATCGTATCGCGTTCTGCTATCCGTTTTACAATATCATGCCCTGGTGGCGGCGTTATGGTAAGCGGTTGGGTATCCTGAGGCCGTAGGGCCATTAGTGCAAGCTCGTATGCTGTGCGGGAATATGCCTGAAGGCTGGCGCCCGCTGCCTGCTCGTTATTGGGTTTGATTTCAAAGCTACGGCTTATTTGGATCACGGGTACTACTTTAGAGTGCGGCTTCTAGTGCTGCCCATTCGACTGTCGTGTCGTCTTCGGGGAGGTTAACGCTTACTTGGTCGCCTGGCTTGGCTTTAAAGTAGGTAACGCTAGCCAGTAGTACACGGTAGTCTTTACCGTTTACGTCTACAAAGTAATGGCCATTCTCGAGCTTAAGAGCACCGACCACTTGCTTACGTGGTATTGGACCAATTTGCTTGTACAAAAAGGTGCCGTCGTCGGCAATAGTTAACTTAAGAATGTCGCCCTGGACTAGTTTAGACTTGCTGGCGTAGTTAGCGGGCACGGGGTATGTCTTGCCGTCGCTGCCAACCATATTTTGGCCATCAAAAACGCCCTCGATAACTTTACCGAGATTGTCGTCGCGCGAAACAGGCGCGACTTTGTCGTCGTCGCCTACCAAACTAATTAATAGTTCGTTTGCTGCTGCTAGGTTGGTTTCGGCCTCTTGAATGAGTGCTCGTAACCGCTTGATTTGCTTATCTGCTACGTCTGCCATGTCTTTGTATGGTATGTCTCTCACAACTCCATGTGTGTTTGTTTGTCTCTGCTTACACCTAAGACTATCACGGACATTAAGTCAAGTCAAAACAACTACAAATAACTGTGGATAAAAAATACCCGCTGCAAACGCAACGGGTATTTTACAGAGAACGATTAGCCTAAAACTAAGCTAATTCGCTGGTAGCGCCAGCTTCGTCCAAAGCCTTCTTGGCGGCTTCGGCGTCTTCTTTTTTAGCCTTCTCAAGGATGGTCTTAGGAGCGCCGTCAACCAAAGCCTTAGCTTCGCCAAGACCGAGGCCGGTAATGTCCTTAACGGCCTTAATAACAGCTACCTTCTGGGCGCCCGCGTCCTTAAGGACAACATCCCATTCAGCCTTTTCTTCGGCTGCAGGAGCAGCGTCAGCGGCAGGGCCAGCAACGATAGCAGCTGCAGCAGCTGGTTCGATGCCGTATTCATCCTTAAGGATGTTCTTTAGTTCGTTTACTTCGAGGACAGTCAACTTGGTAAGGTCTTCTGCCAATTTCTTTAGATCAGCCATGTGATTGGTTCCTTTGTAATTATTGATACTGGGTCCCCGCCTTCGCGGGGATGACGGCTTAGGCCGTCGCTTTTGCTTCGATGCCGTCTAGTAACGCGTGCAAGTTGCCCGAAAGCGCATTGGTAACGTCGTTGACTGGTGACAGTAAGGTTGCAACAACTTGTGCGACAAGAGCTTCTTTACTTGGCAATGTAGCCAGGTCTTTGACTTCGTCTGCACTAATGAACTTGCCTTGTGCCGTAATAGCACCGACAAATTCGATAGTTGGGTTTAGCTTGGCAAATGCAGCCAGGGCTTGAGCAGGGGCAACTTCGTCTTCGTTGTTAAACGCGTATAAAAGTTGGCCAACTAAGGCACTGGTGTCGACAGCCTTGAGGGTGTCGTTGTCTTGCAAAGCTTTAATAACCAACCGGTTTTTTACGACACGCAGTTTGGTGCCGCTTGCACGAGCGTCTTTACGAAGCTGCTGGATCGACTTCACTGTTGTGCCCTGGTATTTTGCAACCACGGTCATCTTAGATGCAGCCAATGCGTCAGAAACTTCTTTTACGACTTCGTGCTTCTTATCTTTGGTTAAAGCCATAAAGTTCCTTTATTTAATTGTATCGACCTAAATTGTTAAGGAAAAGTGAGGCCAAAAGAAAAAGCCTTTGGCGCTCGCATCACCAAAGACTATATTCGTGCTCGAAAACAAAGACTAATTTGTTTCACTGCCTCGGTAGCTGATTAAGTCTTTTGGACCGCTACGGTCTTCGGTAATGTTAGGTCGTATTGTATACAGCCGTTGGCTTTTTGTCAACGGCAGACTATACGTTATTTAGGGGCGCACTGGGTTTTCTGGAGGGGTCTGTCCGTATACATTAAGCTGCTGCGGATGCGTCATGAGCGTCGAAGGTTCAATGGGCTTGCCTTGCGCTTCTGTCCGTAAACTAGCCGGTGCACCTGGGAACGTTGGCAGCCACCGGGTTAATTCGGCAATATAGCGTAATCGGCGCTCGCGTACGGCATGGGGCATAGTGCGAACTTCTAAGTCTAGGCCCAGATAGTTGAAGGCCTCGGTTAAACCTGGTGTTTGCGTTGTCCGTTCACCCGCTGCTTCCTTTTCGGCAAAGTGGTCAAAGCCAAAAAGCGTGGCGTAGGTAGGTTTTTCGGCTCCCAGGTTAGGAAGTGCCGCCAGCGCACGGTTTCTTTCACTAAGCGCTACTCTCTGTTCACGCCTGGTATGGAACGCGTTAAAGTGGGCCCATGAGGGGTCATTGCCCTTTTTTAGCACTTCATTTATATCAGTTTCGCCGATGCCCAAGGCGAACTGTTCTAATTCGGGCCGTTGTATATCAGGAAAGCCTACTTCTACGCCCTTAACGTGTGCTAACTGAAAAGCGTAGTTGAACACCGATATTAACCGAGTCGCGCGCATGTAGTTGAGCGCGGATATTTTGGTTTCGGGTGTGGTTACATCAGACTGCCATTGGAATGGCGCATAGTTAGCTGCGTCGCCTTCTAAAAAAAGTATGTCGCCGCGGCTAGGGTCGAGTCCGTTCACTACGGAAGCTACTGCATCGTATTCTTTTTCGACTGCTGCAAGCCCTGCAAAGCGGTCATCCAGCTCTCCGCCATGTGCGACCGCATAGCCAACCATATTTATAGAGCTGTTGATGGCCTCTGCAGCTTCACTGCCAGCTTCTGGCCCAGGACTTCCCGCGCTCTCGCCAACACTAACCATAGTAGTTATATATTATACAACTTAAGGCTTAATAGGTCAATGCGCAACGTCGGTGATGTACTTGGTATAGATTTGTTGCATGCGTACCAGGCTGTCCTTGCCGATCCATTCACCTGCGCCGTGGTGGTTGCCGCCTTCGGGGTAGCTAACCGCACACACTGCGCCCTTTTCTATAAAAAAGCGGCCGTCGTTACCTGCATTAGAAACGATCCATTTAATAGGGTGGCCAATAATTTCTTCGGTGTAGGCTACGTATGGCAGCAGGTATTTGTTGTTTGGGTCAGTTTCTACCGGGTCTGCGTTGACTTCTACTTGTACATTTATGCCGTGCTTATCGGCAATTGCCATAATTTTTTTGCGCATAGTGTCCATTTCGGTTTGGCTGCCAAACCTAAAATCGACACTGGCAGTAGCTGACGCGGGAATACTGTTGATACTGTGGCCTCCCTGTATGGTGCCTACGTTCATGGTGCTTGTTGTCTCGCTGGGTTTGGCCGAGAACAACGCTTGTATTTCGCGGAGTGCATCCATAAGTTTGGTTATGGCGTTGTCGCCTTCCCACGGGCGTGATCCATGGGCGCTCTTGCCGGTAGCCGTAAAAGTTGTAAACCAAATACCCTTACAGAAGCGTTCAATATTCCAATTGGCGCCGCCATCAGGCAAGATCATCACCTTAGGCACATAGCCTTCTTGGGCAAGTAGCTGTGCGCCATCGAAGCCACCTACTTCTTCGTCGGTTGTTATCATAATGCCAAAGTCGTAATCTTGCAGATTGTTTAGCTGGTTTACGGTTGCCAAAAAGGCAGCGATTGCGCCCTTCATGTCTAGTACGCCGCGGCCATAGTATTTTTGGTCGTCCTGGCGTAATTGGAACATGTCTGCGGGTGCGGCAACAACGTCAAAGTGGCCCATTAAAAATACCGTCGGTGTTTTGGTGGGCCGAGTAGTAGCTACAAGCGATTCTATGCCATTCCATTCGTGGCGGATGGTGTGCATGCCTCGCTGACTCAAGAAACGTTCAATGTAGTTAAGGCCTTCGCGGTTTGCCTCGTAATTGCCGGTAATACTGGGCATGGCAATAATATCGCGTAAAATGTCTTCGACAGTTTCGCCGGTTGTTAATGTAGATGGTGTGTTGGGCCGCATGTGTAGTCGCCACTTAGACGTCAGAAGGCGGGGGTCTATACTGTCGCTCATTGCTTTAGCTAAGCAATTATACGCGGAATTAGTATAAGCGTCAATGAAACTATTAACAAAAACTTGACACGTAAACTTTCGCTGGCTAGAATATATAGGTAATGGTTATAAGCAAAAGCGTTATTACTATTTTGGAACAACTACTCGGCCTCCGCAAATGGGCGCCGGAGCGTGTTCGTAATAAACGATAAGTACTAGTACAACGAACAATTATCAAACTCCTCCGCCCGAGGAGTTTTTTGTACCCATTAAGAGTTACGATATGTCCCGTCATCCATTCTTACCTGGTTTTGTAAAAGCGTTGCCGCAGCATCATGCGTTGGTGTATTCTGATGTTCGACCTGATTTTGATGACCCGTCCTTTGGCAATCCGTATAAAATCCACCGCGTTAGCGCCGAGAGAGTGTTGAGCATAGCGCGACCAATAGCACATGCTTTGGGTCAAACCACTATACGGCCGATGCCTCCTATAGGTGAATCGTTTGAGTCTGCTGCTGAGGGATGGTCGGCACTACGCAGCACGGTAGGCCGGTGGCTGGGCGAGCACATAACGCGAATGCCGGTGCCGCCTCAAAAACATCAGTCGGAACACGACAGTCTTCAAGGGATCTTGGCTGCGGCATCAGATGGCGCACTTACGAATGTTGCCTACTTAGAAGCAATCCCAAAAAAGTTATTTAGGCGTGATTTTGATGACCCTAATGCTGCAATTGCTGGCTGGGCCCGTTCGTCGGCAGGATTTGTGAGTGAGTGGGCTGGACTTGGCGGCAAGACTGATGACGCGCTCGTGTACGCTCTGGCGAGGCCAAAGCCCACTAATCCGGATAACGTATTTCATGACCTTCATTTTGATCCTAAATGGTTTGCCGCTTATGATGACACACGGCAAGTTACCCTAGACCCCGAAAAGGTAGAAAAGCTTGTAGACGCCGACGGACATCGGGTTATATATGTTCACGATCGCCATAAAATACCCTTTGGTTGTGCGGGCATGCGGCTTATACCGTACATGCATGCACAGTTGACGGTACGGGCGGCTGCCGCTGGCCTATTTGGTCAAACTTATCAGGAAATGCGGGCTAACCATGGGTATCCCGAAGCATGGGGCAAGGTGTAGCATGCGCCGGGTAATTAAAGATCGGCGTAACCTGTTGCAGGCAGGCGAAGCAGCATTCCATGCCGCCACCCATTTGCCGTCTGGCGAACAACGAGATGAAATGCTGGCTGAAGCCGCTAAGTTACGCATGCAGGCTGGTTATCGTACCGGAAAAAAGCAAGCCGAAGCAGTGCATAGCCGGCTTATTGCCCAAGAGGCTAACCGACGCGAGACTTACGCAGACATTGACGTACGAATGGGGGCGGCCGTGCTGTTACACTTGATCGACCGCACTGATTCATCGTACTGGCAAGATATGTTTCCGAATGCTAGGGCTGTCTAGTTACTGTGTGCAAAATGCATAGATTCGCCAATGACCGGATGAACCTCGCTCAGCTTTTCGTGCATTTTTTGGACTAGGGCGCGCGTTTCGGGTGCCTCTTGATTGGCAGTATGTAGTTCATGAATATGGAATGCTTCGCGGGCGTTATATGTCAATTTAAAGCGTAGCTTGTGCCCCATAAGGGTGGCGTATTGCGCATCAAAGGGCCGGCCGGCTTGTTGCAGCAGGCTGTAAAGCTTAAGACTGATGTCAAACAGGCCTCAAACTGGTCGGTTAAGCCGGCATCTTCTATTACCTTTGGTACTTCGTAGCCGTAGCGCGGAGTTAGCATCTGTGACTGCATGTCCTCTACAATATTATGTTTCTGCAGGTCACGGAAGACGCTGTAGTCGGCTACAATATCCCAACTGTAGTGGGCTTTTTCGAGGGCACGTCCCGGGCGCAGGCGGCGATATTTACGTTCACCTATGTAGGCTTCGAATACCTGTGCCTTTTGGTCGTATGACCACTGGGCTATTTCGGCGGCAATATCGTGCAGTGGACGGTTGCTGTAGGGGTATAGCATGTCGGGCAGCAAGTCGAATTCGTTGCGTGGCCAGACGGCGGCCAGTTGTACGGCGGCGGCTTGCGGCGCGTGATTATCGGGTAATAGTTCTTGGGCCTGCTTGCGAACGCTGGCGACCGACGAGGCACGGTAGACAATTTGGGCGCCGCCGCGGTCAGACTTATCTGTCTGGGCAAGTAGCGTCGGCAAAACTTTGCGAGCTTCGGCTAGCATTTGCAGACCGGTCTCGCGGGCTTCGGGCAGGTCTTCGCTGACCAGGCCGGTTATGGTGTTTTCTAGCGCTTGCGCAGATGCGTAAACGACCACTGTTGTTTTGGTCGCGATAGGCAGCACAGCGCTGGCAATGCGGGCTGCTTCGCCGTACGGGTCGGCAACATTGGTGGATTCGGTAAGGTGTTCGTTTAAGGCAGATAGCAGCGAGGCGTAGGTATCGAATAAGCTGTCCATATGTTGTTTGTAGCTAGCCTGCAACTCTGAAGGTAGATGTTCGGGGGTGTAGTAGTTGTAATTGCCGGTGCTATCTTTTGCTTCGTAACGGCTGACGGTAACAGACTGTTCGGTAAAGGCAGCCAGGCGGCCGTGTTCAATAGTTTTGGCCAATATGTTACTGACCCCGCCGACTACTAGGTAGGCGCTAGCCAGCTGACCAACAGATACATCGCCGTATGCCTGGAATGCGGCTGCGTCTAGGCTGGCGTCGCGGTTGGCGGCGTCGGCAAATTCTAGCAGCAGCGTACTACGCAAATCCCCTGCCCGCTTGGCGAACCGGGCTATTAGTGCGGCGGTAAGTTCCGGCTGCATCTTGCCAGTTAAGGCATAGATATTACCCCCGTTATTGCTGACCTGCGATGCCAAAAACTGCCGGCCGGTTTCGGTAAGCGAGTAGCCACCTTGTTCGTCTTTACGCAGAATTGGTTCTGCGGCTGGCGGATCTGCTGCAACCGGTGTGACTGTAGGTTCGAGCTGCGGATCGTCTGTTGCAGGCTGTGAAACCGATTGCTCTACGGCAGGCGGCGGTGTAACGCTGGCCTCAGCTGGCTTAGGGGCGGGTTCCGGTAGTTCTGGCAGCAATTGCACTACCTTTTGCCAGAGTATTTCTTGGATTGAATCTATTGGCAGCATTTTGCCTTCGCGGGCACAGTCTATGCGGGTAAAGTCTTTTGGGAATAGCTGGGCTAGATCGTCGTATACTTCTACACTTTTGCGCACTTGGTCTGGGTCGTCTTCTAGTACATCGCGCGATTCTTTGTGGGTAATGCGTTCCAGTGCCACATCGGCGGGCACTCGCAATATGTAGCTTATGGTGGGGCGTGGAATGTGCAACATCTCGTATTCGAGGTTGTCGTTCCAAATAAAGTAGCCGCGGCGCTCTTCGGGTTTGGCGATCTTGGTGCCCTGATGGGCCATATTGGACCCGACGTAGCGATCTACAAGCACTACCTTACCCTGGTTAAGGGCATCGGTAATTTTGGGTGCCGCCTCGTAACGGTCGAGTGCATAGAATAATGATGCGGTGTACGGGCCGGGCGTGCCGCCGTTGTTGTAGGCGCCCTTTAGATATTGGGTAACAAAATAGCTGGATGGCGAGTCGTATTGTGGAAAGCGAAAGGTAGCAACGTCGTAACCGTCGTCGGTAAGACGCTTGGCCAACAGGTCGAACTGCGTGCTTTTGCCTGCACCGTCCGTGCCTTCAAGAACAATAAAAGTGCCTTTGGATGTATCCACTACTAAACTCTACCTCTCCCCTGGTAACTATACTTTAGCCACAGACTATACTTTTAGGCAAATAAACTGCATATTTACAACAATTGCTTTTGCCCTAAGGAGTGGTGGGCGTAATAGGCGTAGGAGGGGGTGGCGTGATGGGTGGCGGGGTTGTGCCGGTACCTGTGCCGCCACTTGGGGGTGGCGTTACCGGTTCGTCGTCATCATCGTCGGTCGGGCCGCTAGGCGGCGTAACTGGCGGCGGCGTAGTGGGTTTTGTGGGCGGCTTTACCTGTGGTTTGTCTTGTTCTGCTGGTTCTTCTTCGCGTTTTTTGTTTGCGTCTTGGTTTTGTTTGGTGCTGCAAGCTTGGGATGGCCCCGTGCCCCGTATAAAGTATTCTTCGCGGACGCCCGCGGTATCGCATATCCGTATTTTGGTTACGCTGGATGGCCGCTTAAACTGTTCTACGGTACTGTCTGCCAACATTGTCTGTATGGCGCTTTTCCACACCGGGCCGGCGCCGGAACCGCCGGCAACACCGGACATGGCGCGGTTTTCGTTATTGCCAACCCATACTCCTACCGCAATACTGGGCGTGTAGCCTATGGTCCAGGCGTCGTGGTTGTCGTTGGTTGTACCGGTCTTAACGGCAACCGGGCGATTCCAAAAGGTAAGGCTGCTAAAGCCAGGGGCCCGGGCTGCGGGATCGGCCAATATAGAACTAATAAGATACGATGCGCCGCTGCTTTGCACGCGTTTCTCGCGCTGCCTGTTATGGAAAACTTCGCCGCCAAATTTATTTTGTATAGAAACTATAGAAACCGGTTTGTATTGCAGGCCGCCGTTCCCAAAAGCCGCGTAGGCATTGGTCATGTCTAGTAGCCGTGCCTCTGCGGTGCCAAGTGCCAGCGCTAGGCCGTGGCTGTCTGGGTCGTTAATGGTAATACCCATACGGTTGGCGGCGTTGCCTGCATTGGTCGTGCCCAGTTTTTCCATTACCTCAATTGCAGTCAGGTTGCGCGATTGGGCCAGCGCCCGGCGGGTGGATATTTTGCCCATATATCTGAAGTCGTAGTTTTCTGGTTTGTAGGTGCCAAACGTGCGCGGGCTGTCGTTAAGTAGTGTTGCCGGGGTAATAAGGTGTTTGTCGAGCGCTTCGGCAAAATAAATAGGCTTAAAGCTAGAGCCGGGCTGACGGCTGGCAAGCGCCATATTTACTTTGCCAAAGTTGGGGTCGTCCCAATTGGCGCTACCGACGAGCGCCCGGATTTCGCCGGTGTGCGGGTCGATTGCCACCAGTCCGGCGTTGGTACCACCTTGGCGCGACAGCTGGGCAACGCGGGTAGCAACCTGTGCTTCGGCTGCCTTTTGCCAGCTAAGGTCCAAGCCGGTCGTAACCGTAAAGCCGCTGCGGTTTACTCGTTCTTCGCCGTATTTCTCGTTTAGCTCTTCCAGTATCATCTGGGCAAAGTGCGGTGCGTGCTGTTCTACTGCGGTAGCGGCTGCAGGATCGGCATAGGTTAGTTGTTCTTGTAAGGCAGCATCTTTTTCGGCTTCAGAGATGTGTCCCGTCTGAGCCAAGCGGTTCAGTACGTGTGTCTGTTGTTTTTTAGCCGCATCGGCATCGCCCGATATAGGCGAATAGGCCGAAGGTGCCGGGAGTATGCCTATAAGCATACTGGCCTCTGCCAGGCTTAGGTCGGCCGGCGCCTTATTAAAGTACGCCTTGCTGGCCTGGCCAATGCCAAACGCCCCTTCGCCGAAGTACACCGAATTTAGGTACATCTGCAAAATCTCGTCTTTGGAATACTGCCTGTCTATGGCAATGGCCAAGGACAGCTCTTGGTATTTACGGAATACATTCTTATTAGAAGACAATAATTTGTTTTTAACCAATTGCTGGGTAATAGTTGACCCGCCGTAACGGGTGGCATCCCGGCTGAGGATGTTGCCGTACAATGCCCGCCCAATGCCGGCTACAGAGTACCCGGAGTGTTGGTAGAACTTTTCGTCTTCGGTTGCTATAAGGGCATGCTCTAGGTTGTCCGATATGGCGTTTAACGGTATGTCGTGCTTTGTGGCGGTATGGCCGAAGGTGTAAAACACCTGACCGTTCCGGTCTAGCAGGGTTACGCCGGTGTTATTGCGGTTCATAAGGCGCTCGGGATTGTTGATGTCGCGCGCATAATAGGCGTAGGTAAGCACGGGCAATAGTAGTAAAAACAGTCCAAACAGCAGACTTGCAACCAACAGTCGTTTTCGGAAGCGGCGCGACCTGAACAATGCCTTCACTTTGTTGGTAAGCGTCGGTTTGTTAGCTAGGTGGATCGGTCGGCGTCTTCGTCTCATGATAGTATTATTTTTACAACATTTTGCTGCATTTTTCCAGAAGGTACAGTAATAATTTTCATACTGCTATAATCTACCAATATGAAAGTATTTGTTATTGCTGCTATTTCGGTGGATGGATTTATTGGGCCGCTTAACAGCACTACGGCTTCGTCGCTAGAATGGACCAGCAAAGAAGACACCCAGCATTTTATGGCGCTAACCAAACAGGCAGGCGTGATTGTTATGGGCAGCACCACCTATAACACCATCGGCAAGCCGCTAAAAGGCCGCCGTAACTTGGTATATAACGCTACGCCCATAGACCACCCCGATGTCGAAACAATTACAGAATCGCCCCAAGAACTCGTTGCCCGTTTAACCCGCGAAGGCCACGAGCAGTTGGCGGTGTGTGGCGGCCATAGCATCTACAATATGTTTTTGCAGGCTGGCGTCGTTGACGAACTGCACCTGACCGTCGAACCCATTATGTTCGGCGAAGGCATTCCCCTGGCGAAAACACAGCTAAACCTAGAACTACTCGACACCACAAAAATCAACGACAACGCACTGGCACTACACTACAAGATACTAAAGTAAGCTACTTAATAACGACCCGTTTTACTGTTTTATGTGCTTGCTCTAATATGCTTAACGTGTAGCCGTCGGAATGGTCGAGGCTGTAGATAATTTCGCTTATGTCAGTTTCTGCCAGCATACGTCCGCATGTTGGGCACGGCAGCAGATTAATAAATAGTGTTGTGCCGCTTAGGTCCATTTTCTGCTTGAGTGCGTTTATAAGTAGTTCTGTTTCGGCGTGTACGGTGTCGTAGTAGTTAAGGTCGTTGGCCGGCGAAAAGTGTTTTTCGCGTAAGCTGCCATGGTGGAAGGCATATGTTTGGTAGGGTACGACGCGGTTAAATGACCACGTAAGCAGCTGGTAGCCTTTATCGGTCTTTTTGCCCAGCACCACGCCGGCTTGGTAGGTGTAATCAAACGATCCTTTGGCGACTTCGCTGGCAAAGCCCAGCATTTGCTGCTCGGTAAAATAGCCTTCGGTGGGCAGCACCTTTTTAAGGCGCTTATCAAATTCTTTGGCGGCCCATTTGTCGTAGGTAAGCGCTTCTTGTTCGTCGGCAAAGGGGGTGATAAGCTCGTAATCGGTGTGGTGGTTAACTAATGCGTAGTAATTGGGCGTGTGGTGGAAAGATAAATGCCACGAGCCGTTAATCAGCAGCACCTTGGTGAACTTTAGTTTTTCGAACAAGTATTTGGTTTCGCGCTGAAAGTATTTAAGGGTGTAAATCTTGTACTTAGACGGCGAGGTATTTACTTTGTCTATAATCGGCTGCACCTTAGATAGTTGCAACATGCGAAACTGAGGTTCGTCCTCTAGCCCGTCTACGAACGGTTCCTGCGAAATGCCCAGTACTATATTGCCCTTGGGCAAGTAGGCTTTAATAAGCTGCTTAAACCGTTCCAGCGATATGTCGCGCGGTGCGGCAATAAAGGTAGCGTTTAGCTTGTTAACCGGCTGCTTTGAACCGAAGGCAAGATCTCCCCAGTCGAAGTTCATGACGCCTCTTTGTATTTTTGGTCGAACCTATCGGACAGCCGCTTAATTGTTTTGCCTTGGGCGCGTAATAGTTCGGCATTTTGGAATGGTGTGTACTTAAGTTTGCGGTAGTTCCACACAGTTAAGTCGGGCCCGTCAGATGGAACGCAGTGCATGTGGAAGTGGTCTTGCACGGTACTGCCCACTAAAATACCGCCATCGCGCAACACATACTGTACGTCTTGCAGCCCATACGTTTTGCGCAGTATTTTTTTAGCGATGTACATAAGCTTACGGGCGGTTTCCCATTCATCAGCTGTGAGTTCCTTGGCAGATTTTAAGTGGCGGCGCGGGATAATCATCATATCGCCGTCTATGTAGGCAAACAGGGCGACTACCAGGACCATGCCGTTTTCTTCGTGCACAATATATTTTTCGCGCAGGTCGCAAAAGACGCACTTGCCGACTGTTTTCCAGATGCCATCGTAGTAACCGCCGGTGCGTGCATCACGGTAGTATTCTTGTTTTTTCTGTTGCTCGGGAGTCAGTTTCACTATCTTTCCTTGAGCGGATCTTTGCGTAGTTCCATAAAGTCTTTAAAAATACTGCCAAGCTCGCCGCCTATGGCACGCTGGACAATTTTGGTCGTAGACAGCGCGGTAGACTGGCGGTCGACGACTTCTACTTGGCCGCCGTATTTAGTGACCAGTTTGTATTCTCGGGATTCTTTATAATTGGCAGCCCAATCTTCGCGGACAGTAATAAAAATGTCGGGCTTAAGTAGGCCAAGCGACGGTGCGCAGCTGGGTTCGGGCAAAATGGTCACAAAGTCTACGGAGCGCAAGTAAGTCAGCATTTCTGCCCGGATTTTCTCGTCCAGAATTGGCTTGTTCGGCCCCTTTACCTTGCGGATGGCTTCGTTGCTGCTGACGCCCACAACTAGCACGTCGCCCTTAGCTTTGGCTTCTTCGAGGTAGCGGCATTGCCCAACGTGCAGTAAGTCCCACGAACCGGCAGTAAAGACAATCTTCTTGCCCTTTTCGGTAAGCTTTTCGTGCAGCACCATTAAGTCGCTTTGCGAAATCAGTCGTTTTTTCCATGCAGCTGCCACAGGGTTACCTCTCCACTTGTTAGTCGTTAAAGTTTATTTTAACATCTTACACTCTGCCAGTATATCCCTCGCATGCCAGTGGTAGCCCCCTGTCATTCTCGCGAAGGCGGGAATCCAGTCAGAATGAAGTTCATTTATAGGTGAGCCTGAGATAGAATGTCGGACAATGAAAAGAGCTTTTGTCTACATCCTTGCCAGTAAGCGTAATGGTACGCTTTACATTGGCGTTACAAGTGACCTGACTCGTAGAATATGGCAGCATAAAGAACGAATGACAGAAGGTTTTACTAAGACGTATGACATAGGGTTGCTTGTCTGGTTCGAGGAATGTACCTCAATTGAGGACGCAATTCTTCGCGAGAAGCGGTTGAAGAAATGGGAGCGCAGCTGGAAGCTTAAGTTGATCGAACACGATAATCCGGAGTGGATAGACCTATACGATTCTATTCTTTGACTGGATTCCCGCCTTCGCGGGAATGACGATTGATAAGGAGGTTACTCGTTAGCAGCATATCCCTGGTGCGTGTGTAGTGTTCGTTCTGAGCGAGCGATTCGTAGGGGCTATGACGCAAGAATTTGTAAAAATCGTGTAGCAAAAACATTGGCACCAATGAGTCTATTAGTTCTTGTGGCGGCAAAGGGGCGCTACCCCGTTTGTGGTAGCCGGATTGCAGGAAGTATTTGCGTATTTTGTCGGGTTGCTTGTACTTGCAATCTACCAGCAAAAACGCAAGTGTTCGGGCAATGTCAAAAGCAGCGTTTCCGGCTGCAGTTTTCTCGAAGTCCAGGACACCGGTTATCTGCGCCACGTCGTTAAACAAAATGTTGCCGCGCACAAAATCCATATGCAGCGCATGTGTACCGGGCAATGTACGCGCCCAAGCCAGCATACGCTGTAAACGTTCAAAGATAGTGTGGTCGATTGTTACTCCTAGTTTCTGCTGCATGGCACGCTGTACGCCGGGCTGGGCAAAATAGCCTTGCATGCGTTCGGCAATGGCTGCATATTCACCGGCAACCGATGGCAAACCAGAATAATCAAGGGTGCTCAGCACGGCGTGCATGTCGCTCATATATTGGCCCAGTTGTTTTATGTGTTCCTGGGTATAGCCCTCCCAGGGAATAGTCGTGCCTGGCAGGTATTCGTACAGGCAACAGTATTTATAGCGTTTGCCTGCCCGTATTTGCAGTATCCGCGGGTCGTACTGTTTGCGTGCCGGGTAGTCGTTGGCAGCTAAAAAGTTTGCAACACGGTTGGCGTTTTGAATGCGAGTCGCTATGCCTGTTTCTATTTTGTACAGGAGTACATTAATTGTTTGTCCGCCTTTTAGGACAACCGGGTATGATTCGTTACGGTAGCCTTTTTGGGGTGGCTGTATACGAGTGGCGTGCACGCCGTAAGCGTTTAGAATTTTAGTAATAAGTACGTCGTTCACGGGAGCTATTTTATGTATTCAAGCTCACGCATAAAGTCGACCCATATTTCTTCTAGACCAGGATTTTGTTCCCATTCAGACTCTGGTATTTTGCCTGCCTTATAGGCCTTGGTCCGGTCGGCTAGGCGCTGCAATTGTTTTTTGGAGTACCATTCGGCGCCTTGAGTTTCTGTAGGGTCGGCCTCTATGTCGCCCAAAAATTGGTCTGCTTCGTACACCCACCATACGTGGTGGTCGCCGCCTTCGCGCTTGCACTTATTATTTACGCGGCGTTCGGTGATTGGTGTGGCCATAAGGTCAGAGGGTTCAATAACTAGCCCTATTTCTTCTTCGGCCTCGTCTATAGCGGCTTGCTCCGGCGAACCGTGGTCGTCTATGTGGCCAGCGGGTGGTGCAAAACGAATAGGAAAGTTAGCCCGTTTAATCAGCGCAATCTTGCCGCCGCTGTTACTAATGATCACTCCCACACTTTTGTTATCACATACTTTTGCCATTGTCTTTTGCTCCGTCATTCCGGGCTCGACCCGGAATCTAAGTAATATAAATAAGAAAGTCCTCTTAATTTTACGCTATAAAATGATTTTTTACTGATTGGATTCCGGGTCGAGCCCGGAATGACGTTAACAAATACGCTATAATTATGGGTATGACACACCCGGAGTACGAGTATCTTAAACTCATGGTGCGCATTCTTAAGGAGGGTAAAAGTAAACCTACTAGAGGCGTGCATGGTATAAAGTCGGTGTTTGGCCACCAGCTGAGCTTTGATATGCGCGCCGGTTTCCCATTAATTACTACCAAAAAGATGCCTTTCAAGACATTACTGCATGAGCTTTTTTGGTTTATTTCCGGCGAAACAAACGTGAAGTATCTGCACGATCATAAAATTAAGTACTGGGATGGATTTTTAGACGAACGCAACGACCTTGGCCGTGTATACGGGGTGCAATGGCGCCATTGGAAGCGTCCGGACGGCACCGAGCAAGACCAGTTGGCGTGGGCTATTAACGAAATCAAAACTAATCCTAACTCTAAGGCCATAGTTGTGTCTGCCTGGAACGCCGGCGAAATAGAAGAAATGCGTTTGCCGCCCTGTCATACGATGTTCCAATTTGACGTTACCAAGGGCAAATTGCGCCTGTCGTTGTACCAGCGGTCGTCTGACGTATTTTTAGGATTGCCGTTTAACATAGCACAGTATGCTATGTTGCTGCACATGGTTGCGTACCTAACCGACCTAGAACCCCGAGAACTTATTATTTCTATTGGTAACGCGCATTTGTACAACAACCACCTGGATGCTGCTAAGGAGCAGTTGCAACGCAAGCCATACCCATTCCCTACGCTCAGACTAACCGGCGACGTTAAAACCATAGACGATTTTACCGAAGATAATTTTATACTCGAAGATTACCAACATCACCCACGTCTCAAAGCACCCCTAGTATTACTCTAAATCACATTTTGCTTATCTGTTAGAGGTTTAACCTCTAGGGGTTCTCCAAACTATACCTGCTCTTATGTCATTCTGAACTTGATTCAGAATCCAGTAATATAGTTCCATTTTTATTGGATTCCCGATCAAGCCCGGAATGACGGGGTTGGCAAACAGTTTATATTGCATGGCCAATCGGAGCCGGGAATACTCGTGTGTTAAGCAATATTCAGGTGTGGGGCTACAGTTATATGTTTGAGGTTAACTATCATTGCAAGTACTCGTATGCCACCGGCATACTCCCCACTGGCACACTCCGGGTCAAGCCCGGAATGACAAAGTGCTAGGTAGTCAGTTTTTTATAGATTTCCAAATGTTCGGCACACATTCGTTCTAGTGTAAACCGGGCTTCAAAGTCGTTCCGGCATGCTTGGCGGTTTATGGTGTGTACTTTGCCAAGCAGTGCTGCCAGGCCGGTGGCCGTTGCTGTATCGTTGGTGCCTTTTTTGGCAATAAAGCCAGTCTGGCCGTCTGTTATAAGTTCTGGCAGCGCCCCTGAATCAAGCCCGATAACGGGGGTACCACAAGCGAGCGCCTCTATAGCCACCATGCCAAACGGTTCTTCGAATACCGAAGGTACCAGCAGTGCGGCAGCGTTACCTAAAAATGATTGTTTTTTGGCATCTGTATCTAAGAATCCGTCGTAGATAATGGTTTTACCATCTATGTGCGGCTCAATCTGCTCCCGCCAGTAGTCGTCTTTGTGGCCGGCGTAATGCTTGCCTGCAATGCGTAGTGTTATGGGTTTAGTGGCGTTTTGGTTGTATTGTTTTACGGCGGCAATTGCCAAATGTACGCCTTTGGCTTCGATAATACGGCCTAGATATGCGATGTAGGTGCCCGGTTTTGTAACAAGTGCAAACCTATCTTTTGGTAGGCCATGGTAGATATTGCCTACCCAGTTTGTATCCGACGGCATGCTGCCCCGCTGGGCATGCGACATAGAGATCCAGTTAAGTTGTTTGTACTTAGGAAAAACGTGCTTGTAGCGAATGAGCAGCGTAAATGGATCGTGATGGGTCAATACCACAGGTTTAGTGCACAACTGTACAAACGGCAAGGCAATGTCTTCCTCGTTTGTGTAAATATGCACTACATCTAGCTGGCCACTGTTTGCCATGGCAAATGCCTTGGCAATAAGCTCTGCCTGCACTTGGCGTGCCAGTGACACAAATACCAGAGGGTGCTTTTTAAGCAGTTCTATATAGCCGTAGCCGCGCCCAGCTAGCTCTGCCTTAAAGCCGCTAAGGTCGCCGGTAACATTCGTAACGGCAGTGTCTACCGGACCGGGTGTAAACAGCGTTACGTCGGCTCCCTGGGCCTGTACGCCTGCCGCTAAACCAAGGGCAAGTTCGGCCGGTGCAAAGATTACAGACGGCAAAATGTCCCGCTGCATAAAAATGTGCGGGACAACAATGCCTATTTTCATTGCAAGCAGTTTACTTTTTGTCGGTATCTTTTTCGTCAAGGAAGCTTAGGTCAAGTTCTTCGTCGCCTAAGTTGTCCTCGTCGTAATAACCGTCTGCTTGTGTGTTTGGATCTTCTGCCATATATATACGCTATCTTACCTTGCGACGAAGCGCAAGAAAGACAGTTTACAATTCGCTGGTGTCGACCGTAATTGAAGGACCCATGGTTGTAGCTAAGTGGATAGCTTTTACATAGGTGCTCTTAACGCTGGCTGGTTTTGCGCCCTTAATAGATGCAAATACGGCGCGGGCGTTGTCTTCGAGCTTTTTAGCGCCAAAGCTTACCTTGCCAATGGCTAGGTGTACGATACCGGTGCTGTCTACGCGGTATTCAACACGGCCGGCCTTAGCTTCGGCAACTGCTTTTTTAACATCGGTAGTAACGGTGCCGCTTTTAGGGTTAGGCATTAAGCCGCGTGGCCCGAGCAAACGAGCGTACTTACCAAGTTTAGGCATTTGTGCTGGCGTAGCCACCAGTACATCGAAGTCAATTTGGCCTTTGTCTAGAGCGGCAGAAATAACTTCTACGCCCGAAACGTCGGCGTTGTCTACGGCAGTATCGTCGAATACGGCAACACGTACATCTTTACCGGTACCGGCTGGCAGTACCAGGTTGTCACGGATGTTTTGGTCGGCGTGGCGTGGGTCGACGTTCAGGTTAATGTGCAGCTCTACGCTGGCATCAAACTTAACGGGACTAGTCTTGGTTGCGAGCTCTAGGGCTTCTGCAAGTTTATATGACTTGTCTTTTTCGATTTGTTCGGCAGCCTTGCGGAAGTTTTTGCCGGCGCGCTCTAGGCGGCTACGAGTTGGCTTGGCAGTTTGCTTAGGCTTGGCGTCTTCTGCTGCCTCTGCTTCGGCCTTTTGGGTTTTGCGTTCTTCTTTGGCTTGCTTTTCTTCGGCTTCTTTTAGCGCTTTTTCGCTGCGCTTGCCAGCTTTAGCCTTAGTGGTTTTTTCTTCTGTAACTTCTACTTCTTCGGTAGGAGTTTCGGTAACCGCTTCGGCCTCTGCGGCTGCAGCTTGTAATTCTACTTCTTCGATTTCTTTCTTGGCCATAGTGGTGTGTTCCTTTCGTGGTGCAAGCGAGCGGTTGGCTCTCCCACAAGTTTAATTACTCTGTTCTATTAATCGCGAGACTGGCTATCCGCCGGGGAGTGACCATTGCTAGGTATGCGCTGGGTTCTCCCATCGCCATGTCTTCAAGCAGATCGTTTGCATACATGGCAGCTTCGCGGTTTCCTGTGGCTTCGGCTGTAACGTACAAGTCCATAATGGCTCCCCATGTTTCCACAAAGGGCGCCACTTCGACGGTCATACTAGCCTTCGACCTCTACGCCCATGCTGCGGGCGGTGCCTGCTACCATTTTTTTAACGGCTGGAATGTCGTCGGTGTTCATGTCTAAAGCTTTTTCTTCGGCGATCTTAGTAAGCATTGCGTCGGTTAGCTTTTTGCTGACTTTTTCGGTGTTTGGGCGGCCAGAGCCTTTTTGGATGCCTAGTTCTGCACGAATGCGGTCGTCGGTAGGCATGCCTACAACGCGCCACTTCATGGTGCGGTCGTCGAATACCGTAATATGTACGGTAACCATTTGGCCTTGCAGTTCTTTGGTTTGGTCGTTAAACGGATTAATAAAATCCATCATGTTCACACCATGCTGACCAAGGCTGCTACCCACGGGCGGCGCGGCAGATGCCTGACCGGCGCGGATTTTCATTTTTAAATTTGCTTTTACGGCTTTTGCCATAGTATTAGATCTCCTTTTCGAGCGATAAGTTTGAAGCCTTACCTACTCTCCTACCTTTTTAGTAGTGCGTAACAGGGGTAATTATAGCGTAAACGCGTATATTTGTCTAGGACACGTGGCTCTAACGTCGCCAGCTTTGCCTGAGTGGACTTACGCAGCAAAAACACCCGTGATGTATACGGGTGTTTTTTTATAGTTAAAGGCGCTAAACGCGCTTAACTTGCAGGCTGTCGAGTTCTACCGGCGTTTCGCGGCCGAACATGTTGACTAACACCTTGAGTTTGCCCTTGGCGGCGTCAATCTCGTTAATGGTGCCGTCAAAGCCCTTAAATGGACCGTCGGTAATGTTAACCACTTCGCCCAGGCGGTAGTCAATTTTGTGCTTGGGTTGTTCTAGACCCATGCGTTTTTGGATCTTTTCGATCTCGTCTTCGCCTACGGGGGTAGGTTCGCTACCGCTACCAACAAAGCCGGTAACCGATGGCGTGTTGCGCACGATGTACCAAGCGTCTTCGCTCATCTTCATTTGGACGAGTACGTAGCCCTGGAAGATGCGTTTTTCGACAACGCGGCGTTTGCCGTTTTTAATTTCGATCATTTTTTCTTTAGGTACAAGGATCTGGAAGATCTTGTCCTTCATGTCGAGCGAATCTGCGCGCTGGCGGATAGATTCGGCGACTTTTTCTTCGTAGCCGCTGTAAGTGTGGATTGCGTACCACTGTTTGGATGCGTCGTATCGTTTAACATTCATGGTGTTCTACTTTAGTAATACCTGCTTAAATAATTTATCTAGTCCGTAATCGACAATAGCGATTAATACTCCAAAGATTGCGGAGAACAGTAGCACGGCGCCGGTAAGTTGTACTGATTCGCGCCACTTGGGCCAGGTAACTTGGCGTAATTCTTTCCAGCTATTCCTAAAGTAGGATGGCCAGAATATTCGGCCCAGTACACGTACTACCTTAAAGCGGCCAAGTTTGGCTAGCTGCCGGCCAATAAGTACAAACGGTACACCTATGTAGTGCAAGGTAAGCCCTAGTACACCGCGTTTTTTTGGTTCTTGGTTTGCTACTCTTTCGGTTTTTTCGCGGACTGTTTCGGCGGGTTTAACGACCCGTCGTTTTTTAGTCTTTGCTAATTCGTCTGCCACGTGTCTCTCCCATTATAGCTTCTGGCCCTGTCCCACTTATTTCTATCTAAGAATTGTGGAACTAAAAAGAGCTTACCAATACAGTAAGCTCCAATCAGGTCAAGTATAGTGCACTTTGGCTTTACCGTCAAGACGAGGTTATGGGGCGTGGTGGATTTACGGTACCAGGGTTCTTGCGTGGTGGGTATTCCAGGGGTGGATTGCTGGTTATTGGCATGATAATACGCCGGGTATTATCGCCGCCTGGGTCAGCAGCTAGCCGGATTGGCTGAGTGCGGTCCGGGTCGCTTGTGGGTTGACCATAGATATGTGAGGGACCTTCTGTAGGTGGCAACGACATCGGATGCGGAGCCGGAACACGCATAACGTCAACGCTATTAAATGTAGGGATCGGGATGGGCCGTTCGCTCCGGCGGGTTAAGTAGCGCGATAGCCTCGCCCCGCCTCCAACAATACCAAATAGTATCAAGGCAGTGCCGCCAATCCAAAATGAGGTGGTCTTGAGTGTGTCTGGTAGGTCATACAGAAATTCTAGTGAGTTTGACATATCAGACTAAGTTACCATGACACCAGGGGTGGCGCTGTGATATTCCTCTCATTGCCCCTGCTCCTGTATAGTTAAAGCATATGAAGTTTGTGCTAGCTATATATGCTGCAGGGCTCCTGTTAGAACTTGGCATGCAAGGTGTCGTGCAACTCTGGCCGGTTCGCAAGTTGCTTGCCGGTGCATGCGTGGTGCTAACAGCGTTTGCCAGCGGCGCCCTAGTCATACTAAAACCAAACGTATTCAGCGTAGTAATTGCCATAATTAGCCTGTACCGAGTGTTTAACTATATTCGTATTGCCCAGGGGCGTATGCACGAACGATATCTGCACCATGCTACCCGCCGTACTGGAATGGTGTTGGTGGTAACGCAGATAATTGTCGCTTTGTACTGGCTGGCATGGCATGCGTACGAACCAATTACCAGTATTGTTTGGATGTTTGTAGCTGGTGGGCAATTAACGGTTGCAATTGTGCTCCTTGCGTCTACTGTTCGACGGTTGGAACGCACCCGCTGGCCACTTAAAACAGCACACCTAAGCAACGACGATCTGCCCACTATAACCGTGGCTATTCCGGCCCGTAACGAAACCGAAGATTTACAGGCTTGCCTGGATAGCTTGGTTGCCTGCGATTATCCGAAGCTCGAGATATTAGTATTGGACGATTGTTCGCAAACCAAGCGCACCCCCGAAATTATTAGAGGCTATGCTCACGACGGCGTGCGCTTTATTAAAGGTAGCGAGCCATCAGAAACCTGGCTGCCTAAAAACCAAGCCTACGACCGCTTAGCCAGCGAAGCGAGCGGCAGCTACATTGTGTTCTGTGGGGTAGATATTCGTTTTGGACAAACCAGCTTGCGCCAATTGGTAGAGCTGCTTACAAGTAAGAATAAGCAGATGATGAGCATACTGCCCTACCGCAGCGATAGCGTACAGCACCAAAATGCCCTCACCCAAGCAATGCGCTATTTTTGGGAGCTGGTACCGCCCCGCCGTTTATTCAACCGCCCGCCCGTACTAAGCAGCTGTTGGATTATTAGCAAACAAGCACTCGCTAAAGCTGGTGGTTTTCAGGCTATTTCGCGCGCTATTGTACCCGAAGCGTATTTTGCCAGGCAGCTTATTGCTACCGACGCGTACAGCTTTATGCGCGCCGGTCTGCCAGCGGGCATAGAAAGTGTTAAATCGTTGCAATTGCAGCGTGAAACCGCTGTGCGCACTCGGTACCCGCAGTTGCATCGCCGCCCCGAAAATGTGTTGGTAGCGGCTGTAGCGGTGCTCACCTTTTTACTCGGACCGTTCGTGCTGACCGTGGCTGGGTACTGGGTGGCTATTGGTATAGGCGCCTGGCTACTCGCTTGTATGGCCGCCGTATTACTGACTGTTACGTTCTGGCTTGTACGTACCGCAACGCGTACGGGTAACTCCCTCTTCGGCATATTTGGCATGCCTCTTGGCGCGCTGTACGACTTAGGTCTGCTGCACTATTCAATGTGGCAATACGAGTTTTCTACGGTCGAATGGAAAGGCCGCAACGTATGCGTGCCAGCTATGCATGTTATTCCGCATTTACCCAAAGTATAATCCCGCATTTGTGGTTGTCGTGCCGCGATACCGCCTAGTGCTACGAACCCAGGTTCGGAATGAAAATGCTAAACGTAGAGCCTTTGTCTAGCTCGCTTTCTACATCTATATCGGCATGGATTAGCCGGGCTAATTTAAGGGTTACGTATAGGCCTAAGCCCGTGCCGTTGGTTTTGCGGGTTCGAAAATCTTCGCTGCGGAAGAATTTATCGAATAATTTTTCTTGGTCGCCTTTGCTGATACCTATGCCGGTATCTATTATTTTAAACCGCACGCCTTTATCTGCTGCTTCGGCTACGATGGTAATGCTGCCTTTATCGGTATATTTTAGGGCGTTGGTAATAAAGTTTTGTAATATTTCGCGTACGTACAGTTTGGAAGAGTCAAGGGTACTTACGTCTTTTGCGGCGAGCGCGGTTAGGGTAAGCTTTTTGGCTTTGGCCTGGGGAGCGTAGTTCTTTTGCAGATCTTGCAAGAGTTCTTTTACATTGATAGACGTGACGTCGACGTCTAGTTTGCCGCGCTCGGCGCGTGATAGCGTTGCCAGGTCGTTAATAAGGTCTGATAAAAATAATATTTGGTCGTGCGCTTGTTTTAACGCGTCTACCACCTGTTTTGGGTCTATCCGCTTATGGCCGGCGTGCTCGGTAATAAATTGGGCATTCGATATATTGCCCTCGGCAATAGCAATGGGGGTGCGTAGTTCGTGGCTAATGACGCTAATAAATTCGTCGCGTTCTTCTTCTAGGGATTTTTCGTGGGTAATATCGCGTAGCAGTAGTACATAGCCCTGCTGGCCCTGGCCGCCGTAGCCAAGGTGCACGGGTGCGATGCTGAGGTAGACGTTAATCAGGCTGCCGTCGGCGTATTTAATAAGCATGTCGCGGTTGCTGGTGGGCGTGGTGGTTTTACTAACCAGCTTTTCTATGTCCACCGGCTGGGCATTTTTGTCTTGCATATGTAGCACCTTACCTAGCTTGTGTTCACGCAGACTGCTGTTAACATCGAGGATGTTCTGTGCCGCGCCGTTACCCATAACAATACGCATGTCCGTATCGACGGCTAAAACGCCGTCGGCCATGCTGTTCACCAAGCTGGTTAGACGTTCGTGATCGAGTTGCGCCTCGCGTGCGGCACTGCGACGGGTAAGTATGCTTTTTACCATAAGAACATTATGCCATAGTCCCGGTCATTCCGGAGTGGAGTGTGCCAGTGGCACACGAGTATTCCCGGCTCTGATTGGCCATGCACTACAAAAACTGCTCGCCACCCCCGTCATTCCCGCGAAGGCGGGAATCCAGTCAAATAAGATTCCTTTTCTTTC
>CAYSOP010000009.1:0-43037 GCA_964432725.1 uncultured Candidatus Saccharibacteria bacterium | reverse complement strand
AAAACAAAAAGTAAAGCATGACATATTCAAGTTCTTTAGCTGTCGGCCGAAAACAGGTGTTCGCGGGGCGTAATCAAAACGCCACTGTGTTTCGCATGAACGCTGCAGAGCGTACGCTCGGACCGGTAAGCAATACTATTATTCTGATTGTGTTGGCGCTTCTTTTGGGGCTCTTGTATTTAACGCAAGTGACCAAAACAAACGCTTATGGCTATCAGATCGGCAGCCTGCAAAAAGAGCAGGCAACGCTTAAGGCAGAGCACGACGACCTAAGTGTCGCTTCGGCACGCCTGCAAGCTGTCGATCGTATTCGCGCAAGCGAAGAAGCCAAGGGTCTGGTGTCGGTTGCACCTGCTGCCACACTTAAGCAGTAAATCGGCAGGATATGACCGCCGAAAGGTGGCTATAATACAATGATGAACCCACAAAACACACAAAGTACCACCGCCACGCGGCAGGCCATCAGGCGCGTCCGGTGGTTGTTTGCGTGCGTTGTGGTCGTTGCTGGCGTGTTTTGGGTGCGAACATTTTATTTGCAGGTTATTCGCTACGACTATTACAGCAAGGCCGCATTAAGCGTGCACCAAAAGCAGTACCAGATTCCCGCAACAAGGGGGCTTATAGAAGCGCACAGCGGTGACCAGACCGTACCGATTGTTTTAAACCAAAAACTGTACACCATTTATGTTGACCCCGTTATGGTCAAGGACGTGGACGATGTAGCGACCGCACTGACGCGTACCCTTGGTGGTGCACAAAGCGATTACGAGGCTAAGGTGCGTACCAAAGACACACGGTACGTTATTATCGCCAAGAAGGTAGATGCCGCTAAAAAGAACGCCATACTCAGGCATAAGTATCCTGGTGTAGGCGCAGTCGAGATTTCGTATCGTACGTATCCTAACAAAGCACTCGCATCGCAGCTGCTTGGCTTTGTGAACGATGAAGGCAAGGGAACATATGGTATAGAACAAGCGCTTAACAGTCAGCTGGCAGGCAAGCCGGGCGAGCTTAAGGCAGTTACCGATGTCAATGGCGTGCCATTGGCTGCCAACACCGAGAACATCCAGGTAGCGCCAACAGCTGGCGAACAGGTTGTGTTAACTATAGACATGGCAATGCAACAGCAGGTAGAGGCTATATTGCAGCAGGGCTTAAAAGACGCTAAGTCTAATTCTGGCAGCGCACTTATTATGGATCCGACCACCGGGGCTATAAAGGCAATGGCTAACTGGCCTACATACGACCCGGGCGATTTTGCCAATGTAGAGGACCCTAGTGTATTTCAGAATGCCAATGTTAGTTCGCCGCTTGAGGTAGGGTCGATTATGAAGCCCTTAACCGCGGCGGCCGCATTAGACAAGGGCGTAGTGCGCGCCGATACCTCGTACGACGACCCTGCGCAGTGGACGGTTGATGATTACAAAATTACCAACATCGAGGAAGACGGGGGAGCCGGCCGCCGTAACATTGCCGACATCTTAAACCTATCGCTCAACACCGGCGCTACATGGTTACTTATGCAATTGGGCGATCCAGGCGGCCGGGACATTACGCCTAAAGGACGTTCCATTTGGCACGATTACATGACAGACCACTTCCGGTTAGGCCAGAAAACCGGCATCGAGCAAGGCTACGAAGCCGTAGGTACCATACCTGATCCAGACAAGGGTTATGCGCGTGACTTAACCTACGCCAACACCAGTTTCGGGCAGGGAATGAGCGCAACGCCCATACAAATGGCAGCGGCATTCTCGGCAGTTATTAATGGTGGTACCTATTACCGGCCGTTCCTTGTGGAACAGACCATGGACGCCAGCGGTAAAAAGACCGTTACCCAGCCCCAGGTTCTGCGCAACAATGTCGTGTCGGCAAAAGTGAGCAACGAAATGCGTTCATTGCTTGAATATGTAGTCGAAAATCATCATTTTAAACCGTCCTTTGACCAAAACAAGTTTGCCGTTGGCGGTAAAACCGGTACAGCGCAAATTGCCGACCCACACGGTGCCGGTGGCTACCGTGAGCATGACTTTAACGGTACCTACTTAGGTTTTGTGGGCGGCGACAAAGCTGAATACGTCATTATGGTGCGGGTTAACGAGCCAAAGATTGCCGGTTATGCGGGTTCGCAAGCAGCGCAGCCTATATTTGGCACGCTGAGCCACATGCTCATAGATAACTACGGCGTGACACCCAAGGGGCAGTGATACTAGAGGTATTACAGAGTGGTATAATACCAGCCAAGAGGCATAACCAAAACAGCAAGGAAGTTACATGCACGACGTACTTTTTATCTCAGTAGAAGTAGACACACTTATTCGTACGCTACTACTCGGCTTTTTGGGCTTTTTGGTAAGCATGCTCATTACGCCTATCTATACCACCATAGCCTATAAGTGGCAGTGGTGGAAAAAGCCGCGCACCGAAACAACGACCGGCGAAAAGGCCACTATGTTCATGAAGTTGCACGGCGAAAAACACAAGCGCCATATTCCTACTATGGCGGGCATTATTTTTGTGGCAGCCACAGCTGTGGTAACGGTATTATTTAACTTTAGCCGCGACGGCACATGGTTGCCGCTGGCGGCGTTTTTAGCTGCCGCTGGCGTGGGCCTACTGGACGATGTTATTAACATCCGTGGTGGTGGCGGCGGCGTGGCAGGGCTCCGTAGCAAGATTAAACTGGCCCTTACGACATTAGTCGCACTTATTGGCGGCCTCTTCTTTTACTTTAAGCTCGATGTTAGCAGTATCCATGTACCGCTTATGGACATGAACTGGGAAATTGGCTGGCTGATCGTACCGTTGTTTGTATTGGTTGTTGTTGCAACGGCGAACGCTGTAAATATTAGCGACGGCGAAGACGGTTTGGCCGGCGGGCTGGCCTCTACGGCGTTTGGGGTGTATGCGGTTATTGCTATGCTCGAAGGCCGGTTTGCAGTAGCTGGTTTTTGTTTGACTATTGTCGGCACGCTATTAAGCTACACCTGGTTTAATATCAATCCAGCCCGTTTCTTTATGGGGGACGTCGGGTCATTTGCGCTCGGCACGGCCCTGGGCGTGGTTGCTATGATTACCGATACCGTATTGCTGCTGCCAGTTATTGGGCTGGTCTTTGTTGCAGAAGCGGGTAGCAGTGCAATTCAGATACTTTCTAAAAAACTCCGCGGTGGTAAGAAAGTATTCAAAATTGCTCCTATACACCACCATTTTGAGGCAAGCGGCTGGCCGGAAACAAAAGTAACGATGCGGTTTTGGGTTATTGGCCAGGTGGCCGGCGTGTTGGGGCTTATTATTTTCTTGCTCGGAAGGTACCTGTAAACACGAAGGAATCTATGCATAAAACAAAAAATACAAATACAAAAATAAGGGTAGGGCAGTGGGGGCAGTAACTCGCCGCAGCCCTGTTGTTGGCGTCCAATCCCAGGTGGGTAGGCGGCACCGGCCCGACTATATGCTGCTTATTCTATGCTCACTTATGCTGGCCATTGGGCTTATTGTGGTGTATGCCATTAGCCCGGCACTGGCAGTAGAAAAGAACGTCAGTAATAATTATTTTGTTAACCACCAGCTCATAGCGATTGCGCTTGGGCTCGTAATTTTTACGATTACGTCCAGGATTCCGCTCGATGTCTGGAAGAAATTAGGCATACCGCTGTTGGTTATAGCTGGAGTTGCAACTATTATTGCATTGTTATTACCAGTAAACGCTAACTATCCGGCGCATCGGTGGATACGGCTGGGCAGTCTATCGTTCCAATCGGTCGAATTACTTAAGTTTGCGTTTTTAGTATGGGTAGCTAGCTTTTTGGCTATGCAGTCGCGGCAAGGACTGTTAGGCGACTTTAAGGCTACGCTCCGCCCTTTGGGCATAGCTTTTGGAGTGGCGGCAGTCATAGTGGCATTTATTCAGAGCGACCTTGGTTCGGCCGGCGTTATGATTGCCATGGGCTTTACGATGGTATTTATTGCTGGTGTGCCTATGAAGCGCCTCATACTAGGGCTTATTGCTATTGTATTGCTCTGCACCGTAGCCATAACGGCGACGCCTTATAGGCGCGATCGCCTAAGCACGTACTTAAATCCGCAGGCAGACTGCCTCAATGCTGGCTATCAAGCCTGTCAGGCGCTTATGGCCGTAGGAACCGGCGGTATGATTGGTTTGGGCTTAGGCAAGAGCGTGCAGGCGTTCGGTTATCTGCCAGAAGCCGAGAACGATTCTATCTTTGCTATTTATTCTGAAAAGTTTGGGTTTATTGGCGTCAGCGTATTACTGGCGTTGTTGCTTGGGTTATTTGCACGCCTTAAAAGTATTATGGAGCGTGCGCCAGACGATTTTACACGGCTCGTGGTAGCTGGCGTGTTTGCATGGTTGGCGGTCCAGGCGCTTATTAATATAGGCGCTATGCTTGGTGTACTGCCACTTAAGGGTATTACATTGCCGTTTATTAGTTACGGTGGTACGAGCATATTGCTGGTGATGGCCGCGTTGGGCTTGGTTTTCCAGGTTTCGCGGTATACTTTGTACAGCGTTCCGCGGCAAACAGACGGTATAGGAGGAAGAGGCTATGAACGATCCGCGCAAGCTGAAAATCGTAGTGACGGGCGCAGGTTCAGGGGGGCATATCACCCCGGTTCTGGCAGTCGCCCATGAGCTAAAAAAGCTTCGCCCTGAAGCAACGCTTATTTACATAGGCCAACGCGGCGACGCGTTGGGCGATGTACCGGCCGAAAACGAGAATATTGACGCCTCGTACACGGTACGGGCGGGTAAGTTTAGGCGGTATCATGGCGAAGGCATTCGGCAGTTATTCGATGTTGTGACGATGTACAAGAATGTGCGCGACGCCGTTTTTGTTCTCATTGGTTTGTGGCAGAGTTTTTGGCTGCTGGGACGTTTGCGGCCAGATGTAATTTTTATTAAGGGTGGGTTTGTGGGCGTGCCCATTGGTTTGATGGCAGCGCTGCGAGGTATTCCGTACGTTACCCACGACTCAGATGCGCTGCCGGGCCTTGCTAACCGCATTATTGCCCGTTGGGCTAAGCTGCACGCTGTAGCCTTGCCCAAAGAAGTGTATAGTTATCCGCCCGCCAAGACTATTACCGTAGGGGTACCAATAGCCCGCCAGTACCATGCAGTAACAGCCGACGAGGTACGTGGTGCACGCAAGCGTATAGAAGTGCCCGAGACCGCACCCGTGTTGCTTGTGACTGGCGGCGGTAACGGGGCAGATAGTTTAAATACGGCCGTGGTACGATGCATGCCCGAATTGTTCGAACGATACCCAAAACTACACGTAGTGCACATATCGGGCAGGGCCCTTGAGGTTAAGACACGGCAACTATACGCAACCATGCTTGATTCAAAAGATCAGCACCGGGTGATCGTGAAGGGCCATGTAACCAATATGTATGTATATAGCGCGGCTGCCGACGTTATAATCTCTCGGGCTGGAGCCACTAGTATTGCCGAGTTTGCGGCCCAAGCTAAGGCATGCGTCGTAGTGCCTAATCCGCTGCTAACAGGCGGTCACCAGCTAAAGAATGCCAAAGTACTTGCAGAGCGTAAAACAGTGCGTTTAGTAGACGAACGCAACGTACGTAACGACCCGCGAGCCTTAATGCCGGCCCTTACTGAACTATTCGACGATCCTAAGCGCGCAGCAGCTTTAGGTAAACGACTATCCGAACTTGCCAGGCCAAATGCGGCACATCTGCTAGCAATGGTATTATTAGAGGTAGCCGATCACGTCAACCAAACTGCGGACGACTAACAAAAACTATAGGACCATGTTTAAAAAGAAACAGACAACCACACCGGGCCGCCTGCGTCCGAGCGTAACGCCGAACCACCGGCCGGCCTCTGTGTTTTCGTATCATGCCAACCGTTCTGTTGGGGCTGGTACCGATGCTACCCGCCACGCAAACGAGGCGACGCCCGGCGGCGCCGTTGCGGACCGCAAAGCCAACACATCCCGGCGCGCCCAAGGCGTCGTGCGCGTTCTGGTGCTGCTGGGTGTGCTTACCCTGGTGGTATTGAATATAATTGTAGTACCGGCCCCGCAGGTCCGTATTGCTACGACGACAGCCCCAGACAGGCTGTTCTTGCATCCTGAAGAGACATATCAAGGCGCAGCAGCAGACATACTGCAGTCTTCACCGCTTAACCGCACTAAACTTACCATTCGCCCTAAAGACGTTGCTAAGCAGCTATCTACGCAGTTTCCAGAGCTGGCTGGTGTTGTGGTAAGCCTGCCATTTATCGGCCAGCAGCCAACGGTACATATAGAACCTGCCATACCAGCATTATTGTTTGCAGCCGTAGATAATCAGGTGTACATACTAGACGTGAACGGCAAGGCTCTTGCATCGTTGGCCCAGGCACCTTCGGTAGCTAAACTTAACCTACCTACCGTAACCGATCAAAGCAGCCTGCCGGTGCGGGTAGGGACAGTAGCCTTACCGAGTACGAACGTTGCCTTTATAACAGAGGTCGTCGGGCAGTTAAAGGCAAAACAACTCAGCGCACGCAGCCTGGTGCTGCCGCAAGGGACGAGCGAGCTGCGAGTGCAGGTGAGTGGTGCGTTGTATGCGGTTAAATTTAATCTGCACGGCAACGCCAGGGCAGAAGTGGGCGCCTACCTGGCGGTAAAACAGCAGCTTGATAAAGAGAAAAAGACGCCAGCAGAGTACATAGATGTACGCGTAGAAAACAGGGCTTATTATAAATAACGCCCCGCCACTCTACCCTTATAGTTCGTATTTTGTTCATAATACTCGTAAAGAAGCAGACACGTGAAAATATATATAAACATATATTGCTCACTAAAAGTCAAATAGGGTAGTAAGCAAGGGGTAGGAGGGGGAATATATACAGAACACCAAATTGAGCATAATGCAAATGTTTTCACGACATCACTGTGGAAAACTTTACAATAAGCGACGTTCTAAGTATGTACGGTATCTTCAGGTCCAACTACAGGGTCTAGCCATATATGGTACATGGATGGTACCTATAGGGACAATGGCACTGAGCTATGGGTGCGTAAGCTTTACAATGTAAGTGTATACACACGTGCGCAGGGATTTTTGCAGTAACTTGGCATATAGTCCCCTAACAAGGGGGTATCAGTAATCGGCTTTAAACGTACATATAGAGTCGCAAAATATACATTGTGCGACGTCATGTGTATGCCTTGTTTGTAGCGTATGGCCATTGCCGGCTCAGCCATTCGCCCACTGCTTAGGTCTTGATTTTTTGTATACTTACTCTGCCCTTGCTATGTATATAGCTGTTCTAGCTACCCATGGTTGCTACGCCATATTTATTGCCTGCATGTATATGTATGGCGATGTTCGGTTTCTGTACGCAAATACGAACATAAGATAATGTATGTTCGTATTTTGTATAGATGCAGCGCTCTACATACAGTGCGGTTATTTTGCGTAACTTCTAAACGTGTCGTGTATTTCTTGCAGTAAATGCACTTTAGCGTCGGCATCGAGCTCTTGACTCTGCCCTACATAATATACGAACGGCTGTTCATCTGGACTGCCCGGTTCGTAGTCTGGAGCATCTGCGGCCACAAAGCTGTACCCCGATGCGTCGTCTATGTCTGCCTTATAGGCTAACATAACGGCCATACCTTCGTATGGGCCAGTCCCCTGGACGTTTAGCGCGGCACGTCCTGCCGTTAATCTTTCTAGTGCATGCTTTTCATCGGTGCCGGTTAGAACAAGGTCCATATAATTGTCGAGGGTAAAATAGCCACGACTAAGGTAGCGAGCGTCCCTGTACACTACCTTTCTATTGTTGCGCAGGGCGCCGCCAAGTTCGGCATGCAGGTCTCGTAAAGAAGGAAGCTCTGGTGAGCCGCGCAAGGCTTCGCCCATGAAAGTTCTTCTACTTTACACCGTTTAGAGCGTCGTCGAGTGTGTAGGTGGCTTTGGCAACGCGCTTAAACTGAGTTTTGCCCTGCAGGTTAAGTAGAATGGTTGTTTCTTTAACAAAGCGGCTCTTAAGCACGCGCTTTACAATCTCGTCGCGGTGCAGAGGTTCGCCGGCGTCGCGCAGTACGTCCGAAATAATGTCAGCAACGGTTCCCTTGCTGTAACCCCATTCTTTAAGGGCGTAGATACCGCGGCCGATTAGTACGAAGCGCTTGTCTTTAATGAGTTCGTTATGGATAGCTTGGGTGGTTACATCTTTGCGCTTAAAGTCACTTTGCTTAATAGATTCGGCAATTTCGTTAAAGTGCATGTGCTGGCCCCGCTCCTTCAAAATCACGTAGATTTTGTCACGGATGTTCTTGGGGTTAACCATTGGCCATTTAATAAGGCCCCAGCGGCCGTTTAGGGTGGCCAGGTCTTTAGAAATGCTTGCAAGGGCGGCTGCCTCTGCACTGCTATCTATGCCGGCGGCTTTGGCGGCGGTGGCAATAGCTACGGGCTCCCCTGCCTTGCCGATGGCTTGGGTCAACTTAACAATGGCAGCCTTCATGGCGTCTTTGTCGCGAACATTGGCGATGCCAACAGCCTGGAAATGGTGGTCGTCTTCTTCGATGACGCTCAGGTGTGGACACAGGGTTGCCAGGAATACTACGCGTGACTGGTCGGTTTTGGTGTTCTCGGCGGTCACAGCGGCCGCTAGGTCGCTTACACGGGCAGCGTTGCCCATTTGCTGCAGTTGTTGTGTTAAGGCGGTCTCTACGTCCTTAATGTGGGGCAAGTGGTTTTGGTCGGCTAATGACTTAAAGCGGGCTACAACCGACTTTTCGAGCTGGCGGACGCGTTCACGCGTAATACCTAGCAATTCACCTATTTGTTCTAGGGTTTCGCGGCGATCAAACAGGCCAAAGCGGCGAGCAACAATTTCGCGTTCACGATCGCGCTCAACACTCGACAATATATCTTGGACAAATTTTTCGGTATTTAGCACGGTTTTGGGTGCTGAGGCGTTTGCCATAAGGTATTTTTCCTGCTCTATTAATGTAGCCAATTTGGTATAACTATAAAACTAACCAACTGAAAAGTCAAGGCCTCTTCTGTATAAAGGTATTGTAGCACGTAATAGACAAACGAGACCACTATGTGTTGTAGAAATATAAGACAAAAGTATCTTGCTTATGATACAAACTTGTGGATAACCACCCTCGTTGTATTACCCTAAGCTTTTTTGGCTTTGCGGGTAAAGCGGCGACCTTTGCCGCGGGCTGGGGCGTCGGCTAGCAGTTGCTTGCTTTCGGCTTCGGTAAGCGTTTTGGGATCTTTGCCTTCTGGAATTTTGGCATTCTTTTTGCCATCGGTAATGTAGGGGCCATAGGGGCCGTTTATTATGTTAATACCGCCTGCAAATTTTTGGATGTACTTGTTGGCTTCTTTTTCTAGCTTGTCTTTGTATAGTTCTCGCGCTTTCGCTTCGGTAATGTCGAAAGGACTTTCGGGTTTAATAGATACGTACAGCTTGCCTATCTGTATATATGGGCCAAAGCGGCCAATATTGGCAGTAATTTCTTCTCCCTCGGCAGTTGTGCCGACGACGCGTGGCAACTGGAACATTTTAAGGGCTTGCGTAAGCGTTACGGTATCCATGGTGGTGCCTTCGGGGAGTGGTGCAAAGTGCGGCTTTTCGGTGTCTTCGGTCTCGCCGCGTTGCAACATAGGGCCATAACGGCCAAAGCGTACCAGTACGGGCTTATTGGTCTTGGGGTCTATGCCTAGTTTGCGGGCCTGGGATACTTCTTCTCGGGAGGCTCCTTCGGACTTTGCGATAAGCGGGTGGAAGTCTTTGTAGAATTTCTGAATCATTTTTTGCCAAGTCTCTTTGCCTTCGGCTACAAGGTCAAAATCGTTCTCGACAGTGGCCGTAAAATCGTAGTCGACAATACTCGGAAAGTATTTAACCAAAAAGTCAGTGGTAACGTCGGCAACCGCGGTTGGTACTAGTTTATTGCGGTCGGCTCCTGTTATTTCGGTCGTGTCCTTGGAGGTAATAGCGCCGTCTTTAAGGGTGAGCGTGTGCACATTGCGTTCGGTGCCCTCGAGGTCCTTCTTTTCGACATATTCACGGGTCTGAATGGTAGATATTGTTGGCGCGTAGGTACTCGGGCGGCCAATACCTAACTCTTCCAGGTGTTTTACAAGCGTTGCCTCCGAATATCGTGCCGGTGGGCGCGTAAAGGTTTGGATGGCTGTCATGGTATCTAACTTTAGCTTATCGCCCTGCTCGATGTTTGGCAGCAGTGTGTCGTCTTTACCGCCGTAATAAACCTTTAAAAAGCCGTCAAACTGTAGGATCTCGCCTTTGGCGACAAGTTTTTCGCGCCGGGTCGAGATGCCTATGGTTACTTCGGTTTTTTCGGTTTGTGCCGGAGCCATTTGGCTAGCCAATGCCCGTTGCCAGATAAGCTGGTAGAGCTTTTGCTGCCCGCTGTCTTCGCCGGCCTGGGTGTTTTTAAAGTCTGTGGGGCGGATGGCTTCGTGGGCTTCCTGCGCGCTTTCGTTCTTGGTCTTAAACTGGCGTACCTGGTGGTATTCTGGGCCGTATTCTTTCTTGATAAAGTCTTCGGCCGCCTTTATGGCAAAGCCACTCAGCGTGGTGCTGTCGGTACGCATGTAAGTAATCTTGCCCTCTTCGTACAGACGCTGGGCCACGACCATGGTTTGCTTAACACTAAACCCTAGGCGTCGGGCTGCTTCTTGTTGGAGTGTGCTGGTGGTAAACGGTGCGCCGGGGTTACGACTGCCGGGCTTTTGTTCTATTGCTTCTACGGTAAAGTCGGCTGTATTAGAATCTTCTAAGAACTTTTCGGCGGTATCTTTTTGGGCGAACTTGTTGGGCAAGTCGGCTTTAAGGTCTTGGCCTTTAACGTCGAACATTGCGGTAATTTTGTACGAGCTTTCAGACTTAAATTCTTTAATTTCGCGTTCGCGGTCAACAATTATACGCACCGAAACCGATTGCACCCGGCCGGCGCTTAAGCCAGTACGAACCTTCTTCCATAAGACCGGCGATAGTTCGTAGCCCACCAGCCTATCGAGCACTCTTCGTGCTTGCTGGGCGTCTACTAATTTAAGGTCCACAAGCCGAGGGTTTTCGATAGCGTGCTCGATAGCTGACTTGGTAATCTCGTGAAAGACAATGCGCTTAGTTTTCTTAGGATCAAGTTTAAGGGCCTGGGTTAGGTGCCAGGCAATAGCCTCGCCTTCACGGTCTTCATCGCTTGCCAGCCAGACATCGTGGTCTTTTGCGGCCTTTTTCAGCTCGTTCACTACCTTCGTTTTGTCGGGGCTGATAGCGTAGGTAGGCTCGAAGTTGTTCTGAACGTCAATATTAAGACCTTTTTTAGGAAGGTCGCGGATATGGCCAAAGCTACTCTTAACCGTAAAGTCTTTTCCAAGATACTTTTCGATTGTTTTGGCTTTTGCCGGGCTCTCAACAATTACTAGGTTTTTGCTCATGCTTATTGCAGTATCTTATACGCAAGGGCCTATACTACGCAACTAATCTGTCAATTGCAAGCGTCTAGTCAGTCAGGGGTTCTGTCCGAGCGACGGTAAGCCTAAAAGTACTGGGAGAGCTTGTAGCCAGCATAGATGCCTGCTAGGGCGCCTATGGTGTTGCCCACTATGCTTTGCCAGCTTAGTAGGCTACCACCCGCTAAGGAGCCTAGCCAGCCGCCAAGAGTAGACCCAATAATGATGCCGAGCCATATAAAACTTTTTGTACTCATTTGAATGTACTCATGTGCTTATTATAAACCCCAATGGTTGTTACCGAGGGGGCGAATAAGGCCGCGAATTTCGAGCATGGTGAGGGTTTGGTTGAATAGCTGGACGGGCAATTTGCTGTCTTGTAGCAGTATTGTTCCATCGCTGATGCCAGCAGTTAAGAGGCTTAAAATGGCTTGTTCGTTTGGGTCGTGACTGGTTGGAGCGCTACGCATGTCTGTATTTGTTGCAATGCCGAGTACATGCAATATATCGGCCGCGCTGGTCACTAACGAAGCGCCACTTTTTATTAGGTTGTTTGTGCCGGCAGAGGTGGGGCTGGTAATGTTGCCGGGCACGGCCAGCACATCCTTCCCCTGCTCTAGCGCAAAGTCCGCCGTATGTAGGGTGCCGCTTTTGGCCGCGGCTTCTGTAATAAGGAGTGCATCGCATAAGCCGGATGCAATGCGGTTGCGTTCAATAAAACGGTACTTGTGTGCTGCTTTGTCCTCTGGCGGGTATTCGCTTACGAGTGCCCCGCCCTGCTCTAGTATTTGTACGGCAAGCCCGCGGTGTTGTGCGGGATATATATGGTGCAGTCCGCACGGCAAAACGGCAATGGTTTGGCCGCCGGCTCTGAGCGCTGCCGAGTGGGCAATACTGTCTACGCCGAGGGCTAAGCCGCTAATTATAACGACGCCCGACTTAACGAGTTCTTCAGTCAGTGCAGAGGTAACCGCTGTACCATATGTAGACACCTTCCGGCTGCCTATAACCGTAACGCTGGGGCGTGTAAACAGTTCATTAACATTGGTATGACTCAGAACGTAGAGCTGTTTTGGCGGCGTGGGGATGTTCCGTAATTTTGGCGGAAGATCGGCAAATTTTAGCGTAAGCTGTTTGACTTTCATGATTATTTATGGAGAAAACTATTGACACAGGGTTTATAAAGTGCTAAAATCGCACCCTGTAAGCGTTACAACAACGTTTACGCACCTTATATCCCCCATTCTAACAGTGATTCGTTATTATTTTTTGTAATAATGCATCACAAATTTTGTTAGATTGTTTTAGAACGTGCCACTTATGATAAGTTGTTACCCTCCACTTCTCTATTGGCGCTTGCCTGTCCCTTCGGGGACGAACAGATATGCGTTCTAAAACAAACTAACCCCTTTAACTATTCTGTTGCCCCTGTGGTAACGGGAAACCCCTGTAACTTTGGTTACGGAGGCCCGACGTAGTGGGCCAGCGTGTCTTAACGGATGGTAGCTTGCTACCGGCGCGAAACTTTATGGAGTTTTGGTTTTCGACGCTTTCGCTGGGGTGGGTTGAAGGGTGTGGGGAGATCCTGTGATGGATGTCCCCGAAAAGCCGGCGAGCGGTGCCCACCCCCTCTCGCCGGCTTTTTTGTGTATTATTATTTAGTATGGAAACGAAAATTTTGGCTCCAGAGCATTGGTGCGCGGTGCAACCAAATAAAGGATACGCCCAACTTAAAGATCCTAGCGGAGCACCTTATTCCCCCGACCAACCCCCAGTATTTATACAGGAAGACCCTATTTTAGGCCCTGCACTTAAAAGTGCTCCGGCAGAGTCAGACGCTCTGCGGGTAACGGTTATATTCAGCGAACAGCAAGAAGCGAGCGACCTGGGAGCTCCGGAAGAATTTGAGCGTCTTATCGAGGATGCGCAGTTGTTTGGTGACAGTACCTGGGGGCTTCGGTTGCCCTCTGAGGATAAAGGCTACACTACCCGCATGGTGGAGGCCAGCGAGCAAGCTGTATTAGAAGGCAGGCTACATATAGTTGGCTTGTTGGATGATACTCATGCTCACGAGAATACATTGGAATATATCGAGCGACTGCGAGCTTACGGTGACGGATTGGACGCAGAGCTGGCAGCCGACAAGCAGCAAAGTTTGGATACGCGTATTAAGCTTAATGCCGCTATGGGACATACCGTGAATGCTCTGCAATGGCTGGCAGTTGCAAATGCTTGTACTGAGTTAAGCGCGGCCGTACGCAGAACCAGTATGGCCAAACAACATCTAGTAGTAAGCCTACATCCTTTAGGGGCCGGTGTTCCTTTGGGGATTGGCGTTTTGCGTATGTTTAGGGCTCTTAAGATTGAAAGTACGGTCGTAACGCCAGGCAATGAGTACTGGTCTGAACAAAGCACTGAGACCGAGGCATGTATGGACACCACGCTTGCCACAGGCAGGATTGCGTTGCAGGAGTAGTACACTAAGTCCGCCTCCCCCTCGCCAGTTTCTTCTGTAACTAAATGCCTACCTATGGTGTTTCTGGCGCCAGGAGTCTTGCAATGTTTACGGCTGCCACTCCAAGCGTATTGCTGACATCCGGCCTGTCGACTAATCGTTGGCGTTGTTCTTTGATGCGTGTGAGCATGTTGTCGCGTACGTATGCAACAAACTGCGAGTTTGGCGCTGCCTGGCGCGCCAGGTGCTGCAAAAAAGAATATGCTCGTTTCCAATCTATCTGACCCCACAACCCCCAGGGGTGTCCCAATCCGCGGTCTGTGTAGTCCTCAAAGGCACCAAGTTCGGCGCTGATTGCCCACTCAGTGAGCAGACCTTCTTGCGCAGCTAAGCTAAAGCCGCGGAAACGTTCCACGAGTGGTTTTGCCACCCCGATGCTGCGAAGTTTTTCAGGCAAGGTGTGTTTGGCGTGTTTGTCTGCCTGCTCTGCTTGCTTTGTGGCTTGCTCGACAAGTTCCCGCTGCGCAGGGTCAGGCAATAATTGGCGTTCAAGATCGTGCTTTGAAAAATTATTCGGCATCAGCGCAAGGCTGCCGAAATCTCGGCCAGCGAGCAGCCCTGGAAACAACTGTAATACGCGACTCCCTTGGCTGAGCTCCCAGCTCAAGGCGTAGCGCAGGCTAAAATCGATAACCAGCGTAATAGTGTCGCGTACTTGGGGTGGACAGTCCTCTGGGAGGGTGTGCAGTGCATCGGCAAAAACTTGGCCGTCGGCGATAACAAAGACGGGCTCATCAAGGCTGATGCGAAGACCGGTGCGTGCCAATGCCTGAGGGTGGTCGGCTTCGCCCTGCGCAGCAGCTGCTCGCATTGCTTCGTCTTCTGAGGCGATGGACCGTTTTACTTGTTCATACGAAGGTGCGCCAAACACTTCGCGTTCGGCCATGGCTAACTGGTTGCGCGCTTGTATTTGATGTTCGGCGTCTTGCGCAAAGCCAGCCAACTCTGTGAAATCTTGTATGGCTGCGGTTGGTTCTTCGCCTCTTTCGTGTGGCAGGTTCATACCAGGAAGTTGCGGGTTTCCGGCAACAGCTGGCCGTCACCGTAGGCAAATTCACTGAGGATGGCGCTGACCTCTTTGGTTAATTCGCTGAGGTGATCTTGCTGTTCTTTGTTAAATTTAGCTAGCACAAAGTCGGCGCCGTCCATTTGTTCTGGTTCTTTGGGGCCAATGCCTATGCGGACACGGCCGAAGTCTTCGCCAAGATGCTGGATGATAGATTTTAGGCCATTGTGCCCTGCACTGCTGCCGCCTCTGCGGATGCGTACTTGGCCGAATGGTATGTCTAGCTCGTCGTGCACGACAATAACTTTCTCTGCGGGAATTTTATAGAAATGCGCGATAGCCTGCACTGCCTCGCCGCTCAGGTTCATAAAAGTACTGGGTTTGATGGCAATGGCGCGTGTTTCGCCCAGTGTGGCGTTGGCCATCATACACTTTAAGTCTTTCTTGTTCATCCATGGGTCAAAGTCATTCGCCTTGGCGAATGCGTCAATACAAGCAAAGCCTATGTTATGGCGAGTGCCATCGTATTCGTCCCCGGGGTTACCGAGGCCCACAATAAGTACTGTTTTGTTTTGGCCAAGCGTAAAATACTTAATACTTTCGCTTTCTTGCGGCCGACGCTGAAATAATGCCATATCCGCCAGTATACCGAACAGAGACCAAGATTGACAAATGTGTACTTAAGTGGTATATTAATACACTGATATGAGCATAGAACCCGTAGAACGAGTGGATGTCTGGCGTAGGGGCCACAGCTTTACTGCAATGGGTGCCGCCCTTATGCATGCCAGTGCGGTGGTTGGAGCGCTACAGCCGCCAGACGTGTATGCCTATGAATACGCGCTACGATTGCGCAACAGCCTTGTTGCTGCCGAGCGAGATACTACTATTTCCTATGCTGCCTTAAGACGCCCAGAAGTGCTTGCTATGACGTTTGGACACGGCGGTGCTGGTATGCACGGCGTGGAAATGGTAGACGAGATAATAACGAACCAGCTTAACAGCTAGCCTCGCTGAAGATTGCGGTTTCCGTTGTGTTTGCGCGGTTCTTTGGTGGGGCTGTTGCCGTGCTTGTGGGTTTCGTGTTTTTCGATAAACCATAGCTGTATGGGCGTACCTTCGTAGTTGTACTTTTCGCGTAAGTTACGTTCCATGTAGCGGCGGTAGCTCCAGTGTAAAAACTTGGTGTGCGAGCCAAATACCTTAAAGGCTGGAATGGGATTGTCGTCTTCTTGGACGATGTAGTTAAGCTTTGGCGCGCGGTTTTTAAGGCCGGCTGGCGGATGCTTATCTACGACAATGCGCAGCCAACGATTGAGTTCGCTGGTGGGCATACGCTGTTTGCGCCGTTTATCAATGCCTAAGGCGATCTCAAAAATATTGGTGACGTTCCTGCCGGTAACTGCGCTGGTAAATACTAGTGGCGCCCAAGGTACAAAGTCGTAGGTTGCAGCTATTTGCGGTGCAAGTGCGTCGCGAGTAAAGGCGTCTTTGCCTTCGGCAACGTCCCATTTGCTGACAGCCAGTATGAGGCCCTTGCCCGCTTCTTTAATCATGCCGGCAATCTTTTGGTCGAGTTGGGTGTTTAGCTCGTTTACGTCCATGACTAATATACATATGTCGGCTTGTTCTATAGCGCTGAGGCTACGGACAACGCTAAAATGCTCTATTCCCTGCCCGATCTTACCGGGGCGGCGAATACCGGCGGTGTCCATAAGTTCGATTTCGCGGCCTTCGTAACGGATAATACTGCGGTTAATATCGCGGGTAGTGCCAGCGCGGTCGGCTACGATGGCCTGCTGCTTTTTGGACAAGGTGTTAAACAGGTGCGATTTGCCAACATTTGGGCGACCGAGCAACGCAATGTGCAGGCGGTCGTCGTCTACATTAATAGTAGCCGGTGGAATATGGGTTATAAGGGCGTCTAGTAGGTCGCTAATACCCCTGTTTTGAGTGGTAGCCGTGTAAAGAATGGGTTTAATACCCAGGCGTTCAAAAATGGCTAAGTCAACACCTTTGGCTTTATCCATTTTGTTAACAACTAAAAAGACGGGTTTTTTGCTTTTAAGGGCCATCTTAGCAACGCGCCGGTCTTCTTCGGTAATAACGACATTAGATTCTACGACTACCCAAATAACATCGGCAGCGTCGGCGGCTTGCTGGACTTGTTCCTGGATAGTAAATTCAAAGTCGTCTTCGGCGTCTTTAACACCGGCGGTATCTACTAACCAAAAGTCTTGGCCTTGCCAACTAGCTTTGGCCATAATGCTGTCGCGGGTGGTGCCGGCTTCGTGGGCTACAATTGCCTCGCGCCGTTCTAGTACCGTGTTGAACAAGCTGGACTTACCAACATTTGCCCGGCCTACTATTGCAACGATTGGAACTTTTTGACTCATGTTGACCTATTATAACAGAGATGACGTTGTATTGACAGTAATAAATAAAAAGTTTATTGTATACCGTATATGTCTGAAAAATCAGCTTCAGGTTCCACTGTTATTTCCTTTGAGGACGGCAAGAATTTAGTTGCAGCTCGGCGTGGTCCGCAGGATCGGCTGCGCTTTACTGCCGAACAAGGTTGGCAAGCGGAGCCTATAACACTTGCTGACGGTATTGATACTGTTGCGACTCGGTACGCCGAACAATACAAGCCGTATCAACGCACGCTAATGGCTGGCTGGCGAGATTGGCAGCGCATTGTTGGCGGCCTTGGTCTGCCTGTACTGCAGCGTCACAATCGACTGTATCGTATACCGCCTGTAGAGGTGCAAGTAACGGCACGGAGCGAGGACGATGAGTATGTAAGCACTCCTGCACTTGTGTCAGTCCGGGGCATATTGCAGCACGTCCGTCATGCGCGCAAGGCTATACACATAATGCAGCGTTACCAGGAAAGCGATATTACCTTACTGCCTAATACTCGTAGAGACCTTTGGAATAGTGTCCACTACGCCACCGAAGCGTACGATATAGTCGTTGAGCCAACACAGCCCGGCCTAATCGGTGAGAGTGAACGTTTACGACGCCCGGCGTCGCCAACCCGCAGAAATTGGATGGAATCAATAGACGTGGATGGTCCGACAGCTGCCTGGGAAACGTACACTATGCTTGCAGAGGATCGGCTAGATACGCTGCGGGATACTATGGAATTATTCGAGCAAGGCCAGAGTCCGAGCCCGCATGGCGGCGGCGAAGCCTTACGGCCAGCGGCCGGATTCTACAGCGAAGGTATCCAGCTATAGCTGCTTGTAGTCGCCAGGATTACCTGTAAGCACGTAGGGGCCAAAGTGTGTACGATGGAGTCTTTTAAGGTTGTAACCTAGTGTCTCAAAGGTACGGCGGATTTGGCGGTTGCGGCCTTCGTGCATGGTTATTGCCCAGTGCAGTTGCCGTGCATCCACGAGCGGCTTTAGCGCAAACCGGCTGAGGCCGTCGTCTAGCAGGACGCCAGTCTCTGTAATATGCAGTCTGTCCTCAGGCGTTAGTGGTTTGCTTAATGTTACTTCGTAGACTTTAGTCTTTTGGCGGCTGGGATGGGTTAGCTCTTGGGCTAATTGCCCGTCGTTGGTCATAAGCAGTAGGCCACTGGAATTTTTGTCCAATCGACCGACCGGCTTTAGACGAATGAAATCGGGTGGCAACAAATCGTACACAGTCCTGCTCCCCTGCCCGTCACGGCTAACCACATAACCAACCGGTTTATTCAGCATAATAGTCTGGGTGGTCGTGGGTGCCTGCAAGGGTAAGCCGTTTAGGGTTACGGTATCTAACTCCGTTACGTCTTGGCCGGCTGTGGCCACTATGCCATTAATAAGTACCTTGCCTCTGGCAACGGCTGTATCGGCTGTGCGACGCGACATGCCGCTTGCGGCGGCAATGTATTTATTGATCCTCATGGACCTAGATTACAACGAGATGTTGTTTGGGTCTACCGGGTTGCCGTTAGCGTCGGTTGGGTTTGGCGAAATAACATGGCCAGGCTGGTGTGGCGCTGCCGGTGTATGCATAGGATGTTCTGGTTCGGCTGGCGCGTCGGCAACGGGTGCGGTTAGATCGGTTGTTGGTGCGGGTACAGCAGCTGGTGTTGGGGCTGGCACGACTTCGCCATTGTGGTCGAGGCCTTCTTTGGCTAATAGGTCGTGTAAATCTGCTGGCGGCGGTGCGGTACTGTCATTTTGATCGAGTGGCTGGATAGTCTTCTTTTTAGACATGGCTGCGCTGTCTAACGATGGCATTGTGTCGTCGGTAGCCGAAGCTGCCTCGGGTGTGGCTGAAGCATCGGTAACCGGTGTACTGGCGTCAGATGAAGAAGTTGGTAAGTCGGGTATGACAGGCGTAGATTCTGGCGCCGGTGTGCCAGTTATGTCTGGTTGCGTGGTGATATCTGGGGCCGGCGCTGGTATGACTGGCTCGGTTGTTGGCCCGGGCATGGGTGCAGATTCGGCTGCGGTGCCGTCTATAAGGTCTTTGACTGCTTCGGACAACGCAGACGCATCGGGTGCGTCTGCCGTAGGACCGCTGCTGGCATCGGCTGGTGGTGGAGTAGTTGCCGCAGGCGCATTAAAGTCGGGCGTACGACTTGCCATGCCTGGGTCTGGTAGTGGCGTGGTAGCCGCGGGACTAGCGGTTGGCAGATCGGGCGGAGGCGTAAACATAGGGGCTGGTGCAGGTGCAGGCGCTGGCATGGCAGTGCTAGGGTCTACGGCCGGAGCAACAGGTGTAACGGCGTCTGGCGTTGGCCCGACTGGGTCGACAGGCATAACGGCTGCTGGTGCCGGCATTGGCGCAGGTACGGGGTCCGGGGCTGGCATAACGGCTGCAGGAGCCACTGGTACTGCAGCGACATTTACCGGGTTGGGTACTGCACCCGGAGTGTTCAGTTCTTCTGCTGCTTGGGCTGTTGCTGGGGTGGCGGTGCCAGGGGCTGGTACGCCGTTCAAAAGATCACTCGCTGATTTAACAATGTCTTCTAGCGTAACTTGCGACTTAACAAGGTAACGGTCGGCACCAAGGGTGTCGGCACGGGTTTTGTCTTCGGCTTGGCCTAGGGCGGTCAGCATAATAACTTTTACGTCGCGTAGCCCTTCTGTGTTGCGCATAATGTCTAACATTTCGAAGCCACTAATACGCGGCATCATCACATCGGAGATGACAAGCTCTGGCTGTTCTTTTTTGGCAACGGCTAATGCGGTTTCGCCGTCGGGCGCGGATACAATTTCGTAACCTTCCGCCTGCAAGCGCGCTTCGTATATTTCCCGTAAATTGTTGTCGTCCTCGACCAGCAGAATTTTTGCCATATTACCCCTAGAGCTTATTTTTAATTATATTGTAGCATGACCATTATACGGCGCATTAATTTGGCGGTGTTACCGGTGCGTTTGGCGCGGTACCAGGCGTTTTTTGCAGTAGTTGGGCTTTTGCCGTGTCCAGCCGCGGCAAGTTAATAAAGAAGGTGCTGCCTTGCCCGATGGTACTCTCTACCCATACGCGTCCATGGTACAGCTCTATAATTTTGCGGGAAATAAACAGTCCCAGGCCAGTGCCGCCAATGGTGCGGGTGGCCGAGTTGTCTACCCGGTAGAACTTTTGGAATAAGTGCGGAATGTCCTCTGCTGGAATACCCGGGCCGGTATCGCGAACATAAAACTGTACTACTTCGTTATTGCCGGTAAGCCCCATAGACACCTTGCCGGTATCGGTATATTTAACGGCGTTGTCGAAGATGTTGGTTATTACTTCGCGTAAGCGGTCGGGATCTGCGTATATATAGTACAGCGGCTTAATAACCTTTTTAGGTGTGGCGTCACTGTCGCTGGTGGCATCTATGGATTCGTTGGCGCCAACCAAGAATTCGGTAGCCAGGCCCTTCTTTTGGGCGCCAAAGCGTAAATCTTCGGCTAGTTGTTCGGCAAAGCTGCCCATTTCTACTACTGCCGGGTGGTTCGACAACCGGCCATCCTCTGCTTTGGCGCTGGTAAGTAAGTCTTGGAATAATTGGCCAAGGTGTTTAGTGCTAGAGTGGGCTTTTTCTAGGTAGCCCCGTGCGCGGCTGTCTATGGTACTAACCTTTTCGTTTAAGGCTAATGCCAAGTAGCCCTCTATGGCCGCTACTGGGGTACGCATTTCGTGGCTGGCGGTGCTAATAAACTCGGCACGCTGCTGCTCGGCAGCTTTAGCGGTGCTTACGTCGTGCATAATGGCCACTGCCCCGCCTATACCACCCCCGGGCACAGCAACCGGCGAAATAACCAGCGATATGTGGTGCTGCTTTTCGTGCTGACCGGTTAGCAAGTAACTCTGGCTTACCTGTTTTTTAGTTTGCAGGATAGAGGTGAATGGATTTTCGGCTTCTGGCAGTTCTCCGCCATCTTCTTTCTTAAGCTTTACGACTAAATGTACATCGAGCCCGGTGGCTTCGGCAACGTCCCACTCTACCATGGTGGCAGCCGCCGGGTTTATCAGGCCTATTTTGCCCTCGTTGTCTACTACAATAACGCCGTCGGCGATGGACTGGATAAGTATGGCCGACTGCTCTTGATTGCTGCGCAGCATGCCGGTTAGCTGGGTTAACTTGTGGTCGGACGGATCCTGAAACCTAAACCGCCAAAAGAAATAGCTGATTGCCGCAATCGTTATGCTGCCTACGAGCATAGCCATGGACTGTACAGTAAAACCTTCGTCTGGGGCGTTTGCCATAAAAAGTACATATGCCCCAGCCAAAAAGACCGACCCGGCAATGGTCGGCAGCCCAAACATGCCCGAAAACGCTACGGCCACTAACCAACCAATTACATACACCCAGCTACCGTCTAGAGGCGTGCTGAGTATAAGCCCCTGAAACACCAGTAACGTAAACAGCATAGAAGCCCCGACCATTGCGGCTGGCTGGCTAAAACGATTAATGATCCAGTACGCCGTGAGGCAGTAAAAAATGACCACGCCGCCTAAAATAAGCATCACGTTGGCCAGGCCAAAGTACGTTTGGTAGTGCGCAAAATCTGGCAGCGCACGGGTTGCTATGCCCCCGCCTACTAGGGCGACACTAAAAAGAAGTATCAGCCCGTAATACAGGCGATACCATCCTTTGGCGACTACTTGCATTACGTCGTTCATAGCTTGGCTTAGTCTAAGTATACGTTACCGCTTGTGGTTTTGTATGTGTTTTTAAGAGACTAAGAGATCGAAATCACCCTTGGTGTATCCTGGGAATTTTTACCAAGGTAAAGAACGTTATTGTTGGGGTTGAGAGGTTGGAGTAATTGAGGTCTTACCCCTGTTGTGGTATAGTCAGAAGCTGACTATGACTGCTCGTTATGAGTGGGTATAAGTCGCCGGAAGCTTTTGGCCCCTATGCTTCGCATAGCCACCACATGCTCGGAATGCGATTTTGTGCGAGCACAAAATGCGCGTTCCTCCGCTGTGGCCCCTTCGTCTAGTGGTCCAGGACGTCTGGTTCTCATCCAGAAAATCGCGGGTTCGACTCCCGCAGGGGTCACCATGACGTTATTATTACCACTTAGTGGAATTCCCACAAGGGAACAAAGAACCTGCACATATCGTGCAGGTTCTTTGTTATTTTTCATCACCTCTGTCATAGGTGTTCCGGAATTTATTTTCGCTTTAGGCGCACGAGTGCAGCACGGCCGTGATACATCATGATATGTCATAATGATACTTCTTAATATTCATATAAGCACTTTCTATATCTGTTAATATTTATAATTTGATACATCATCTATTGCATTGCCGCAAGTAAGGAGTATAATTAGGGGCATGAGCGACAAAATAATTGAAATACCTAAGTTCGGATTTGATAACGAGCTAGCCGGACTCATAGTTGAGTTGGAGCGGGTGCGCGAAAAGTTTGACCATGGCACAACCTCGGCACCAATCTTTTTTGAACTAAAAAATATCTTTCAACTAGCCACGAGTATGACCTCGGCAAGGATTGAAGGTAACCACACTACTGTCGTAGACTTTATTGAAGCTGTCAATGATAAGGTCGATAGGGGCATCGAAGTGCCCGATGCAGTTCGTGAAATCACCAACATCCAAAACGGCATCACTTTCATTGAAGCAAATATCCAATCGATGCCTATAGATAAGGCGTTTATCTGTCAAATACATCGTATAGTCGTTGAAGACTTAGTGAGAGAAGGCGATGAACGCCCCGGTGCATTTCGTACACTTCCGGTAACGATTAACAAGTCGCCACACCGCCCGCCAGCCCCTACCGATGTAGATGATTACATGAGGGAGCTCGTCAAATTCATTAATGAAAAGCACGGTTCTCAATTTGACCTCTTAAAAGACTCTATCGTTCACCACCGCTTTACGTGGATTCACCCTTTTACGAACGGAAACGGCCGCGTCGCGCGACTTGTAACTTATGCGATGATGGCGAAACAGGGTTTTATCGACGCATCCGGTATTCGCGCATTGAATCCTACTGCCGTCTTTGGCAGTAATCGTGAAGAGTATTATGACCACCTTTCACGAGCTGACAGCCTTAAAGACGACGACATAATTGCGTGGGCGCTCTACATGCTCGGCGGCGTTAAGGCAGACCTAGATAAAGTCGCGAATCTGCTAGATGTGACCTATGTCCGTGAGCAAATCCTACTGCCCGCCCTAAAAGACGCATTAGACAGGAAGAGAATTACGCCGCAAGAACACGATATGTTACGCGTCGTCATTAGGAAAGAAGTGGTTCAGGCAGGTGACTTTGACTCTGTCGTAAGAGGTTCGCAGCCGACACGTTCGAGAGCAGTAGCCAGACTAAAAGAATTACGTCTCATAAGTGCAATGCCTGATAACCCAAGAAAATACCGCATACGACTTTCGAATAATGCGCTTACGACACCGATCATGAACCGTTTGGTTGAAAACGGATTGCTACCCCCAATGCTTCGCGACTAAAAAATAAATCAGGATAAATGCAATGAGTGACAGATACCCTACAGAACAAGCGCTCCAGAACTGGCGATATGGTCAGACGCAAGCAGAGCGTCTTTCCGCCGGCATTCTAGTCGTTGAAGGCTTCGAGAGTGTAGACCCTCAAGCGCCGCTAGGCGGCCCTGACGGCATAAAGGATGTCGTGTGCAAGAAGGATGGTCAAAAATGGGTCGCTGCTGCCTATTTTCCTACGACACTAAAAACATACGACGATATCGAAAATAAATTTCTAAATGACTTAAAGGGCGTGACGAAAAATGACGCAAATGGAATAGTCTTTTTTACAAATCAACGTCTGACCTTAGGCGAGCGTAAGTTATTGCTAGAGCACGCCGAACCGTTGGCAGCAGAGATTTACCACGTTGAGAGGATGCGTGCAGTTTTGGATACCCCTAAAGGATTTTTCCTAAGATTAGAGTATCTAAGAATTCCAATGACACCCGAAGATCAAGTGGGCCTGCTTGATGGGTTCAAAGATAAATTGTCAGATCGTTTTGTAAAACAGGAAAAGGCAATCGAAGGATTGCGCAAAGACGTAGCAGCTCTATTGTCAGGATCTATAAAGAAGCATTCTGCTCAAACCGAACCGATTGCTAAAAAAAGCTCAATATCAACCTTGGAGCAAAAGATAGATCTCCTCACAGAAAGAACAATGGCAATGTCAGCCAATTTGACCGCATTGCCTTCAAGCCTAAATGACCCGAGCAGCCTAGACTCTAACCTGGGTCGCCAATACCCCACATCATCCATGACAGTCGAACAATTAATCTGGCTACACCGTGCGCTTATTAGTAATGAAGATGGCATCGTGCCGACAGACATGTCTGGATTCAGGCGGGTCACAGTCTGGGTGGGCGGTTCCACGCCCGATAACGCTACCTTTACGCCAATGCCGCCCATAATGATAGCGGCAAGCCTAGAGGCTCTACTTACCAAGTGGAAGCAAAAATACCCTCTGCTTTTGGGTGCGGACAAAAACGCTATCATTAAAGCACTTGCGGAGTTCCACTATGGCTTTCTGAAAATCCACCCTTTTCTGGATGGAAATGGCCGTGTTGCCAGAGCTATACTCCAGCAACAAGCTAGGGAGCTGCTCAATAAAGATGTTAATGCCGTTTTTTCAGATGACCCGACTGCTTACTATGACGCTCTGAAAACTGCCAACAGTGGCAATCTTTCAGCGCTTACAACATTAATTAAGGTAGTCCTCGAATAGCTTCAATCTACATCTAAGAGTTTAAGTCGTTCAGACAACGATTTGATACGCGCCCAAAAGGTGTTCCAGTTTTGACCCCGCAAGTTCACCAAAGAAAACGCCCAAGTGCGCCAACGGCGCTGCTTGGGCGTTTTCTTTGGTCATTCTCTACGAGAATGGAACCCGCGAAGCGGGTACGGTGGAGTGAGGACGCGCGCAGGTGCTTGCACCGAGCACGCCGGAACGAAAAAGGCCGGAGGCCGCAGAGCGCAGGGATCATAGACATTTAAATTGTTCTTCCCTGTTTTAGGCCTGACCCTAAGTCCCCCTAACAATTACTTCTTGGTTCTTCCAAGGACTGGCCCTGGCGCCCGAGTCGGCAGTTTTCAGGGTGTTATGTCACGTGGTAATCCACTGTCTGGATACAATACTCCAGCAAGTGTCTCCCGAGTGCCTGTATCTCCTAACGCCCAACATTCACCATTTAAAAGGCCATGGCACGTTGCGGCACGACCGCAAAATAACTGGCGGGCACGCTCCGTTTGTGTACTTTCAGACGGGCGTTTGGCAATGGATGCAGTCGTCCCCTCCTCTATACCGGCAAAGCGCAGCAGGTGTTGACCCAAAAGCGAGTTAGGCGATTCGGTTATCAATTCGGTATCTACGCGGCTATAGGGTTCGTCTCCTTCAGGGTCGCCGACAATAAATGAGCCGTAGGCCTCGACAATAGGCTCTTGGCGGTTGGGCGTGAGGTGTACTGATAGGTGAAACTCCGCTGTGCGCAGGTCCTGGATCGGTATTCCTTCGGTATGCTGCGGGCAATTCTCGGGCACATATGGTGCGCTGTTGGGATGTCTGGCCATTTGTCTCCTTTTGTGGCGTAATTATACCATGAGGCGGTCCACTATCTCCCTGTTGAGGCCTGACATCTAAGCATCTATAGAACGCTTCTTGCTATCATAAAAAGATGAAAATTCCAGATACCAACCGCAAACGTGCGCTGATCGTTATCGATCTGCAACCAGCCTTTGTTAAGCCGCATAACCAACACATTGTGCACAATATTATTTCCTTGATCAAAAACGTGCCCTATGACGCCTATGTCGAAGCTGTGTTCCATGCGGAGAAAGGTTCGCTTTGGGATTTGCAACAAGGCTTCACTGCCCCACAGGGCCACGATATGCGAACAGTAGATGAAGTCATGGAAGTCCTGGGGCCACATAATCCCCTCCATGTCATTAAAGAAACCCGCTCTACCTTTAAGGGTGACCAAGACCTGGTGGCTTACTTTAAGGAACGCGGCATCGAAGAGATTCATCTTGTTGGTACTGAAACGCACGACTGTGTGCTTGCTACGGCATACGATGCGTTTGCGGTTGGTTTTCCGGTGTACGCACTCGAGGAATGTATCGAGTCCAGTACGTCGGGCCGTCATGAAGCTGGCCTGAAGCTGCTGCGATGGCAGAGCATGACCAATAACTCGTGTCGGGCTACAACAACTGAAATTAGTGGATAAGGGGATCGGTCTCGGCGCTCAGCTTCACCCTTAGCGCTGCTCATGGCGATTGCTACTACGCATTACCGATTCGCATGGCGTTTATTGTATCGTACGTTGGAAATGTAAACTGGTGCGATAACGACTGAAGCACACGGAAGGATAAGCCCACTCTCCTGGCGATCAATACGGTTGCCTTTTATACCCAAAATGATATGGTAGTTCGTATGTCTTACGACCACGCACAAAACATTGCCGAGTATCTTAACCCAAACTACTGGGGTGGCCATACGCTTGGCCATGGCGAAGCGTTGGATACTTTTGAAATGAGCTTACCGCGTTCTGCTAATCGATTTGCAAAACGAGCAATACACTCCAGAGTACGCGGTACTTCAGTGTTCCCGCAGCATACCTTTCGAACTGGTGAGGTTTTTGATCCTAGCGCTTACCGCCCGGGTACGGTCGTACTTTTTAGGGAGGATGTATTACATGGGCAATCGGTTTTGCCTGAGTATTCTTTGGACGAGCTTGCAGCCCAAGAGGTGCCGCCCCGTCCTACCGAGACTGTGCCTAGCTTTGGGATGGCAACTCCATTTATTGGTGCGAATGACGGAAAACGGCAGTTTATGAGTAGGGTGTACTGGGGTGTTGTGCCGCGTGAGAGCGATGACTCGTTCCTTACTGCTGTTCCAGCATTAGGGGTTGCTGCGAGAGAGGCTGGAGCGCTGGCTATTCTACCGTTTACTGCAAAGAGCGCGCCAATTACCGTTGGCGAGACAATGCACAAGGAGCATACACGATTTGCATCCGGACGTTTACGTAGAGTAAATATATTGCACATAGTTGCCTATGGTATCCCCGAACAGCAGCGGCGTAGAGTTTTTGGCTTTGCTGCTCGTACAGCGCTGGGTGGTACGAATTAGCCGTTAGGCGTACTCAGTTTTTTAAGGACTAGCTCTGAAACGCAACAATATCTTGCTTTATCACTTCTTTCCTAAGCCATAAACGGTCTGTAACCGCTATTGTACCTTCGAACTTCAGGCCCAGTAATTTTGATAGCCAGGCTTGAACCTGGGCGTTATTTGTTACAAAGTAGCTTTTACCTTCGCCAACACTTATAAGGTTCATAAACCATTCTGGTTTGATGTTCACTAAAGTATTCTGTAGTACCTGTTGATGTTCGGCTAACACTTGTTTGGCATCCCACACGGTAAGCTGCCCAAAGCAAATAGGCTGCCCGAATGTGTTGAACAACGGAGTCTTTGTATCGTTCCGGATAGCACCGGCTGCATCCTGTAAAATCGTATTTTGGCATTCAGTGAAGTATTGAGCCGTCCAATCATCTGGTAACTCGGCTTTAGTAAGCAGCGTATCGTAAGCCTCAATGTCGCGAGGGGCAGTAACTTTTGCCCCAAAGTTGAGAGTGTTATCGAGAATACCGCAAATCAGTAGCCTGGCGCTCGTAACGCTCATTTTCTCGAGCAGGCCAGCTGCTTTCCATTGTTCGTACACAAGTGTGCAGGCAGCGCCGATGAATTCGATACGAGCATTGTTGCCAATAAGCTTTTGCCAATGCTCCTCAGAGCCTGGGTGGTGGTCGATAACTTCGTCTACTCGTGTAAGTTCGACGAATTTGTCAAAGAAAGCTGGTTCGGAAACGTCTATTACTGTAAAGGTGTCGTTCCCTGCGGGCTGATACTTGGTCAGCAAAGGTGCTTGCCAGGAACGGACTGCCTTACTGATGCTTTCATTGAATGGTGCCGTACTAACTGCTGCGGCTTCGATACCCTGAGATTGCAACAGCTCGGCGTACGCAATGCAGCCAGCATAGGCGTCTATGTCAAGGTATCTTGAGCCGGAAGTGACTATTCGCATGCGTTATTTCCTCAGTGTCGCTATTAGCCGTTGCTCGTCGATAAACAGGTCAAGTGCGTCATTGATGCTAGGAGTAATAATATCGGAGTTGAGCATGGTTTGCACATGTACGCCTTCGGCCTGCAGGGTTACGATTCGCAATTTCACCACCTTCATTAGTTCGAGGTCAATTAGGCCATTGCCGATTGAGGCACAGGTGGTTGGGTTAAGCGCTAACGCTAAACTTCTCTTTTCTTCTGCATTTTTAGCAAGCTTCCATTCTATACCCAAGCTTGCTGCTAGGTCATCGGCGTCGTTTCTGGTATTGCCGGTAAAGAATAAAACCTTGAAACCGTTATTTTTTAGTTGGTCTAGCCGCTCCTTAACGCCCGCAGGTATTGTGCCGCCCACCGACAATGTTCCATTCAAGTCCAGAATAATGGTGTTTATTTCGATTGGCCCTTGCCCGGGTATGTCGTATGTCATTTTAACCTTTCAACGCACAGCTTTACCGCACCAATTATATAACCCTTTATACCCTTGTTCTTCTAGAATATCGAGCTTGAATATTCTATAGTACTCCCATGCCAATTCGAAATTTTACCTACTTACAGGTCGAAAGGATGCTGCGGAGAGCTGCAGAAGATTTGTCTGACGATCCAGGACTTAGGAATTGGACCAGCGCCTTCCGGTACTTGTACGGATCGGTCTTACCGCAAATGCCCGATGATGATTCTTGGGGTGCCGGACGTTGTCTGCCTACGGCTGACTTACGTAATTCGGTCCCTCCTGAACGTCCGGAACAGGATCTGCTTAGTGAGCGCGCCCGGCGTGTCTGCCGCTGGCTCGGGCCTGTGGCTTGGGGCACTTTATTGCTTGGGGCCTCGCTTAACCTGGCCATGGCAGATGAGCCGGGCGCAAAAAATGCTACGCCACCCCGGCAGCCAGGTTTTTCGAGTACCGAAAAAAGTGTTTTGCGTAACCCAGCGCAGTTAAGACTGCTTGGCTTGTGTCCTCAAATATTAGCGTCAGCTAGGCAGGAACAAATAAAAGACGAAAATATGGGACGTGCGCAAGCTCTTGCGTCCGCAGCGCTACTGTCGGCAAGCCACGCTGTTGACTGCGTTCCAGATACAACATTGGTGTACATACCCGCCGGAAAGTACTCCATGGTAGTGGCTGCCACGAGCCTTGTGGGCGATGCAGCGCCTAGCCTGCCGGCTACACAGCCACCTACATTTGGCACCACTTAGTATTTTGTTACTTGTGGTACGGGTGTCCCGCCCCAATACTGCTGGCGCGGTAGAGTGCTTCGGCGGTCATTACCATGGCGAGGTCGTGCGGAAATGTTAGTTCTGATAAGCCCCATTGCTTATTGGCGGCTGCAATCACCTGCTTTGGCAAGCCTTCTGGGCCGCCAATTATAAAGCAGAGTTCTTGGCCGGCCAAGGCGCGTTCTTGTAAAAAGTTAGATAACTGGGGGCTGGTAAGTTGTGGGGCGCCAATTACCAGGGCTACCGTGTATGTACTTCCTGCTTTGTCTAGTATGTAATCGGCGTTGTAGGCCTGTTTGTCTGGCACGTGTGTTGTACGTAGCTTATGGTAGTGTTGCAAGCGCCTTGTATATAGGTCCCATCCGTCTTGGGCATATTCGAGCTTGGGTTGCCCGACGGTCAGTATATGTATCTTCATTTATGTTTAGCATACAATATTTTAAGATTAATTCCAGAAGATCGCTTCTATGAAGCGCGGATAATGGCGATGTCGTTCGCCTTAATAATGTGCGGCGGCTTGCCGTTAAAGTAATCGTGCACGGCACGGGCCGGCCCTGGAAGGGCGTCGCGGTTGTAATCGTCTACTAGTACCACGCCGCCGGGGCTTAGGCGCGGCCAGATAATTTTAAGGGGCGCCAGGATGGAATCGTAAAAGTCACCGTCTAGGTATGCAAACGCGATACTCTGCGGCAGATCGTCGCCGGTTAAATCGGTAAACCAACATTTGTGTGCGATGGGCGGCTGCAAGTTGGCGCTGCGAAATGTCTGCATAAAATCTTTTTTACTGACGCGCAGTTCGCCGGCGGCAAATTGGATTCCGGCGGGGCTTTGGTCGGGTGCTGTCTTAGGCGGCAGACCTTCGAATGAATCGTAGGCATGGAATGTTCGTGTGTCTGACTGACCTGCCTGGTCTAGGAGCCGGCGGATAAATAGGCTGGTAGTGCCGATGTAGCAGCCAAGTTCTACGACATCGCCCGGTACGCCGCGGGCCAGTGTTTTTTCGAGCTCGTTCCAAATAACGGTTAGCTCGCCCTGCCCTACTTGGTCAGAAATAATACGGTGGCCTTTAAAATGGTTCATCGCGCCCACGCTTCGGGAAGCTCGTCCCAGTTACTGACGTAGCGGGGCGAGCGGATTTGCTGTTTGGGTTGCCAGCTTTTAGCTAAGTCTTCGGCAGCATAATGTACCCTGCCCTTGCCATGCTTGGCATTAATGTCGTCCATGGCCTGCATGCGGGCAGCGGCCCGATCGTGCCCTGTGGGGCTGACAATACCTAACATATCGGCCTGTAAGGCATCCTCCGGCAGTAGGTCGTACAAATAGACACCCAGGCGGTGGTATTGCTGCGCGCGGTTAAAAATGGTGCCTAGGCGCTCTACAAGCAGCGTGATGATGCGGCCAGTGTCGTTGGTAGGCTGGTCTAGTTTTATATCTTCTACCCAACGGCGGTAGCCTGGCTTATGGCGGTTGGTTTCGGTAAAAAAGCCAATCCGCTTGGCAAGCAGGCCGTCGCGGCGTAAGGCGTAGGCGGCGCGGGTGGTCATGCTGGCAATGGCTGATTCTAGTACGTACGCTTCGTTGGTGTCTTCGCCAAAGGTGCGGCCGCGCATAATGCTTTGGGCCACTTTGTGTTCACGTTCTAAATCGTGGCAACTGGTGCCGTTTAGTTCGGCTACCATCTGGCGGCCGTGAATGCCCATTAGTTGTTGGGCGTGGCGGGGTTTAAGTTCTGCCAAGTGTAATGCGTTGCTCACCCCTTCGGCGCGTAGTTTGGGTGTTAAACGCCAGCCAACGCCCCATACTTGGTTTATTGGTAAGCTGGCAAGAGCTTCGCACTTCCAACCTTCGCTGGCGCCTATCCAGTCCACAGCCCCTTGGTGTTCGGGGTGCTGCTTGGCGATTTCGCTGGCAAATTTGGCCAATGTTTTACTGGGTGCGATACCAATAGATACCGGCACGCCGATGTTTTTAAGGATGCTGGCACGTACCCGCCTACCCCATTCGCCGTAATCTTTAATGTCTAGTGCGCTGAGGTCTAAGAACGACTCATCTACCGAATAAATTTCTATGCGTGGTGTCACGGTAGTCAGTAGCCCGACAATGCGTTTGCTTATGTCGCCGTACAGTTCAAAATTGGCCGAAAAGGTTGTTACCTTATGCTGGTTAAACAGGTAGCGCCACTTAAATACCGGGGCACCCATAGGTATGCCCAAGGCTTTTACCTCGTTGCTGCGCGCCACTACGCAGCCGTCGTTGCTGCTTAAAACGGCGACTGGCTTGTCTTCGAGGTCGGGCCGAAACACTCGCTCACAGCTGACAAAAAAATTATTGCAATCGATGAGGGCAAAAATACTAGAGGTGCTCATGGTTCCGCTTTCTGAATTCATGCACCGTAGCAGTCACCACACCCCAGCAGCTGGCGTCTATGGGAATGGCGCTGTGGTACGATATGGCGAATTCACCGCGTTGGCCGTCCCACCACAATACGACGTCGTTCTTGCGAGGGTCGAGGGCGCGGTCTATAACGGCAATATCGCTGTCGTGCACACCAGCGTCTTGCCAATTGTTGCCACGTACTTTAAACAAATACGTACTGCCGGGGTTACGAATTAACAGCTTATTAATGTCTAGGCCATGCAGGCTTTTATCTATTGCCGGATTGGGAAAACCGGTGTGTTTAGATATGCCTGTTGGCTCTTCTTGTTCATCCATAGTAGACCTTATTGTACGCCACAGACCGAGCACAGGCATCTCAGGCGTCTGGAACCCCCGCAGGCAAGCGAAGCAAGATGAGGACGTTTCAGACGCCTGAGATGCCTGTGTGTCGTTGCCTATTTAACAGACTTGAGGAATTCTACGAGTTCGTGTGGCGTGATTTCTGCCTTTACTAGGTACGCGTCGGCTTGTTTTTCTACGTCTGCCCTAATCTCTTCGCGTTGTTCAAGGTTAGTGGTAATAATAATGCGGGCCTTAATAGGGGGTGCCCCTGCCCCGCGCAGATTGCGTAGTATTTCGATGCCGGTAATAGTGGGCACCATAAGGTCTAATAAAATAATGTCGAACTTGTCGGTCTTGGCTTGGTCTAGGCCACGCTGGCCGTCTACTTCTACAGTTACGTCGTAGCCGGCACGCGTTAAGGCGCGGACGTATAGCTCGCTAATAAAATGCTCGTCTTCGATACACAAGACTTTGCGACCGTTTGGTTTTACCTGAGGATCCATTCGTTACCTACTATACAGACTATGGTTTTTAATCCAGCCGTGGGCACCACGGGTGATGCCGTTATTATCGCCATTTTTCTTTTCTTCGGCAAGTTTGGCGTATGGCATAATGGTAAACCCAAACGTACTGCCTTCGCCCTCTTTGCTTTGTACCCAAATACGGCCATCGTGGGCATCTACAATTGCCTTGCATAAATAAAGTCCCAGGCCAGTACCGCCAACGCGGTCTCGGGACCGGTGCGACCTATAGAATTTTTCGAACAGATTACCAAGAAGCGACGTAGGAATACCCGGCCCGGAATCTTTAACAGTCGTTTCTACTAACCCGGCTTTGTTTAGGTATGTCCGGACTAGTATGTTTTTACCGCTGTTCTTGGCACTATATTTTATAGCGTTGTCTAGCAGGTTGGCCATAACTTCGTACATGCTTACCTTTTCGACGCCTACAGTGGGTAGGCCTGCGGCGATGTCGGTACTAATCGTCACGCCCTGAATGCTTGCACGCAGTGATAAGTCGCTGACAGCAGTCTGAATAATATCGCCCCAATTCTCTTCGTGTAGTTTCATTTCTAGTTCATTGTTTTCTATGCGGGCGACATTAAGCATGTTGTTAATGAAAGCCGTCAGCGAGTCTGCGGCGGCTTTCATTTTATGCATAAAGTCAGTCATTTCGGGGGTAAGCTGGTCGTGTAGTTCTTCGTCTAGTGCTTCTATGTAGCCCCGTAATAGCGTAATTGGCGTACGCAGTTCGTGGACGGCTATGGCGACAAAGCTGAGTGCGGCGTCGTCTTGGTTGTAGCTTTCGTGGTCGAATAGTACCAGCATGGTCTCGAAGCCGGCTGGATTCCCTTGGTTATAGTATGCGGCTAAATCAAACTGTCGCCGTTCACCGCCGCCTGGTGCGTTTAGGCGCACGCGTTCCCAGGTATTGGTGGCGGTTGGTTGGTTGGTTTTAATTGCGTCGAGCCATTTATCGAAAGTTTGTTCGGAACCGAACGACATGTCTAATACGGTGTACACGTTTTGGCCTATGGTTTCGCTTTCGGCCCGGCCAACGTAGTCGCACAGTGCTTTGTTGGCAAACAGTATGGTTTGTTTTTGGTCCAACACTAACAGCGGCAGTGGCAAGTGATCGGCCACGAAGTTACCGTGCAAATCTGGTGCGGTTCTGCTGGCGATCTTTTCGACGTTATCGATGACGTTAGCTAGTTGGTAGATGTGCGTTACCAGGTTTAGGACTAGGTCGTGCCCAATACCCGGCTTATTAAGGTCCGGTGCGGGTTCGTTGGCGGCATCAGGGGCAATATGCAGTACTGCTTGCCAAATAAGCCGTATCGGCTGGGTAACAAGGCGCGCGCTTATCCAGGGCAGTATGGTGAGCCCAAGAATGGTACATACCATAAGGCTTGCAATAATCGCCGCATCGCTCAGGTGCAGCACATGCTCTGCAACCCACCAGTCGGCAAAAATTAGCAGGTTATCGAGGAGTAAGAATAAGAAGAGCCGGCTTTTGACTTGGGTAATAAATGTTTGCAGATGATTCATATGCTAGGGCTGGTACGACACTCGGTCGTTTGAGCCGACTATACTGATCCAGGTTTGGCCTGGGTTTAGTTTAAGCGTCTTGCCTGCGGCGTCGGTAAACACAAAGTTAGTGCCACGGTCGGGCTTGCTCCAGTTGCCTTCGGTAACGGTACCGTCCTGGAAGACGTAGGCGTGGCCGGTGCCAAGTGTACCGTACGTAGTGTAAATACCGTTGCTTCCCTGTTGCATGGTTAAGGCAATAACTACTTTGGGTTTAAGTTGTACTTGCCCGCCTGCACCGTCTACTACCATGTGTGCGGAGCCAGCCTGCGACCGAGCGTAGCTGTTGGTGGCGGCGTCGTACGCAAAGCTGGGGTTAAAGCTAGCGCCAGAAATGTTGAAGGCAATGGTTTTTGCATTTGGCGTTGCAGATGGCTTTTCGGCTTTTCGCTCGAAGCCCTTGTAGTTGGCGGCGCCGTAACCCTTTTGGGCGGCATAGTCACGCAACTTGGTTATGTCGGTGTATAGGTTATGTGGTGCGGCACGGCTGCCAATACGGTAAAAGTGAGCAGAATCGTGGTTCAGGTCTTTAATACCCCAGGCAGGAATATTAGCTAAGGCTTCGGCACTGCCACCGGCATGGGCAACGGCGGCGTCAAAGCCAGCCAGCCAGTACAAGTAGTATGGGCGCACCGAACGTACCGGGCCTATATAACCCGAATCGCTATCTTGGAATAAGGCCAAAAAGCGGGTAATGCCGCCCTCGGCAATTGCCTCAAAGACAACGCCGGCATTGTCTAGGCCGGATTGCGGTCGGGCGTCTAGGCTGTTTTCTATCATGACAGCATTAACCGGGCGCTTGTTAACGTCAAAGCCTACCTGGATACCCTGTAGTTTAGAGGCCTCAGTTGTGGGCGGTGGCGTAGGTGGCACTACCTTTTTGGCTTTTACTACCGGCTTTGCGGGCGGATCTTTGTGGGTCATAAGATAAGCGCCGACGCCGTTTGCAATAACCAGTACGGCAATAACGCCAAAGATAATCCATTGTTTTTTAGTGCGTGCGCCAAGCCATTCTTTAAATGACCGTTTCTGCTTGGGTGGTGGCACTGCAGAGGGTTCCTCGGGTTGTTGATCGTCTTGCTGTGCGATTTGTTCGGGCGGCACAAAACCCTGCGGACGGGTATAATCTGCGGATGCTACCTGTATTGCTACTGCTTCGTTAGACCCTGCAAGTGCATACTTACGCCGCGCCGGGCGTATACCGTCAATACTCATGCTTCCCATTGTAGCAAAGGAAACCGTCTGTGGTTAATTACAATGTTTCAATCATTGTCTGCATGCGGCGCATGGAAGTTTCTTTGCCCAGCACTGCCATAGTGTCTGCAAGGCCAGGGCTGGCCGGTGCCTGGGTGGTGGCAATACGTATAAGGCTAAACAGTACGCCTGGTTTTTGCCCGGTCTGTTCCAGTAGCGCATTAAGCTTGTTGGTTAGGTCTTCGGCAGTAAAGTCGCTTTGTTCGAGTACGGCTTTGGACTGTTCGAGCAATTGTTTTAGCTCGCCCGTTTCTAGCTTTTTAAGCTGCTTGTTATCTTGCCAAAGCGTGGGATTGATTGGCAAGTCAGTAAAGAAAAAGTTACTAAGCATGGGCAGTTCGGCAAAGTATTTTAGCCGTTCTTGTACCAGCCCCAGTACCCGCTTTTTGTATTCGTCATCACGGTTCTGGGCCTCTGTCGGCCAAAAGTCTGCAACTTTTGTGTACAGGTCTTCCAATGACAGCATCCGGATATGGGCGCCGTTCATCCAAAGCAGGCGTTGTTCGTCAAACTTTGCCCCGCCCTTCTGGACGCGGTCGAGGCTGAATTTTTGGATAAGTTCGTTCACGCTGAATAGTTCTTGCTCGGTACCGTCGTTCCAGCCCAGGGACGCCATAAAGTTGATGAGCGCTTCGGGCAGGTAGCCTTCGCGGGCGTAGTCTAGTATGTCTTTGGCGCCGTCGCGCTTGGACAATTTTTTCTTGCCGTCCGGGCCTAGGACCATGGGTGCGGTTGCGATTATAGGTGGTGCTATGTCTAGTGCTTCGTATAGGTTAAGGTATTTTGGTGTACTGGCGACGAACTCCTGCGAACGCACAATGTGGGTGCATCCCATGGTGTAGTCGTCAATAATATGCGCAAAATTGTAGGTTGGGTAGCCGTCGGATTTTATAAGAATAAAATCGTCGATTGCTTCGGCGCCAGCAGACAGGTCGCCCATAACGGCGTCGTGCCAGTGGTGCGCTTTTGGGTCTGATTTAAAGCGCAGTGGTTGGGTGCCGTCCCATACCGGCGGATTTTCTGGGCGGTGGTCACGGAATAAAAATGGTCGTTTTTGTGCAGTCGCCTCATCGCGGAATGCCTGTACCTCTTCGGGTGTGTAAGGGTCGGCGTAGGCCCTGCCCTTCTTAACAAGTTTTTTTGCCCATTCTTGGTATGACTCTAGTCGTTCGCTTTGTTTATACGGCGCATGTGGCCCGCCAACATCTATACCTTCGTCCCAGCTAAGTCCCAGCCAGCGTAAACTGTCGGCAATGTGTTGGCCAGAACCTTCTACTTCCCTGGCCTTATCGGTGTCTTCTAGGCGCAGTATAAATTGCCCGCCACTCTGGCGAGCTATTAGCCACGCGAACAAGGCGGTGCGTACACCGCCAACGTGTAAATAGCCGGTCGGGCTGGGGGCAAAACGTGTTCTGGCCTGTTTCATTAGGGTAATTATAGAAGAAAACAGCCTTACTCGCCAGGGCTGAGCGCAAACCGGGCAATCAGCGGTGCGTGATCTGACGGATGACGACCTAGTACTTTAAACTCTTCAAGCTGCAGCGTGTCACATTTGGTCCAAAAGATATTGTCGTAGTTGGCCTGTACAAGCGGAATTTTGCCAATAAGCCGCCAGGTGGGGTTAAAGAGTGTGCCGGTGGCCCGATGGTATATCGACTTCGCACCCCACATGCGCGGCATAAATTTAAACTGGTTAAAATCGCCGCCAATAATGGTGGTGGCCTGTAGTTCGGGTAGGCGCATAACTGCCCGGAAAGCTTTGTGGTGTCCTATGTGTGTGTTCCAGTTCCAGGGTACGAGGTGTGCCAAGTAATTAACCACAACGTTCACTTGCTGGCCGCCATGCGCTACCTGCGCTTGGATAAGCTTTATAGTGTGGCCAGGAAACCCGCGAACAGCACCGTATTTGTCTGGTCCTAGTTCGTGTAACTCTATAAACTTCGGTTTGCTGCGCGATACCAGTGCCGAACCACTAAACACCCCGTTTTTTTCAGGACTGAATGGTGCAAAAAAGGTGTGATACCCCTGCGCCTCTAAATGTTTGAGGAGTGATGATTCGTTGTTTTTATCGGCTAGCACCTCGTTAAGGCCAAAGGTATGGGGCTGGTAGGTGTCGATAATAGTGTCGAAACGGTTTTTAAGCAGCTGCAACCGCTTGGCGGTTTGTTGGCTCTCTACCCATACATTCCAAAATAAAGCTGTAAAAGAATCACGTTGCATAGGTACTATTATGACGCCCGATTTTATCTACCACAAGCCTACAGTGGTTTGATATATGGCGAGAAGACCCCGAGGCTTGTCCATGGATGTTATAAACTTGTTGCAATATTTGCGATGTCGTCTTTAGACAGTGTGGCGTTGCCTGTTAGATCGTAGCGGACACCTGCGTTTACCCATGCTGCATTGGCGCCATTACCGTAGATGTAAATAGTCTGGCCGTTCTTTTGTATAGTGTCGTGGTCGCCAGCGAGCGCTAGTGTATTGTCTAATAGTGTTTGGCTGTTCCAATCCGAGGCTTGTTGGGTAACTGTGTAGTTGCTGGCGCCTGACCTAAAGTTGACACTGACCGTACCGCCAATGCGCTGTACACCGCCGCTTATCGCGTAGCCGGTTGGCCGGTAGTCTGGTATAGATGCCCTAAAGCCGGCTTGCATAGACGCAACATGGAGTTCTACTTTAGGCATGTTAAGGTAGCCTATAAAACCGGCAAGGACTAGGAATGCAGCTAGACCGGCAAATGTGTTAACTAACCGGCGATGCGTCTTATGTTTTGCAGGCGTATGGTGTGGTTGCGTATGGCTGGTTGCCCGGTGCATGGCGGCCTCAAAGATATCTGAGCTGCGTGCAGGTGTATGGGCAGGCTTGTGCGGTGCAGGTACTGCAGCGGGCACAGGCTGTACGGCAATAACCGGCACTGGTGCAGCAGAGGCGTACTGTAATACCGGGGTGCCTTCGTGGTGAAAACGACTAATAGCACCATGTTTTGGCGTGTGGATTGCCCGCTCCATGCGCCGGTTGTCTACTTGCGCTACAGAATGTTTTTGCGCAATGGCAGATACTGGCTTTGCCATAATTTCTGCTGGCGCTTGGGGCTTAATGGCCGGCTTGCGCGATATATCCGGGCGTTTTACGGTGGTGCGCATGAGCGTTTTACTGTGCTCTGGCTTTCGTTTCGCCGTCCGGGCGGTGTGCGTACGCGCCACTTTAGCCTGTTTTTGTACGGCGAGCGCGGCAATGTCGGGATGTAATTTAGTGGTTGGTTTTGCCGTAATCGGTTTTGCCTGTACGGCTGCAGTGGTTGCCGCTGTATGAACGGTTTTTTTAGGTGCAGTTTGGCGCACAAAACCGTCAATGACCTTCTTTCTGTGTACAGGCGCCGCAGCTTTAGCGACAGCAGCACTAACGCCCACGAGCGCGCCAGTGTTGGCGTCGTAGCGCTTGCCGTTTAGTTCGATAACGTGTTCGCTCACCTTTTTGTTACCCTACTTACCGCTTTGTTGTCATAAGCGTTTCTTGTTTATATCTTACCCTTCTGTATCATGCGGTGCAAGGCGAGTCTGTGTTTCTACTCTGGTGTGACTTGGGTGTGTACCGGCCCCGCGAATATCATTACGTATTACGACCGCTAAAGGGATGTATTCGGTTGAGGCTTGGCGTATAATATGGTTTGCACATTATGGATTTCCTTGATCCCCAAAAACAAAAAGCACATTCCAGACGTTTAGCGCTTGGGTACGCCTTAATCGGCCTGGCATTAGTGCTTGCTACTACCATATTGCTGTACCTGGCATATGGCTTTGGTCTTGATAAAGAAGGCCGTGTTATTCAGAACGGCCTTATTTTTGTATCGTCTCATCCTGTTGGCGCAGACGTGCATATTAACAATAAGTTATATAAGGACCAGACCAATACTCGTATGCCCTTGCCAGCTGGGCAGTACGTTATGCAGCTTTCGCGCGATGGCTACAATAATTGGCGCCGCGCAATTACGGTCGAGGGCGGCATTGTAGAACGGTTTGATTACCCCTTGCTGCTTCCATCCAGCCTAGCTACGACAACCACAAAGCAGTATACGTCTACGCCTACGGTAGTGTCGGCTAGTCAAGATCGCCACTGGCTGGTGGTTGGCTTGGCGACCGAAAATAATTTTGACTTATACGACCTGGATGCCAAAAAACCAGTCGCTACGGTTATATCAGTAAACCCAGATATTCTAGCCGCAGGCACTACGACTACTGGCTGGGAGGCTATTGACTGGGCAAATAATAACCGGCACTTACTGCTTAGGCGTACGTACGACCGTAATGGCCAGCCAGGCACCGAGTATATTTTGCTGGACCGCGAGGATCCCACCGCTACACAAAATTTAAGTATTTTGTTTGGCTTTAGCCCAACCAGCCTGGCCTTTAATGGACGGGCACAGGATAAGTTTTATGCCTTTGACCAAAATAGTGGCGAGGTGTTTACCGTAGAGGTCAAGAAGCCTACGCCCACACCGTACTTGTCGGATGTATTAGCTTTTGCGCCAGACGGCGACAATGTGCTGTATGTAACCGACGCCGGCGCGCCAGCCGGAAAAGTACTGGTCCGTTTGCGTCAGAAAACAGCTACCCCCTACACTATCCGGCAGCTGCCGGCTAATTCGGCCTACCTATTAAAACTTGCCAACTACGCAAATGATACATTCGTAGCTGCCGGTGCTACCACCGACAACAAGGTATATGTATATAAAGACCCGCTGGCTATATTAAAAGAAGACAAAACAGCTACGCCTGCACCGATTCAGATATTAAAACTAGACGCACCGTCACACCTGTCCTTTTCGCCAAACAAGCGTTTTTTTGTAGTCGAAAACAGCGACAAGTTTGCGGCTTACGATGCAGAAACCGACAAAGCATATGCCTACCAAATTAAGACGCCACTCGATGCGCCAACAACCCATGCTACCTGGATGGATGGGTATCGTATGAATGTTATGAGCGGTGGAAAATTGGTTACCTTTGACTTTGATGGTTCTAACTCCCGAACGTTGACTGCAGCTAACCCTACCCTGCTGCCTGCCTTTGACCGCAGCTATAACTATATGTATTTGCTGAATGCCCAAAACACGCTTACTAGTACAGCTTTGCTCACACCAGAAGATTTATAGTCACCTCCCCCGTCATTCTGGGCTCGACCCTGAACATGCCAGTGGCATGTGAGCAATCCCGGCTGTGACTGACCTCGCACCACCAACTGTTCACCACCCCCCGTCATTCCCGCGAAGGCGGGAATCCAGTCAAATAAGATTCCTTTTCTTTCTTCTAATTAACATCAGACCACTAATGTTACTTCTTTTGTCCCGCCAAAAGAAGTAACCAAGAAAATCTCTCGGTACAGTGTCATCTACTCGACTACCTCCAAGCTACTTGGACGGCGCTGCAATAACTCCTTCCACTATCGTTCCAGTCGCCCCCTCCCTTATTTTTTCATAGGATTATTCCGGGGTACGATTGCCGCTTGACTGCCGTCCAAGTAGCTTTCCAGTAATCGGGCAGCTGCCAATGCACCGAACCTGGGCTGCAAATGGGTGCGTAGGGCTGACGGTTGGCGTGCATTCGCTCTTTTTCGTCTAAGTGACTTAAACCGAAGCGGAGCCGGAAAGGAATGAAAAAGACTGAAACAAAATTAATCTATAAGTCTATTCTATACAGGCTTTTTTATTTCTTTACCGCGTGTGAGCGGTCACTTGGAGGGAATGGTGCGAGTAGCAACCTGAGGTCTTACCTTGTTGACTGGATTCCGGGTCGAGCCCGGGTCGAGCCCGGAATGACAGAGGACGTCTAGTGACCTAGGAATTAATCGAACGGGTTTATGGTGCGGATTAGTTTGGTCCAGGCGCTGGGGCCGTTGCCGGGTAACGGGACGGTTTGTAACGATTCGGATGGCGTGGTGGCTACTGCATTGCCGGTCGGGTCAGGGCTTATCTGTTCACCCCATACTACTAAACGGTGCAGGCTTGTACCGGGCGGGTCGCAAGTGATAAGGGTGGCAGTAGCTGGTTTGCCGGCAACCGGGTTAAGCACCCATGTGTCTGTAGGCTCTACTACCCTTTTTTCGTATACGCGGTATGTGAATACCTTCTTGTCTTTGGTCAGGTAGAAAATATCGCCGGGCTCTAACTCGTGCAACAGCACAAACGCAAACTTAAATTTACCTTTGTTTAAGATGTTGTTACTGGAATGGCCAAAGTAGGCCGCGTTACCCTGCTGCCCCGGCTGGGCAGTTGTTGGATAATGGAAAATACCATCGTTAAGCGAATTCTGGATGTCTTCTTCTTTTACCGATTGGCTACCATACAGAACCGGCAGCTGTACGTTAATTTTGGGCACAATAACTTCGGGTGTAGCGTTCGGAGCCAGCCCGTCGGTACTCAGAATAATGGGCGTGGCATTCGCATGGCTGGTGGGTCTAATAAACGGCGCAATGATGATCTCGTTAAATAACCCGAATAAAAATATCAGCAGTACCAGTGCACCCATGCCAAGTCCTACGGCCATCGACTGTATATGTTGTTTAGCTTTTAGCTGGGTGCTGCTGCGTTCTTCTACATGGCGGAGGATCTTCTTTTTGATACCAGTGACTGATCGTGCGGGTATGGGGGCAAGATGATCACTTTGGTACGATGCGACTACACCAGGGCTTGGGGCGGGTTGTAATTGTGCCATGGGTTGCTGCGGTACAACTGCTTGCTGCTGACGTTGTTGCTGGTTGGCGGCGTAAAATTCCTGCCAGACTTCGCGCTTTTCGTTGTCAGGCAACGCCTGGTAATAGGCGTGCCAGGCACGCTGAATGTCGGCCAGTGGCTGGCCGGAGTTACTCAGGTGGTGCATGAACGACTGATGTTTCGATCGGTAACGGGCGGCTTCCGCTTCGGCTAGTTCTTGGCGGGCATCAGGCTCTTCTTTAAATAGCTGGTGTATTTTGCTTCTGATGAGGTCAGCTGCCGGATTGGCGTATGTATCCGACCGTGTGCCATCGGGTTCAATACGGCGCATACGGTTGGGCGGCAATATATACCCCTGGCCTTTGCGGGCTGCTTCGTTTTCGTCTGCAAACAGTGGATTCATGTGTAGCTAATACTCGCCTTATCTATCTGATTATAGTACAATTTCCTCTTGTAAACACACGTACACTGGCTTACTTATTGTCGAGTGGCGGATTTGGTAG
>CAYSOP010000008.1:0-43951 GCA_964432725.1 uncultured Candidatus Saccharibacteria bacterium | reverse complement strand
CCGGTCGCCCCCTCCCTTTATTCTTTGGGATTATTCCGGGGTACGATTGCTGCTTTACTCCGAACTAACCTAGCTCCAGCAATCGGGTTGCTGCTGAGGTACCGAACCTAGGTTGCAGATAAATACTTGGGTTTGACGACATTGATAGTCAGGAGGTCTTACCATATTGACTGGATTCCTTGACCCAAGTCCGGAATGACGAATGATTTGCGCCTGCAATGAGGACTTGCCTAGGGGGCTGCACTTGAGTGCCCAGTGCGTATTTGAGCGAGGAGCGGACGGAGGCGTACTAAAGTACGACGGAGGAGCACCGGAGCACAAAGGCGTGCTGTGTGCCAAGAGCCTTACTGCAAGGCGGGCTTTGCCCGGCTGGAAGTAAGGCGGTGCAGTAGCCTAGGCTACCAGTTGTGGTGGGATTGCCAGTAATTGTAGGCTGCACCCCAGCTGCCATAGCGCCCATTTGTGTACGATATAGCCCATTTCAGCTGCGTAACTGCGCTGGTCTTCCAATCGGCCCCGTATGGCGCCATTTTGCTGCCAGGCGTTGCCTGACCCAAGCCATAGCCAATGCCGGACGGAATAGTCTCTGGTGCATACGGCGGACAATACCCTACCTGCCCCTGTAACTTGGTCGGGCACCAACCAGATTCATGGCTTACGATAAAGTCTACATAGGCATAGTCAGACGCCGCAATACCGGCCGAGGCCATCACCGCTTGTTTATCTGCCGGAATCTGTACTGCCTTACCCCGCACTACAATTTCCGTGACTGGTTCCTGAATCGTAATTTCCTGAATTATACGTTTGGTTTGTTGCCCATCTTTCGTCTCGACCAAATAGGTAATAAGCTTCTTGCCCGGTGCACCAACCTGGCGTGTTGCCTGGGTACCAAAGCTTAGGCTGCCGTCTTCTACGACTTGTCTTACCACCGGCACCACCGCCTCCTCTGTTACCACTTGCTGGCCTTGCCGCAGCAAAAAGATCTGCATGTTTGCAGTAATAGGCGTCGATTTAACCGGTTGGATGTTGTCGCTTGTACCAAGCTTAAGTCCTCGTTCAGTTAATAGCCCGTCAACGGTCGTAGCCAAAGTGCGCATCTGTACTGCGGTCCCATAAATGTTAATGTTAACCGGTGTTGCGCGCTGGATAACCACTCGCTCACCAATAGAACCTTCTACTAAAAAGTTTTCAGTTGGTAGCAGTGCGAGCGTGGCTTCGGGGTACACTTCTATGCCGGACTGCTTCACAATACTGCGCGGCGTGCTGGCAGCACTGTAGGTAAAAGTCTTTTTACCGTTATCCACAATGGTAACCGGCACTGCGCGGTACACATTTATGCGAAAGTTATCGGTTACTACCTCGGTGTCGACTGCCGGCTCGACGACATCGCCTTCGTGTACCGGAATATTAAAACGTTTTAGCACATCGGCAACCGTTTTCTCGCGCGTGGGTACGGCCTGTTCGGTATTGTCGTGCGAAATAATAACCACGTGGGTATCCGTCGCCTTAAGTTCGGGTGTACTGCTGCCAAGTAGAAATATGCCCACTAATGTAAGCAGTGCCAAGGACGATATAGTAATGAGCGGCACCCTGAATGCGGGATGCCGGTGCACTCGCTTGAAGTCTAACAATTGTATACGCATAGCTAGGTCTGCAAACTACTCATTACTTTACTTTCACTTTACCACCGATTGAGGGAGAGCAACCATCTGCACGGCGGTTAGGGCGTCGCTGTGCGTGTTACGGACAGTCAGTTGATCGGGGGGCAGCCACGCATAGTCTACAAGCTCGTGGTGCTGCAGTTTCACATCGGTATTATCTACCTGGGTGCTAAAAATATGCATATCGAATGTAGAACCGCGCGTTCGGTGCACTGCCTCACCAACAAACGTTAGTTGGGCTTCGGTCAGCTGTATGCCTGTCTCTTCGTACAACTCGCGCAAGGCAGCCGGCGTTGGCAGCTCGCGCTTATGCATGCCGCCGCCCGGTAACTGCCAACGGCCGTCGCCAATCCATTGCCGCACAACAAGCACTTTGTGGTCATGCCACACGACAACCCGGGTACGACCATGACCAAGCCGTAAATATATCCAAAATGCTGGCCATCCGCCCCAGTACGCCAACCAGCCTAAGCCTTGCAATATGCGCTTCATTCCGTAGGTATCATAGCATTAGGGCGAAGACTGCATCTGGAACGTTACATACTTCCTTGTGTACTGACATAATTTGTCTTATATTACGGCGGATGCCTAAAAATGCACCCAAAAGAATGAACTTAGAGGTCGTTCCCGATGTTATTACGCATGCCGATGGCCACGTACAATATATTGACCGCGTCGTAAGCATCCAAACGCCTTATAGACACATCGCCAGCGTTGATCGCTACAGACGCCCCAATGTGCAATCGGTCAGCATGCACGTTCCGCAGTGGTTCTGCAGCCGTCTGGCAAGCGCGGCAATGGATATTCTTACGCCAAAAGATGATACGAGTTCTCTCACTTGTCACCAGTTTGCCGTATATATGCGTACGGGCAAAACATTAGACCAAGAAGCCGCACATATTGCCAGCTACGAACAAGCCGTACAAGGCGGCGTGCTGTTGGCACGCAGCCATGACCTTTCTCCAGAGACGGGCGCTCAAGAAGCGCTCGTACGCATAGGCCAGGATGCTACCGGCGATCCTAATGATTTGTTCTATAGCATGGTAGTAACAGGGGATGCCGACATGCGTCTACATGTTGTCGCGCCCCACATGGGAATGAGTTACGATAGAGCACATACACCCCGCGATTTTTACTGCAACAAGCTCGACAAAATGGCCAGCTTTATTACCAATGCCATCACCAAACCTCAGTAATTACTAACGTTTCTTAAGCGGCGCGAAGGCAACGTTCAGTTTTTTGGTACCCTTGCCCTTAAAGTAAATGGTAGCGTTGTCGCCGTCCATTTCTACTACTGTACCCATGCCAAATACTTCGTGTTGCACTTGATCGCCTTCGTCTAACTCCGGTACGTAGCGTGGTTCGCCATCATCTACATGCTGCTGCGATAAGTCTTCTACGGTGTTGCCCAGCCCAGTTGGTTTGAATGCACCTACATAACCGGTATCGGCGGGCTGGAACTGGGCGTCAATTTCGCTTAAAAATCTCGAGGGCGGATTGTGTTGTGCACCGCCGTACAGCGACCGCGAGGTCGCGCAGGCCATATACAGCTCTTCGCGGGCCCGTGTCATACCCACATAGCACAGCCGGCGCTCTTCTTCCATTTCGAAGGCGTCATATAACGCGCGGGAATGCGGAAAGATCGTTTCTTCCATACCCACCATAAAGACCACCGGAAACTCCAAGCCCTTTGCAGCATGCAAGGTCATAAGCGTGACGGCGTTACCGTCAAAATCTGCTTGGTCGACGTCGCTTACCAGTGCAACTTCTTCTAGAAAACCGGACAGGCCCAAGTCTTGGTATTCGTGTGCCACACCAATAAGTTCCTTCACGTTTTCCTGGCGCGATTCGCCCTGAGGCGTACCGTCATCTAAGAATGCTAAGTAGTCTAAGCGGCGGATTAAGCTATCTATAATGCCCGCTGGCGGCGTTGTATCTAGTAGATCGCGTATTCGGGCCAAAATATCGCCAAGCTCGCCCAAGCCCTTCTGCGCCTTGGCCGTCACCGTGCCGCACGTAGAAGCTTCGGTCAGTGCCTCAAATAATGTTTTGCCCGTGCTTTGCTGCCAGTCGTAAAAATTTTGCAGCGATTTAGCGCCAATGCCACGTGTGGGTACATTTACAATACGCGCAAAACTAATGCGGTCTTCCGGCTGGTAGATAAGGCGCAAATACGCAAGTAAATCTTTAATTTCTTTACGATCATAAAAACGCTGGCCGCCAACAATACGGTACGGGATACCATAATGAATAAACGTTTCTTCTATAGACCGGCTTTGAGCATTGGTGCGGTAGAGCACGGCAAAATGACTATAATGCCGATAACCAGCGTCAACAGCATTTTTAATACGGCGCACTATTGCCTCGCCCTCGGCTCGCTCGCTGTTTACCTGGAGCATTTGTACCGGCATGCCGGCTGCAGCGTCCGTCCATAGGCGCTTATCGGAACGCTGCATGTTTTTGGTAATAATGGCGTGCGCTGCTTCCAAAATACTGCCGGTAGAGCGATAGTTTTGTTCTAACTTAATAACCGTACAGTTGGGGTAGTCGTGCTCAAAATTTAAGATATTTCTAAAATCCGCACCCCGCCATGAATAAATTGACTGCCAGTCATCCCCGACCACTGCTATGTTGTTATGTGGACCAGTGAGCAGCTTAACCAATCGGTACTGCGCGGCGTTCGTGTCTTGGTACTCGTCGATCATGATGTATTTAAACTGCTGTTGCCATTTTTTGCGGATTTCCGGCTGGCTCTTTAACAAGTGCACTGTTGTAGCGATAAGGTCGTCAAAATCTAACGCAGCTGCTTCTTTTAAAGATTTTTGGTAGGCCGGAAACACTTGGGCGGCGGCACGCTGTGCTGGCGAAGAGCCGGCTTGGTTGGCAAGTTCCTCTGGCGTGGACATATCGTTTTTAGCACTGCTAATAATGCCGCTGAGCAGCCGGGCCGGAAAACTCTTTTCGTCTATCATCATCTGTTTGCTGGCTTGCTTTACGGCCGCCTGGCGATCGGATTCGTCAAAGATAACAAACGTGCGCGGCACACCAATGTGCTCGCCGTCTTGGCGCAAAATGCGTACGCATATGCCATGGAAAGTACCCATGTACGGCATAAACCCCCGGTTGTCGGGATTTTGGCCCAGCAGTGTTGCTACGCGGGCGCGCATTTCTTTGGCCGCCTTATTTGTAAAGGTAACCGATAAAATATTAAAAGGTGTGGCCTTTTGCAGCGCAATAATATGCGCAATGCGGTGGGTAAGTGTTTTGGTTTTGCCCGATCCGGCTCCGGCCTGAATAAGCAATGGCCCTTCGGTTGTTTCGACCGCCCGCCGCTGTTCCGGATTTAAACCGACTAATAAATCTGTCTGCACGTCTAATAATTGTACCAAGTATTCCTTGTCATCCTGAACTTGATTCAGGATCCAGTAAATTAAGCTATTCCTTTTCCTTCTTCTGACTAGCATCAAACTGCGATGTTACTTCTTTTGACCGCAAAAGAAGTAACCAAGAAAAACTCTCGGTACAGTGCCATCTACTCGACTACCTCCAAGCTACTTGGACGGCGCTGCAATAACTCCTTCCACTATCGCTCCAGTCGGCCTCTCCCTTTATTCTTTGGGATTATTCCGAGGCTGGGATTGCTGCTTGACTGCCGTCCAAGTAGCTTTCCAGTAATCGGGTAGCTGTCAATGCACCGAACCTCGGCTGCAAACCTCGTGTCATTCCGAACTCAATTCGGAATCTAGTAATTACAGAATTCCTTATTAGACCTAGATCCATAACTCGGGTTCAGGATGACTGAGGGCGGTTTCTTAAGCGACGGGTTCGGAAAACGAAGGGGTTAGACGGCGGCCTAGACGTAATATGGCGCTGGCAAGGGCTTCTGGGCTGTTGCCGGCTACGCTGTTCTTGGCGCGGGTTTGGTGGGGGTGCGGCAAAATAACGGCATGAGATGGTTCGGGGTTGGAGGTAAATTCAACACGACTGCCCAGTTCATAGTGTTCTACTAGCGCCATAACTGCGTTGTATACCGCATTCTCAGCCTTTTCGGCATCGGTGAATACTAATCGGTAGTTATCGGGTAAATAGTACAAAGAGCGCACCGCATCCAGCACCTTATTACCCTTAGCGAGCGTTGGCCCTAGAATAATAAAATCGTCCATTTTGTTTACCCTCTTCCCGAGATCCCTCTCTTAGTGTATAATTGCTCCCCTAGTAGTTCGTCACATCTGACAAACTGTATAGTAGTAACATATTTTTAGGGTAAAAAGGCTTACTTTTATGCCCTTTTACAAAAAATATCAAAGAACATTCATTATGATACGACCCATAATCGGAACCTGTCAAACATTTACCACAGTCTGTATGGGTTATACTGCCATCGTGGCATAGGAGAATATCTTGAAATATTTCAAAAATACCGAACTTGCCAAACTGTATAACGTTTCTGAGAAATCAGTGCGCAACTGGATAGATGCCGCTGAGTCAGGCAAGTTAGAGTTTGAACTTTATGAAGAAAAAGGCAAAAATTACATTGCCAATACGTCAAGGAATAGCCTACTTGTCGAACAACTCGTCCAAAAGGGCAAAAAGTATAAAAATACTCGTGGTTTTAGGACGCTCACACCCTCTGATGCGTTTTACAAAACCTACACCAAAAAGCAGATTCTAGACATCATTCTTAACCTTACCATCCATAAGGAAATTCCCCTGCAGTATGGCTACCTCGACGGCGGTGCCGATTCTTGGAATCATTATGCGAACCGACTCGTAGAGGAAGAAGCGCCAAACGTTCTAAAAAGCACTTCAGACTTGCTCGACTTGAGCGCGGGATATATCGATAAGCTGGTAGGCAAAGGCCGCAAAATCAACATCATTGATCTTGGTCCTGGTAACGGCTTACCCGCCCGCGCAACTATTGAACGCTTGCTGGGCGAAGGCCGTCTAAACAGATATATCGCCATAGATATTAGTCCTGACATGTTGGACATTCTAAAGAGTAATGTAGAGACCTGGTTTGATGGGCGCGTAACCCCAGAATGCTACATGCGCAACTTTGCAGAAGAGCGCTTTGACGACCTGCTACTAGAAGACCGTACGAAGATTGGCGCAGATGCCCCAATCAACTTGGTATTCTTATTTGGCGGCACATTAAGCAACCTACGCTACCCCGATCACACCCTGCGGATTATCAATAGCAGCCTAGGATTAGATGATCTTCTATTTTATAGCGGCTACCTAGACACTCCGTACACGCGACGTTATTTTGACTTATCGGGCGTTGCTCATACTCAAAAAGATCCGCAACAAAGCGGACTTATCCCCTCGCTACTGCAAATGGACGAATCAATATGTGATTTTGAACAATTCTATAGCCCGGAGCACCACTCACGCTATAAAAGAATGATTCCCCGCGTCGACATCCAAATTGAATTTAATATCGAAGGTACCGATTGGCCCGTAGAACTACGCAAAAATGAACCAATCCTACTGTGGCGCCACCGACATTACGGCACCATTGATTTTGTTAAACTCTTTGCAAGAAATGACTTTGACCTACTTCAGGTAACAAAATCAGAAGACCAACAGCACATACTTCTAGTATCCAGGATCACAGCTGGCACTGACGCCTAAGTAACCGCTAGAAAAAGTCGGTATATGGTACGCCCTCAAATGGAACCGTAATTATTTCGGCGTCTAGCAGTATATCGACTGCAACTACTGCAAGCACAATAATGAGAAGTACCAGAATAAGTGAGTGCCACCATACGCTCGTGGCGTGGTGCGATACAACGATATCCTGAATATCTTGCGGTTGAATCTCTGGAGCGGTCGTACCTTTTGCCTCGGTGCTTGCCGGGTGTCCGGTGTTCTTGGGCGCTTCTTTTGGTTGGTCGCTGTTCTCTTCTGTTGGAGATGGAGCGGATGGCGCGTCGGCCGACTGTTCAGCTGGCGGTGGCGTTTCGGGTTGTTGCTCGGGGGCTGGGGCTTGCGGCGTAGGCTCGTTTACTAGCGGCATAATTGTTTTGCCATGGGTAGGGTTGTGTGTTGCTTCGGGTATGGGGGCAGCAGTGTCTGGTACTAAGTCGGGTGGGGGCGGGGGCGCAGACGTCGGTTCGGGTGCAGTGGCTTCCACTTGAGTCGCCTCTGGCGGAGTAGGTTCTGTGGCTGGCTCGGTAGCGGCTTCGGCAGTTGGCTCTGAGCTATCTGCTGCTGGCGGTTTTTCGCCGCCGTCAAGATCCGCAATCGCTTCTGGGCTCGGCGGGGCTACGGTGGTACCGATTGCTACCGGCGGGTCTAGCGCCACGGCTACAGGCGGGGCACCTGCTGGGCGGTCCTCTACATCATCTGTTGCGCCAGCAGCCGCAGATGCAGCTGCTGCGACTTGGGCGGCGTGTGCTTGTTGGTCGTCTACGCTTGCACGTAAGTCTACGTGCGCCTTAGGAGCGACTACTGGTACTGCTGCGCCAATACCGCTTACTGCCGTTTGCGCGTTTTGGGCCGAAGTCTTATGGCCCACCACAACAGGCCTAGAGGTAGGCGAAGCTGCTGCCTTGCCCGGGCGCATTACGTCAAAAACTTTCTTACTCGTGGCCTGATGTTCGGCATGCGCAGGATGATGAGGTCGGTTCGTCGGGTGCGGCCGCTTAGCGTGGTGAGAAGCCGCGTCACTATGCTTCATTGTCATCACTCAATTGTAAGCGATACGCCGCCTCAATAATATCTGCAAATTTATACGGGTTAAGGCTGGCACCGCCAACTAGCGCGCCATCGCAACCCTCTATACGTAAATAACCGCCAACAGTTGTGTCGTCGACGCTACCGCCATACAACACGCGTAGTTCGGTTGCCACCTTTTGGCCATACAAATGTGCAACCTGAGCGCGGATGTAGTCCATGGCTTCTTTTACATCGTCCGGCTGGGCATACACGCCGTTAAACGTGCTGATTGCCCATAACGGTTCGTAGGCAATAACCACGTCCATAACTTCGCGGGATGTCAGGTTGCTGAGAGCAGTCGTTACTTGGTCGTGCAGTACGCGCTTGGTGGCGCCGCTTTTACGTTCTTCCAGAGTTTCGCCTACACACAAAATGGGAATAATCTCGTTGCGCACAGCAGCTTTTACTTTGTCGCGTATAAGTGGTAAGTCTTCGTGGAAATACGTGCGGCGTTCCGAATGGCCAACAATAACGTAATGTACCAGGTCGCGCAGCATGCTGAACGACACCTCACCGGTAAACGCGCCTTCGTCTTTGGCATAAGCGTTTTGGGCGGCAAGCCTAAACTTGCGGCGGTCTATTTGCATGCTTAACGGCTGTAGGGCGAGCATAGTTGGCGCCAGCACTACTTCTACGCCACGATGCAAACGCGTACGCTCTTGTAGTCTATGCAGCATCAGACTAGCCTGCGATACGTTCAAATGCATCTTCCAGTTAGCAACTAGTAAGACTCTGCGTGCCATCGTTATACTTCCCTCTTTATAGAAATATTACCATAAGCGTTGTGTTTAATCCAAGCGTTCGCAAACATATCTATTGTGTGTTAAAATATACTATTATGTGTCCTGAATTTACTCCCGAAACTAGTTGTCCTCAATTAATAGTCGATAGCTTTATTAGCGGCCAACAAAACCTGGACCACTTAGAAACCGCGCAGTTAGTGTTAACTGCCCGGCAAGAGGCCGGAGCTGCGGGTATTTGCCTGGAAAGAATTCTTACTGACGCCTACGGCCCCGCCGAAGGACCAATTAGCGTGCAAGGTCTCAATGAACAAGGTGCTTCAGTAACCGTACCGGTTGATTTTGGCCCGGCAGCCGCATGCGCTGGGGTGTGTTGGCTTCAACAAAGCCTACGTGAACAATCTTAGGTACGATCTTCTAGAGCTTCGACGCCGGGAAGTTTGCGGCCAGCCATAAGTTCTAAGCTGGCGCCGCCGCCGGTAGATACATGGTTAAACGCGCCGGTTAGCTTGCGCTGCTCTATGTAGCCAACGGTATCGCCGCCGCCTACCAGACTAAATGGTTTGTGGCCAAACTCGCCTAAAATAGCATCTATAACCAGTTCGGTGCCATGGGCAAACGGGCCTACCGGGCCGCTGACTGCCGGCACTTCGGTAACACCCATGGTGCCGTTCCACACAACGGTTTCAGCCAGCTGTAGGCCGCCGGCAATAAACGCACCAGAAAACGGGCCAATATCTAAAATCATTTCGTTGTCGGCAACTTCGCGGGTACGGGCAGACGGACGCTTAGGGTAGCTTTCTATTTGTGCCACCACATGGGCTTCCCAGTCGACAATACGCGTTTCGGCGTGTTTATCCAGGCCGGTTGCAACTACCGCATCTTGCGGCAGAAAGAATATAAAGTCGCCGTCTTTTTTAGCCTTGGCCTTGGCTTTGCTTATAAGCTCTTTGGCGAGCGGCACATCGTCTTCTTCGTACTTACTTTTGGCAACATCAATACCGCTGGCTTTTAAAAAAGTGTTGGCCATGGCACCGCCAATGGCAATAAAATCGGCAATTTCTATAAAGGTATTAATAACGTCTATCTTGTCGGCTATTTTTGCACCGCCAATGATTGCAACCAACGGGCGCTTTGGCTTGTGCATGACGTTCGTAATGGTGTCGACCTCTTTTTCCAGCAGCAGGCCAGACACGCTGGGCAAATGCTTGGTAACGGCATCGGTACTGGCATGGGCACGATGCACCACACCAAAGCCGTCTTGTACGAATACATCAGCCAATTTGGCCAGCTGGGTCGCAAACTCGTCGTCGTTGGCTTCTTCTTCGGGGTGGAAACGCAAGTTTTCGAGCATGAGCACTTGGCCGGGCAACAGCGCATCGACGGCCGACTCTACCTTAGGGCCGACGCAATCGTCTATAAATTGCACGTCTTGTTTTAGCAGTTCACTTAAACGCTCGGCAACCGGCCTCAGGCTGGCTTTATGATCACGCTTGCCTTCGGGCCGGCCCAAATGCGAACAAATAACCAATCGCGCCTTCTTTTCTAGCAAGGCTCGTACGGTCTGCAGCGACTGCTCTATACGGTAATCGTCGGTAATGCGGCCGCTGGTGGCAACCGGTACATTATAGTCAGCACGCAGTAATACGCGCTTACCCTCGAGATCTATGTCCCGAATGGTCTTCTTGGTAAACATGCACCTATTTAACCACAAGCGTTATGCGGCGGCTATAGGCTACTCGAGTACGCGGACTTTAATGGTGTCGGTTGTGCCGACTTTGCCCGGGTAGCGGCCAGATACGGTTACAACTACGTCGCCCGCTTGCAGTACTTTGTTTTCGCGCATCCAATCGGTTAACTTTTGGGCTGCATTCGGTTGGGCGGGGCGCATATAGCTTTTAATACCATACACAATGGCTAACTGCTGGGCAGTGTGGCGTACGTCGGTAACGGCAATTACGGGAATATCCGGGCGGCGGGCGGAAATTTGGCGGGCGGTAGCGCCGGACGACGTTTCGGCCACAATCGCCTGGGCGGCAATACCGTTCGCCATACTAATAACACTGTTCGATATAGCATTGCCCATGGTCTGGTCGCGGTCGTGGTTGTACACGGTTTTAAGCAGCGGGCTTTGTTCGGCATACATTAATACCCGCTTCATGGTCTTTACGGTGTCTACCGGGTATTTGCCCATGGCGGTTTCGTCACTCAGCATCACGCAGTCGGCGCCTAAGAACACAGCCGTTGCAACATCAGACACTTCGGCACGGGTGGGCTCGGGCATGTCTACCATACTTAAGAGCATTTGCGTGGCGACGATAGTAGGCTTTACGTACTTCTGGCCTAAACGAATAATTTCGCGCTGTACTACTGGCACTGATTCTGGGGAGGTTTCTACAGCAAGGTCGCCGCGGGCAATCATGACGACGTCTGTTGCCTTAACAATGCCCTCGATATCCTGCACAGCCGCCTTGGTCTCGAACTTAACAATAATTTTAGCTTTGCTGCCGTGCTGCTTTAATAGTTTGCGCAGACGGTGGATGTCGTCGGATGACTGCACGAAGCTCATGGCAACGTAGTCCATGTCTTGGGTAGCGCCAAAGGCGATATCTGACAAATCTTTCTTCGTTAAAATATCGCCGCCAAAGTCGGTGTCGGGTACGTTAATACCTTTGCGCTTAATTAATATGCCGTCGTTTTTTACGGTAACGTGCACGGCACGGTCGGCAAGCGCTGTTACTTCGGTACGCACCTTGCCGTCAAAGATGTACAGGCGTTCGCCTACCTTCATTTTTTTGCTCAGGTCGTATTGGATAGGAATAGGGCCGCCCTCTACATATTCGACACCGTACGCCAAAATAAGTTCCTGGCCAGTGCGCACCGGAATAACACCGTCAAAATCGCCTAAACGAATCTTTGGACCCTGCAAGTCCTGAATAACTGCAATTGGTTTGCCGATTTTAGCACTGGCGTGGCGTACCCAAGGAATACGAGCAGCGTGCTCTTCTTGGGTGCCATGGCTAAAGTTAAGCCGGATACCGTTTACGCCATTGTTAATAAGCTCGTATACCGATTCGTAGTTATCGGTTGCCGGGCCTATGGTGGCTATAATTTTAGTCCGCTTAAATGATTGTAAGGGTACCGAGGGTACCTTTGTCGTTGCGTTCATATCGTTCCTTAGTGTGAAGTTCTATAACAGGTGTTACACCCCAGTATATGCCCCTTAAAAGGCTATACCAAGAGCTTAGGCGGCTACGGGCATGAAAGTGACCGTTATAGGCGCCCGTTGCTCGTCCATTGCAACGCCGCCGCCTAGGACAGGAACGTTCTGTAGGTTAGGCAAAAGCATTGTTGGTGCCGTTAGCACGTCGCGCAGGTTACTTGACGCTCGGTGTCGACCCTGATACGAAACAGTATCGGCAACGGCCAGTACAGCAGGCGTTACGCGTACATCAGGTGCCCGTTCGCCTACCGGGCGAATAAGTGCGCCGGCAGCCTTGCGTAAACTACGCATAGCAAGACGAGCGCCGCGCGCGGCAACCTTACCAACAGTGCGCCACTGCGCTGCCATTTCTTCGGCCACGCCACGCACACCTGGGGCGTTTTCGGGCAGCGGGTGCAGCGAAGCGTAGTCTAAACATGCTTCTTGGGAACTTAAGTTTTGCGGCAGGTAATCCATATGCTCTGTATTATAACACATTAACCTGTTATGGTAAATAGCTTCACCTCTGTAAAGTGCAAAGTAATACAAAGGACGGACCGGAGTGTGCCAGTGGCACACGAGTACTTGCAACACTGGCTGGCCTTGTATACACAACATTAGCCCCACAGTTTTAAAGGACGGACCTCTAAACATAGATATTTATGATATAGTATATTCTAACTATGCCCAGTAAAAACATACTCAAGGTAGACCTCGCTGATAGTTTTTACCATGTGTATGCCCGAGGGGTTAGCAAGCAGGCAGTCTTCCAAGACTATGAAGATTTTACCTTCTTTTTAGATCTACTTAAGCGCTACCTGTCGCCGGAAGTCATTCTTAATGCAGTCGGCACTCCCTACGAAAAGTTAAATGATTCTGTCGAGCTGCTTGCGTACTGCTTGATGGGCAATCACTTTCATCTATTGTTGTACCAAAAACAGGCCGGCGGTATGCAGCGCTTAATGCGCGGCGTCATGACCTCGTACGTCCGTTACTATAATCATGCCTACGGTAGAACCGGCCCATTGTTCGAGAGCCGCTACAAAGCATCGCGTATTTCAAACGATGGGTACTTGCAGCACATCTCGCGCTACATTCATTTAAACCCTAAAGACTGGCGTATGTACCCGTACTCTTCTATGCAGTATTACCTAGGCGATACTACTCCAGACTGGCTGCAAACCGACAGGGTATTAGAACTATTCGACTCTCGGCAGCAGTATGTAGATTTTGTCGCAGACTACGAAGCGGCCCAGCGCGAACTAGAGACTATTAAGCATGAACTTGCCGACCGCTAACGTTTAAAGGGTGCAGCCGCTTTTATTTTCGTGATAAAATGGTGTAAGTTATGCCGACCAAGCCCCGCACAACCTTGCGTTATGCTCAGCCCCAGCCAAAGCGTCCTAAGCGGCCGAGCGCAGCCAAGCGATTACGCCGAAACCCTACATTAGTCTGGATAAACGGCTTTATTGTAACCGGCCTGGTGTTAATGGGCTTTGCCTGGTGGACGCACAGCGCTCCAAACCGAGCGTTAAACGCTAACTTGCGCGATGCGTGCGATGCTAGCGAGCTACTTGTCGGCGTGAGGGGCTCGGGCGAAACAAATGATCAAATAGGCGGCCTCGGCGAAATTGTAGGCAGCGTTAATCGTCGTTTTTCTAGTAATATGCACCCTATGCAGGTTGCCGGTTCGTCTACAGACTACAATGCCACTGCTGTAGATAACATACTCACCGCCAAACTGTATGAACAAAGCTATGCGGACGGACGTGAGCAGCTATACAATATGCTCTACTACTGGAATAAAAAATGCCCCGATTACCACTTCGTGTTAGCCGGCTACAGCCAAGGAGCAGATGTACTGGGCAGTGTCATTGCCGACCTGGACCCTAAAAATCCTGTTGAGTCACGTATTCTAGGCCATATAGATGCTGTCGCCCTTATTGCAGACCCCCGTTTTAACCCTGCCGATCAAGCTATTAATGCTTCGCCATCTGCCAAGAGGACTGGCCTATTAACCGTACTGCCGTCTGGACATCGAGGCGTACGCCCTGCTATGCCCGAACAATTAAACGGCAAGGTACGCTCTTGGTGCAGAGCCGATGATCCAGTATGCAACTTTAATACCTCCGCGTTAGGCCCCTGCGCAGCCGCCGTTGTCAGTCAGGTCGCAAACAGGAGCGCTTGTACCGATACCCTTAATAAAATTAATAACGAACATTTACAGTACGCCACCGATGGCACAACCGCCGATATTGCCCGCTGGATGGCCGACAAGGTCAAGAACCGCAAACTCAGTCCTGTGGGAACGAGTGTAAAAACAGCAAACCCTGCGCCTTCGCCAATAGCACCGCCAGAGATAACCGGTATAACACCAGCGCAAAAACCAGACTTTGACGAACAGGCCGATATTATTGCGCCTCCTAGCCCTACCACTCCCGTTCTCGTCCCTACTGCGCCTACAGGCGCCCGGTTCGGCGTAACCAGTTATGACCGCATGCAGTCAGGCGCACCGCAACATGGCACCTTTACGAGTGTGGCGCAGCCTATTACCGCAGCCTCCGACACTATTACTTACTTATCTACTATCGTGGGAAACTCCGGCATAGCAGTCGGGGCGACCACAGACATACCGCTTACCCTGCGCTTATGCACTACCCGCACCTGCAGCACAGTGCTTGCCGAAGCCCAGCCAACCATTACCAATTACAGCGAAACCGGTACCGACATTGGGGATGTTGCCGTTACCCCTGGCACCACTTACTACATTGTGTGGTACCAGCCGGCGGCTATAAATGGGTTAAACTGGGTTACCTATTGGTGGGCAGGCGGCAATACCAGCGCTACCGGCGACGAACTACAAGCAGCAGTTCGCGGCTACAACCGATAAGACTACTGTTAACTAACTGGTAAAATAGTTCGCAGCCTTTATGTTGCTAGTACGGTAACCTTGGCGTATGGATAAGCAAAACGGCAAAGTATATGTTAAGTTCTTTTTTTGGCCCAGCCTCATTATAAGTATTGTACTGAGCCTGTTACTTACACTGCTCTTAAACTTTATCTTTTAACTTGTTTTAAGGTTAGCTTATGCTGGCGAGCACATTATCGAGGGCGTCGTAGGTGTGGTTCATGCCGTCTTCCATACCGCTTTGGATCATACCATCGCGGTCTTCTACGCTAAAGAATGCCGACACTACCGTTAGTCGCGTCTTGCCGTCTTCTATGTCATGCAGCTCCATTTTTTCCATACACACGTGGCCGCGTTCTGGTAAACCGCTAAATTCAAATGTCTGCACGACGCGCTCAGGCGCAGTCACTTCGTGGTACGAACCATAAAAGGCAAACTCGCTGCCGTCGGGCGCTATTTGCACGTAGCGCCAGCGGCCGCCTTCGCGGGCATCTAGTTCCTCTATGCGTACCTTAGACCCGGGCCCGAGCCACCATTTTTCGACCAACTCTTTAGTTGTCACGGCCTTAAATACTTTGTCGCGAGGTGCATCAAACACGCGTTCGACATGTAGTACTGATTCACCCGGATTGGCGGTTACTACTGCTTTTGCCATGTATATTCCTTATTCCTTGCTTTCTGCAGCCTGCTTCAGGCCTGCGATGTCTAGTTTTTTCATTTGCATCATAGCTTGCATGACCCGGCCGGATTGTTCGGAGTCAGGATCGCTCATAAGCTCTCCGAGCGCCTTTGGCACAATCTGCCATGACACGCCAAAGCTATCTTTCAGCCAGCCACAGGCTTCTGATTCCGGAACAGCACTGAGCTTTTCCCACAAATAGTCTACTTCTTCTTGGGTTTCGCAACTCACCACTAAGGAAGCTGCCTCGTTAAACACAAACGTCGGGCCGCCATCGAACAACATTACTTGCTGACCTTCTAGCTCTACGATACCCTGGGCTACTTTGCCTTCTAAACCGGCAGCAGGGCCTTCCATGGGCGTATTAGGGAACCGGGCAATGCTGACTATTTTAGATTCTTGCCGTTTGGCAGGCGAACCGTTAAACACATCGGCATAAAAATTCATGGCCGCTTCGGCGTCTTTGTTAAACCATAGGCAGGTAACTATTTTTTGCATACTATTCATCCCCTTTTACTCATCTTTTAATAACGATTCTAAAGCGTCGAACCGCTCGTTCCAGAGCGCCTCGTACCGCGCTAAATACTGGCTGGCGTCTTTTAAGGCGCCGGGCGCTATGCTCACCACTTGCTCCTTCCCTCTGCGCTGTTTAATCACCAGGCGGGCTTTTTCGAGCACGCTTAGGTGCTTAGCCACCGCCGCAAACGACACGCTATAGTTTTGTGCAAGCTGGCTCACGGTGTACTGAGCACTGATCAGGCGCTGCAGCATGTCCCGGCGGATAGGATCTGCCAGTGAACCAAACAATCCGTCTAGGTAGGCATCACGTTCAACCATACAGTTGAATATACGTACGTTACGTCTGTCTGTCAACGACATAAATAGTGGCTACAATACAAAAGATCGCATCACTTTTAGGTAATGCGATCTTATTCTAACGAGGGCAACGCTGTTATTCGGACTGCTTGTCTTTGTCCATAAAGTGCCGCTTGGCTTCGTCAATACTCATACCCTTTTCTTTGGCCATTTGCTCTATTTGCGCCTTCTTGTCCGGGTCGTCCATAACGTCGCTAGCTTTGTCTTTTAAATCATCCATCACTCCCATACTGCATCCTTTCGCTTACCTTTGTACTCTTTTAGCATAGACAGTATGGGACGAGGTATTCATTAGATTTCTTACTGCCAGCTATCTAACCTGACCCGCTTATACGCTCAAGATGGGTTCGAATATCCCTACTACCTCGGGGTCGCGGTTCGTGCGGATAGCAATACCATTTGTTTCGGGCCAGGCATGAAAATTAGTAAGGTCGCTCGACACACCCAAAATTAGGTTAATACGCCTTTTCTTGAGCGCTGCCGCCAGTACCGTGGCGGCCGGGACTTCGAAACACGCAGCACGGGCCGGATGAAATTCGGCGACGTTTTGGACAGCAGCATACATACGGGCAGCACTGGCTTCGTTTGCCGGCCGATCCGCCCAATAGCGGTGTATGTGTTCTAGCGTTCGCATCTGAGCACCGAGTGGTAAGCGCCGAAGCGCCGCGGCTAACACAAAACCGCCAATGGCAACGGGATAGTCTCGTAGCCGTGCGCTTGCACGCTCTTGGTTCTGACGGGTCATAGCTAACGCAGAGGGAATACGATTAGCAGTTGCCTTGGCTATTGAAAACGCCCCTCTCCCCTCAGCCAAAACGCCCATATCTATCAGTTCGCGGACATCCTGGCTCACCATAGCGCGTAGTACGTCTTCCGGAACTCCAGGATTAGCGGCAATACATTGGGCCATAACCGCCCCAAATGCCCCATTCTTCTGCAAGATACGCATAATTTCGAGCGTACTGCTGTTATGACGGTAATATTGGTTTTTTGCCAGTTGTAAAGTGACGCCGCCCGTATCAAAAGCGACCATGAGGGCGCTCGGCGGCATGCTTAATACTGTTTCGTTGGCTATTGGGGTAATAGCTTGGGCTTCTTTGGGCTTATTATTGGGCGGCGGCGGGCTGCCGGGATCGTACTTATATACATCGCGGTACCACAATTCGGTGGCGACAAATGTCTCAAGAGATCCCCAGGGCAGCATAGTACGTATGGATATCCGGTCAAAGGTCTTCTGTACTGCCTTTGGGTCGATAATACCCATTTCGGCCAGACGGGATTTTTTGAGCAGTATATCCAAATCTGGTAGTGCCGCGCGTAGCCCACGTACAGCTTGTTGGGTGTAGTCGCCTTTAGTACCACGTGCAGTAACTTCGGGGGGAATGAGTCCTTTGGTAGCTTTGACTAATATTGCCTTAAAGGTCCATGGGTTCATTCGCAAAGAGGCAGGAATGCTCAAACAGGCCCGGATGACCGCATGGTCCATATATATTGCCCGTTGGCGCAGTCCGCACTCGGCCGTTCGCCGCATAGAGCCAATCCGATCATAGCTAATATTTTTGAGGGCATTGAAAGAAAAATGGTTGCCGTAGTTCATCTGCGGTCCCTGGCGCATAGCATCTGCCCGGGCCAGGGCTAAGTCGGACAATTCTTTGCGTATACCGGGCGTTAACCATTCGGCAGCAACATCCGACCCGAACAGCCAGCCGCCATGCTGCAGTAAACTGGGATCCTTCTGCCCCAGTAAAATGCGAGAAACAGCACCCAAGTCCTTGGATGGGGTCAACTTACTACGGATTACCGATTGTCTTGCTAGACGCAGTGGGGATGTTTTAGCCCAACGCGCTGCTTCTGCCGCACCACGGGCAAAGCGCGTGTACGATCCTGACCGCGCCCAGTCGCCCACATACAACATCGGGTCAGCGTCAAACAGACAGTCGGCGCCCGAACCATTAACATGCAGTTTGCCGCCCAGGTCACGAATAAATTGGTTATAAGCATCTTCGTGATGATGGGCTATAAGCACATCGTCAGGTTCATCACTGGGAGGGGCGCCTAGTAAATCACCGTAGGCCTTATGTGCTGCAGTTTGTACAAATTCTTTATGATCAAATAATCCTCGGCTGGCTGGCAGTGCCAAAAGCCGTTGCACTTGGTTAAGGTCAGCACTCGGCATGCCTGCTGTATACATGGTACCAATAGGCAGCGGAACCCTGGTGTCGCGCGACAGCAGATAAGCAGCTGTCGTCGAATCAAGACCGCCGCTAAAGTCGGCGCTTAACGCGTACCCGCTGTGTGCGCGCAAGCGTACGGCTTCCAGCAAAGCTTCACGGAGTGCGGCCGCAGCGTCGTCAATGGTCTTGATATGTGGTGATTCAAACGTTTCGTACGGTTCGGTCTTTATAGTGCCACTCTGCCGATCGGCCGTTAACTTATGGCCGCCTTCAAGACGACCAATGCCTTCGGTTGCCGAGCGGCCAGCAACAAGATCGGTCGGCAATGACAGTGCCAAGCGCCCAGCCGCAGCCAACATGTCTAACTGCGGCGACACCATACCCTCACGGAGCGGCTGCGTTGCCGAACCATACACAATGCCATTCCCTTCTTTGCGGTAATACAAGGGGTATTGATTCGCAAGATCGCCCAACGCCGTTAAGCGATGCGGCTCAAAAAGCAGCGTCGTATAGCTGCCTGGTAAGTGCGTCAAAGCGTTAGGATCGTTGGTAGTTAAGGCCCGCTCAAGAGCACTGTCGACGGCTTGCTCACTAGCAAGGCAGTCCCCATACAACACAGCGCTGCCAAGCGGATGGCGGGCAATACGTAGTTCGCCGTCAAGCCACATGCCGGTTTGCCGTAACTGCTGCACGTCATCTAAAACTACCCCATCCTTTGAGTCGTGAGTGGGGTGATTAGGCCGTCCGAATGCCCCTCGTAACTCCGGCGCGCCGAACGGAACTGGCATATGTTATATACCGAGAGTAGCTAAGCCTTCGAAGGGCGCATATATAGTATGCTGCACTTTGCCGCTGCCTATCACTTCCCGGGCATTGCCTACGTGGCCAAGTGTTACCTTGTCTACTGCGCCTACGCGTTCGGTTATAAATGGAGTCCTTAAGCGGCCATCTGGGCCGGTTGAAAATACCAAAGATCCTACTGCAACACTGGCTTCCTGTGTTCTATTCGTAGGCACATTTTCCAAAAATTCTGCCATGTTCCCCCCTTTTTTTTACCTCATTTTAGTGTAATCTACATCGCGGTAAATTTGTATATGTAACATAAGCATTTTAAGTACTCCCTGTTGGCTAGGGAACATTATAACCTTAATTCCTGGCCAAAAACGATCTGGACAACATCCGACGATCCCCCTAAACTAAGTATCATAAGCATAAGGGGAATAAAAACATGGGTGAGGCTCTTACATTACTACAACTTGGAGTGGAGGACGGCTCGCTACAGGAGAGCGTACAATCAACATTAGAAACAGAGGGATTATACACTCCCGATTCTTCCGCCCCTCCTGATACACAAAACAGTGACCCCGAACAAATTTCCCCTACAAATAGCGTGGTAGCGGACTTAGGTTCTCGATCAGTTGCAGTTGCATGTGGAAGACCTGGCGGTTGCGCGAGTCCAGTCCACTGCGGCACACACGGCTGCGCTTGGGGGTAGAATTGCGCGCCTACGACATAGACATCGTACGTATTGCCGCAGCCAGCTCATCGGGCGTTTTATCTGGGTTAGACGTATCTAGTACGAACGTGGGTATGGACTTAGCCGTTATTCCCGCCAAGTCCATATACATTTCCTGACAGCGATTATGAAAGGTAAGGCTGTTCATGGCTGTTTTTGGTTGGTTGCGCTCAGGTAGCCGGGCTTCGATAACTTTGCTCGATGCCGTCAGGATAACTAGTATATCGGGGCGCATACCTTTCGGCATAAGTGTGTTTAGATTTCGTGGCATGCGTTTACCTTGGAACGCAGCGTGCGTTATAAGGGTATCAGCACGACCACGCACGGCTACCACGGGATGATGGGGCAGAATATCGTTGACTATCTTTGCTTCGTGCTCGTTCACTTGCATAAAGATTTCCTCGCGTCGCCTGGATTGGCCAAGTTGCACATGACCAACATCGCCAATATCTTCCGCCTGTAGCCACTCGTAGACATAGCCGGCAGTATGGCCGATGGCTATCATATCTGGTTCTAGCCGTTTGAGTGCCTCTATAAGTGTAGTTTTACCGGTGCGAGCCGCACCCATAATACGGATGTGCGGTCGTAGCGTCATACTATCGGCAGGTATCAGGCGGGGCGTTCTGCGCGCGGGCATAGCGCGCGAGCGCACCTCATTGCCTTTTATTGCACTGCGGTACATAAGAGACAAAAATTTAGCCGTTAGCGCATGGCTGGCAATATCTGAATACGAATCTTTTGGCATGCGCCGGCCCAGAATTATGTCAATAAAGTCACGCACCACCTCCCACTTTGCTTGTTCAATAAGCACCTTGTCTGGGTTGTAGCCGCCTGCCATTGCCAGGTCTCTGCTTCGGATAACCTTGAGTGGCTCGCCGCCGATTACCTTGCTGTTGCGAAAAATGTAGATATCAAAATGCTCATTACCGCCAAGCTCGTCATCGCCCGGGCCGTTAGTCAGGCGTTCCTGGTCGGTGTGGTAGGCGTGAATTTGGATATTTTGGTACGGCCCTTGTTCGATGTTGTATTGCTCGTGCCGCACACGGCCATTCCCGTTGTACAGGTCGTGATTCATGTGCAGCGAACTTCGGCGGCTAAAGCTATTGTGGATCATATTCATGGTTAGCTGGCAGAGTACTTCCTTCTGAGAGTACAAGGTCACTATAGAAGAGGCGTCTACCTCGCCAAAAGTGGCGAACGTTCCGCCAGTTCTTCGTCGCTATACGGATTGACTTGCAAGTACTCGTCACCGAAAACCTTATGGTAATCTTCCTTGGTCTGTTGCAATAGCAAACCGCGTGGCCGAAGGGTCTTGGTGTATACGCCCACTTGGTCAAATGATTTCTTTGCGCTGGCAAACGACCCCAATACTACTTGGCTTACAATGTCGGCAATGTGGTAGCCGCCATGTGATATTTTGCCGTAGCCGGCATTGTAGCCATGGTAATCTTCGGTCAGTATTTCGTGCGGCAGCCGCCATTGACCGTCGGTATGAATGCTTTGCATAGAGGTTACTGGAATACCATATTGCGCAGCCACTTCGTTTACTGCCTCAAGCACATACCGAAAATCGGGCCGGTAGCGGCGTTCGGCATTTATTAGCAAAGCCTTGCCGGCCTGGCGCGCTTCGTTCAGGAGTTGCTGGTCGCGCTCTAGTTTTGCAGCCTGATCGGCAGAATTTATCACATCTGTGTATGTAGAAATAGGCTTGTCCATCAGTATGTGCAGGCCCCGTTGGGCGGCCCACAACGCATACTGCATATGCGCCCGTGGCTCGGTCGCAATAATAACGCCGTTTATCCCGTAATACTCAACCGCCCTGTCGAGCTTCTGCTTCAGTTGCGCCGGAAGATACAGGTCGTGGGTGAAAGCCGCAGTAGTAATAACCTCTAGATTTTCGTTTTGCTGCCAGCCGGCGCGCTTAACACGTTCCAAAGTCTTCGTGCCTTCCAGCTCAACCACGCAACAAAGTTTGACGGGCATCTGCTTGGCGAACGCATTCAGAGCTGGCAGGTAGGTTCGCTCAGCATGTGGACCGCAGCCTATAAGCATCAGGTTAGCACTGCTATCTTTACGGGCAGACATACAACAATTAGAGCACTCTTTGTTGGGTTACGCAACTAACATAGGTAACAGCCGGGACCATTTTATTACCAACCGTTTAACTAGCTAGCAGTCCTCTAGCTAGTGCAGGCCCTGGCAATCTGTTAAAATCCCCAGAGCTATGGAAAGAGCCTACCAAAACTACAGGGACGCGGGCATTACACCTACCCCTGAGCACCCGCTAGCGCTTGCACTCAACTTTGGTAGTGACAAGGCTGATTTTTCCAAACTGTGGATCGACCAAACGGCTGCCCGACGCCAGTTGCGAATCGCTGGCCTTGGCAGTGCCGTTCTTGGAGTAGATGCCGCTACTACGTTTGAAGAGCCATCACAAAAAGACGATACACGACACACCGTGGCAGGCTTTAGCAGCAGCGGCGAATCTCTTAGCGCAATAGGCGGTAAGCTACTGCCGCAGCGTGAACATAGGCAAACGGAATTAAGTACGTCACATAAAAAGGGGCGGCCCAAGGTACTTCCAAATTATGAATGGCCCGAAGCTCGCATCAACATCAACAAATCGGTCATTGTACAGCGCGTAGGCGAGCGCCAGCAACGCTTTGGTATTACGCGCGAAGAGGCATATGCCGCCGAGCTCGACCGATCCCTCCGCCGTGGTATTTGGGAACAAGCAAAGCATGGCGGCCAAATAATGGACAAAACGATTGCGGGAGATATAGCTCTCGGTGTAAACGCACCAGCTATGGCTTTTGTAACACTGCATGATGTTATCATGCCCCACAATAGCTGGTTCTACGTGGCCTATGGAGCTGTCTATGCATTCAGCCTAATCGTAGAAACTCAAACAAATAAGCTCATTAGCGGTTTGAGCCATATTGGCGAACGGCGATGGAGCGCAACCATTCTGCCGGGCGCTGCCTTCGATCGGCTGGCCGCCGCAGGCATCGCTTATACCATGGACAAGCCGATTATCACTGCTGAGCGGCCAAAGAGTCTACGTGCGGGCGGATCTTAGCCTGCAAATTACCGGACTTTTCTTTGGTAAGCCCTACGTCCCGAGGGCAGAGTTAACTATACGGCCAACAAAAAAACAGCTCCTATTGAGCTGTTTTTTGCAGCAAGAACCGCTATTGCGTACGCAGGCCTGCGGCCTTATCACTTACAGCTTTTTGATCATTACTTGCGCGCTTCATTGCCTGTTCTAAAACTCTAGATGCTGCACGAGAAGGAGTAGGCGAAACTACATCACTTATCTTGATCTTTTTTGGTGCGAATAATTCTTTGATACTCATATGTTTAAAGTATAGCAGCCCTTAATTGGTCTTCTGTTAAAAAATTGGGCAATTCTTCAAATAGGCCAGCGTTCACATTTTCCTTGCGCATACCTACCCTATTTTGCGAATCCTTCACTATTAAACTTATTGTAACATCTTTGTGTGCTTTGCACAATTGCTGTAAGTTTTCTTTGAGCTTAAAGTAAGTCGCAATAAAACCTTCTTTGTCGATTGCCCGATGTTCAACCAACTCACGATCTTTGGTAAATTGCCATGCTATTTCGGGTAGCTGATGTATGTAATAAACTTTGACTTTATATCCATGAGAAAGAGCACGAGAGAGATTTGCATCAGCTCCTGCAGAGGAAAAAGTGCCGTCAAATACGAAGTCTATATTCTTCTTAACAACTTCATCATATACACGACTCATAATAATCGATGCTCCACCACGAAACTTATCAGCAATTTCGGGTCTGTATCCCTGGACCATTTGAGCAATCTCATCCATATCTATACGTAAAGGTTCTGGATCAAAGCTTTTAATAAGTTCGACTGTAAATTCCGTCTTACCTGCCCCTGGTAATCCTGCCATAAAAATACCGCTTGGCTCTTCTGCTGACTCATGATCAATCTTCCGTACGAATTCTCTAGCAATTTGTTTCTTATTTTTCTGTGCCCATGCGGCGTAATCCATAACTGCATGATAGCAAAAGTTACCTATCAAGTGTTTCTCGTTTGAAACAACGCACGGGCTAACTGTAGTCAAAACTGTATAATCGGCCTACGTGAGTTACCGTGGAACAGCGCCAGGTGGAATGCGCGCTTGGGAGAGTTTAGGTAGTCTGCTCATACCCATATCCCAAAGTTTTATAAATCAAAAGAACGTGCATCATGAAGCTTAATTCACAAGTATGGTATAAAATCATTGCAGATGAAAAAATCGCCAGATACAGAATACGTACCTGCTGCAAATAGGAGCAATAATTTTTTAGACAATTTTGTCGTCCCCAGACCCGCCGGGGTTGAACGGACACTCTTTACTAATCTACGCCGTCGCCCGGTCATAGGCACTGTATCAGATACCAAAATTGATGCCGTTGCATTATTCCAGACACACAACGGAAGATATTGGTCATTGGTAGAGGCGGGCGTTACCTCATCTCCTGATGGTCCAGGTATGACCTTTACGACGTATGCCGGCGTAAGATCAAACGCGGCAGCCATTCTAGCAGGGGGCAATCCGGCACGGAGTAGTTCGTGGCAAAAACATAACCTCATAAGTACGCCACCTTCCACTTCCGAAGCGTATGGTAGCATTATGGATCTTGGTGCGGCGCTCGCTATCATGCACACCAATGGCGATGTTGGCGAAGAAGGCCTTCCGCTCCGCCCTGTCCAGATCACACAGGAATACCCGCCCGAACCACCCAATGGACGTATCACCGGTTTTAAATCGAGACACCTCACGCATGCAGCTCCAGTTACGATATACACTGCGCACCTTCGAAGTGACACGACAAGTATTGCCGCTGGCAATACTAAAGGTGAGGCCGTTATAGATATGAGTATGTTTGGACGTCCCTCCCTTAATACAACCGTCTATCTCGAGAGTTTAATTGCCGCCACCGCAATATATATGGGGGCACAGCAAAAGTAAAAGCAGCTCAATAGGAATTTGGTAATCTGCCAATAGTTTTTTGGTCATACAATTAGAACACTCTTTAATAAGCCGAGCAACTAATCGAACGCCGATTAGTCGTCACACCAAACGTGCTATGCGTTCAAGAACTTCAACGGAATTACTTTCTGTCACCTCAAATACTTTAAAGCATGCCTGTTTCTCTTCATCGGAAGGTTCTTCTAAAATGCCTTTTTGTTTCTCGAACAATTCCTGAAAATGCGTCGCACCGTGAGGGCTAATGTCCAGAATATCCGTACTCCTGGCATTGCCTTCGATACGTTGGGCGGCTTGTGTATCGTTTATTCTAAAGATTAATAAAACAACCTGGGCATCATTTCTCTTAGCGATTTCGTAATACGACTGCCGTATTACATGCTTTGGATGGGCCGCTGTGGCGATAACGCTATACCCCTCCCTTAGTGCATAGCCCGCTATAAGCTGAGGTATACGTAAGCGCAGGTCGGGATCGCGCGGGGTCCGTCTAGCAAGGACTTTTGCATCGGTTCTGAGGTTGTTATAGTTTTCTTTTACAAATTCATCGACAACGTCATTATCGATATGAATAAATTTCGCCGACTCACCTAAATGATCACGTAATTTTTCCCCGAATGTCGTTTTCCCGCTATGCGTAGGCCCATACGTTAAGAATAGTAAGCTCATAGAAGCATAGTATAGAGAATTAAACTGATTTAATAGGGGCACGATTCAGCGTGTCTCCATATCTATTCAGAAGGCGTGCGTTTGCTTAGGTGCCTTCCACAAAACGACGCACCAGCCCGCCTAAATCAAGCACATGTTTACGGCTTCGGGACTTTTGGGCAATCTCACAAATCTCAAGTGCTGTTACACGGCGCAAAGCTTCACCGGCGTCTGCAACTGTGCCTACAGAAATATTATGGCGCACGCTACCTACTTCTAGGGGCAGCGTATTCTGCATGGGCAAATAAAATTCTTTGTCCACCCGCGGGATAAGCACCGGTCTATACCCATTAGCAGTTCTTACTATTCGCTTTGCAGTAGTACTGTGTAGGCGCTGGTCGGGCGCATAATCAGTGACAAGGCCCCAGCGCAACTGACTAAAATAGCCTAGAGTATCATCATGTAAATCGATATCGGTGGTGTGCTCGCCAACGACATGAGCCAGACCAGTATGCATGGTGGCTGCATCCTGGCTTGGCGGTATATCGTCTAAACTCGCGCGCGGCGGACGTTTGCCCAACGTCTCTTCACGGTATAAGATAACCGTCCCGGGCTGATGTTCAGTTGGATCAAACGTTTCACCAGGGTTGAGCCGGGTGCAATTAATTTGATGCCCAAGCCGCGACAATAGACCGGTCAATTGCAGTGCGGTCTCGTAGGACGCTTTAACAACGGGCTTGTCGGGTGGCGGCTGGGCATCGTTATCGCCCAGGTAGTGCCCATTCCAGTAAGCCGGCGTAACGTAGGGGGCAATATCGGCTGCAAAAGATTCGGGCGTAGACATGCTTTCCCAATCTTAACATCTTACATGCATGAGTAAAGTGATCGACAATCTTGCGTAGGTCCGCGGAGAGTATAGCGCCTTCGCGTATATATCGTTGTCGCATGCTCGGAGCGAGCTCCTGTGCGTGCTCCTAGCTATCGAACTCCGGTTTACGCGGCTAGCGCCGCTCGCAACCGGAGTTCGCCTCTACACAGGGCCAAAGAAAAACACCCAGCTTGCTTGCGCTTTGCTGAGTGTTTTTCTTTGGTGAACCTAAGCCACCCAATTTATAAGTCTATGGTCGGCGAAATACTGCGTTGGAACGGGCTGCTTGGGAGCAATATCCACACCAAAAGACAGCTTAAAACGTTAGAAACCTATTGTTTGTCCGGTTGGAAATAAGTATCTAGCTTTTCTTTAAGCGCAGCCCAAGTATTCTCTTCTTCTTTCATTTCTTCTGGTGTCAGATCAAAGAAGTCCTTATTACGGTTAGGAAGGTGCCATAACGACAACAGCCATGCTCCCGGCTTCATCCGGCCGTCCCATGCCTCTTTGATGCGCCCGACTGGACTATCAATTTCAAATTCGAGCAATGTTTCGCCATCTTTGCATAGTGCATAAGCCTCTGTAAACCAAATACGACGGTCAGTCTTACCGTGCATCATTTCCAACATTTTATGAACACGATCTTTATCGGTCTTATTCTCACCAATGAACCGGCGCGTATGCAAAATGTTCCACGAGTCTCCTAGAGCCGGAATGTTAGCTCCGGCATCAGTCGCAATTACCAAAGTATGCAACTGCTTTGACAAATCTAGGGCCTTTAGCTTGGCGTTCTCGGCGAACGTCTCGCCGTTTTCTTCGACAGGCTCAATATCAGGAAAATCCAAGAGGGATTTAACATCATCAAAATGTGGGTCAAGGATTTCTTTAATCTTGCCAATTTTATGGGGGTTAGTAGAGGCTATAGCTATCTGGGACATATTTCAGTTACCATTGTAGCAAGTGTTAGCGAGGATACGTCGGTATCCCCTAAATTATTTTCAATGATCTGGCATTGAGCGCCAAGCAATACGGCCATCCTTTCAGCGGTCTGAACCGTGAAATCTTGATGGTATGCAATATCATCGGCTGACTCTGGTTCCCGGCGACGGCTTGCATCAGACGCTCGCCATTCAACGATATCGCTAGGGTTGGCGACTACGACCGCATAAGCCGCCGGACCGATCTCTGCGTCAATGTCAGGGTTTGATACTAGCTCTCCTTGCTGCCGGTATGTAATATGACCATTCAAAACAGCAGCCAGATGAGCAGTCACCAGATCGGAGACAATACTACGCACTACGCCCCGCATAACATCGTTAGTCACCGCATGCTTCATCTTATCTCTATCGACAGAGTCGCCGCCAAGCTGAGTAAGCTTCGACAAAATGGCGCTACCCATGCTGACAATTGGAATCTCCGCACCAAGCCTCGGTTCGTGATGTTTAGCCCGCTCTAGTAAATAGTCCTTGCCGCTGGCCGAAACGCCTGTAACCAAGAGGATTTTTCGGCTCACTTCGAGTCAGACCTGATCATCATAGATTTGTTGATGTCTACATACGGCTTGAAGCGTGGCTTCTTCATTTCCGACAAAAGCTCAACCGTCGGCAGCAAGATTTGCTTGTTGGTAATCACTTGCTGTTCGCCAGCCCGACGATTAGTGAGCTGTTCATATATATCCTCGCCTAAATCTGTCCGTTCAGCGAAGTTATGGCGATTGCGCTTGAGAAGAAATACTTTGTCAAAGCCACAAGCAAACATCGAGTTGCTGTTTGCGTAAGTAGGCATGAATGTAGAAATAGCCGCTTGCATATTCGGACGTTCACCGAGCAACTGCTGCTTGATCATTCTAGAGATAGTGCTGGATGCCAACTTAGGCGCACCCGGCAGACTATACAAACGAGTAAAGTCTACGCAGTTCTCGTAGTCATAGCCAAGCAACAGCAACGCTTCTTTCTTGTAATCACGGTCTACCTCATCGACACCGGCAATAGTAAATGGAGTATCGGAGCCTTCCAGGAACAACCCGAAGGAACGTGTTGCTCGTGGTGCATGAATGTAATGATAGGTCGCATGATAGTCACGGGCCAGTTCCGGCTCGATCTCACGGAAATTAACTTCAATGACACCATCCTCGTCATCGTGAGTACAGAATATCCGCCCCTCGTCGTTGATGATGTACCAGCCGTCTTGTCCTAAGATACCACGGCGGCCAAGTACTTCACTAACGTCGGTGTTTGTCTGTTGGTATCGCTCATTAGCCAGCAACAACTGTTCCTCGACCAAGCCATCAATCAGCTCGCTATTCAGCGTGTAGTCACCCCACTTAGCGCCGGTAAACTGCCGTACTAAGTTGTAATCCTGCAAAGCAGTCATGCCGGCCGCCATTCGCGCATCCGGCTCGATGTAGCCGCCACGGTAATTCGAGAAGATTTCACCCAGCTCGTAGCAGGTAAGCCGGAATGAAACCTGATACAGCAAGTCCATTGGATCAAACTCAATATCTGCTTCATGCCCGAAGATACGTGGCTCAATCTGGTGCTTGATAGCCGAGAAGACGGGGTGATGAGGCATGTTCTTAGCGCTCAGCGTATTAGCGATCAAGAACTCGGATGTCCTCGGTGCAGCCTCTCTACGGACGAGCTTTTCTTTGAAGCCGTCAAGCAGCTCAGCAACCTTAGGTGCCGTAAGCTCTTCGACGGTTAAAGCAGCATCACTGTAGGCACGGCTACTAGTCGGTTCAGCAGTAGCGTCTTCAACATCTAAAGTCAGACTGTTTTTATCGAGTGGCGAATGTGTAATAACAGAGAAGATTCGGCGACCCTCTTGCTGAACCGTTCGGGCCCGTTCGTTGCTGTAACGAATCACCATCTGAAACCTAGATACGCTATCGGCAATTGCCCGCAGCTCAGGATCACTCAGATATTCATCAAGCAGACTGACCCTGCCGACGTTCTGCCGGAATTCTGCGTATGGCTTGCCCTCGGCCAGATGTAAATCAAACTCGCCGTTCAGGCGGTCATTTACTTCTGCATATTGCCCGTTAACTACTCTACGGTCCCGTGAAGTCACTTTAAGCTCGTCCGTGTCTACAACTTCATGTTGCACCAGCTTAGCGACACCATAGGCGAAGTATTGTGGCAATAACAGGGTATAGCCCAGCTCGGTACTGACTCTTTGAAACTGACCGAAGGCCGCACTATCTGGCGTGATACCGTTACGATCTTCTTCTCGGTAATAAGCCTGGATGTTCGGGTTTTCTGGCATGACTAATTCATCGGCCACGGCCTCAAGGTCTTCGGCGGGGAAAGGCCGCAATTCAGGTATGTCCTCGAACTTCTCTCGTCTCTCGTAAAACTGGCTCATCTCTAATCCTTCACACAATATTGCAATATAACACCTAAGAACGCAACAGTTTTATAACTCTTCTATCAAGCCCTGCTCCAGGAAGCTGAAATAAGACGTCTCGGTAATAATGACATGATCTTGGATTGGAATGCCTAGCACCACACCAGCTGCCATAAGCTGCCGTGGCACCGGTTCTATGATGGCCGACACAGTACACGCCAAGTTTGAGGAGCTTCTCAAAACCATCGAGCCAAAGCCCAGCACCGTAAAGCTGATGAAAGAAATTATCAAGCGTCAGAGTCTTAAAGAACTTGGTAACATTAATCAGGATATATCGGAAATGCGAGACAGGCTACAAGGGATTGCCACAATTCGCCAAAAGACGATTACAAGCTTTATAAGTGGCAAGATTTCCGAGGAAGACAAGCAATCGGTCATTGATAATTTTGAAACCGAGAAGGCTGATTTATCGAGTCAGCTAGGAGACTTGGAACAGAGGCAAACCATAAGCGAAAAGCACATTGACTACGCTCTCAACTTCATGACAAATATCGCTGGACAGTGGGCAGAAGCCCCGTTAAACATAAAGCTGATATATCAAAGCCTCATCTTCCCGAAGGGTTTCGTACTAGACATCAAGAACGATAACTTTATAAGTACGAAAATCAGCCCTCTCTACAGGGGTATAACCGCTGTAAATCAGGCTGATCTCGACAAAAATTCTTCTTTGGTGAACCTAGCGACTACTCAGGTCGAAACTTTATTCGGTGAGTGGGAATATATTGAACCGGAATTACAATGGCTAGGATTATGATGCTGGTATATAAAGGTATACATTGGTGTAAGTTTTTATTATACTTATTTTAGGAGGACTACATATGTCAACAACTCAAGCTCTCAAGTTAGACGATGAAACGAACGAACGGTTAAAGACGCTCGCACAAAAGCGTGACAGGTCAGCGCATTGGCTAATGCGCGAAGCTTTACAACGATACCTCACCGAAGAAGAACGCTACGAGCGTGAAAAGGCAGAAGACTTAGCTGAATACGAGAACTACATGCTGACCGGCAAAGCCGTAGACAACGAGACAGTAACATCCTGGCTCAACGAACTTGCAAGCGGCAAGAAGACGGCATGGCCAAAGCAAAAGTAGTTTGGCGCGAACGCGCACTTAAAGATATTGATCGTCTTTATGACTTCATATTCGAAAAGAATGATGAAGCTGCCGCAAAAGCAGCCCGAGTAATCCTACGCGGTAGTACACTACTTGGGGAGTCGCCACGGCTTGGGCGACCCATGGCAGACGGCACGGGTAGACGTGAATTATTTCTTCCGTTTGGATCGGGATTTTATGTACTGCGCTATTTTCTAATAGATAACACTGTCGTTATTATCCGTGTCTGGCATGGACGAGAAGATAGAAAAGAAGATTAGTTCTACACACAAACCCATTCGCACAATAAAAAATCCCCGAATAGTTGGGGATTTTTTGTGAACATTGCTTCGAGAAATTATCTTTGGTACGAAATTGTGAGCCTGCGGGGGGCCTTACGCGAAACATTTTTGGGAGGGGCTGGAACGATTTGGTGCGGAGCTAGAAGAACTTGACCTTTAACCTCCGCCACTCATCGAAAACACTAGAAAGAATTTGCGGCGCGGCGCGCCCTAGCCGTTTCATCAATATGCTGTACGGCTTGGCGCAAGTTACCGTCACGGTTGTCCACGTAGACAACCCGGGACTCATTTTGGAAATAAGCCGCTATCCCTCCGTGACTTTAGCGCTGCCACCATGTGGTCGTATTTTCTCGGCTCCAAATCAGCTTCCGTTAGTCCGAATTCCGCAGCCGCGACCATAATTTGATGCTCAGTTGCCTCTAGGCCACTCTCGTCTTTGGCCATCACCTCAATTTCGAGGAAGTCACCCAGCCCGTCTACAGTATCCAAAGCAATCGCCATTGCACTAACCTTTACTTCAATTCGTATCTTATCCACTTTAGTGACCGGGCGGTAATCCATCTCACTTAAAATTGCCCGCATGGTATCGGACGAACTAACGACCAGCTCATGCTCTAGCATATCGCCGCCATCGTTGAGGCGCCGCTTGTAGGCAAGTGTGGTCACGCCAGCTGCGGTACGAAGACGAGTAATCGGCATGCCTTGCTTAAATGTGGCGAAGGAATCCATACCCTGCAAAAATACTTCATCGGTCTGGCGTACCGGCTTAATCGGACCATACTTTGCTTGAACCTCTTCTTCTATAGCCTTCTTTTTGTCGGGCGACAGACGAAATTTACGTTCTATTTCAATCATGCGCAGATATTCTTTCGTTAAGTTTAGATAAGCATTCTAGACGGTGGCGCTACTGTAGCTGATGGATTCAACTCGGCTCATCGCATCATATATCCAGTCGACTCGTAGCTTACCGTCCTGTTTCATAGCTGTGATTTCATCAAAACTAAACTATTTTACATCAAGGATTTCATCTGGTTGAACTTTCAGCTCACCACCGATAATCGTAGCCATGAAAGCATGCCGAACGGGCGATTCAACGGTTTCGTGATAGATACCAATCTTGTCTCCAAGCTCAACATCATAATCTGTCTCTTCTTTGGCTTCTCGAACCGCTGCTGCTTCAATAGATTCGCCTTTGTCTACATGTCCTGCCGGGAGATTCCATAATCCATACACTTTTGGCTGCTTTTCCTGAACGAGCAGATATTTGCCATCACGTCGTATGATACAGCCAGCAACAACTTTTGACCATGCAATACTTGCTTCCCATTCTTCTTGAGTCATACACATAATAATACCAGAATGCAAAAGCAACCTCTGATGGAGAGAGGTTACGGTCGGCTGCAAAGAGCCCCGCGGAGGTATGGCAGATGAACTGCCATATAGTTCCTTCCAGTGCTCGATGCGAGCATCTGCGCGCTTCGGTCACAATCGAACTCCGGTTGCAAGCGACGCAGCCGCGTTAACCGGAGTTCGGCTCTACGCGGAGCCAAAGAAAAACACCCAGTTCGCTTGCGCTTTGCTGGGTGTTTTTCTTTGGTGACCCCGCGGAGAGTCGAACTCCGGTTGCCGGGATGAAAACCCGGTGTCTTAACCGCTGGACGACGGGGCCAAAAATATGCAGTGCATATTTTTGTAGTCACTAGCGAAGCGTCTTGCTAAAACACAATTGTCGTCGTGCATCAGCCGCCACTGTCGCTTGCGGTGAGCTTGCAGCTGCCTAGAGCAGTCACAAAATCAACCCGTTTACTATAGCATAACAGGGGTAACATAACAACTGACTGTAAGCTATAATACTAGGCGTGGACCCTAAATCAAAAAACAAAAACAGATTCGCATCTATTTACCCAACGCCAGGCCGCCAGCCACAGGTCATAAAAAGGATCGTTAGCCAAAAGCCGTTCGGCAAACCTTGGCGCAAAATTATGCTCTTTGGCGGCATTGGCCTGGTAACAGTAGGCTGTGCTGCGTTCTTTATAAACGCTTACCTTACGCGCAACAATTCCCACGACTGGCTTCTGACCCCTAAATACATACCTGCCGGTGTTGTCGCGTCTCCGTCTAAGCCGTGTGATAGCAATGCTATTGTGGGCGACAGCCTCACGTGCACCTTCTTTTTTGACCACTACCCCGGCTATTTATCTAAAGAATCGCAACGGCAAATAGAGGCTACCGTGTCGTCTACCTCGGCCGCCCATACCGGCCCCTATGGCCAGCCTCTGCCCTTTATGACGTTGGTTGTTACTGGTCAGGCAGAAGTGCTTAAACGATACCAGTTCGATGGCGAGCACTGCGACATTACCCGCATGCGGGAGGTTGCCGATACATCTATTCGTTACCGCACTTACGATGCGTTTGTGCATAAGCCCCAAGCGCGCGATTGCAAACAAGCTATAACACCCAAAAACCGCTTAGTTACTTACGACTCGCCTACAAACCAACTCGCAACCGAGGCGGCAGTATCTACCGACTATTACACCATTCGGAACAACACGCTTATTATGCTGCATATTGGCAACGGGCCAGCACTAAAGACAAGCGCAACCGCCTACTACCTAACCGATCCAGGATTTCAAGAAGAGGTGTACAAGTTCTTAGATAGCTTTACAGCTGGGGTTGGCCAAAGGTAAGTGGCTTGCTGCGTAAGTAAGCGCTGTAGACGACGTAGCCTACAAAGCTGGTAACGATAAAAACTACAAAAGCGGTTTCGCCGGGGCCGGTGTTAGGAATAGCTACAGGGGCTGGAGTGGGGGTAGGCGCAGGAGTCGGAGTGGGTGCAGGCGTTGGCGCTGGGGCCGGTGCAGGCGCTGGTGCGGGTTCTGGTGCGGGTTCGGTTGGGAACGGTGAACCCGGAGGCGTGTCGTCGTCTTCATCGCCTTGGTCGGCAGCATTATTGTTAGTGGCAACAGTTGTACTGGTACTAGCCTCTGGGGTGCTTGCCTCGCTGTGCTGGCGGCTGGCAATACCTAAGCCTACAGACGTGGCGAGCGCAATCACAAATACTGTGGTTAGCGCTAGATCCTTAACCGAAAAGTCATAAAAACGCTTTACAAGCTGCACTGTAGACGACATATATGCCTCACTTAATCTTCGGCAGCATAATACCACTGTCTACAATCTACGTCAAGTATATGGACTGCTTACGTATATAAAAATCCCCGGATTTGTAGTCCGGGGATTTAAGAGATTCTAGAGCGGTCAGTCAATGCTCATTGACTATAATTCTAGCACAAAGTTGCACTACTGGCTATACGCTTATCCACAGGTACTCGCCTTATTTAGCAAACTTGCGGCGTAGGTACAATTTGTGGCCGGCAAAACCAGCTACTGCTACGCCCGCAGCAAGGCCGAATATGCTTGTTTCTTTAGGGCCGGTGGCAGGTAGAGTTGCACCTAGTACTTCGGCACAAGCTTCGCTACCAAAGGGTACGCCTGGCTTACAGTAGCCACAATTCTTGTCGGTAGACGGTAGGTTTTCTTTGCCTGGTACCGTACACATTGGCGTCTTTTGTGGCGTTACCGATGCTTGGCAGGCAACGCTTTGCACGCCAGCCGAAGTATTAAAGTACACAATGGCTTTTACGGTATGGCTATTGTTGTCGGTAAAGGAGTATTCCTTAAAGATATTGCCCTGGCTGTCCTTGGTCGTAATGTTGGTGTCAGTACGGTTATCTACCGTAAAGTCTACACTTTTAAGGGTAGTTGTTGCGTCCATAGTGGTTTTAACCGTAAACCTAAAGCTGCGTTGTTGTTGGTCAATAGTGGCAACCATTAGGTTCGTACATACGAATACTGGCGCAACATACTTAATAGCCTTATGACAAAACGCCACACTGGCAGACTGCATTTCGCCACCGCCTGGCACCTTGGCAAAAATAGTAACCTTAACTTCGCCGTCCTTTTTAAAGGTGTGTTCTACGGGTTCGGTAAGACTTGTCTTAGTAATGGTAGTGTTGTCGTCGGTAAAGGTGTATACCACACGGCTAAACGATGCGTTGCCGGCAAATGCGCCTGCAGCCGTAAAATGGTAGGTGTTCGGCTTGTTGGTTTTGTCGGGCTGGGTAGCGACCAATGCAGTACAGTCAGCCTTAGGAGTTACCTTATTAATCTTAGTAACGGGGTTACCGCAGGCGTTAATAATAGCGGTCTTAATAACACCGTCACCGTCAAACCATACCATTACAGGTAGCGAATTAGTGCCGCTTGCAAACGCGTCTTGGGTAGCGCTGTGGTAGTAGGTTTTACCGGCTACCGTAATTGCTTTGCGCTGGTCGTTAAACTTTTCGCGGCCCATTGTCCAGGCACCAGTAGCAACCGTCTGGCCAGCTACTTCTATATGACCGTCCTTAAACAGCGTGCCTTGCTTGGCCTCGGTAGCAAACTTTTCGTAGTCTGCTGTCTTTAGGCCGAAGTGGGCGTACACGTCCTGTAGGTCGTTCGGAACATTGTGGCGTGCGTCGGCAACAAGTTCTGCTGCGTCAGCGGCCCCACATTGGCCAGCAGCTGGGTAAGCGGCGTGGTCTATAGAGTTAGTGTCACAATCACGGGTTGTTGCGGCACCGCCCGTTGCGCGACCGGCTAGGCCAAGGCCTACCGAACCGCTAAGCGCCAGCAAAAACACGCCAGTCAGCACTAGCTGCTTAGGTGTAATTTTGTAGGCACTCTTTACTATATTCGTTAATAACTGCATCCCAGCCTCCCTGTATTTCAGCTAATATATTACCATAAACAGTTTATTAAGTCAAACGTCAGTTAGTCCACTCGTTTCTTTTGCCATACTATCAAGATTATGCTGTACGTTCAAGTGAAATAAATCACAAAATATTATATAAAAGATAAAATAAAAACCACCCTAAGGGGTGGTTTAGTGTTTGCAAGTAAGTGAACTAGGCGTTGACGAGTTCTTCGTCGTCGCTAGTAGCTTCAGTAGATTTGAGGAATGCATTGCGGACAATCGCTTCGGCTTCGGCAATCGCAGCAAGCTGTACTTGGCGGTCCATGTAGTCGGCCACTGCGAGTTTGCCAACACCCTGTACGGATGCTTCAAGGCGCATTGCTTCGGCTTCTGCAACGGTAGGTGCAGTAACGCGGAAGTCACCGGCAGCTACGTTAGCTTCAGGAATACCGAATGGGCTAACGGTAACATCACCAAAAGCGGCTTCGTTAACAGCGCTAAAATCTTTAGGGGCGAATACGTCTTCAACAGCGTTAAAAAGTGCTGCTTGGTTTAGACCGAATGGGTCTTGTAACTGGTTTGCGCGTAACTCTGCTGTTTCCATGCCTTGCATTGTACCACTTATGCGGTGTAATTGCAGAGGTTTTTACACTGCTCATCAGCGGTAATAATTACTACGCCCTGGCCAGATAGTAGTATAATTTTTGAGTGTTTTGCCAAATAAAAATCAACCCACATCTAGAACAGTCGTCACGGTCAATCCGGCATAAAAATGGGTTTTACGAGGTCTACGCTAGCGATAGCGTGTGCGCCAAGCTGCGTATCCGCCCCGATTACCCCACCACCTATTGCACCCAACAACCCAGCGGAATAGTCGATATGGGCTACGGCCAAGCCAGCACTACTATCAGGGATGAATTTTTACACATTGCACTCAGCCCTGACGGCGCAGTGCGCATTGAACGGGATGTCCTGTGCACACTGCCCCTGTTTTATGCGTATGACGGCGAAACTTTTATTGTCAGTAACGACTTCCACGACGCTTGTAGCGCATTACGCACACTAACACTCAACTACGAACATATAGGCTACACCCTGCACCGATTTCTGGATACACCAACCACTCTTTTTAAGGAAGTACGCGTGCTGGCCGAACGAGAGGTGCTTGTGTTTGCCGAGGGCACAGTAACAGTACGAAAAGCGGAGCAACCGGTGCCACCGCCTGAGTCTGCCGATGCCAGGCAATTTTCGCGCATACTCCACCAGTCGATGGACCGCTTTTATAAAACACGCTTAACCGACACGGCATTTGCAATGGAGGTCAGCGGCGGCCTGGATTCCAGCTTGCTGCCACTGTACCTAGGGCAAACTCGCGCACTGCCCGATCTTATTGGCTACAGCTTTATTATGGACGACGCCCAGCGAGAACGGCAGATACAAAAAATTGAGGCCATTCAGGCTGCCGCGCGTATCAGTGTTTTGCCGATATTTCTAGACGCCCAGCACGACCTAATGCCTCGGCTTACCGCCGATAACGACCGTATGTACATACATAGCGGGCACCACATTTACGGCGAAACGTATAATCCCGCACTAGCAAAAATGCATGAGCGTGGCGTACGGACTATAGTTACCGGCCTAGGGGGCGACCAGCTTTTTGAGCATATTCCTGATCGCCAACGGTTTGACTTTAACAGCGTAGCTACTGAATTACGCGCGCCATTTGCAGGAACGCGGGTTATAAGCCCGGATTTGAATCCTCGACCGACGTTACTATCCTCAAATACAGCCTACGAATATGTTGACCGGACAAATAAATACCTAGAATACGACATGTGGCCGGTAAGCCCCTTTAACGATGTGGCGCTCGCACATTACGTACGCACGTTGCCGGTCCAACACCGCGATAATAAAAATATCTTGCGAGCATATTATCAGGCATCGCAGTTTCCTACAGAACTTTACTTGGGCGACAACGAACATTTCCACACTTATTTCTCGGAACTTATGACCAAGGAGCATACTGCCCTACTGATTAAGGATGCGATTAACCATAGTATTACAGATCGACTCGGCATTGCAGATATGCCTACGCTAGCAGCCATGTATACGCACCTGCAAACTGCTGGTCCAGACCCAAACGGACAGTTATATTTGATTTACCAATGGCTCAATATAGAAAAAAATATTTCGCTTGCACTGAATAATAACGTCCTTGTACCATAAGCATTGCTAGTTAAAACTTAATGGAATGGGGGGATAGATCCATGCAAACACTAGAACAACTACCAGAAGCCTTACCCGGTGACGAAACATTACATGTAGCCTTTGAACAGGTGGTAGCCAATATCGACGCGACACATGCCACGCTATCTACAGAACAGCAAGAAGCCCTACAGGCTAAACCAGCTGGCCGCAAAGTAGGCGGCGACGAGAGCAACCAGCAAAACTGGTAGGCTATTAAGCCCGGACGGCGGGAGCAGCATTCGGCTTGGCTTTTTCAGGAGGTAATAGCTTGGCTTTGGCGAATGTAAAGCCAAAGGTACTGCCCTTACCCTCTTGGCTCTTAAAAATGACCGCTCCGCCCTGGGCTACTACTACCTTTTTAGCCATAAACAAGCCCAGGCCTGTGCCATCCGGGCGGGCACGCTTGGCGTTGTGGGCGCGGAAAAACTTAGTAAACAAGTGGTGCTGATCTTGCCGCGGTACGCCAATGCCGTCGTCGACCACGGTAAATTCTATGCTGTTAGGCCTATCTACCAGGTATACATCTATGTGGCCGCCGGTTGGCGTGTAATACACGGCGTTATCTACAAAGTTCATAATAACTTGGCGCATTTTGGTTTCGTCTAGCATAAGCGTCGGAAAATGTTCTGGCTTATGGAACGTTAGTTCTAAGCCACGGCCTTTTGCGGTGTCGCCCAACTGCTCGATCTCTTCTTGAATAACCCTGGCTAGGTTAGTTGGCAGCGATTCTATAATAAATTTGCCGGTACGCAGCCGTGACACATTTAGCAGGTCAGAAATAAGGTACACCATACGCTGCGAGCTAATAAACGACTGGCTTAATAGTTTGCGCTGCAAGGCGGTAATCTTACCTGCATCGCCGTCAAGCACCATACTGACATAACCCTTAACAGAGGTAAGCGGCGTACGCAGCTGGTGCGAGGCCATACTAATAAAGTCGTCTTTGGTTTCGTCTAGTTTGCGGAGTTTTTCGTTACTATGGCGCAGTAAACGGGTCGCGTCATCGACTTTTTGCTGCAGAGTAAGGTTGAATGATTGGATCTCCTTAAACCTTAATGCATTTTGGATTGCAATGACGAGTTCATTTGCTACAATCGTGAGTATTCTAATATCCTGGCGGTTATAGAGGCTGCCGCTCTTCTTCTCTGCCAACATAATAAATCCCATAATCTCGGCGTCATGCTTTTTATCTATAAGTGGTATGACAAAATCCACCCCTTTGACCTCTAACATCTTCTTAAGCGCCTGATTATCGTGGTCAAGTTCGCTCACCAGAATAAACTGCTCCGAGGAATGCATAAAGTAGTCCTTCATCATCGTACGCTCGTGACCATTTAAATCTTTATGGACCTTGCCCACCATAACCGGACGGCCACTACTTGCATACAAGCTAAACACGCAAAGATCGGTACGCATAGTAGCGGCAATCAGGGCGGATGACTGCTCTACAATTTCCTCAAGCTGAATAGTCGAAACGAGTATTTTATTCAACTCGTCAATGAAAGTCTGCGGGCTATATGCATCTCTGTAGAACAAACGGCTGGTGAACCTGTTAAAGACTCTCACAAACGGTTGAAATAAGATGGCCAGCGCCGCCCCAGCTGCCGAAAGAATAAAAGCTTGGCGCATTTCGATACCACCCCCGAAGAAGAAAAACGAAAGCAACAACAAGACGATTCCTGCAGATACTGCCATTGCCGTAAGGGAGGCAACATATGCCACCGAACGGATAATAGCGGTCCGTACATCGAATAAACCTTGACGTAACAGGCTATACGCCGTTAAGCCTGTGTAATAGTACGGCGCAAGATAGCCGACACCGTAAAATATCGGGTTATTACCAACGGCTGAAGGTAATACAATAAGGAATACCAATGCGTGCACAACGGTAAACGTTAAACCCAGCAAAACTGTTGTAGCCTGTAATTTTAAACCTCTTTCAACCGCCGAACGATACAGTAATACCGAGTCTGCAAACAAAGATATAAGCACAACTAACGCATACACGACAAAAAGTAACGATAGCGAACCGTAATGGTACGCTAACGTGCCGCTGTTAAAAGTAAAAGCTCCACTTACGAATGGGAAGGGCGCAAGTAGGGTTATTGCAGTGCCTGTGGCTAGTACAATTCTGCGATACCGGCTTAGAGTGCGGTGAACCGGATAATAAAGACCGAACAGATAGACCAGTACTATAGTGGCGGCACCGACGAAGTAACTTATGGCATTGACGATATTAAAATAGCCGATATTTAGTGCCGTAGCATCGCTATCTACATATACAAGCAGCATGCTCGCAATAGTCCAGAAGAATAACACGGTCAGCAAAACGACAAATATCTTCTGGTGCGTTTGCTTAGACTTACGACTTTGAAACAGTATACTGATGCCAATTAATAACTGTAGCAGCGCCAGCACTATCAGAATCGGAACTATAAGCGTCATTACTCCTGATTATAGCAGCGTAGATAGCAGATGCTTACGCAAACTTCATTTGCTCGACCGTTGCAAGCCCGCCTAGTGAGGATGCTAGCTGTTTCAATGAAGGGGCAAAGGGTATGGATACGAGATCATATTTTTGATCAGCGTCGTCAGGATTGGGGTGTATTGGAATTTCGGCATATTCCATGCCGGCTGTACGGAACGATACACGGCTAGCCCTGTTTATAGAAGCGAAGACACGGCCCGTATCTCGAAAGCCACTTTCTTCCAAGATGCCATTAAAGGCAATATACGCAATGTCCGGTATTCTAACGCCGTTTCGGTGAGGTGCTCTGTCCCCTACCCTAAAGTTAGTCTCTACGCTAAATGAATCGGTTATTGTAATACGGTTGTGCTCACAATAGGTTGCAAACTCTTCTTCGGTAATACGACCACTGTGCATAAGTTCATTGATAACAATAAAGCCAGGCGTCTCTTGGTTAACCGTCGGCTCTTCGCCTTCCGGCGATAATGCCAACCCCGAAAGTCGTGCACCGTGAATAATGCGGTCTTCGCCGTTTCTTGTGTCAATAAGTGCATAAAATAACGATTGTTCCTCTATAGAGTCGTCCACTAATTGGGGTATCTCGGGAAAATAGTTCGCTTCTTGCGTGCGTAACGCATTAGCGTAGGGATGACTAGGGGCGATCCAGGCAGCGTACACGTCTGGTTTGTCGTTTTGCGCTTTAACAGATGCCACTAGCTGGCTTTCGACCCGTCTATACTCTACGGGCGAAAGATTATAATTATATGGTGACGGCGTTTTGTTATGGTCCGACGCTTCTAGCGGCACTTCGCCCCACACATTACTTTCGATGTATACAGCTTTGCCGTTTTCGCGGTCCATATACCATGTACCGGTTTCGCCGCACTCTAGTATTTGGTCTACCTGCTCTAAATCTTGCAATGGTTCGTGCCAATCCAAGAGGTACGCGGCCTGTTCTGGGTCGGTTACTTCTTGCCAGGCTTCGGGTTTATGCTCCTGAGCCCATGCTTCTACTTGTGCGACATCAGCGCTGATTACCATAGCGCGCCGGTCGACTTGCAATAATTCCGTCCCCTGCCGCTTTACAGCGCGCAGCCACGGATCTTGCGGCAGACCATCATCGCGCGTAGCGGCTATGTACTTCATAAAGTTCAGGTCACCGGTTTCGGCCTTGTGGGCGCCAAAACCACTAGGGCGGAAATCACCAATAATATGTTCCATCCCCTGGTCGTTAGCTACCGCTCGCACCCGATCGAATACACGTTGTGACAGGCCGTGGCCCTTCGCTTCTTTACGAGCGCTCATGGACATCAGTACGAATGTATTGCCACTAGGCTGGTAGGTGTCCTCAAATGTGTATTCTGTACCTGCAATAGCGTCCCAGCTAGGCAATGTCGTGCGCTGTCCATCCCAGTTAACTCTGTTAGCTGCCAGCATAATATCAGGCTCACCGGCTTCACCGAGTACAATCTGACCTTCGGGGAAAACATGTGCCTGTTGATTAAGTTGATTAACATCAAATCTAAGCCACGGGGCCCAATTCTCACGTTCTAACGTGTCGTATAATAGTTCCCCACTCGGACGCTCAGCGTTAGGGGTAATACTCATAACTACTCCGTATGCCTCGCGTTATTGTCCCAATCGCTCGCCTGGTATACAGCGGCAACCATAGCGCATACTGGCTGATGAGTGCATATGCGGCCAACTACTTTCATATGTATTGGACCAAGGTCTATATTACGAGTCGCCATTAAAGCTTCGAGGCTTTGCCGAATATCGCGGCGCACCGCTTCTTCGCTATGACCCTCGTGCTCTACGAACAGGCCATGTCCGCCTTCTTTGTCTTGTACCCAACCAATACCTGCCCAAGCTTCCTCGTTGGGTTTATCGACGCGCATTTCAGCCATTACAACATATAGGCGATCGCCCCATGTGCCAGGCAACTTACGACTGATACGATCGTCATGTACTACAATGTCTGTTTTAGGTGGAATAACCGAACTTAATCGCAATAAATTATAGTTTGCTATGCCAACATCATTGAGGGCAGAGTCGAAAGCAGCGAGTGTAGTGGGGCCAGTACCGATACCGGTACCAACGTGGATTTGCATCTTATTAAAGCTCCCTATTTAAGACAAAAAACGACACCACTGATAGGGTGTCGTTTTTGGTCTTCTAATGATCTTGGTCCTTCTTGCGAAAGATTAACTACATCTTACTACGTGAGACTAGAAATGTCAACTATAAAATATAATGTTGTTATGTCAAGGTTCCTAAAATAACAGGGATCATTCAGGGTAACTTGCGGCTTCAGAACCGATTGTGGTACTACTGATACTAGCGCTTATCAACATAAAAGCTTGGGCTCTGTTTATTTATGCCATTACCCGTTAAAGCAGTCGTAGTCGAGGATGATCACGATTTGCAGTTCCTCTACAAACTTAAGCTGGAACGTGCCGGTTTTGACGTACAGATTGCCGGTAATGGCCAAGAGGGTCTAGCGGTTATAGAAGTCTGGCGCCCCGACATAGTGCTGTTGGACCTGTTAATGCCAATAATGAGTGGGTCAGAAATGCTCGCCCACTTGCGTTCTAAGGAGTGGGGCAGCGATGTGCGTGTCGTAATCCTTACCAACATCAGTAAAGACGAGGCGCCACCTGCGCTTCGTTTTTTGCATGTTGACCGTTATATCGTGAAAGCTC
>CAYSOP010000007.1:0-51472 GCA_964432725.1 uncultured Candidatus Saccharibacteria bacterium | reverse complement strand
GAAAGAAGAAGGAATGCTCTATTACTGGATTCCCGCCTTCGCGGGAATGACGAGGATGCTGAGCCCAAGTTCAGGATGACAGTGTTGCCAAACAGTTTGTGATGTAAGGTCAATCACAGCCGGGATTGCTCACATGCCACCGGCATGTTCAGGATCAAGTCCGGAATGACGGGGTTGGCAAACAGTTTTGTACTATGGGGCCAATCTGTATTGCAAGTACTCGTGTGCCACTGGCACACTCCGGTGAGTTATACTTAAGGCTATGAAGCGACTTATACTGCTGGCTCTGCTTATTGTGACAGTATTAGTCGGTAACTTACTTATGGTGCGCCGCGAGCAAGACACCAACAAGCATAAATTAAACCAAGCACTCGCCACGATTACCCCTAATCAGGTAAAAGATGGCGTTGTGCTTGGTTGTAAGGTTGTTGCCGTGCAGCAGCGCGACGACTATCCAGCTGTATTAACGGGCAAATCTGTTCCGCAAATTAGGCAGCTAATTCTGGACCAGCCGCCGAGCTGCTGATATTGGCGTATAGCCTGGCAATCACAGCCGAGATTACTCGGGCGCGGACGTTGCACCCTCCGCTCTGCCAAGCATCCAACGAATATCACAGGCCGCTACTAAAATTTCGAAGTAGTTTCTTAATTCGTCCGTAGCCGAGAAAACGTATACAGTACCCGAATCATCGCGGTATTTATGACGGTAGATAACTTTGCTGATCGTATAAATCTCGCCTTGCCATCGTAAACGGAAGGGCTTGATAGCTTTATAGGTGTTTCCAAATATTGCTGCCACTGATATTGTTTTGTCGATTGGGTCATACATTGCCGCCTCCGATTACTAGAATTTTGATACCAGGTACTAATAGTTTTGCTTCGTGGTAGCGCATGCCGGCGTGTACGCCAAGCAGCTTGGCTTGTCTAGAGCATGACGTAATAATGCTGTACCGAGTTGGTGGACGGCGTTTGTATGTTTTGTTTTTAGGGGCTAGTTTGGCGAATGCCCAGGTCTGTTTAATTTGTTCGCGCGTGCTAATTTGTAGCGGTATTTGCAAAGTAGTAGGCATATACATTCCTCGTTTAAGGGTTCCTAAAAAACAACTGTGTTTTTTGCTGACAGTTGGAACGGCTTTTGGAGTGGTGCTGTCTGTGTAAGGCGGTGTAAACCGTTCGGTTGCAAGGCCTGACAGGTACAGCTTTGTATATGAAGGGCGCAGGGACCGGAGTATGCTACCCGAAATTGCAATGTATAGCTTGGGTGCTATGGCGCCAAAAATATGGCGTTCATGCTCTCATAGCTAGTTACATTATACCGCTATTGGCAAGTCGATGTGCCACCTCTGTTAGATGTATTGTATAATGGTGATGTTTGTGCTATAATATGGTTATGAGTAAGGCAGTTCGTGAATTTACTGTATTTTATGAAGCTGACGGTCCCTACGCGGTTAGCAAAGATTATGCGCAATCTATAATGGGAGGCGCTGCTTCTATTGTTAGTAAATACACAGGGCATATTGCAATGGGTCCTGCCAAAGGATTTCGGCTTAGGGCAGCCACTAACCCGTTACCCAATAAGCCGCTTAGTCTTGGGAGTGACTATGATCATGCCGCCATTATTACCGGGCGGCATGTAGGGGTGAGTGAGGGCCAACCGGTGCCCGGCATTGCCCATGTCGACGATGCGCAAATAGCCATCTATAAATTCTCGACGGTAGAAGACCCGACCGGCACCCACACAATGCATGCTGCAGTCCACGAAATGGGTCATTCATTTGGACTTAAACACTGTATAGGGCGGCTATGCTGCATGAACGGAGAATATAGCCTGGAGCCCAGTAAGGTTAACCCATATATAGAATCGGGCCGCCCGTTCTGCGACCCGCATGCTGAAGAATTGGAGATTGCCGGCTTTACGGCACTTGCTAAACGGCTCTAGTATTACTTTTTGTCGTCGTGGCCCTTAATGGCTGACCCTATAACATCGCGCGGCAAGGCTGCTGCGCTGAGTAGCGCGCTGCGTACACGGTCGCCTGCATCTGAACCGACGTCCCCTGCTGCATCTAACGCGCCGCCTACGGCTGCTTTCGCTGCTTCGGCTGTGTCGGCGCCAACTTCGCCAGCTGCTTTAATAGTGCCTTCTACGGCAGCTACGGCTACACCGGCAATATCACCGCCGGTTTCGGCAGTTGACTGAATAACACCACGTGCGGCCTCGCGTATGCCGCCAATAATGTCGCCGCCGGTTTCGCTGATGCCTACAATGGCGCCGTGCATGATTTCTTGTGCAGAAGACGTAGCAGAGGCCCCTACTTGCCCGACTGCCTGCATAGCCCCGCTGGCTACGCTTGCAACTGCGTCAACGCCGGCAGAAGCGACTTCGCCGGTGCCTTTCAGTACGTTAATTACCTGGTTTTTAACAGTGCCGGTAATGGCGCTTAAAATGTCGTCAGTGCCTTTAACGGCGGCTACGACTGCGTCGGTTGTTTCGGTGACGATTTCCTTAAGCATGGGGATTCTCCTTTAGTTATCCAAGGTACTGTAAGTTCTTATGCTGTTCCTTGCAAGTCGCTACGCGTCTTTGGCAACTTGTTCGCGGTGTCTGCGAATAACAGTCGTTATCATAATTACGACAAGCAGTGTGGCAAAAATCAAACCAACGATGTAGATAATGCTGCCTGCTGTACGTAAAGAATCGGCAATGGCATTGTCATTTTGCAGATGCCCGGTGCGCGACAACAGTTGATACCAGTCGTGTCCGGCATCGTAGGTAGCTTCGGTGTCTTCGGCGCCAATAGACGCCAAGCCGCCAGCTAGTGGCAGTAGCCTGGATTGAGCGTCTGCAGCGTAAGCGGCCACATCAAACAGGTTAAGCCCTAGCCAGCTTAGGCATAGCGCAGATGCAAAGTAATAGCGTTTTTGTAAAAAAGCCCCCAGCCATAGCAGTGGAAAGATACATTGGAACAGGCTGCCGCCGGCAATGTGCATAAATTCGCCAAACACGCTAAACAGCGCATGGCCCAGTTCGTGTATGCCCATGTCGAGTGCCGAAAACGGGTTGCTCAGGCGCGCTAATGCAAATTGCGGGTCGTGCCAGTTTTGGACCAACATAACGCCAAACCATATAACAATTGCCAGCCGCCACCACCAACCGGTTTTGGTACGTGCCCACGCCACGGGCCGTTTATAAAACGGCAATTTTTTAGAGTAAACTTTGCAATTTTCGCAGTGTACTGTAGTTGTGTCGTATTTTAATGCGTTGTGTTTGCAGACCGGACAGGTTTTAGGAAACATCAAAGGGTATAGTGGTTTATTCGGAATGGTTGTGGTCGCTGGCTGCTAACTTGCGGCGTACGCTTACGATGCCAAACGAGACTGCCCCAAGATAGAGTAAGCCGGTTGTACAAGCCTGCAATAGTGCTGCATGGCTAGCTACTACGAGGTAGGTGCCGCTGGCAAGCGTGAACGCTGTAAGCGCATACGAAGCGCGTAGCTTTGCTTGCGAAGGTGACATAAAGGCAAATGTTGTAACCGCTAAGCTGCTGAGTGCTGCGGCAATATGGAGTATAAGTATCATAGCTACAAGTATACGGTTATGGTAAAAAGTTGTCTACGGCCAACAACGCGGACAGTGCGAGTAATATAATCAGCGAAAACCCAAACATTTTACGTGCCCAGCGGACACTGTTTACGGCGCTAAATCCCTGCGCTCCCCGCCAAAACCATACGCCTGTCAGTAGCACCATAATTGCCAAAAAAGTGTAGCCGGTAACGCCGGTAAGGGTGAGTGCGGCAATGGCGGCTGCGTAGGCGGCAATATATATAAGTATGTGTATTTTTGTCTGTCGTGCGCCGCTAACGATGGGTAACACCGGAATATCCGCCGCCTGGTAGTCGCTTTGCCTGAACATCGCAATGGCATAAAAATGAGGCATTTGCCACAGGACCATAACGATAAATACGAGTAACGCGCCTATATCAAAGGTGCCGGTGGCTGCGGTATAACCCGCTGTAATGGGCGTAGCGCCTGCAACACTGCCAATAAGCGTTGCGTACACGGTGCGCCGCTTAGATTGGGTGTACAAAAAGACATAGTCTATAAAGCCAATCAGTCCTATAACTACCGTTACCGCGTTGGTAAAGGCCACAAGCGTGCTACAACCCACTGTAAAGAGTATTGCGCCAAACAGTAACGCCTGCCTGCCGGAAATAGTGCCGCTGACCAATGCTCTTTTTTTAGTGCGCGCCATGCGTGCGTCTATATCGCGGTCAATGTAATTGTTGAACACACAGCCTGCACCGATAACCAAGGCCGTACCGACCAAGGTCGCCAGTAAACGCCAAAAAGCCACCTGCCCCGCTGATCCAAGCAAAAAGCCGGCCGCAGCAGTGAGTGTGTTGCCATATATGATGCCTGGTTTGGTTAGCCGGTAATATGCACGAACCATTACATATAGTATATACATCTTTATTAGACCATATGTTACGCTTAACGTATCAAGTATGAGAGGATATAAAATGCAACTACTCAAGCGACGCGTAATGCCCGTTTTATTAAGCGTGGTGTACGCTCTAACTCTGTTAATGATGGCCGTACCGCACGCCCGGGCCGCTACGCCAAATGGCGCAACCCTTAACACGCATGCTGTTATGGTAGATTCCACCAATAAAATTGTCTCGTGGGTACCCGAACAAGACAAAGCCTATGACCAAGTAATAGGCCAGGCCTGGAACTATCTTTTGCACAGTGTACCGACTGCCTCCAATGGCAAACCCGCATACTATTCATACTCATATATGGATCCTAATACGCAGCAGCCAGTGGGTTGGCCCCATAACCCGGCAGGACTGTACGGCATGCTAATAGAATCGGCCGTCAATTACTATGCATATTCTGGCAATGCCGAAGTGCTTAACTTGGCTAAAGGTGTTGCCGACCAACAGTTGGCAAGCGGCATGACGAAAAGTACGGATAACTGGGCAAATGTGCCGTATGCCAGTGGCGACTCGGGATCATTGACCTACCAAGGGGCTGCGTATGGCAATAGTACCGGCGTAGGTGATGGCGTTGGGGTAATTCAGCCCGACAAACTGGGCGAATTCGGCCACGGCTTGATCCAGCTGTATAAAGTGACCGGCGATGCTCGTTATCTTAATGCTGCCATTAATTCGGCGGACGCACTGGTGAGCCATATTCGTACCGGTTCAGTGTCGCAGTCACCATGGCCATTCCGGGTGGTAGCTGCCAATAACACTGTCAAAGAGCAGTACACCGCTCACGTTATTTCTCCTATCGAGCTATTTGATGATTTGATTGAACTTAACACTGGTAATGTGGCTGGGTACCAGAGCTCACGTACTACGGCCTGGAACTGGATGATGACGTATCCCATGCAAAATAATGCTTGGAGCCAGTACTTTGAAGATGTGCCCATTCAGTCTACCTATACCTCAAATCTTAACCAAATGAATGCCATGATGGTGGCGCGCTATCTGTTGCAACATCCAGAAACGGATGCTAACTGGGAGACGCATGTGCGCGGTTTGATTACGTGGGTTGAACAGACTTTTGGAGTTGACCAGTACGGTGCTAAGACAATCAAAGAGCAACAAGGCTTTGCATATGTGATGGGTAGTCATACGTCGCGCTACGCATCGGTGAATGCTCTCTTATATGAACGCACCGGTGATGCAACGGCAATGGAAAAGGCGTACCGGTCGTTTAACTGGGCAACATACATGGCCCGTTCAAATGGTGTAGTGATTGACGGTCCGGATGTAAACAACCAATGGTTTACCGATGGCTACGGCGATTATATCCGGCACTTTTTGGTAGGCATGGCCAGCGTCCCGTCGTTTGCGCCTAATGGCCAGACGCATCTGTTGCGGTCGAGTTCGACAGTGCAGTCGGTTAATTACCAAACTAATACGCTCAGCTACCAAACGTTCAATACTAATGGCACCGAAGTGATCAAGGTTGACCGAGTACCCTCAGGCGTGGCGGTGAATGGCGCGGTACTTACCCAGCGTGCCGACCTCAATGCCGAGGGTTGGGTGTACAACGGTGCTGACGGCACGGTACGGATTCGGCGCGACAGCGGCAACAGTGTGGTAGTGGCATTTAGTGGTTCGCCAACCAATCAGACGCCGAGCGTTACCCTTACCAGCCCTGCCACCAATACGAGCTATGGACCGCCGGCGTCATTCCAGTTAACGGCTACGGCTGCTGACACTGATGGTAGCGTTCAGAAGGTTGAGTTTTACCAAGACACTACCTTGCTGTGTACTGATACGTTGGCACCTTATACGTGCGATATTACAAATTTGCCCGCAGGTACTTATTCGTACACCGCCCGAGCCTACGACAACGAGAATGCAACTACTTCGTCCACGGCCAGTACGGTGAGTGTCACAAGCCTAGCTGCCGGCTGGACGAGCCAAGATATTGGTTTTACCGGCGTGGCTGGCTCGGCAAGCGTCAGTAATGGGGTATTTACGATAAAAGGCAGTGGCGTGGACATCTGGAGCGCTGCCGATTCATTCCAGTTTACTTATATGCCTATGAACGGTGATGGCGAAATAAAGGCTCGTGTAGCCAGCCAGCAGAATACTGATCCATGGGCGCTGGCGGGGGTAATGATCCGCGACAGCCTTGACCCAAGTGCCAAGCAGGCCCTCGCGGCCATCACGCCTACTAACGGATTGTCGTTTGACTACCGATCGAGCAGCGCTGGCGCTACCAGCTACGTGAACGGTGGCTCGGGCGCCGCACCCAACTGGGTCCGATTAGTGCGCAGCGGTACGACTATAACGGCCTACAGGTCTGCCAACGGTACTACCTGGACAAGCATGGGCAGCACTACGCTAAGCATGAATCAAAGTGTCTATGTGGGCTTAGCAGTCACCTCGCATAATAACAACCTGCTAGGCACGAACACATTCGACAACGTCAGCGCCACCGGTTCTGCCGATATGCAATCGCCTGTAATTAGCGGCGTGGCAGCAGGCAGTATCAACCAAAATGGCGGCAGTATTGGTTGGACTACTAATGAGCCATCTACTTCGCAAATTGAGTATGGCCTAACTACAAGCTATGGCAATCAGACCTCAGTAAACAGCGCGCTGGTAACAACGCATAGTCAAGCAGTATCTGGTCTAGACCAAGACACGGTGTATCACTACCGCGTTCGTTCGCTTGATGCTGCTGGTAATGTTGGCCTTTCGGGTGACTTTACGTTCCATACCCAACCAGGAATCGATACCACTGCGCCTACCGCCCCATCAGGCGTGACTGCTCAAATTGCATCGTCAAGCAGTGTAAATGTTACTTGGCAAGCCAGTACCGATAATGTCGCTGTGACCAACTATACGGTTAAGCGTAATGATGTAGATGTTGCTACCGTGAGTGCGCTCAACTTTACTGACACCGGATTAACGGCTGGCCAAACATACACCTATACCATTGTTGCGAACGATGCTGCGGGCAACGCCTCTGACGTTTCTGCGCCGCCGGTAAACGTTACTATGCCTGCCCCTGATACGACTGCGCCGATTGTGGCACTGTCTGCGCCCGCAGACGCAACGACCGTTAGTGGCAACGTAACAGTCAGTGCCACCGCTACCGACGACATAGGCGTGGCCGGTGTGCAATTTATGCTCGACAATGCCAACCTTGGCAGTGAGGATACGACCAGTCCCTACCAGGTCAGTTGGAACACAACGGGCGTGGCAAACGGTACGCATACCCTTAAGGCTGTTGCCCGGGATGCTGCTGGCAATACTGCAACCGCTGCAACTGTAACCATTACGGTTACCAATACGACAGCTGCGTTGGCAACTGACGTTACTGTGTCGACCAACCAATCGGCCGCAGCCACCACTATTACCTCCCCTTCGTTTAGTACGGCATCTGCAAATCAGCTGGTCGTGGCCTTTATAACCTCTGATGGCCCGGGTGGTACGATTAGCTTTAGCGGCGTAACTGGCGGCGGCTTAACCTGGACAATGCGCAAGCGTACCAACACGCGCGCTGGTACCTCAGAGATTTGGACCGCCCAAGCAGCCAGTAAACTTACGAATGCTACGGTCACTGCGACTCGTTCCAGTGGTTCGTATAGTGGGTCTATGACAGTTGTCAGCTTTATTGGCGCCAGCTCCACAATTGGTGCTACCGCCAGTGCAAATGCGGCAAATGGTGCCCCAACTGTAAGCCTGACGACTACCCGTGTTGGTTCATGGGTATGGGGTGTTGGCAATGACTGGGACGGCGCTACGGCCCGCACCGTACCTGCCAACCAAACTATGGTTAACCAATTTGTAGCTAGCGGTGTTGGCGATACCTTCTGGGTCCAACGCCTGACTGCCAAAACGACAACTGTCGGCAGCACGGCTACACTTAATGACACTGCCCCCACCAACCACCGCTGGAACTACGCGGCCATAGAAATCTTACCGTTACCTTAAGCTAGGCTACTGGCGGACGTACGTAGCGCTGTAAGTGCGTCCGCCGCCCACGGTACAAGACGCTGCGTTCTAACCGGTTATTATGCTATAGTTTATACATAATGATTACGGTTAGTTCGTAGCGGACGGGTAATGGCAAAAAACAAAAAGCGGCACAGTAATGTCAGAATGTTCGGACTGATATTCGCAGGCTTGGTTGCCTTAGGTTCTCTTATGGCCGTGTTAATGCGTGGCAATAACATAGCGCTCTTCCACACCAGGGGTTTTATAGCCCATGAGCAAATGGGCCTGATGGTCCTTACGACGGCCGTAATGCTGGCGCTAGCTATACCCGCCTTGTTCCTCTTTTATTATTTTGCCTGGAAGTACCGAGAATCTAATACAAAGGCGGTGCACGACCCCAACCTACGCCATAGCCGCTGGCTGGACATAACTATATGGTTAGTGCCTACCGTATTTGCCGTGATGCTTGCCATGGTTATGTGGCCGGCCACCCACAAACTAGAGCCACGCGACCCAATTCCTGGCGGCGCTAAGCCGCTGGTCATTCAAGTAGTATCGCTGCGCTGGAAGTGGCTGTTTATTTACCCCGAGCAAAATATAGCCACGGTAAATTATGTACAGTTCCCTGTAGACCGGCCAGTGCAATTTGAGCTAACTGCCGACGAAGCGCCCATGAGCTCGTTTTGGATCCCTAACCTGGGTGGCCAGTTGTATAGCATGACCGGTCACGTAAACCGCCTTAATCTTATTGCCAGCACAACCGGCAATTATGGCGGGAGTTCGGCCGAAATAAACGGAGCAGGATTTTCGGGGATGAAGTTTACCGCCCGTGCGAGTTCGCAATCAGATTTTGACCTATGGGTGCAGTCGGTCTGGGATCGCCCCCAGGTGTTAGATACCGCCGCATACAATGAACTGCTTAAGCCCAGCGAGGATAACCCGCCCGCCTATTACTCCGCCGCACAAGACGGCCTTTATGATACAGTAGTAAATAAATACATGGGGTCCCACGGGGGTATGCCTGGGCACGGGATGAAACACGAATGAGAGAGTTCTTACTAGGCCGATTAAACGCACACGCCCTGCCGCACGAATGGTTTACCATTGGCGGTAGCGTCGCCTTTATATTGCTTGGTTTATTTGCGGTTATTGTCATTACCCGTATGAAACGCTGGACTTGGCTTTGGAAGGAATGGCTGACATCGGTCGACCCTAAAAAGATCGGCATTATGTACTTTTTGGTTGCCGGCTTTATGCTGCTGCGTGGCGGCCTAGACGCCATTATGATGTGGTTGCAGCAGGCACTAGCCAGCGGCGCGTCGCACGGTTACCTGACTGCCGATCACTATCAGCAGATATTCACGGCACATGGCAATATTATGGTGTTCTTTGTAGCTATGGGGTTTGTGTTTGGCCTGATTAACTATATTGTGCCCCTACAGATTGGCGCGCGCGACCTTGCATCACCACTGCTTAACACCCTGGGTTTTTGGTTGTATGTTGGCGGTGTACTTATGGTTAACATGTTCTTCTTGTTAGGCGGCGAATACGCTGCTACTGGCTGGCTAGCGGTCGCCCCACTGTCGGAGGTGCAGTTTAGTCCGGGTGTTGGCGTAGATTATTGGATATGGAGCTTGCAGATATCTGGTATTGGTACCACGCTTGGCGGTATCAACTTTATAATGACCATTCTAAAGATGCGTGCGCCAGGTATGACGCTATGGAAGATGCCGATGTTTACCTGGGGCTCACTATTCAGCATGATTATGGTGGTTACGATATTCCCGCTGTTAACGGCGACGTTGTTCCTGCTGTTTTTTGACCGAGCGCTCGGTATGCATTTCTTTACAACCGATTTTGGTGGTAATGCCATGATGTACACCAACCTTATTTGGATGTGGGGACACCCCGAGGTGTATGTGTTAGTGCTGCCGGCGTTCGGCGTGTTCTCTGAAGTTGTGGCTACCTTTAGCCGTAAGCGTATAGCTAGTTATACCTCGCAAGTACTTGGTATGGCCGGTGTTGCCGCATTTGCCCTGTCGGTATGGCTACACCATTTTTTCACCATGGGTGCTAGCGCAGACGTTAACGCCTTTTTCGGGGTCATGACCATGGTCATAGCCATTCCGACGTCAGTATTGGTGTTTGGCTGGATTGCCACTATGTATAAAGGCCGTATACGCTACACAACGCCTATGCTTTGGTTCTTAGGATTTATTGCGATATTCGCTATAGGTGGTATGTCTGGTGTGGTTTTGGCAGTGCCCCCGGCCGACTTCCAGCTGCACAACAGTTTGTTCTTGGTGGCGCATTTTCACTCTAATGTTATAGGCGGCGTGTTGTTTGGTATTTTCGCTGGCATAAATTATTGGTTCCCAAAAATTGCCGGTTTTAGACTGAACGAGCGGATTGGGCGGTATGCGTTTTGGTGCTGGATTGTTGGATTTTGCTTATCGTTCGTACCCATGTACATACTGGGCATTATGGGAGCTACACGACGTTTAGACCATTACGACGCATCAACAGGTTGGCAGCCATTCTTTATTACAATGTTTATAGGCGGTTTGGTAATTGCGGCTGGCGTTGCCCTGCAAGTGGTGCAAATTATTGCCAGCGTCATACAAAAACGCCGTTTGCTAGACACTACCGGCGACCCCTGGGAGGGCCGAACGCTGGAATGGGCCACCGCCAGCCCGCCGCCGTTCTATAACTTTGCTGTTATACCTACAGTAAAGAGCCGTGATGCGTTCTTAGACATAAAAGAACACGGCGGACTACCCAAGCCCAAATACGTAGATATCCACATGCCACGCAATACCGCTGCCGGTATATACATTGCATGCTTCGCGTTTGCCGCTTCATTTGCCTTTGTGTGGCATATTTGGTGGCTGGCCGCTGTGGGCATTGTGGGCATTATAATTGTGGCAATTCGGCGCACCTTTAACGAAGACAACGAATACACCTTAACCGCTGCAGAGGTCCAAAAGATTGAAGAAGACCGTATTAAGGCTACCGCCAAGCACCCGCCTACTGACGGCGAAGACATGGGCTTATGGGAGTTTATAAAAATTGTTATTGCTTGGGCCCTAGACATTATGCGCAACAAGAGGTGGCGAACATGGTAAGCCCGGCAGAATTAGAACGCGAAGAAGCAGTAGCCAATGACAAGGTGGGCTTTGGTTTCTGGGTCTACCTAATGACCGACTTGCTGATGTTTTCGGTGCTGTTTGCGGCGTTTGCCGTGCTGCACGGTAACACACACGGCGGTCCAAGTAATAGCGAGCTGTTTAGCCTGCCCCTGGCCCTAACTGAGACACTCTTATTGCTTACCAGTAGCTTCACGGCCGGCATAGGTATGCTGGTTGCGCGGCGCGGTAATAAAAAGCAGGTGCTGGCGTGGTTCGGTATTACCTTTTTGCTCGGCTTATCCTTTTTATGCCTAGAGGTTAAAGAGTTTGCCGAGTTCATTCATGAGGGCCATACTTGGCGAAGCAGCGCATCGCTGTCGGCATTCTTTACGCTTGTGGGCACGCACGGGCTGCACATTACCTCTGGACTGCTCTGGATGGGTACAACCCTGGTCTATATTTGGAAGCGCGGCCTCAACAGCCATCTGGTTGGCAAGCTAACACTGCTTAGTTTGTTTTGGCACTTCCTAGATATTGTGTGGATATTTATCTTTACTATTGTGTATTTAATGGCGTTCGTATGAGCAATACTTCAGAAGACAACCAACATAACACGCCGCACGGCACCCTGGCCTCGTATGTAGTCGGTTTCGTGCTATCCCTTATTTTTACGCTTATTCCCTACTATTTGGTGGTCAATAAAACGGTGCATGGCACTGCCCTGCTGGCGACGATTATTGGGTTTGCGGTCGTGCAGCTTGTTATACAAGTCGTGTTCTTTTTGCACATTGGCCGCGAGAAGAAACCACGCTTTAACTTGCTGTTTCTGTTGGCGACCATCGGTCTTATTGTAGTCGTTGTTGTGGGGTCGATTGTTATCATACATAACTTGCAATACAACATGGTGGGCGTGGAGGTAACCAACAAGATTACCGAAGGCGAAGCTGTCCATACAATTAACAACATGCAAGCGGGCAGTTGTCCGGCTGACACTGGCAAAAACTACAAGCTAGAACTGAAAGACGGTACTATCTTACCCAGCCGCATTACGGCAGGGCTATGCGACACGATCACTATTGTTAATCTAGAAGACTCTACGCACACTCTCGGCTTTGAACGCAAGGACGAGCCCGTCAGGTATGCGGGGCAAGCAGATGTATCTGTCCGTTCGCAGCGCAGCGAACCCATACGCCTAACCGACCCAGGCGCTTACAGAATATACGACACCGAACATTCTGAAAGGTCGGCCGACTTTACCGTTGCCGACTACTAGTACGCTTAGTTACTGCGTAGTTGGGGGTCGGGCAAGTTGACGCTCGGATGAACACGTATCGTACCGTCGTAGGCGGTTGAGCGGTGGTTGCCACTGACGTCATAAAACCGGTGTAGGAATAGGCTAGATTTAAAAACAATCAAGGTGCCTGCCCTGCTAATACTGCGAAAAAACCTGTGAGGCTCAATAGAATGCGTGTCTACAACATCTTTAGCTTCTGTCCCTGGGGCTGTGGCGTCATAAGGCCGTGTGTCCCGAAAAAACCACCCTTCTGCTTCGCCTTCTTCGGTGTAGTGAAATGTAAGCGGTATATGTGTGGGGGTTGGCTTAGTGGCTGAGTCGTTCCGGTGTAGTGACGGAGACATGAGTCCGCCGTTCGCGCCGAATGCAATGTCAGGGGTCTTCGGGGCGGTGCTTATTGCTCTTGGCATGTACGGCCGTAGTGCGTCTACGCTTGTGTGGAGGTCTGACCCAGAGTTGTGTATAACAACGCCTGGCAGTCTGGTGTAACTAAGCTTATGCAGCATTTCGGTAGAGGCATCGGGCCAATTAGCAACGGGTAGACCTTCGGCGGTATGGGCAGTAGACATCCTTGGTTTATAGCACATGGATCCGAATTTGCATATGTATCATATTGCCGGTAGGCAACAATAGCGAAAGTACAGTACAATTTAAATAATATGTATATACAGAAGAAAATCGTTATCGTAGAGGACAGCCCAAGCCTGTCCGATATTTACAAAACTCGCCTAGAGATTCTTGGCTACCAGTGCTTTGTAGCCGCCGATGGTATTGCAGCCCTGTACTTTATACAAAAGGAAATGCCTCACCTGGTACTGCTAGACCTTATGGTGCCCGATATCGCTGGTGACCAAATTTTAGTGCGTATGCGTAACAGCACTTGGGGTAAAGATATTCCGGTTCTTATTATTTCTAACCTTAACGAAAGCGATGCCCCTGCTGGCCTGCGAGAGCTGGGCATTGTGGACTACATAGTTAAGGCTAACCTGGCCGACGACCAGATAGACCAGGCGGTTACTAAGATTCTTGGCCCAGCTGGTGGCGAACAACAAGACCAAAGCCCTCCCCCGCAAGCGTAGCGGTTAACCGGCTATAAATAGACCAGCGATACCTACGCCTTTTAGCCAGCAGCATGCTGCTGTATTTTAGCTACCCTTGAACGGCCGCAAGTAACAGAGTAAATGTACAAAAAGCGAAAAAAGTCATATGTTTTTTTGGAACAAGTGTTACAGTATTTGTGTAACGAACGTTCCAATTTATGACTAACGCACAAACCGTATTACTTATCAGAACCACTACCAAACACCTGTTTGCAGCAGGTGGCTACGAGGGTGTGTCTATGCGTACCCTGTCTGCGGCTAGCGGCATTGGGCTGTCTAGTATTTATCACTTCTTTGCCGACAAAGACGTGTTGCTTAAGGACGTGTTTGACCGCATTAACACAGAGCTCGGCGCTCGGCGCCGGGCAATTAAGCCGGCAGTAACGGTCGAACAGCAACTAAGCAAGATTATTCAATTTCAGTTCGACAACATAGAAGACGTTGTATTTGTTCTAAAGTATTATTTGCATTTTCGACAGGACTTCGCCGGTTTGCCCAACAAGATTTTGCCGCCAAAAGCCTACCTGCATATAGAAGAGATACTGCATCGTGGCATCGCCAGCGGTGACTTTGTGCTGCCGAACGACCAAATTGTGCCTCAGGCCAAAATAATTACCCATGCCATTAATGGCTTCTTGCTGGAGTATTACCCAGAGACCCCTCGCGGAGCCGCGCGCAAAGCATTGGTTGCCGACCTTACAACGTTTATTGCCCGTTCGCTAAAGTACAAGGAGGTGCCTATGAAGTAGCCACGTACTGATAGGGGAGACGAGAATTATTACTATTTTTTTGGAGGGTTACATTATGAAAAAACTATTACTAGCCGTCGGCGTTGCAAGCGCTTTATTTGTATCGGTACCTATGTCGGCAAGCGCGCATTCTATGGACAACATGGACAGCGACTGGCAGCAAGCTAAGTGCGAGCGCATTGCCGAACGCTTAAGTAACCGTTATGCAGACTTTGACCAAGACAGCGAATGGCAGGTAGACCGCATTCAGCGCCTGACCGACCGCCAAAGCGATCTTGGTTGCCCGACCGGCACCATTACCGAAACGTTGGCCGCAAACGGCAACTTTACTACCCTTGTTGCCGCAGTACAAGCTGCCGGCCTTGCCGACGCCTTAAGTGCGCCTGGTGACAAAACGGTATTTGCACCAACAGACCAAGCCTTTGCCAAATTGCCAGCCGGCACTGTAGAGAGCCTGCTACAGAACCTGCCAGTGCTTACGGACATTCTGACCTACCACGTGGTTAATGGTAAGGTAGATGCCGCTGCTGCAGAAGAACTCAATAGCGCAGTAGCGTTAAACGGCAAAGAACTAAAGGTATCGGTTCGCGACTGCGACCTATACATAAACGACAGCAAGGTTGTTATTACTGATATTCCCACCAGCAATGGCGTTATCCACGCTATCGACACGGTGCTGTTGCCCCCTGCCCCTGCTACCGAACAATAAACGGTAAGTAAGCACATAAAACACCCGCCTTCCCCTGGCGGGTGTTTTTTTGTTCCTTGCTGCATTGCCTGCGCGTCCTGTAGCATTGACGTATGCCTATACACGACGACATCGCCCAGTACAACACGCGCCAAACAGAGGAAAACCGTGCCATCTGCCAACTACTTGCGACCGAGATTACTAAGGGCTTGCCCAAAGCCACCAACAAACTGTGGCACGGCGGGCCCGTATGGTTTTTAGACGATAACCCGGTTGCTGGCTACGCCGTACTTAAAGCGTCGGTGCAATTATTATTCTGGAGCGGCCAATCATTTGATGAACCCGGCCTTAAGCCGGAAGGCACCTTTAAGGCGGCCGAGGCGCGTTATACCGAAGTCGGCCAAATAGATACGGCTGCATTACAAACCTGGCTTGCGAAAGCGCAGGCCATACAATGGGACTACAAGAACATTGTAAAACGACGTGGCCAGTTAGTTCGTTTAGAACCTAGCGACGGCTAGACCGTAGCACTACAATCAAAGCTACAGCCATGTTGGCGAGGCCGGCCGTAACTGGGTATGCAACGGTTAAGAACGAGAAGCTGCTGAGTGCAAATATAGCCGGTAAAAACTTAAGTCCGTTCAACGCAAACGACGACGCTGCTTCTTCGTGTGGCTTAACCCAGGCTTTTTTAATGGTAAGACTAAAGCCTAGCAGCGTAGCAAATAAGGTAATACAAAGCGCAATCGTTTTGTCGTGTACGACAAACAACATGGCAAAACTTATGAGGGCCAGACTTAGCAGTAGCCAGTCAAAACGCGTAAGCTTGGTGTCGCCCTTAAAGGCAGCAACACCAAAAATAACCAAACAGGCAGCCGACGTAAGGCCCGTAGCCCACGCGCCCATACCGGCATTGGCGCTTACCTGTGCTACGAAGCCATTGCCGGCCAGCAGCCCCCAGATGAGCCACGAAAAAGCGTGGGGCTTAATAGTGCCTGCGAACAGCTTTTTAAAGTACAGCGTGTAGGCAATAATTGCGGGAATAATCGACAGTATACCGAACAGTAATTTCATACGTGCATCATAGCACGAGGCATACCGCTATTGCTTAAAATAACCATATGTGGTATTATATTTTACGATTATGAGGTCTTACGCGCTCACGACTATTGAGCATAGCAACCCGTTTCTTACGGGTATATTACAGGACGCATCCGCTGGTATGCACGAAGCATTAACGCCCGCAGAGTTACTGAACCATTTCGCCCTGCCCTCTGAAACTAAAGATGATAGAACCCAAATTCTAATACTTGCTGGCGGCGCGGCCAGCGGTAAGTCTACGCTTGCAAAGGCGTTGCAACACGAACTGGGCAAGCAACGCATAACAGTTGCACTGATTAGCAGTGACGACTTCGTACGGGGCCACCGAGGTATGCGCCGGGAATGGGAAGAAAAAGAAGATTACACCCCAGAAGTTAAGTACGATTTTGGTTACATGCGTGCCGTTATTAGGGCAATTTGTAGTAACCGTGACCAAGACACATATATAACCGCGCCAAAATACGATGCTTACAGCGGCAAAGCGCTCGACAGTGACAAGCACCGCTTTATACCGCCGGTCAGTATATTAATTGTAGAAGGCGACGTGCTGAGCGAGCGCGGCGTTATGCCTAGTGCGCTGCACCCCGGCGAAGATATCGCAGCTAAATTAGAGACAGTATACCTGCACGTTCCCGATGCGGCGCGCCTGGAACGGCGGCTTAGGCGTGATATGGAACATCGTAACGGCCACGGCGAAACGCCCGAGGTGATTGCCCGTAATTTTGAAAGCCGCCAACGCACCCAACACCTGCCCTACACCTTACGCTATGCCGCAGTCGCCGATTACATTGTGCAGCCAAATGCACGGGTTGATCAGCATTACGATGTAGCGCGCTTGCGGCCTACACCCTCAGCCTAAAAGTGGTTCACTCTCGGAGTAAGCTAGTATCAGTTATACTGTGTCGATCATGTCAGAGTTTTCGGTTATCATAGAACACGATTTATTTAGTGCGGTGGGTACTCGTACGACGCTCGACGTTGACGGCTATCAGCAGCTGCTGCGCGAGCTAAGGCGAGATGAGCAACAGCCGCCAGAATCGCCAGAGCTGTTGGTGCATTTGTACCCAAAACTGTCTTGGTTAAGGCGGTATAGCTTTGTCGATAAAGATACGCTGCGCGAAGTGTATAGCGATGCCATAAGCGGTGGTAGCTATTGTACTAAAGATAAGGTTATATCCGTAGCCTGTTCACCAGATGAGCGAAAGGCTAGCCAGACACTATTGCACGAAACAGAACATTGGCGCCAAGATATGTCTGGCGAGATGCGTCGCGCCCAAAGACGGTTAGATGTAGTCCTTGCTGTAGGTGTGGTAGGGTTTATCGGCGGTGCTGCCGGAGTAGCAACGGGTATTTATACAAAAAATGCCGACCTTATTGCTGGCTCGGCAACTGCTGCAGTAGCATCGCCAGTGGGCACCTTTCGGTACATAGCCTTTAGCAGTAAAACTGAGCGCCAGGCCGACCGGTTTCAGGGTGATCCAGAGATTTTAGCGGCTTACGGCGGACTTATCCGGATGTCCCGTGTGTAAGTTATAACCCCAGCCCGCGACAAGCCGTATCAAGATAGCTGTGATTTAAGGTAATTTTTTGTGCGCTTCAAAAGAGTGCGGAGCACTGCTCGCATAGTACGTGATACAGTAAGCATATGAATAAAGCACAAGAAAAAGCCTACGAATTCCTGAAAAACCACAAATTTGCGGTGCTCTCTACTGCAACCGAAGACGCCAAGCCATGGGGCGCGGCTGTCTATTACGCAGTAGATAAAGAGCTAAACTTTTATTTCCTTACCCATACGGGCAGTAAAAAATACCGTAACCTGCAAGAACAACCAAACGCTGCAGTTACTGTGGTAGACGACAACGCCCAAACCACTGTGCAGGCTGCGGGAACGATTACGACTATAGATATGGGTCAGGAGCACGATGACGCATTCCGTACGCTTGTTGGCATACACCCTCCGGGCCAGTATGCGTGGGTGCCGCCGGTAAGCAAGTTGCACAACGGTGATTCGGTGCTGCTAAAACTGACTCCGGACCATCTGCAAATGTCCGTATTCTATCCCGCTCAAAGTGAGCCGGATATCCAAAAAGTAGTGTAGGCTGGATTGCATAATGACGACGGATTTTGCCACCATGGCCGATTATATAAATCGCAACCCATGCGCTGTACTTGGTACAACGAGCGAAGACGGTACACCGCACGGTGCTGTGCTCTATACCTGTGCACTGCCTAATGGAACCGTATGCTTTTTAACTAAGAACCAAACACACAAGTACCGCAACTTGATTGCCCGGCCCAAAGTCTGCTTAACGTTCGTAAACGAAAAAGACAGTAGTTCCCTGCAAGCTACGGGCGAGGCCGCGGTTGTTACCGATGCCCGGCTTATGGCGACTATTTTAGAAGCAATTACCCGCGTCCAGACCAGCCAAATAGATTGGTTGCCGCCGCTGGCTAAACTACGCGCCGGAGAATACGAGACTATTGCCGTAAAGATAACCCGAGCTCGCTTGGCAGAATACCGAGGCCAGGCTATTGGTAGCCAGCATATTTTTACCGAATTAGAACGTTTGTAAGGTGTGACTAGAGTTCGGTGCCTAATTTCTTTTCTAGTGCGCCGATATCCCGTACTAAAATGCCACTGCGGCTTATAGTTATGAGGTCGTCGGCGACCAGCTTCTGTATTTCCCTACTTACGGTTTCGCGGGATAGTCCTGCTCGTGCGGCTAGCTCGGCTTCCTTAATAGCAAGCCGGCAGCTGCCATCCGGTTGCCTGCTGCCAAAGCGCCGGCTTTCTATAAGTAGTTCGTAGAGCAAGCGGCTTTTAGCGCTGCCGGCCATAAGGTGTACTATTCTGCCCAGCATGCCATCTACGCCTTTGTACAGCCGACTGAGTAAGTCGAACAGGACGTCAGGGTTATTTTTTAAAAAAGCGACTGCTTCGCTGGCCGGCACTTGGTGCAGCTCGGTATCTGTTTCGGCTTCATATACGTAGGGATTAGGAGTTTGGTTGATTGCAAGAGACATAGGGAAGAAAGCAGGCGGCTTAAATACGTTCAGAATAATTTCGTCGCCCCGGTAGGTTACGTCGTATACTTTTACTTTACCCGTAATAAGATGGTACACATAGTCGGTGTTGTCGCCGTTCAGGATAAGAATCTGGCCTTTTGTGTACTTGCGCACTTTGTACTGGGCAAAGAATACCTCAATTTTTTGGGCAATATCTTCATTCATACTGTCTCGACTATAAGCTGCTCTGCCCTAAACTTCAATCTGACTGTTGGCCAGTGTGATCCGGATCACATACAAGTGTCCGCGGCACACATTACTGTGAATACAGCATGAGAAACAAAAAAATCAGCTGGCAAAAATTGTTGCCATACTTGTTGGTTGTAGGTGGGGTGATAGGTCTTATTGCGTCATTTGCGCTGACGTACGACAAAATACATGTGTTGCAAGACTCGAATTATATTCCGGGCTGCAACATAAATCCTGTACTTAGCTGCGGGTCGGTAATGAGTACTTCGCAGGCCACGCTTTTGGGTGTGCCTAACACTATATTTGGGCTCATCGCTTTTAGTATGCTTACTATGTTTGGATTGGTGCTACTGGGGGGTGCGGTGTTGAAGCGATGGCTGTGGGTAGGTGCGCAAGCAATGGCCACTGCTGGGGTAATCTTTATGCACTATTTATTCTTTGAGTCGGTTTTTCGTATTCATGCCATTTGCCCGTGGTGTTTTGTAGTGTGGATGACCACTATCTCTATATTTTTTGGTATTACCGTATACAACATACGTACGGATAACCTGCGCATGTCCCGCTTTGCGCTTACCGCAAAGATTGCTGGCTTTATCAGTAAATATTGCAATGACATCTTGGTGTTATGGTATGTCGTTCTATTCGCCACTCTGTTAGTTAAATTCTGGTACTACTGGCGGACGCTGTTGTAACCTGGCGCGTAAAAATCGTACACTTAAACATAAGTAATTACAAAAAAAGGATGGGCAGTATGGCTAAAGCAAGCGTAGAAAGAAAAGCAATCGACAAAGTGTTTGTACTACTGGGAATAATGGCAACTTTAGCCCTTCTGGGTGCAAGCCTGCTGGGATTCTGGGGGTATCGTTTTGCTACCGGCATGGTGCGCACTGAGTTAGGGGCGCAAAAAGTGTACTTTCCTAAAAAAGGTAGTCCAGCACTTGACCCTGCTACCTATCCTGACCTTCAGAAGTACGCCGGGCAGCTGGTAGATACCGGTCCCGAAGCCAGGGCCTACGCCAATGGTTACATTGCACGGCACCTCGATAAAATGGCGGGTGGCAAGACGTACTCAGAAGTGAGTGCGCTGGCAATGGCCGACCCTACCAACCAAAAACTCCAGCAGCAAAAGGCTACACTCTTCCAGGGGGAGACGTTACGTGGCATGCTCCTGGGCAACGGTTATGCCTATTGGACATTTGGTATGATGGCGCTCTATGCGTCAATTGCTGCACTTGCGGGTGCGATTGTAATGACGGTCTTAGTTCTTTTGGGCGTGCGTCACCTGAAACGGCTCGGCTAGCGCAATACCGCTACTTTCGTAATCGGCTTTCTAGCGGCCAGTTGTATTCGCTGCCCAAACAGCCCGGTTAGCCCCTGGCGCGGTGGTATAATGCGCTTAATTACTAACCGGGAGGGTCTTATGGAAATGAAACTAGAAGTAGTACCAATAGGGGTTACGGACGTAGACCGCGCCAAAGCCTTTTATGTTGACCAATTTGGCTTTAATGCTGATGTTGACCAGCCGATGGGAGATAAACGCTATGTGCAGGTCACGCCGGTGGGTTCGGCCTGTTCGATATCGTTTGGTGTGGGCGTCACCCAAATAACACCGGGCGCAATTGATGGATTGCTGCTGGTTGTAAAAGATATCCAGGCGGTTTACCAAGCGCTGTCTGGCAAGGGTGTCGCAATCAGCGAACCGAAAACAGAGTCTTGGGGTGCAATTCACTGTTATTTGAACGACCCAGATGGTAACCGCTGGACAATCCAGCAAAAGCCTACCAAAGCCGCTTAGCTGTCTTTTATAGGTTTGCCAACATGGTGCAAGCTGTTAGATTATCCCTACCCAAGCTTGCTGGCATACGTCTATAGTCCTATGTATGGACAACGACGCTACAATCAAGACAGTAGTTATTACGGGTGCATCGAGCGGCATTGGGCGCATTACCGCACAACGCCTGGCAGCAAAAGGCTACAACCTAGCCCTGGCAGCACGTAATGCCGCCGCACTGGAAACCGTTGCAAAAGAGTGCCGCAAGCTGTCCGCGCGGATCATCGTACAAAAAACAGACGTAACCAAGCGCAAAGCCGTCGAGCAGTTAGCTGCGGTAACTTGCGACACCTTTGGCAGCATTGACGTGTGGTTTAATAACGCCGGCGTATCGCAGGTGGGACGTTTTATGGATGTACCTGCCGATGACTTCAATCGAGTGATCGAGACCAACCTATTAGGTGTGGTTAATGGTTCGCGTGCCGCGTTACAAGTATTTTATAAGCAAGAATACGGCACGTTGATTAATATGTCGTCAGTCTTGGGTGTCGTACCCGACCCCTACGAAAGTGCCTATGTAGCCAGTAAATTTGCTATACGTGGCTTTACGGCTTCGTTGCGCCAGGAGCTTTCACTTGATGGACTTCAAAACGTCCATGCCTGTACGGTCATGCCAGCCAGCATGAACACGCCTATCTACGATAATGCCGCCAATGCCACCGGTAAGGTTATATCTTTGATCCCGCCAGTGTACCCTGCCGAGATGGTTGCCGAGGCTGTGCTGAAGCTAATCGATATTCCGCAGCGCGAAGTAGTTGTGGGTAAGGCCGGAGCGGCGCTTATTACAGCCGGTTCGACTATGCCTGCATCGTTCGAAAAGACCTTTGCCCGGTATATCCGCCGCTTTCATTTTAAGAAAGGCCGGGATAGCAACGGCCCTGGCAATTTGTATAAACAAAGCAATAATCCGCGCACGCACGGCTGGCAAAAGGCCGTACCCAAGCAGACGGATGCACTGGCCGTAAGTATGCTAGCCGTTGGTGTGGCAACCTTACTATATAAGCTAAGGAAAGCGAGGTAATAAGCATGAACTCTTGGACGGCATTACTGTTACGTACGTCTATCGCCACAACAATGATTGCATACGGTGTGCATCAGATTGCACGACCAGTACGGTGGCTGAGTTACGTGCCGCAACAACTCCAAAGCCTATTGCCAATGCGCAGTACGGTGTTTATGCGCGAGCACGGAGCGGCAAATACCGGGCTAGGAGTCCTGTTTTTACTTAATGTGAAACCACACTTACTGTACTGGGCGGTGCTTATGTGGTGGCTGTCAATTTTGCCGTTCGCCTTTTACGAGGATTGGCGGACCGGAATGCGGGATACGATTGTGGTGGTGTCAATAATTGGATTGGTGGTGGCTGCTTGCAAAAAGCGGGCCAGCTAACCATTTATCGAGAGTGGCCACCTCAATTACGATCGTTTAGACATGGCAATGCTCGCCCCAAGACCCATGCTGCCTACAACAATACCTAGTATCTGCACAATCGATAGAACTATTTCTGTCGTGCCTGAGAAATCGTTAATCATTGTAATCAGCAGGCATACGGCTGTCACGCTAAAACCCACTATGAGTAACAGAGTTGGCCACGGTTGCTGTTCCATATATCTCCTTATTTTGATTCATCTTTAAGGGTAGTTGAAAGTATGAGGCGCGGCCCGGGATGAGACTATTAATATTATTACTTTATTGGTGGATTTCCGTGGAGGTTTTTCTCGAAGATGCTTGAGAGTTGGTGGTAAGACCTGTTTTGCTGTCGGTGGAAGTCTGCGACTGGGTAAGTCGTTCTACCAGCTTCGGCGTAGCAATGGGCAATGTTACAGAGAAAGTACTGCCTACCCCTGGCTCTGATTTTTCGAGTGCAACGTCGCCGTCCATGCCTTTTGCCAGTAGTTGTGATATGTAGAGCCCTAAGCCTGTCCCTTTGCTGCCGTCGCGGGTAATCAGGCTATCTCCGGCCTGTTGAAACTTATGGAATAGCAGCTGTTGCATGTCCGCAGCAATACCATGCCCGGTATCGGTGACAGATATTTTGACATGTGTGCCAGCTACAGCTGCATCGATAGTAATGCCGCCGGTGTCCGTAAATTTGGAGGCATTACCGATAAGATTGTATAGAATCTGTTTCACCCGGCCGATGTCGGCGATTACTGGTGGGATACTGCCGTCTTGATGGAGCCCTGGCCCGAGGCGCAGATAAATCTTTTTCTGCTTGGCGGTCTCGCTCATTTCATAGATTATTTTTTCGGCAACTTCAGGAAGCAGGAATTGTTCAAATTTATATGTAACGCGGCCCTGTTCAAGACGCGAGGCATCGAGGAAGTCGTTCACAATGCCGATAAGACGGACACTTGATTCGCGAATGTCGTAGACCATTTCGTGCAGCGTAGGCTCTTTGATGGCTTCGGGGTAGTAATCGATCATCATGGCAGCATTACCTTTAATGGCGGTAAGCGGTGTGCGTAATTCGTGAGAGGCAATGGAAAAGAACTCGTCGCGGGAGCGAGACAGGATTTGTTCTTCGGTGATATCTTGGATGATGATTGCTGTTCCCGTGGCTGACTGGCCGTCGATGACAGGCGAAACAAAGACGCGCATGACGCGGTGGCGAAAGGGAATTTGTTCGATATTTTTGGAGTGCTTAGCGGCGAGAGCGCCGGTTATGGTGTGAATGAAGGGGGCTGCTGCGCCAAATTCAGCCTGAATGCGGCTTAATGTAACACTCGTACAGTTTTCGGGCGTATGATCGGTTTTGCCACAAAAGAGATCATGGGCGGCGTGGTTGAGCATGGTAATCTCTGGCTTGGCGTTGGTGATGAGGAATCCAAATTCCAGGCTGTTAATGGAGCTGTCGAGTTTGGCTTTGGTGTCGCGAATGGTTTTAGTTTGTTCGGCTACTTGGCGCTCAATGATGGCGGCGGTTTGAGCCATTTGGGTGATGTCGGTGAGGACGATAATGTATCCGTACGAGTTCCCTTCGCCCCGGACGCTCGTGACCGACAGCTTTACCGTGACGGTAGTGCCGTCCGACTTGCGTAGATTAATGGATTCAAGCGTTCCAAAGTCGCCGTTCCCCATGGTGTCGAGCAACGTTTGTTTAAATTGGGCAGCCGATAATTCCTGTGACAAAAAGTCTGACAGGCGTTTTTTGGCAATTTTGTCCGGCGCAAGGCCGAGAAGTCGTTCGGCACCACCGTTGACATAGTTGATATGCATGTCGGGCTTTATGCCGATAACTGCTTCGTTCATGGTGCTTAAGATCTGCCCCGCCACAACACTAGGGGTAAAACTGAAGAATCGGTAACGCAGAATTCCGTAACTAATAATAAGACCCATGACGGTTAGCAACGTAACGCTCATAGGTGGAAAGATTACAAGGTTGAGGCCTGGTAAAAGGCCGTCGGTAATACCGCCGCCTATGAGCGGAATGCTGATGGCGATCATGAACAAAAGAGCTTGGCGGCGGAGCGTGGTTTCAATGGTGCGACGGCGGAACCGGTATAACAGTAGCAAGGCGCCACTCGTAATGAGGACAAGCCAAAGGGTAATAATCAAATAGAGTGGGCCTGTGTGCGTAACATACCCCCACGGGCTTATGACCATAAGATGGGGGTCGTAGTCGGTGAGGATTTTTGTACGGAAATCGCAAAAAATCAGAAATAGCGATACTGAAATAAGGGTCAAGAAGACTAGCGGTTGCTGTGAGCGCCGTGAATCGGTATATGACAGCACAAACATGTACAGCGAGATGGGCATAATAACCGCACCGAGCGTGGTACTAGGGCTCCAGAAAGCCGCTGCGGCGGTGCTGTCACTTAACCGTCCCAGGCATTCGCCGGCGGCCCAGGCGGCCAGGCTGAGAAGGTGCAAAGAAAACCACAGTAAGCTGGTGGTGTGGATTTTAATGCGGCTAATAAGGGTTAGCGCAACAACGTTGCTTATGAACGAAATAATCGAGAACAACGCGAAGGGATTGAAGTGGAAGTCGGTCGAGGCCGGACGGCCAGCCACTACTGCCCAAATGAATGTAACGCATAGGAATAATAATGCAATCCAGATGGTAGAATAATGAACAATGCGAGATACGCGGTCTTCTGCACCTCCAGATGGGCCGGCACTGGAGGTCGAAGCTATAGTATGCGTCATACATTCATCATACAGTGCTTGTGCTTAATAAAGCAGATAAACTGTCCTAAAAGCCAATCAAAAAGCACCGGCGAATGCCGGTGCTTTTTATTAGCAGAGCTAAGGAGCCCTTTCGGGTATTATTGCAGAATCCTTAGCAACCGCCAGCCACGCCGTTACCGGTACCTGCGGCATTGTAGCCAGGGCCGCCGTAACGGAGGGTGGTTATATTACCGGGGGTGTTAGGTGTGACAATTTCAGTATAGTACTTGCCTGGATAGCTTTGGCTAGTCCCGGTAAGACTCAAGTTACTTACTACCCCAGCAGGTGGGTTGACCACGCTATAGCTACCAACACGAGCTGCGGTACCATTGACATTTAGGCCAAGCACCCCGTTACCCATGTCGGTACATGGAGTGTTGTCGCCGGTTGCTTTAGCGGCAACCTCGCCGAATGCTTGGATCAAGCCAGACTTGGTAAAGGTGACTGAAGGAGTGGCGTTAGACCAGAGGGTTTGCGGGAAGTAGCCAATCCATTTGCCACCAGTGCCGTCACCGACGTCTACGGCCACCCACCATAGGTTGCTGGATGACTGGATGCCAAAGCGGGTGTTGTTACCCGACAGCGGGGCTGGCAATGTTGCGCCAACGTTCAACGATACCGATGCGTTATCTACGAAACCAGTGTTGTACCCTTGTCCTACCCCATTAATCCATGAGAAGGTGAACAAACAAGGACCAGATGAGCCGGGAGTGTAAGCGCCACAGATGGTAGCATCCTTGGTCCAGCCAACTTCTACAATTTGTTTACTGTCACCCGACTGTATAGCCAATTCGGCTAACGAGTGGGAATCGTTACTGTTTAGGTATGGATTCTGAACGTTTAGATTGACGAATGCACCGTCAGCTACAACTGTCTGGAGGCCGCCGCCATAAAAGTACTGTGGCACAGGAGCGGAAAGAGTGGTTGCCGTTCCTGATGGAGCTGCCATGTTCGATGTACTCAAACTTGGGTCTGCTAGGTTAGGTTGGCCCTTGGGAGCTTGCACGCCCTTCATAGGCGTACCAGGACGTCCGCTCACTGTTGGCGGTGCCGAAATACCGGTAAAGCTCAACGGAGCTGCCGATGCCAATGGAGCTGCCGCTACTCCAATAATACTTGCTGCCAGCAAAGAAATCCCTGCCAACTTGGTTAACTTTTTAATAAACATCGCACCCCCTAAACTTATCTTACCTATAAATGATACGTTCAAAGAAAACCGCTGTCAATTACGCTAACGTTTAACGCGACAACCCTTTTATCTAGGCTGCGAATAGCAAAAGACGTGCCAGCAACGAGTCTTCCCCGCCTGTGCCACAAATAAGAATTTTGAAAGCGAACAAAAGCACGTGGTTTTTATCACAATATAATAAAGATGTTTGGCACACTGCTTATGCTTACTATATATTTAAGGGTATGGAACGTACATAAGTATGTTACGGGTGGTGATTTCAGACTTGCTCGCACGACTCAAGATATGGCAAAAATTAGCTCTTATAGGACTATTGTTTACATTACCTATCGTCGTGCTGATATATTTTATGATTTCGGGTATAAACGGGTACATTTCGTTTGCGGCATCCGAAAAAAACGGTAACGCATATCAGCGACCGCTCGAGGCATTATTCGAAGATGTCGCCATGGCTAAGCTGGGACTAGGGAAAAACGAAACCCAGATTACCGATGATTTTAGGCAACTGGAAAGTACTCACACTACGTATGGTGATGCGCTTGGCATACCAAACGATTCCATATCTAAGTTAAAAGGCCAGTGGCAGCAAATCGAACGCGGGAGTAGCGGTGCTCAAGCTAAAAACTACGACACACTCCTGGGTGATATCCAGAAGATGATTACGCTTGTAGGTGATAATTCTAAACTTATCCTCGACCCCGATCTCGACAGCTATTACTTAATGGACGTCACCCTACTCAGGCTACCCAAACTGCAATATAGCCTGCAACAAACCCTTACCCTGTCGCAAGGACTTCTAGAGAAGCGCACGCTTACTACTGACGAGCGACTGGAACTAGGCGCTGACATTACCATACTCAGAGATACGCTTGCCGGCCTAGAGGTAAGCACGCAAACTGCCATTAACCAAGATCCTTTCTTCTATGGAGTCAGTCCTACGCTCAAAAGCGGTCTCGCCTCTCAATCGGCGATAACGGTACAAAACACAACCCAGTTTATACAGCTCGCCAACCAACTGGCTACCGGCTCAGCGGTAGTGAACAAGACACAGCTCGACGATGCTGCTAGAGCCGCCCTTACCAGTTCGTTTTCCTACTGGAACTCAGCAGTCAAGGAACTGGATATTTTACTCGATATTCGTACAAGTTCCCACGTAGCCACAAAGAATCGTTATCTTGCCCTTACCCTATTGGCCGTCCTGGCCTCATCCCTACTAGCATGGGTTGTTTCTCGAAATATCACCCGCTTACTAAACAGTGTCAGCCAGTCTACTACCGAAATAGGCCAAACCTTAACAGTGCTTGCCGACCAAGCCCGGGCATCGTCATTACAGAACGCCGCCCTTTCCAGGCAAATGGCGGATGGAGTTGTCCAGCAATCACAACAAGCAGAGGAAGTATCGAAAGCGGTCGGCTATATTTCTGCAGCGACACAACACATATCTGCTTCTACTCAGGAAACTGCGGCCACCGCGGTCAAAACATCGCAGATTGCGCAAGAGGCAGGCATGTCCTCTGAAAAAATCGGTAAAGCCGTCGCGGCCATTACTGACGTATCAGAGCAAACCAATCTGCTTGCCTTAAACGCCGCAATAGAAGCGGCACGAGCGGGCGAGGCAGGACGAGGTTTTGCAGTCGTAGCCGACGAAGTGCGCAAACTAGCCGAGAATTCCGGCAAATCGGCAGTAGAAATTAAGGGCATCGCCGAAGACATAACTGTTGCCAGTCAACATGCTGTCGAGGCTGCACAGCATGTTACCACCCGAATTCAGGAGTTATCTTCCGGTGCTCAGGAACAGTCGGTAGCTATTGTGCAAATCGCTCACAATATGGATAGTATTGCGGCCGTAGCCAAACAGAATGCTGCTGGTGTAGAACAGCTCTCGGCTTCAATCGAACAGCAAAGTGTGTCGACTCAAAAGATCGCCAAGGCGTCCGAGCGGCTCTCGGCACTGTCCGCCCAGGTTCAACAGCTTACCGAGGGGACCAAAAAACGAAAAGCCATCCCTAAATCCTCGTCGCTTTCAACTGTTGCCAGTTCACTGCTGTTTAACCCTTCTAATCATCCCACCTCCGCGCTCCGCCAAACTCAAGCAACCCAACCCCTTCCGGCTGCCAATAAAACTATGCCGTCCTCCAAAAAACTGGACACGTGAGGAGCCTTCATAGTGATGTGCATATTCCAACTTGCTTGTGGCTATGATATTGTTTACCTAATTAGTGTAGGGAGGTAGGGCATGTCACATCATTTAGATTCGCCGCTGGCGCAAAAGGATCCTCGTTTAGATATAAGTGACGTATATGTATTTAAGGGAAAATCCGGAACCGTTTTGGTCATGAACGTGAACCCGCAGTCTGGAAAAGGCGGATTCCACCACGAGGCGATGTATGAACTTCGGGTAGACAAGAATAATGACGCCGTAGAAGATTTGACGCTACGATTGGTTTTTGGCGAGCGCAACAATGACCGGCAGACAGTGACGGTAAGCCGGTTAGGCGGCGAGGACGCAGCTAGCCGTGAAGCGGAAGGCACAGTGGTGGCCCAGGGCTCAACCGATGAGGTGTTTGGCGGCGAGGATGGCCTGCAGGTATTTACCGGCAGCGCCGGTGAGCCGTTCTTTATGGAAGGGCGAGTAATCACGGCAGTAAAGACAGCGGTAACAGAGGGCGCCAAGCTCGCCCTAGACGACTTCGATCCGAGCACGGCTCAAAATCTGTTCGGCAATACCAATGTGAGTACGATTGTACTCGAGGTGCCAAACGACTGGCTGGGCGACGAGATTGGATTTTGGGGCACCGTAGCGCTGGCAACGGATGCTGGTGGTTGGCGCCAAGTACAGCGATGTGCAACACCCCTGGTGAATACCCTCTTTGACGTCACGCAGCTGCATATAGGCGACGGGCACGGCGATTACAACGCCACGAACCCAGCGGACGATATGAAGAACTATGGCGCGTTTGTGCGCGAAAAAGTGGCGGCTGTAGTAAAGGCGAACAATAGTGCTGATGATCCTGAGGGCTATGCCAAAGAGTTTGTGGAAAAGTTGTTTCCGGATATGCTGCGATACAAAGTAGGCTCAGAAGCGGCCTTTACGACAAGCCAACGCAATGGCCGCGATTTGAAAGTGAATGTGACCGATGTGCTGTTTGAGTTAGTAATGGGTAAGCCGGTACCGCTACACTTGGACACAACAGACGCAACTGGCGAGCTACGCGATACCTTCCCTTACCTGAGTCAGCCGGTAAAGGCTTAGGTTTGGAAGCCAAGGAGCGTTTATAAATGTCCACGAAGGCTGGTATGGGCAAAAGTTTGGAGCCGGATGCCGCTGAGGCCGGCGCCCAGGCAGCTCGGGCGGCCCTAGAGGCGGCCGGATCAACATCGGCCGGACTCGTGCTAGTGGCGGCCACCATGGGCTTTGATCAGCCTGCCCTGCTGGCGGGAATACGGTCGGTGACCGGGTCGGCGCCAGTGGTTGGCTGTACAAGCGCAGGGCTGATTGATCAAACCGGTCCTGATGATTCGCTGCGCCGGGTGGAAGTAATGGTGATCGCTTCGGACCATATACGATTTACGCCGGTTATTGCCAAAGGGGTAAATGAGGATTCGGAATCGGTAGGCCGTGATTTGGCAGCGCAGCTGAGTAAAACATGGCAGCCAGATGCAAAGTTTTTGTTTCTTATATCCGATGGACTTAAGATTGACCCAGATAAGTTGTTTCGCGGTCTAGAGTCAGGACTACCAACTCAGGTGCCGTTCATTGGGGGCACGGCGGGAGAAACGTCGGCGTTTCGTAATACCTTCCAATATTTTAACCACCAGGTATTGCAAGATGTGACAATTGCGGTATTGTTTTCTGGTGATTTTTCGTTTGATGTAGGCGTGAGTCATGGTTCGCGCCCAGTAGGCCTCACCCGTGAGGTAACGCGAGCAGAAGGCAGCCATATTTTTGAGATCGACCACCGGCCGGCATTCGAGGTGTTCCAGGAGTTTTTAGGCCCAGATGTGACTGAACTTAACAATACCACTGTTTCAGGAGTATGCCTGGGCGTGGCAACACCAGAAGAGTCCCGTCAGGACTACGAGGACGTGGCGCTGCGCATTCCCCTGCTACTGGACAAGAACGATAAGTCGTTTTATATCGCCGGTGAATGGCCGGCTGGTACCAAGCTTTTGGTATGCCGTCGTGACCCGGATACGATTATTCAGCGGGCACATGATATCGCAAGCAAAATTCGGGCCCGTAACGAAGGCCGCGAACCGGCGCTTGTATTGCACATCAATTGTGCCGGGCGATCGAAGACGCTTATTGGTGAAAGTACAGCCATTAAAGAAGTAGCGGCCAATCAGGTATTCGATAAGCAGGTGCCCTGGTTTGGATTTTACGGTTTTGGTGAAATTGCGCCAGTGGGTGGCAGGAACTTCTTCCACAATTGGACGAGTGTAGTTTTAGCAATTTATTAGGATATACATATGGCAGACTCTGATACACCAACTTCTCAACACGATTCGGGCGGCGAATATTCGCTTGAATATTATCGGTCGCAGATGGTTGTTCTATTAGCTCGAGAGAAAGAATTACAAGAGACCCAGCGACATTTGCAACGAGTCGTGAGTACCTTGTTGTCGTTACAGAAGATTAGCCGGTTTTTAAAGGGCACGTCTAATCTGAAGGAGGGGCTGGAGTACGTACTGCGGGCACTTGTAACGGAGACAAACTACGAGCGGGCCGTCATAATGTTGCAGGGGGAGCAGACGCCGCGCGTTTTGACCCAAGGCTACAATGAAGCGGAGCGCAAGGAGCTCGGCACTATATCAGGGCAAATGCTGGACGAGACGCTACGTAACCTGGGGGCCACAAAGGATTCAGGATTCTTGATGCAAGCGTCTCAGAGCCAACTGGACGCATCCCTGTGGTCGGTGCTGCAATTTGACACCTGCTTGCTAGCGCTTATTAGCGACAACACCCAGGTGGTTGGATTCATTGCGGCTGGCTATTCACCGGCGCAGGCGGTTTACTTTGGACCGGTGTTGGGCCTGCAAAAGGACGATACTGTATGGTTTGACGAGCTGGCGCATCAGATTTCTACGACAATCGTAAACCTTGACCTGCTTGATAGCCTGAAGGCAGAACAAGCTCGTTTGTCGGCGTCTATTAATAGCCTAAAGCTAGGCTTCATGATCGTAGACCCAAGTCATTCCATAGTTTTTAGTAACAAAGCGATCGATACCATTTTGGCGACTGGAGAGATCAAAACTACACATGACATTGCCGATCGCTTTGCTGGAATTGATATCGCGAAAATTGGCGATCAGGTGTTGTCGCAGCGAATGCCAGTAGAAATCGAAGAAGTCTTGTACGACAAAAAGATCCTGCGGCTATTTTTTGGGCCAATTATCGACGATGCCAATATAATCGGCTACATCTTCTTAATCGAAGACGTTACCGAGGCTAAAAGCATGGAGCGCTCACGCGAGGAGTTTTTCTCGATTGCGTCACATGAACTCCGCACGCCGTTAACGGCAATTCGTGGCAACTCGGCGATGATGCTCGATTATTACCCCGAAGTCTCCAACAACCCCGAACTTAAAGGAATGATGAACGATATTCACGGATCGAGCGAGCGCTTGATTAAGGTAGTAAACGACTTTTTGCAAGTGTCACGGCTTGAGCAAAAACGTTTGGAGTTTCATTTGCGGCCTGTCGATATCCAGGCAGTGATCCAACAAGTATTGACCGAACTTAAACCATTGGCCGATGCCAAAAAATTGACCTTAACATATAATCCGACGGCAACAGTGGGGCCGGCGATGGCCGATCAAGACCATATCAAAGAAGTGATCATTAACCTCGTTAGTAATGCTATCAACTACACCCGCGAGGGCGGCATTACGGTAGAAGCTGTGCAGAATCCAGGTGCGGTAACGGTACGAGTTAAGGACACTGGCGTGGGAATTTCGCAGCACAACCAGTCGTTACTATTCCGCAAGTTCCAACAGGCGGGAGATGTATTAACTCGAGACAATACGCAGTCGACGGGGCTGGGACTGTATATCGCCAAGCTGATGATGGAGGCTATGCAGGGGACAATCCAGCTCGACGAAAGCGTACCGGATAAAGGTAGTGTGTTTAGCTTTACGTTGACGAGCGAAGCGTAGCCCTACGTTTTGCTGGCAAAAAGACTTTTGCCACGGTGCCACAGTTTTTTTATGCCGGACATCGGCTTGGCGGTGGTACCTTCGCTACTGTCGCCAATGTCCTCTCGGTGATAGACCGCCAGAAATACTTGTATGGTGGTTACGAGCACGATCATGAGCACCGGCCCAAGTATTATTCCCAAAAACCCAAAGTGCGCCAAACCAGCAAAGACGGCCAGCAGCATAAGCGCACTATTAAGCGCTGCCTCTTTGGGCACTAAACGAGGCCTCAGGACGTTGTCGATATTAGTTACGACAATAAGATGCCAGGCTATCAAAAACACTCCTCCCCACACGTTGCCAAGCAATATCATTACCACGCCTACGGGCATAGTAACGATGCCCGCGCCCAGTGGGATAATCGACAGGACCGTAAAGATCAGGAGCGAAAAAAAGAATACGTCGTGTATGCCGGCGAGGTACAGGCCGAGCGCACTGGCTGTTCCCTGCGCCATAGCAATCACAAATTGCCCCCGTACGGCCGCCTTGGTCATGGCACCCATTTTTTGGGCGTATAGTCGGCCCAGGTCATCGCCCAAAATATTGAGCTTTGCCAGTGAGCGCAGCACTACTTTTTGGTGACGCAGCAAATTAGTAAACACAAACATGTACAAAATAATCAGCGTAAAGAAGTCAAAAAAATTGCCGAGCGAGCTGGTCAAAAATGCCAGCACATTCTTGCCAACCGTTTCTAGCACCTGGCGGACGCCGTCGGTAACCTGGCCGGCGGTTAGCTGAAAATTAATGCCGAGCGAGCTAAGCGTATGATTAATAGCGTCTAAAACTTTGGGAACAGCGGTGGTAATGCCGTCTGCTACAGCCTTGCTATCTAGATTTGATAGCAGTTTTTCGGTCTGCACTATTGTCAGTAGCCCCACTGCACAAACCGGAATGATAATAACCAGCATGCTGATAATAAGCGTCAATGAAGCTGACATGCCTGGTTTGCCTAGCCGTTTCAGTAGCCGCTGGTAGGTTGGGTTAAATAAGAACGCAACAATTGCCGAAACGATAATAAGGCTCAGATACGGTACGAGAAACAAGACGCCGACACCCAGGGCTATAACAGTCGCCCGCGCCAGCCAGTGTTTTTGAGATGCGGTAAGTGTAATGTCATCCATGCGCACTTTAATTGTACTCTTTGCAGCCAGGTGTCACTATTGCATTATGCTAGAGCCTATTATATTGTAAATTTAGGAGGCCTGTTTATGTCATCCACCGCCTCAGAGCTCAGCAGATTACAGCGCGAGAATCGCCGGTTACAAGCCGAGATAGATCGTCTTACTCAGGCTGATAGCAATAATCGGCCCAAGAAGCAGCACAAACGGTTGTGGCAACGGGTGGCGATTATTCTGCTGAGCGCAGGTGCGGTCACCCTACTGGTAGCAGGTAATCTTTTATTTTGGGCGGGTCGCACAATAATCGACACAGACCGGTATGTCGATACGGTAGCACCGCTTATTAAAGACCCAGACGTGCAGCAAGCCGCGTCAGTATATCTGACGACTCGGTTGTATCAGGTGGTTGACGTAGAGGCTGTCACCCAAGCCGCCCTGCCGCCTCGGGCAGACTTTTTGGCACCGTCCTTGGCCAGTAAACTTACTGACTACACCCAGCAATCAATCCATAAGTTATTGCAAACCCAAGAATCCCAGGATATATGGGTCAACGCCCACCGCAAAGCACACGCGGCAATACTGACCGCCGCCCATAACCGCGGCAGCGATGGCGTAATCGATATTAACGATGTCTATGCCAAACTAAGCGAGCGTCTGCAACAAAGCAAGCTGTCGTTTTTGGCCAACCGCAAGCTACCATCAAAAATCGGTAGTATAACAGTTATACAGTCGGATGCTTTGCCGATTATTAACAATATCTCGTCAAACATTATGCTTTACCGCTACCTGGCGCTGGCCTTGTTTATAGCAATGGCGGCTGGCGCGGTCTGGCTGGCCCGCAATAGACGAGGCATGGTAATCAGGTTGGGACTGCTGTGTGCCGTATTGATGCTAGCGACGCTGATTGCTATTCGTATTGCCAAAGCAATGGCTATTGCCCAAGTTGACGGCGCCTACCAGGCAGGGGTTGCCAGCGCCCTGCAAATTATTGGCGCGTCGCTGGTGGCACAGACGGCCGGGGTTATGCTTTTGTCTATTGCCGTGGCATTCGTTGCGTGGATAAGCGGCCCGTCCCGATCGGCTACAGCAGCCAAGGCAAGGTTTGAGGACCTGTTTGCAGGACGTATCCACGACGGCATATTTGCTCGCAAAGAAAACAGCCTAACCAAATTTGTTGGCGCCTACAAGCCAGCCATACTATGGACAGTGGCCGGGGCGTTTTTACTGTTGCTGTTACTGACACGGATTACGGCTAAAAATTTGCTGATTACCGCGGCGGTACTCCTGCTAGTAACACTGGTAGTCGAAATTATGGCTGCACCCAAATCACCCCCTTCAGGCAATCCGTAGGCCCCAGGTAGCTATTCCTCCTCTGAGGCCCTCTGTGTACGTTTGCGGGTAGCCCGGCGGTATTGCCGGCCGGCAGAGGCATTTTGTATTAAAAGATTAGCAAACGTCGCCATAATGCCTATGCCGGTAATAACATAAAAAATTGTAAACAGCTTGCTGGCGTCACCGCTTGGCGCAATGTCGCCATATCCAATAGTAGTGAGTGTAACCGTGCAAAAATAAAAAGCATCCAGCCACTTAAGGTGGTCGTTGTAGTGGTAAAATACCGCCCCCAAGATCAGTACTGCCAACGCCGCTAAGCCAATGGCCATAAACTGCCGGCGTGTTTTTGCAAGCTGCTTTTTTAAATGCTCCGGCGAAATTTGTCCTGGCTTTTTAGCCTGCATATGTTGCTCCTTTGGTGTGGGCATGAGACCATCATTCTATGAGGGTGGCATATGATTAAGGTCCAAAAACATTCGTGGTGGTTGCCTCGCTACATTGTTTCGAGCATTATGGACATACAACCCCAAACGCTCAAGGCTGCGCATATTACCCATGTGGTGTTTGACCTCGACAATACCCTGCTCCTGTCGCGGGCACACACCATACCAGCTGAATATGTACGGCATATACGTACACTTAAAACGGCCGGGTTTACCATTTTTATTGGCAGCAATACTAGGCGCGATATCAGCGGGCCTGCTGCCCAGCTTGGCGTAGTGGCGGTTGTGCCAAAAAAGCTGTCGTTTAAACCGCGCAAATCTTTTTATGCACGCCTGACGGCGGCGACCAATACGTCTCCGCAGCATATAGTAATGGTTGGCGATCATATTGTGCATGACATAATTGGCGCCAACCGGGCTGGATATACCAGCGTACTTGTACGGGTAGCGGACGACAAATGGGCATGGATACGGCGACCTTTTATCCGTTACGCGCTAAGCCGTACGGCCGATTAGTTTAGTAATGCGTATGGTGCGCCGGAGGAGGAGGCATATTGTAGTGTGCCGTCTTTGCCTTTATACCCCATGTTTTAAGGGCAAAGTTCGACGTAGACATGCTCTGCATAATAGAGCCCGCTAGCGTCAGCGCCAAAATAGCCAACGTCCAGAGTGCGGAGTTTTCGATGGCACTGGCTGCCGTGCCGTAGCCGAGCGTATTCAGTGCCAGCTGATTGGTTATGAGCAGTATGCCATAAACCGTGGCCATAGCTCCTGCCAGCGAGGTGATAGCTATCAACACTATTTTTGGCGCGTTAAATGCTATAGCACATAGACCGGTCATTATACCGATGCCTATGCCCAAAAGTCCGGCCAGCAGGCCAAAGTTAGAGCCAATTAAGAGTACAAAACCGCTCGCAACCCAGTAGCCTAGTGCGCCAAACAGTACGATAATTGCCCCTGCATAAAACAAGTAGGCCACACACGCAAGTGTGAGCCCTACAATAAGTCCGGTAATAACACCCAGCGATGCGCCCAACAAGGGCGTACTCGACAGATCAGCCGCAATCGCCCCTCCAAGTGCCAGGCCGGTAATAAACCCCCAGAGTGCAATAATAATGCGTGCCAATCGGTAGCCGGCAAAGACGAGCGCCAGCCCCGATCCTATGGCAAGCAGTGCAAATAGTTCGTCCATAGCAACCTCCTTCTTGTAATGCCGCCAAGATTTCTTCTAACGCTGCCGCGCCGCCCCCTCGCCACGCGCGGTCATCAGATTGCCATTTAGGCATTTGCGAAGGCTTCCTTAAGCTGTCGCTCTTCGTCCTTGGCCAGCGAAGTTGATATAACCTTGGCTTCGTACGGCTTGAGCTGCTCAATGACTCGGTCAACCCTAGCTTCGCTTACCAGTAAGAATAAGGCCGAATTGCCCGGCTGTACGGCCTCGCTGACATCACGGATAAAGTCGTCGTTAATGCCAAAGTGTGCCGCCTTGCCAAAGAGCGCTCCGGTAGCAGCGCCAACGGCCATGCCCAAAAATGGCACAAAGAACAACAGCCCGAATAGCATTCCCCAAAAGGCGCCGCCCAGCGCACCAGCGCCTGCTAGGCTATTTACTTGTTTTACTTTTACCTTGCCGCTGCTATGCCGGATGGCGGTGGCTGCGTCTTCGACGTCAATGAGGTTTTGTTTAGCCAGTTCCTCAATTTTTTTAAGTGCCCTGGCGGCACCGTTTTCGGTGTCGAATGCCAGCACGATAAGATTACTCATACGCTGTCCCTCCCTCTTAATGTTGCACCCGTAGTGTAGGCCTGGCGCGGAGCACTTGCCGTGACACTGATCACCAATAGTTGACGTTACGGTTTGGAATACACCATGTGTAGTGTTTATACTGTAACGATAGCGCTATAGGTGGGAGGTGCTGATGAAGTATCCGCAAGACTCAGTAATACGAAGACTATTTGCCAAAGGGCAGCCATTGGTCTATGGCAAAGGCGCGCATATCATTGCGCAAGAGAGCAAGCCGGACGGGGTTTACTACATCAGCACGGGGTACGTCAAAATCTATTCAATCAGCAGCAGCGGTGACGAGTACGTCCATGTCATTTATGGGTCAGGCGAAATTTTTCCAATGGTATGGGCTTATCTTGGCATCCACCCAGAAACTCTTTTTTATGAAGCATTATCGGACTGCACGGTATGGCGTATGTCCCGGGAATGGCTGATGCACTTTATGACCACCCGCCCTCATATTGCCTACGCGCTGAGCATACAGCTGGCGCATCAATTTCGCATACTGAGCGACAGGGTCGACAATTTGGAATACAAGAAAGCCTCCGAAAGAGTTGCGTACCGCGTACTATTTTTGGCAAGCCGCTTTGGTGTAAAAGACGGGGCAAGTATTATTATCGATCCGCCCATTACCCACGAAACTTTTGCCAATACCATCAATCTGGCCCGCGAAAGCGTCAGCCGCGAACTGGAGCGATTGGAGCAAAACGGTGTTATACAACGCGACGGCCACCGCATTCTTATACGCGACGTCAATAAATTATGTAGTCTCATTGGCCGGTCCATCAACCTAGGCCGTTGGTATATCTAACCCGCATTATGCACATGTGAACTCGCATCTAGCGGTTGTGCGCTGTGTCACAAAGTTGCGCTCACAGCAATTGCAATTTGTTTCTCCAAAGACTATACCCAAGATATACGTAATCTTAGGGGGGTGTATATGGCAACAACTAAACCGACAAGCTGGGTGGGCTGGGTGTATTTTGCAAGCGTTATGATTTTTATCGCAGGCAGCATACAACTCCTTGCCGGCTTTGTCGCGCTTTTTAAAGACGATTTTTACCTGACGACGACTCATGGACTTATCGCCTTTGACTATTCCCAGTGGGGATGGATCCAGATACTACTGGGCCTCTGCACTGTGGCAGTAAGCTGGGCTATCGCAACCGGCAAGTTCTGGGGCAGGTTGATAGGCATAGGGCTGGCGGTGCTCAACTTAATAGCCAACGTAGCCTTTATGCCAGCCTATCCAATCTGGTCGATCATCGTCATAACCGTTGATATGTTGGTGATCTATGCACTTACCATGCACGGCTCCGAGGCGAAGGCATAATTAAAGATAAGGAGGGTTTTATTGCTATGGCAGAACTTACAACACGAGAAGCAAGCGGTTGGATTGGCTGGATATATTTTGCTGGCCTGCTCCTCATAATATCCGGAATTTTTCAAATGATCGCCGGGTTTACCGCGTTATTAAACGATAACTTCTATGCGGTTACACAGCAGTCGCTCCTAATATTCGACATTACCACTTGGGGATGGGTCCATCTTATTATGGGCCTATTCCTTATCGTAACCGGTAACGCGGTTATGAGTGGTCATATGTGGAGCAGGGTCGTCGCTATCATACTGGCAGTGTTTGCCATTATGGCGCAGTTTGCCTTTATGCCAGCCTATCCAATCTGGTCGATCATCGTCATTTTTTTGGGCATAATGACACTATTCGCGCTTACAGTGCACGGCGACGAAGTAAGAATAGCCAGCCGGTGACTATGATCACCGCACGTATGCCACTAATTGCCTACGATAGAAATTGTTACTAAGGGGGGGTTATATGAAAGGACCGATAGATTTTATCATCGTAGGCTTTGAAGGGAACAAGTTTGACGGCCACATTTTGTCAGCGCTTACGGACGCGCTGGACAAGGGCATTATTGGATTAATCGCGTTGTCGGTACTCAGTAAGGACAAAGAAGGTGTCGTTTCCACGCTCGAACTTACTGATACCGGCGACGAGTATATGGTGCAGTTTTCCAAGAAGTATACAATCAAGTATGCGTTTGAGGAAAGTGACGTGCTGGAGGTGTCCGAACTGCTCAAAAACAATACGACCGCCGGTATTCTGGTTATTGAGCATTTATGGGCCAAGCCGCTCAAGGAAGCACTTCTGAATGCCCGAGGCACGCTAATCGCCGAAGGCCGGATTCATCCAGAAGCGGCAATGGAACTAAGTACAGCGTAAGTAAAGGAGGAAATCGACATGGGATTACTGCGAGGAATGGCACGCACAGCGGCAGTGGCAGGCACGGCTACCGCCGTATCAAATAAAGTATCACGTCGCCAAGGCAACCGCTGGGCTGCCAAGGAGCAGCAGTCGCAACCGGCACCTGCCCCGCAACAACCGGCCCCGGTATCCCAACCCGATCCCGAAGTCGCCCAGCTGCAGCAGCTTGCCGGCTTGCGCGACCAAGGCATACTCACGAATGCCGAATTCGAAGCCAAAAAGAAGAAAATACTAGGCATTTAAGAGGCGCGACTACTTGCCAATAAACGCGGTGTCCTACGGCACCGCGTTTATTATGTCTTGTAGGTTGGCTGCCTTTTGGTCTGTAAAGCCGGGCTGGAGTATGGCTAGCCAGCTGCTGGTTACGCTGTTGTCGTAACGGTGTCCGTGCCCGGGCGTGGCCCCAAACGCAAACGGCAAATCAAGCGCCACCTGCCAGCCAGTTACAAACGGATACCAGCGCATGTTGGGTAGCACGTCATGGCCGCGTTGTTCTTTTAACCAGTCCGGCTTTTGTACAAACAACGACAGCCCAGCCCATACTACTGGATCAGAGGGGTGCTGGATAATCGCTACTCGGCCGGCGTCCCATTTGGCAGCCGGCGGGTTACTGGTAAGTGCCGTTTGGCCGTCGCTAAAACGCACTGCCTCGCCGTGATGGTATATGGGCAAGACTGCGCGCGAGCCTTTATCGCGGTCGGCAACCATGGATGCCCACAGTTGGTTGGCGTTGGGCGGTCCGGCAAGCAATACGCCGTGCATGCGGGTTTGCATATCGGACGCCCCGCTAAACGCACCATCAGCTCCAAATGTACCAAGGCTTTCGCCGTACATAAGCAGCTGTGGCCGGTGGGCGGGGTCTAGGTGCTGCCACCAATAGTAGACGGCTTCGGTTAGCACCCGGCCGTTTTCACGGGCAGTTTCTTGGTCGGCCAAAAATGATAACCAGCTGGGCAAATAAGAATACTGGATCCCAAGTGTCGTGCTGTTACCTCCAAATATATACTCAACGCTTTGTACTGCCTTGGCATTTATACCACCGCTGCCGGTTGGGATCGCAATCAGCACGGCTTTTCGGTCCGCCGCATGAGTGCGGTTAAGCTCGGTCACCAGTAAATCAACCCGCTCTTTGAGCGAGGGAGCAGACTCAAGCCCGGCATACAGACGGCTGGGCTGCACACTGACCGGTTGTGCGGTAAAGGCGGCTATTGACTGAGTCTGTGGTGCAGTCGCCACAAATTCACGGCCCTTTTCGCCTAAAGTATTCCAATCGATAGATGACGACGGACTGCCGCTAAAAATAGTCGCTTGCGGTTGATGGATCCCGTCCGGTGTTCCTTTATTGGCCAGTCCGAATGAATAATTAATAAACCCGAACACTGCATGCACCAGTACGCCGTTGACAATAAAAATCAGTAGTAAAGCCGCCAGCAGTCCCCCACCGTATAGCGCCAGTCTTGGCGACAAGCGTCGGCCTAGCAGGCGTCCAAAATAACGCCCCAAACGCCTGCAGCCGCGCCCGGCAAGAATCAGTAACGCCGCCAAGGTGATGGCAATAAGTACCATAAGTAACGGCGATGCTCCAGACGCCGGCGGCGCATCAGTTACCTGGCGCACTGCCTGCTGCCAGCCTGCCCCCGCGACAATAAAAACCGCGGCTGCTGCTAACAATACGATAATAATGCCGCGCCGCATGGCAGCACTTACGGTCAGACGCCTCTGCGCCGGCAACTGGTGATACAACATTGAAATCAGTATGCCAAGGCAATAGCCGGTTACCATACTTAAGCCACTGGCTACGCCTTGCACTACGTAGCCGCGTGGCAGCAAAGAAGGGGTTAGCGACAAGCAAAAAAACACCAGCCCGACACACAATCCACCAAAACTTATATTTGGCTGTCGGGCGGTTCTTTTTTTATGTCGCATCCCTTACCTCCTTTGCACTAGTAGTGTAGCAGCGGCCGCGCTGCCGTTTGGTGACGCGTATCACAACCATGGACGCGAGCGGCATATACACTCCAACTATAAAAAAAGGGGGGGCAATGTACATAAAGGGAAAGTGGCGGGTAGTGACAGGTTTGTCATTTCTGCTCTACGTAGTGCTTATAGCCATAGTGTTATGGTGGTTGGTGCACAACGTGCTGCTTACGCTGTGTATCGCTATAAGTGCCAGCGGCCTAGTCTACGGAGTGTGGCTTGTATTTAGTGGCAAAGATAGTCGGGTCCGAAAGGGCGACACCGTAGTAGCCGCGAGCCTTTTGTTTATGGTGATAATCGTTGCAGGTGCGGCACGTACCGATGATATGCTGCGCGGCATAGTGGCTGCCGTGGCCTTGGCGCTGTTGTACCTCGTACTGCTTGGACGCTTGCGTGCATTGTACTGGCAGCAGGCACGCCAGGTCCGCCAAGTAAGCGGCCATACTGGCCAGTTTAGCGCGCCTTTTCTTATTGTTAATCCCAAATCGGGAAACGGCAGAGCGATTAAGGCGCATATTCCCAAACTAGCCGGCGCTATGGGCATCCGAGTGTTCATAACAGATAAGGGTAGCGACATAGAAACCGTCGCCCGCCGTGCAGTAGCTGCCGGTGCAGACGTATTGGGTATATCTGGGGGAGACGGCAGTATTGGCGCGGTTGCCAAAATAGCGCTTGAATACAAACTGCCAATGGTTGTCTTGCCGGGAGGTACGCGGTGTCATTTTGCCCGAGATATCGGTTTGGAACCAAAACGGATTGCCGATGCGTTGCAGGGTTTTAACGGTGTAGAGCGACGGATAGATGTGGCGGTTATAAATAAATGCCGGGTGGTACTTAATAATGTGTCGTTCGGGCTGTATGCCGATATTATCGATCACCCGGATTACCGCAAACACAAGCGTGACGTTAGCCGCCGGGTACTGCGCGATTTAGTGGACGGCACGAAACAGGCCTATAATTTGCGGTTCCAGTATGGCGACCAGCACTTTCGGAAGGCGGTGCAACTGTTGATTGGCGTCAACCGTTATACAACCTTGAATATATTTGAAATGGGGCATCGCAAGCGGCTAGACGAAGGCGTGCTGCAGATATTTGCCCTAACGCGCTTGAGCGATACGCTGGTGGCGAAAATGTTGAGTGCTATGAGTATTGGCCGGCTGCGCGGCAATGCTATGCCGGACACGTACCAGTGGGTGGCCAATGAATTTCAGATAGATGCCCCTGCCCCGCAGCTTGTGGCAGGTGTGGACGGCGAACGCGAAACCTACAAGACGCCGGTTACTATTGAAATTATGCCGCAAGCGCTGCGCCTGTACGTGCCAGCCGAAGGCGTGCGGGGCAGACCAAAAAATCCGTTTAGTTTAGCAGTCGGACGTGAACTATGGCGCACGACGTTCAGGGGGTTTGACGGCTAATGTGATGCACATCACGGAAGGTTTCTACACGTAAAACTACACTTAAAGCCAAATAGGGGGAGGGATACTGCATGAAGCAACTTGAGCGTATCGCCCCGGGGTTACATGTACTTACTCGCTACAAAGCCGCTTGGTTGCGGTACGATCTGATAGCGGGCATCGTGCTCGTGACACTGCTGGTGCCGCAAGGTATGGCCTATGCCGAGCTGGCCGGACTGCCCGTTATTACCGGCTTATACACCACCATTTTGTGCCTTACTGCCTATGCCCTGTTTGGGCCATCGCGCAAGTTGGTATTGGGTCCGGATTCGTCACTCGGGCCGATGATTGCCGCCAGCATTATCCCTATTATGGCTGTCCAAAGCAGCAACCCCGGCGAAGCAGTGGCGCTCGCATCTATGTTGGCCCTGCTAGTAGGCGCGATTATGATTATTGCCGGCGTCGCCCGGCTGGGGTTTGTGGCTGACTTGCTTTCTAAACCGACGCAAATCGGCTACATGAACGGTTTGGCGCTCACTATTCTAATCGGGCAACTACCCAAGCTTTTGGGTTTTTCGACTGATGCCAACGGATTAATTGGTGAAGCCTCGGCCTTTATCCAGGGGATAGCTCACGGTGAAGTTGTAGCGGCGGCAGCGGGAATTGGGCTACTAAGCTTAGCGCTCGTGCTTATCCTCGACCGCTGGCTGCCGCGTATACCGGGAGTGCTGGTGGCGGTAGTGGCGGCCGTGACTTTATCGGCTGTGTTCGAACTAGGTGCGAAAGGCGTATCGCTGGTAGGAACGCTTCCCAAAGGGTTGCCACCGTTTACCATACCCAATGTATGGGAACATTTGCCGCTGTTAATTGGCGGAGCGTTTGGCATTGCGCTGGTCGCCCTTACCGACACTATCTCTACCGCATCATCGTTTGCCGCCCGTTCTAAACAAGAAGTAAATGGCAACGGCGAAATGATCGGTATCGGCGCCGCCAATATGGCGGCCGGACTTTTTCAGGGCTTTCCAGTCAGCGTTAGCGGATCACGCACTGCCGTGGCCGAGCAAGCCGGGGCTAAGACGCAGGTAACCGGCCTGGTTGGCGCGGCCGCAATTATTATTATGCTGTTGTTTGTGCCCGGTCTGCTGAAAAACCTGCCGCAACCCACACTGGGCGCGGTGGTCATTGCTGCTGCGCTTTCGCTGGCTGATATAAAGGGTGTGCTGCGGCTGTATCGGCAGCGCCGCACCGAATGTATGTTGGCAATAGTCGCCTTTTTGGGTGTGGCATTGCTTGGTGTACTGCAAGGCATCGCTATTGCGGTATTGCTGTCAATTCTGAATGTCTTTCGCCGGGCGTGGTGGCCGTATCAAACTACTTTGGGACGCGTACCAGGCCTACCGGGCCACCACGACACGAGCATGTACCCCGGGGCCGAGCATTTGCCGGGCGTGCTAGTGTACCGTTTCGACGCCCCCTTGCTATTTGCCAATAGCCGCACCTTTAAAGAGCAGGTCCGCCGTCTGGTAAAAAACCAGCCCAAACTAAAGTACATCGTGATTGCTGCCGAGCCGATTACCGATGTAGATACGACTGCCGCCGATATGTTGCTGACGCTTGACCAAGAATTAAACGCCAAAGGCATATCGCTGGTCTTTGCCGGGCTCAAAGATCCGGTCAGAGCCAAGTTACAACAGTACGAGCTCGTCGGCCCGCTTAGTCCCGATCATTTCTTCCCCACGCTTGATACCGCTCTAGCTGTGTACCGGCAAAAGACCGGTACCAGCTGGGTGCGGCCGAGCCGTAAAAGCCCCGCAACAAACAATCATAAGGAGCATCGGCATGACAAGTAAAGACAAGTTTAACGGGCGGCTGGCCATTGTGCTGGCCATGGCCATGTTCGTGCTGGTAGTGGACACTTCAATTATGAACGTGTCAATTTCGGCGGTTATTCGCGATATTGATGCCACTGCCAGCGGCGTACAGGCAGCGATTGCACTTGAGGCGCTGGTGTCGGCAGCCTTTATTCTAATCGGCAGCAAAGTTGGCGACCTTATGGGCCGCAAGAAAGCGTACGTGCTGGGGTTATGTGGCTACGCCTTGGGCGCCATTGCTATGACCATAGCCCAAGGCTTACTGCCAATCATTATTTTTTGGGCTATTATTGGCGGCATTGGCGCGGCGTTGCTGTTGCCAGCTATGCAGTCACTTGTGCACGGCAATTTTGAGGGCGCGCACCAAAAAAAGGCCTATGCCATTGTGGGCGCGGCGGCGGCCATCGCCACGGCAGTCGGTCCCTTGTTGGGAGGGTTTATTACTACCTACCTTTCATGGCGGATCGGTTTTGCGTTAGAGGTGCTTATTATCGCCTTTGTGCTACTAAACGTTAAGCTCATTAAAGACACACCCTACACGGGATCCCGGCGGATTGATGTGGTAGGTTCCGGACTATCAATTGTTGCTATGGGCGGTATTGTGCTGAGTATTTTGGTGTGGCAAGAGGGCGGCGATTCAGTGGGTAGGCTTATGGCTTTTGGCCTGGTGGCCGCCGGGCTGCTGGTGTATTGGTTGCGGCGTCAAAAAAAACGGGGCAACCCTACCCTGTTTGACCCCACCCTCTTTGTATCTAAAATGTTTCGTTTGGGAATCTCACAGCAAATGATGCAGCAAATCGCCTTAGGCGGCATGATGATTGTACTGCCGATGTACTTGCAGATGGTGCAGGGATACAACGCGTTTCAGGCTGGCCTGTCGCTCATGCCACTGTCTTTAAGTATGTTTGCTGTTGCACTGGTGGCCGGTCGGTCTGCCGGCAAACGGCGGCCGGCGGCCATGGTGCGCACCGGCTACCTGCTGTTAGTGTTGGCAGTAATCTTTATCATTATTACCGTGCCCCTAGCCGATTCTGGCTGGGGCCTGGCCATCCCGCTTTTGTTCGCGGGTACTGGCTTAGGGCTACTCGTGTCACAACTTAATAATTACACCCTTGCACCCATAAATGACGAGCGCATTAGCGAAGCGGCAGGCATTAACTCGGCCGCTGGGTCGTTCGGGCTGTCGTTTGGGTTGGCTTTTGCCGGAGCTATTATGCTGGCCGCATTAAGCTATTCGTTTACTACCATGTCTAACGCCAGCGCCGTACTGCTGCCAGACGAAAAACAGCAAGTCGCCGCCGCCTTGGAACACGACGCCCAACTTTTATCCGATACCCAACTCAATGAACGCCTACACGGCCGGCCGGCATCGGTGCAGCAAGAAATTACGCGCATAAATGACCAGGCACGCTTTACAGCACTGCGGGCAGCGCTGCTCATTCCGCTGGCGGCAGGGCTCATCGGCCTTATTAATTCGTTCCGTATGCTGCGTTTGCCCGACCTTCCACCCGGAAAGGTTGCCGACATCTTGTAGTGCTTTGCCTATTGCTGTGCTAACTGGTATGCCTGCAGCCGATAGTCATTGAGGACTACCTCGGCCATTGTGTATCCCGCACGCTTGAGTCGTAAAGCTGCGCGCTGCGTGTGTACGGTACCATATGCTAGCTTGCGCAATTCAGCCGATTGGTTTGTTGTGAGGCCTGCTGCCACCATTTGAAATTCCCGCCCTTCGGCGGGGGTGAAGACGCCCATGAGTAACACCATGTCATCGTCAAGCGGTGGCACCAGTGTAAAGGCCTGCAGGCACAGCGCGTCCATTGCTCCGGCCAAACTGGCAGCACCGAGCTTGTATCTGATACGCTTGCGAATACCATCAGTGGTGCTAGGTACCACAAGACGTTCCTGGCTTGATTGCTCTACGGATAGGCCGTGTAACATACTACCTATCTCAAACAATTCACCCGGGGTAAAGGGTATAGGGCTGAATGCATCATGGAGAAGATCTATGTACTCCGTCGCTTGCCTGTCCCAAATCTCCACCGCATTGCCCCCTACATCAATGCTAGTAAAATCCCCGAATCTTTCAGTGATCTGAATCATCCTGTGTACATAAATTTGCACACCCTACGGTTAGACTGGAAGCTGGGTGCGCACCGGCGGCGCGGTGTCGGCCCAATGCTTGAGAATTTTATGCAGGTTTTCGGCGCCAATAATAGTTTGGTTGCGGTAGCGCGCTGGAAGCTGTAGCTCAGGGGGGTGCAGCAGTACGGCCTCTGTCTGCCAGCCACCGTAGCCGCCATGGTTGCCAACCAGTTCTTCGAAGGCATAGGTTTCGCCCGAATTTTGATCGTATGCCGCCATTACCATCAGATCGGGTGCTGATTGCATACGGACCAGTCGCAGCAGACTGCCGAGATCGGCATATTGGTAGGGCGCCAGCGGATTGCCAGCGCCAAACCGTTCGGGGTCTAGAGGCTTGGCTGTTTCCAATATAATGGCACCCTGTGCCGATATACAAAGATGTTGCCCGGCGGCAGACGCCACCAAAATTAGGCCAATACCCTGAGTAGTAAGTAGGTCTTTAATGAAACCTGGGTACTGTTTGGTAATGCTTTCGTATGTCGCCTGACCAGGCAATTCCTTAAACCAGACACCGCCTAAGTTGCCCGAACTAGCAACAATCGTGGTTGCGGTCTTATCTACGGCGGTTGGCTGGGCGCTGACAGTGGTTGTTTCTACCGGGTCAGTCGAAGCAAACACGTTACCGGCGGTATAATCGGCTACAAAATCTTCCAGAGTGTGGCCGTTGTTAAGCTGCCGGAATGTCGGCCCCTGGCTCTGGCCATGATCGGAAACCAGCACAATATGGTACGGCCGTGTAGCGTATTGACGAGCCCGGGCTATGACGCCGATGGTACTATCGATACCGGCCAGGGCGGCCAAAGATTCTGGCCGGGCAATACCGGCATGGTGTGCGATCTCGTCGTAATCCAGAAAATCAACATACAGACGGTTGACGCCGTCCAACATATTCTTGACCACTATATACGTCTGTAAATGCCTGAGCAGGACGTTAGTGGCAACGCGTTGCACGATAAATTGCATACGCCGGCTAATCCGCGGTTTCATGTCTAGCGCCACCTGCCGGTGCGCCTGGTATACCTCTTTTATGACTTCGCCAACGGCTAGAATTATGGAGCGCATATAGCCGAACGGCGACGAAAAGTAAGCGGTGTATTCGTCCATATGGCGGACTGATTCACGATCGCCGGTTAGCTTACTCATGACCATAATATTCGTTTTTGCGTCGCCCGAAAAAAGGTTGCCAACGCTCACTCCGCCATCTGCCAATAGCCCATTGCCCTGGCTGTGCCGCGACTCCATTATGGCAGCGCCCTTAGGTTCGTTGGCAACAATTATGGTGCCGGTTTGTCTGTCGTACCAACGAAAGCCGGGAATATCGCGGTTCGACCCAAACAGTATGCCCGCCTGAGAGGCCGGCGTGGTTGCGGGCAACTGAGCCCGCCAGCCATCGAAAATGTAGTGTTCATCACTAATCAGCCGGGCAATATTGGGCAGGTTACCGGCCTTAAGTTGCCAGTCTAGCAGTGGTGCCGATACCCCGTCCATCTGAATAAAGATACACCCTGGTTTTTGTGGCGGCCCTGCCGCACGTGTATGCTTACCGCTAGTGCGTACTATCTCGTTCAAAAAAATCTCGTCCGAACGTGAGACCAAAACCCATTGGGCCACAGTAACAAAGAGCGCATACAGCCATGAGATAAACAGACCGTCCCAGGTAGATCGCAGCCCAATACCGGGCACTAAACCGATTGCCAGCCACACGAGCAAGCTACTGCTTATTAAGCACACGAGTGCTATCCCGGGCAGTCCAAGTTTCCGACTGATCAGGCGCAGTAATGGCTGGAAGGCAGATTGCATCGCCCCGATGACTATAACAGCCGCCACGAGCGTCAGGCCCCTGCGTACTTCCGCGTCAAATATCCATAGCGACAGGCCAAGAGCCGCAATGCTTATAACAAACATTGCCGCAGTCGGACCAAGCCTAAAATGTTGCTGCTTGCCCATCCCGCCCCCTTTTCTTACCTGACGCCCCTAGTGTATGCGCTTGGGAGTGTATTGTCCGTAACACTGATCACGGCACGGGTAAGGCCTCCTCTGTCGTTATTAAAGAAGCGCAGTGTATTGCGTAGCTCTTTTTAGGTGCCGTTTTTCGGCGATCCGTTTGAGTGTGCGCATACTGACCTCAAAATGGAGCGGCCCGCTCATCCAGAAAAAGCTTTCGCCTTGCAACCCACGCGTTGCAAGCTGCGTATTGATCCTGCGGTCGCGTAACCGGTTTACGAGCACGGAGACTCTTTGCAGGTCGCACAGGTCTTTGGTCTCCAGGGTAGGTTCCGTGAATACGGGGCTATTAGTGCAACGAAAAAGCTGGTCGATGGCTTCGGGATTTGCATTGCTGCATAGGTCTTCCGTTGTAGCGTTGATGTCGTGCGCAGACCTAAGGTGGTTCGCCGCCCCCGCTACACTGGCACGTCCCCGCAGCGGGTCGGGCGAGTAGAGCGCATGGTAATCCTTTGGTGGCATCTCGGCAGAGCGGGCGGACATATATCTGGCAATGTATGTTGGCAACGGCTCAAGGCCGGTAGCCAAAGCCAAAGCCGACTTGAATGCCGCTTCGGGATTGGGCCAAAAATCACATACTTCTCGTAACTCAGTAATCTCGGCTTCTGACCACGATTTGGCCAGTCGTCTATGAGCATGGGGTATTATACGCGCGATAGTATACACTCCAACTGCGCGGTCGAGTGTGGGCCACTGGGTTTGTACGGCACGCAGTTCTGCGTCGCCGGGCGGCTCGGTTGAGTGCGCCTGTATACCCGCAGCGTGGGCTAGTTTTTGCAGATAGACCATTTCGCCATTTTCGTGGATAACTGTTTCGGCGTTGCCAGAAAATATATGTGGCTGGCGCATTTTGCCTTCGTAGAGTGCCAATCGGCTACGATGCTCGGTAGCCTGCACAAACTGCGGGAATAGAGTGGCAAGTTTAGTGTACAGAGCATGCTCTGGATTATTGGTATGCGGCGAAGTGAAGGCTACGATTGTTTGATCGTCGTTTTCTAACCACAAGTGCTCGGGAGGCCTGGAGGCAAATTTTTCTGTGGCAGATTGGTCGGGCGGTAAGACTGTTACCGCTGATTCGTCAGGCTCAAATCCGGGTGCGCACCATACGCCGGCCTCTCTGTCTTGGTCAGAGGGATTGGAGGGGTTGTGTATGGTAAGTTCAGGAAATCGGAGTGACATATGCGCGCCCTACCTTGCTGTTTTGGAACGATACCATTCGTTAACTTCCGAGACAACTTCTTTGCTTCTTTCTGTCAGCTAATAATAACAGCGTTTAAAGCCTTATTAGATAATGTGTGCGTCGTAAAACCAGTACACCCGTATATGACGCACTGCTTGACCAAGGGTCTTCTTCTTTTTGGGCGTACTTTTAAAAACACTCACTGCGAACCACAGTGGCGCCAGCGATATTGCTAATGTTATTGTATGTGACATTATTTATTTCTGGGCCGCTTAACATGCCTGGATATGGTGTTGGTCGGTATTTTTCCGGAGTCCAACCGGGAAGACCATTGCCGGTTAAGGCTGCTATGTCGTAAGCAGCCGCGGCTTTAGCAAACACACAGATCTCATTGGCGTGATCTGTCACAACTCCCATAGCTGCAATAAATGCAACCATGGCGGCACCACGTCTAATATAGTCCATTTCGGTTCTAAACTTTGTACGAGTTTCAGGGGATACATTAAACATAAATGTAAATTATACCCCAAAACGTGCTTTATTGCATTTTACACTACCGCTTTTTCGTTTAACCACTTCTTCACTGTTGCGTTCCGCCTTCGGGTTTTATTCCAAGCTTTTTACAAGGGCGGGGTTAGTCCACTGGACTCACCCGTTCAAGTCCCCCACCGCCCGGCAAATAAAAACGCCCACATGCCACTGGCATGTAAGCGTCTCTATTTGGCTGGGGGTGAGGGACTCGAACCCCCGAATGCCAGGACCAAAACCTGGTGCCT
>CAYSOP010000006.1:0-74591 GCA_964432725.1 uncultured Candidatus Saccharibacteria bacterium | reverse complement strand
CTGCAATGTTACTTCTTTTGTCCCGCCAAAAGAAGTAACCAAGAAAACCTCTCGGTACTCCATCACCCACTCGACTGCTTCCACTAGGTTATTTCGGAGCGGCAAGAACTCCCTGCGGTCGGTCCTTCGCTGTTTTTTATAGGAAGCTTCGGACTGGGCTTGCCGCTTGATTCCGAAATAACCTAGCTCCAGCAATCGGGCGGCTGCTGAGGTACCGAACCTTGGCTGCAAACCGTGTGTGTCATTCCGGGCTTGACCCGGAATCCAGTAAAAATAAGAATTCCTTATTAACTGGATCCATAACCCAAGTTCAGGATGACGGGGCTATTCGTAAGATTTTATATTTTTGAGTGTGTCTGCGGTTTCTATAAGTTCGGGGCAAGCTTTTTCGGTGTAGGCATATAATGTTTTACCGCCGCCAACATCGCTTGACTGTTGCAAGTCGTAGCGTTTGTCGTCATTGCTAAGCTGCTGGTATACAAACAGAATGCCACGCTGGCAAGCTTGCAGTTTTGGTACACGGGCAAAGAGTTCGTCGTTTGTTTTAGCGTTGTACAATTTTACTGCCGAACGCTCAAAAATACTTTTGCTGCTGACCGTTAGTTCTGGCCCGTTGGCGCCATCCGAATCGTAATCGTAGGCTAAGTCGCTCAGATCTGGGTTGCTTGGTACGTATAACTTAGCCTTAGGAAAGTACACGTCGCCTGTCCGTGCCTCTACGATGGCATCTGTTTTACTGCCGCGGGCAGCTTGTAAAATAAGGTCGCGCAATACACTCGTATTTGCAACGTCGGCAGCTTGTTTGTATTGCTGGCTACAGAGTACGAGTAAGTACAGGCCAGTCAGCAACAGTACGGCGCCAATTAACACGGCCACTACTATTTGCTGGCTCGCAAAGACATTCTGTTTCTTCATGGATCCCCCCGGTTGTTACCACAAACTATAAGGGGAATTGGCAAAAATTACAATAAGCACTATGGACGGTTAACAAGACAACTGTCGTCCGATTTATGTATGTCGCAAAATATGCCGAGTAGAGTAGCAATTACGGGTAAGTGTAAGCTATTATAAGCTTATGATTAAACGCATCTTCTTTATTGCTGCCCTACTAACACTAACAGGAATAGCATTGGTAGCGTCGCCCAATACAAAAGTATTAGCAGCGGGCGAAACCACTGTCAAACTAGATACAAGTATTAATCCGAATGCCCGGGTTATTAGCAGCCCTATTGGTATAGATTGTCCGGATGATTGTACAGAGGCATTCGCACCAGGTACGGCCGTAACACTGACCGCTGCACCTGCAGAAGGTTTTGGCATATACAAATGGACAGCCAATGGCGCCGGCTTAGACTCGTGTTCGGAAAGTACCGATAAAACCGAAAAATGCAGCTTTACCGTGCCCAGCGACGGAGCCGCAACAGTGAAGGCTGCCTGGCGCTATAACAGAGTACAACTTAAAACAACCACTATAGGATCTGGTTCTGGTACGGTTACGGGTGGTTTTATGATTATTTGTGGCAGCCAAGGAACATTGCAATGTAATTACGAATATCCAGTCGGCCCCACCGATTCAGTGTTAACCTTTACGGCCAAGCCGGATGCTGGTTCGGTATTTGCCGGATGGGACACGACCGGTACGGTTTGCTATGACGCTTCCGGCTCAAAACCAGCTGTTAATACCAGTGCGACCTGTACGTTTACACTGTCGCCAATTAAAAAAGTATCTACACTTGTCGGCCGATTCGAGCCTGCCCCTCCAGAGGCAGAAACACCCAAAACGGCAAGCGGACCAAAACTAACGTCTTTTCTGGTGGACGGCGAGGCAGTCTCGTTTAAAAAAGCCATCAAAATACCAGCCGACCAAGCATTTACCATCGCTGGTACGGCAGCGCCTAATGCCAAGGTAAATCTATACATTTATTCTGAACCCAAAAAATACACGGTCACCGCCGACGAGCAAGGCGAGTGGGAATACGAAGTGAAAGGGTTGCCTGCGGGCAGTCACCGCATAGAGGCTGCAACAGTAGACCCGGCGAACAATAAGGAAACCGAGCGTGTGAAGCTGCTATCATTTACCGTTACAGCATCCACTAAAAAGGTAGCAACAACCTCGGTAGCTGACAAAAAAGAAGCCGGCTTTCCGTGGATATGGGTGGTAGTTGTCGTGCTGCTGGTGGGCGCCACGGTAGGATTTATATGGTACATGCGCCGCAAGAAGGCCAAGAATACACCACCGCCCGCTACCATGGGTCCGCCTATTGGCCAGCAACCTACAGACGACAACAGTACTGTCCCGCCAGACAATACTCAATCGCAAAATTTATAGGTTAGTACAGTAGCCGCTATAATACTTGAGATGAAGCATTTTTATAACGTCCTCGGCAATACACTGATTGCCAATGTTACTACCAGCTACCTGTGGTTTGCGTTAACCTTCTGGATATACCTAGAAACAAAATCGGTGTTTGCTACGGCTATAATTGGCGGCTCGTATATGCTTTTGGTGGCCATATTCAGTCTGTTCTTTGGTACTGTTGTAGATCACAACAAAAAGAAGCGTGTTATGGTGGCTTCTGCCGTTATTACTCTGGGTATGTATATTATTGCCAGTCTTGTGTACTTTACGGTGGCTAAAGAGGCACTTATAAGTTGGACATCTGCATTTTTTTGGCTGTTCACGAGCATTATTCTCTTGGGATCGGTGGTGGAAAACATGCGTAATATCGCCTTGTCTACCACCGTAACGCTGCTGGTGCCCGAGGACCGCCGAGACAAAGCCAACGGCCTTGTCGGGTCGGTACAGGGCGTTGCATTTTTAGTAACGTCAGTATTCAGTGGTTTATCCATTGGGCTACTCGGTATGGGCTGGACGCTGTGCATCGCAACGGTGCTTACCACGGTTGCCCTGTTACATTTAGCATTCATTTCCATACCAGAGAAAAACATAGAGCACGATCCAAAACTTAAGGAAAAGAAGGTAGACCTTAAAGGAAGCATACAGGCCATCCGCAATGTGCCTGGCCTAGCAGCACTTATTTTCTTTAGCACGTTTAATAATTTAGTGGGCGGCGCCTTTATGGCACTTATGGACCCCTATGGACTTACCCTTTTCTCAGTAGAGATGTGGGGTATTGTGCTAGGCATTACCAGTTCTGGCTTTATTATCGGCGGATTGATTGTAGCCAAGAAAGGCCTTGGCAAAAACCCCTTGCGCACGCTTTTACTGGTGAATATCGCGGGCGGTATTGTTGGTATGACGTTTGCTATCCGCGAATTTTGGCTTCTATATGTTGCGGGTATCCTCATTTACATGTGTATGATACCCGCTGCCGAAGCCGCAGAACAGACGGTCATTCAAAAAGTCGTGCCCTTTAAGCGCCAGGGGCGTGTATTTGGCTTTGCGCAGAGTGTAGAGTCGGCGGCAGCGCCTGTTACTGCATTCCTTGTCGGCCCTTTGGCCCAGTTTTGGATTATCCCTTACATGGAAAAAGACGGCGCAAGGCAGCTGCACTGGCTGCTCGGCAGCGGCGAGGCCCGCGGCATAGCTCTAGTGTTCTTGATTGCCGGACTGGTAGGGTTACTGTTGGCAATCTTTGCGTTCTTTACCAAATCTTACAAACGCCTAACCAATTCGTACGCCGCCGCTCCGTCTCAGGACATGCCGTCAGTATCTTAAAATACCTGAACCTATAGTTTAGCGGCAGGGACTTTAAAGTATCTTTTGTTAATGCTAGAAGCGATTGCCGCAGACGCGAGCAGTCCTATGGTTGCCAGTATAAGGCTGGTCGTAATGCCGTACCCCGAAAAGTATTTAAACGAGATAGTAATAAGGGCTAGCACCAGAAAGAACGATGCGCTACCCAGCAAGTGCTTGTTCTGGGCAATGATACTTACATAAAAAATGCCAAAGACACCGGCTACCAAGAGTGCTAGCCACAAGATTCCATTATTGCCAAAGCTGGTGGCATACATAGACCCTAGTGCTAAGAAGGCTGCAAAACCGTCGAAAGAACTGCTAATTTTTTGTCTGGCAGTATTCATTTTGGCGACAACTCGTGTCGAGTATGCCAGTAGTCCCGCCGTGGCAATAAGTATGGCAGCCCCTACGTCAATTTCTGCACCGGCGTCCTTTATAAGCCCAAACATAAGCGTTGGGAAAGAAGCGACGCACAATAAAACTCCCATCAGGAGTATTAAATCTCGTCTAACGAGCCGGTCAAAACCAATGTGCGCGGCCCCCACGACCGCCAGCATAATGGCACCCGGTATAAGATTAAGCTCATTAAAGCCGCCGATAAGTTCGGTGGTAATAATATAGCTGCCCGCGGTAATTGATAACGAGCCGGTAAGTAGCAGGGAATTTATTAAACCCTTCCTAATATCGCTTTGCACTGGACTGGCAATAAGGTAGTACGCAAGAGACCACAATCCGGCACCTACGCCAGCGCTTAGTAGAGTATGTACAATAGGGCTGCCGTCATTCCAGGATTGGGCAATTACAGATATTATAGCCGAAAACAGCACGATGCCTGCAATGTAGAACATTACATCAACTACCGAGAGTTTGTCTGGTTTTGGGGCTACTCTTTCTGCACTGTTTTCCGCAGGCTGTTCCCCTCTGGTGTTAAGGAGGGATTGGATGTCTGCGGGGGTTATTATCCCCGTGTGCAAGCCCTCTTGGAGTGCTGTTAAAATCTCTTGTTTACTTTTCATTGCCAACCCATCCTAAAAATGTAATATCACTAGAGTAGTAAGAATTGTTATTTGCCAGCATGACGCTTTTCTTTTTGCCGCCATTTTTTAAGTACCAGCCCTCGTCGTAATTATCCCAAAATAAAAAGCCGCCACTTGACCCTTGTTTTGTAAGAGTATATCCGTCGGGCGACTTTGATGAGGTGTTTAACTGGTAACGCTTGGCTTCTTGTAGGGTGAGGCTTCTGGACGAGTTGTCCGATGTGTCGAAGTAACGAAGGCTTGCGCGGTCGCTATAATACCCTGCATCTGATGCATTCGAGGATCGTTGCGTTATAGAGCCAGTATCGTCAACTGAGTAATTCGTGCTGCACCGATAGTCATTACAGAATGAATAAATAAAATCGTACGTTGGGTTTGCGAATAGCCTTGGGATATATACTATTCCAGCCGTCAGGACGGCAATGCCGGCTGGAACGGCGAACAGTAACAATAAGTCTTTAATATGACTGTTTGGCTTTTGAACTGTATGTGCAGCCATACCCATCCTTGATTTTAATTTTGGTACCCCGGGTTGGGCTCGAACCAACGACCTGAAGCTTAGAAGTCTCCTGCTCTATCCAGCTGAGCTACCGGGGCATGACCGTATTTTAACAGATACAAAGGGTTAGTTATACCTGTTGCAGTTTCTCGTAGTTAATCGCCGCCCAGTCTTGTATGTTTAATACAGTACCGGGCAGTGCTTCTTGGGTAGGGTTGTACTTGGTAAACCCAATGACTTTGCACCCTGCGGCTACCGCAGACGTTGCGCCCGCTGTTGAATCTTCAAACGCGATGCAATTACTCGTTACTACGCCCAGGCCAGTGGCTGCACGTTCATACGCTTCTGGATCGGGCTTGTGTTTGGTGGCTTCGTTAGCGGTTACGACAATCTTAAAATAGTCCGCAATATTTAGGAGTTTTAGCTTCATGAGTACGGTAGGTCGTAAGCCTGATGAAGCAATAGCTAGTGGCACGCCATGGTCCTTAAGGTCTCGTAAAAAGGTGAGTAACTCTGGGTCGGCAGATGCACCACTAGCTAGAAGGTCTTCTTCTATAAGCTGTACGCCCCGTTGGCCGTAGGTTTCTAGGTCGATGTGCATGCCAGTGTGTTTTTTAACGGCCGCAAGCAGATCTTTGGCAGATGAGCCGCGGTGTTGTTCGTTCATAGGGTCGGGGATGGCCTGCAAGTCTACGCCGTAGTCTGCGAGCACTTTAGTGCGCATACGTCGAGCGGCCGGTACTGAGTCTATCAGCACACCATCCAAATCAAAAATTACAGCTTCAATCATGTATCTTTGTCGATAAATGCGCAAAGTTCCTGCCAGACGCCATCGGCTATTTCGATTTCACCAGCTTCTTTGGCTTGCTTTGCTAACGCATCACCACGTTCACCCGGTAAGTATACTTGCTGTCCTTGAATCGGTTTTGCATTTTTAATGCTATCTACGAGCTCACGGCTGCGCTTCATGTACTCATCGGTTCCGGCCAATAAGCCCGGGTCAATTGCTAATACGAATGTACCGCCGCCATCTTCGGTGTGTGCACCCGGCATACCTGCTAACGAAAAAGCGCTCCCCAGTAGCTGGACAAAAAGCGACAAGCCAAAGCCTTTGTGCCCGGCAAACGTAGTAAGTGCGCCGCCCATGGCTTCGCCACCACCCTCTCCCAATACGTCTTTTGCGTCAGTGGTCGCTTCGCCCTTATTATTCAGAGCAACGCCTTCAGGTAGTGGCTCGCCTGAAAGCATAGCCTGAACAACACCGTAGTAGGCAATAGCTGCAGTAGCGGTATCGAAAACTACTTCGCCCCCTTGGTAAGGGAATGCGTACGCTAATGGGTTAGTGCCCAGTTTTGGCTCGGCAGATCCGGTGGGGGCAACGGCCGCCCAATCTCCGTTGCCAACGCAAATAAACGCAATGTAACCCTCTTTTGCGATTTGGCGGGCAAAGTAGCCAATAGCGCCCGAAGAGGTATGCGTACGATTTGAAGCAACAACACCCACGCCGTGCTCGTGCGCAAGTTCGACTGCCTTTTGTGCCGCTTTAACACTTGCTACCATTGCGTGTCCGCCGGAGTAGAGCGCGCCACTCTTGTTCTCTTTAACGAGTGTAAGCGGTTCGGTTTCGCTGGCTTTAGGTACACCACCAGTTGCAAGCTTCGCAATACCCTGATTGTTGCCTCGTAGTTGGGCATATAAAAGGGTATCGCTGATTATTTGAGCGTCTTCGCCTTGGTAGCCAAGTTTTTGTACGCCGGTCATAACTTTATCGGTCAAATCAGTAAGCTTAATCTTCATATGCCCGCTCCTTATTTTATTCGTAGGGGTCCCCGGGAAGCGCGTAGCGCTTTTTGGGGAAAGGCGGAATTCTGGAGGATGTGACGCCGTGGTGCGGGTGGGGGTAGTCGAAACCCCATCGCAAGTTTGGAAAACTTGAGTATTAGCCGTTATACGACACCCGCGTAACCCTGTTAGTATACTAAAAAAGAGCGGCCACTTGTAGGCCGCTCTTTTTATGTGTTTGTTTCTAGTACTGGAGCCAACGAACGTTGTCGATGTAGCCCTGGAGGCCAGAACCGCCAACAACAATGATCTGTAGGCTAGCCTTGCTTACGCTAGCGCTGGTTGCTTTGTAGTCGAATGCTACGTCGCCAGTGCTGATAGTGCGTATGCCAGTCTTGTACTGACCGCTAATCCAGTTACCGTTCACGTCGTATTCGTCAACGTAGAAGCCAACTTCGCCGCTAGTAAGATTGGTTACATTTAACCAGCTTGCTAGGTTGTACGTCTTGGTAGCATCTACGGCTACGAGTGGCGAGAACAAGTGCTTGTTAGCGGTGGTGGAGATTAACTTAATAGCGTCGGTTGCGTTTGCAGGGCTGCCGTTGCCTGCGTGGTCAGCAGTAATGTTAACTGCGTCATTGGTGGTCCAGCCGTCTGCGAGGCCATTTACGAAGTCACCATTTGCAACTAAGTTAGAGCCGGTTGGTGTTGGGGTAGGCGTAGGAGTCGGGGTGGGGGTTGGGGTAGGTGTCGGAGTAGGAGTAGTGCCACCAGGAGCCAAGAACTGTACGTTGTCTAGGTAACCGGTGATGCCCGAGTTAGCAGTTAAGATAACTTGTAGGCCTGACTTAGCAACGTTAACTGACGTAGGAGTGTAGTTAAATGTTACATTCTCGACGCCAGCTGTGCGCTTTGCGTAAATGTATTGGCCGCTAATCCAGCTACCGGCGGTGTTGTACTCGTCGATGTAGAAGGCAGCTTCGCCACCAGTACCAACGGTAAGTACATTCATGTATGCGTTAACAGTGTAAGTGTTAAGGCTCGTTACAGCGACTTGTGGAGCAAACAACGATGCGTTTGTGGTGCCCGATACTAACTTAATAGCGTTCTGAGCAGTTGTAGTGCTAGTTGGGTCTCCCTTGCCAGTAGTGTCTGCAACAAATGCGCTTGCGTTGTTAGTAGTCCAGCCGGCGCTAACACCGCTGTCGAATTGGCTGTTTGTAAGTACGTTGTTGGTTCCGGTTGGTGGAGGAGTAGGAGTGCTGGTGCCGTTAAGCGAGAAGAACTGTACGTTGTCTACATAAGCGGTAATGCCAGAGTTAGCAGTAGTGTAAATCTGCAAGCTAGCCTGCTTTACGTTTGCGCTTGTAGGCTTGTAGGTAAAGTTAACTTCGCGGGTAATAGGGGCAACAATTGCTTGTACCCATACACCACTTACCCAGTTGCCAGCTGCGTCGTATTCATCGACGTAGTAGCCAAGTTCACCAGCGGTGCGGGCAGTTAGTTGCAAGTAGCTCTTGTACATGTACGTTTGAGTGCTGTCTACAGCTACCTTAGGTGAGAACAAGTGGGCATTAACAGTGCCAGGAGTAAAGGCAACAGAGTTAGCGGCGCTAGGAGTGCTGCCGTGGTTAGCAGTGTCAGCCTTTACAGTTGTAGGTTGGCTTGTAGTCCAGCCACCGCCAATACCGCTTTCGAAGCCGCTGTTTGGCATAAGGTTGGTGTCACTAGTAACAAGACCATTAGTGATGTTTGTAGACTTAATAAGGCTAGCGTCTTGCTTGCTCTTAACGTAAGCGGCGATCTCTTTTAGATCGGCAGTTGAGTATTCGTAATCTGCTGGGTCAGCGCTTGGAGTAGGTGAGATGTTGTGGAAGGTAAGTACCAGCCATAGGTTGTTTGCAATAGCGTCGTCAATACGAGCTTTTACTTGTGCAACGGTTACACCAGACTGTACTTGCATGTCGTTTAGCAGGTAGTCGTTGTAAGACCATACGTTGTTAGCAAGGTCGTGGAAGCCACGGTGAGAAGTGTAAGACTTAGCAATTTCTGCAAGTGTACGGTTGCTGTAATCACCGTAAGGACTAGCGAATGCCTTAGCGTCAAAGCCTTGTGCTAGTAGAGCAGCTTTGCTGCCAGCTACTTCGTCTGCAAGCTTTGCATCGGTAAGGTTGTCGGTTGCAAGCTGCGGGTGAGTCTTGCTGTGTCCGCCAATTTCCCAGCCGTAAGTGTCGCGAAGTTGCTTAACTTGTGCCCAACTCATGTAAGGTACGTTGCCGTCGGCAGCGCAAGTGTTAGGTACGGTAGTCTTGCCAACACAGTCAGTAATAACGTAGTCGGTACCGGTTAGGCCATACTGGTTAAGTGCTGGTGCGGCCTGCGTAAGAGCACTCTGTAAAGCGTCGTCAAAAGTGAACGATACCTTAGCGGCTGGAGCCGGGTTGTTAACAATAGCCGATGCTGGTGCAACCATGACCAACGAGCTAATAGGTAAAGCCAAAATGGCCACCTGTAGGAACTTTTTTAAACCGCTAAACTTGCGCATCTTGACTCCTTTACGTTCTCTAACACCTTACACGATAATGATTACAGGGGTGTTCCCCTACATAACAACGTACTCTATCACAAAAACACAATAAAAGCTATAGTATTTTATACGTACCTGACACTCTAAGGGCAACGTATTGGAGCAATGCGTCATGACACAAACATGCCTCTGACATCTCCGTACCACGATAGAATAGGTTTGCCGTAGGAGCGGCTGCTATTGTTTAGCCAAAATGTCCCGGATTGATTGTACTGCGGGCGTGGGTGCCATGTTGCTGTCCCATAAGAAATCTTCGCCTTGTTGTATAGAGCCATCATCGTCTTTAAACCAATCGTAGCGGTCCGACACGCCCCAGCTGGTAAACGATACACAGGTAGGTTCGCTGTAACAGGCGGCTAATACTTGGCTGTACTGTTCGGCTTGCACTGCTTGGCCGTCCTCGCTGTATACGTCCATTTCGGATATGCGAGACGACACGCCAATGGCGGCCAGTTGCTGGATATGCTTTTTAAGTACGGCGGCATTGATCTTGTCTTCGGGGGCATATACATGTGCCTGAAAGCCAACGCCGTTAATGGGTACACCTTGAGCTTTCAGCTTGGTAACGAGTGCAAGCATTGCGTTCCAGCGGTCGCCGTCTTCTTCTAGGCCGTAGTCATTCATAAAGAGCTGTGCGTTCGGGTCGGCGGCATGTGCTGCGGTAAAGGCTTTGGCAATATAGCCTTCGCCCATAGCTTGGTACCACAGGTGTGGGCGCAGTTGATCCCATTCATCATCGTCGAATGGTTCGTTTATAACGTCCCAACTGGCCATCTTGCCTTTAAAGTGCCCGGCAACGTTTTTTATGTGATCCAGCATAACGGCTTCTAGTTGGCTGGCAGGCAATGCGCGCACCCACGCAGGATTGGCCTCGCCGAATACTAGTGTGTGGCCGTGCACCTTTAGACCATTACGCTGGGCGATAGCAACGAGTGCATCGGCTTCGCGGTAGTCGTAAATCTTTTGGGAAGGATGCACGAACTGCCATTTTAGGGCGTTTTCTGTAGTAATACCGCCAAAGTTGCCGCCTAACAGGGTTTTAGCGTAGCTGTCATCGCCGACAGCAGGGGCAAGCGCTGCGGCTGCACCGATAATAAAGTCAGGGCGCTTACTCGCGGCTATAGTTTGCAAGCCATCTGCCGCCTTGGTGGTTACTAAGGGTGCTGTTGTGTTAAGGACCGTAACTTTGCCTCCAGCTAAGGCATCTGCTTTAAGGCCAGTTAATTGCCAGCTGCCGCCCTCGCTGTTTAAACCAAACCAAACGGCGCCATTCCTAAAGGTACCCTGTTCGGGGATGGTGCCAACAATAGCTTCATTTACGGCTACTACAATAGAGCCATCGCGGCGCTCTATGCGTACTTCGTTAGCATCTGCCTTAGGAGCAAATGCAAACGTGGCAGTTTGCGAAGGCCGTAGGGCAGAAGCGCGCCAGCGTTCTACTGTTATTGCAGATCCGCTTAAGCTTAAGCGGATGCTGGCCGGTTCTATGCGGAATTCGTCGGCAACAGTCGGCACGCCACCATACAGTTGCAAGCTAGCTTTTGCTGCACCCAACGGGCCAGTGCGCGCAGTTACTATAAAATTACCGTTTACCTGCAGGCGTGTGCCATAGAGGTTAACGGGTGGGTTGGCTTGGCCGCCAGACCCATCTTGATTGACGATTTTAAAATCGCGGCTGTCAACGCGCAGCCCACCAGTTACTGGTGTAACGCCAGGCATATAGTTCCAGCCGGAAGCTATTAGGTCGCCCAGCGTGGCGGTTGGTGTAGAATGAACAACTTCCATAGTCTTACCTTTTTTTGTAGTGGTTGGGGATTGTGTTGCCAGCAGTACAGCACCCCCTATAAAAGCCATAATAATGATACCTGTGCTGGCCATAAATAAACGGCGGCGTTTTAGTGCCGCAGATTGTATAGTACGTCCCAGTTTATACATCCGTTCCATCCCTCCATCTTACTCTATTGAACCGGATACCCATTGTAGCACTACGTAAGCTCTATCGATAAACTCACCTTTATGGCCAGATTGTAGTAAATACGCTTGCTGCCCTATGCTATATGGTGCTAGTATTTTGTACTGAACAAAGTGTGATCTTTGAAACTCTTTGGGACATGATGGCAGGCAAGTAGGGAGGACGATAACACGATGGATCTGTGGCCGGTTAGTATAGTTGGATTGGTTCAGGGTGAGCTGGGCAATTTTATTATCTTTTTGGCTACCATGAGTGTTGGTATTTGGGCCTTCGTGATACTTACCATTGTGTTGCGATTTGGTGCGGGTTTGCGGTACAAGCGCAGGCTTAAGCGGCGGGCGATTGCCGAGGAAGTACGACAGTTATGATTGATGATGTGCTGTTCTGGATGTTTGCTATTACGAGTACTATTTTTGCGGTACACCTGGGTCTGTACTTAGTAGGTGCCAACTTTTACGACATCTGGCAATACCGTCGCCGTGACCAATTACATCGTCTAAAACAAGAAGGTCATGCCAGCTGGCAGCCGCTAGTAAGTGTGCTTATTTCGGCCCACAACGAAGAGATGGTGCTGGCACGTTGCTTAGATTCTATACGTGGCAGTAGCTATAAGAACGTCCAGGTAGTACTAGTAGACGACGCTTCTGCGGATGAAACACTAGCCATTGCCCGGCGTTACCAACGTAAATACCGCAGCATGAATCTTGTGGTGGCCCACCAGAAGGTTAATAGCGGCAAGGGCGGCGCCTTAAACCGCGCGCTACGCGAATTTGCTAAGGGCGAGTTGGTGATGACCTTAGACGCTGACTCTATTTTATCTAAGCACGCCATCGAGCGAGCGGTTGCTTACTTTGTAGATCCAACTATTGTGGGCGTTGCCGCCAACGTGCGTATTATTGAAGAACCAAGTGCATTGGGTGTGCTGCAAACGCTCGAACACATGATTGGGTACCGCTCTAAAAAGTTTTATTCTATTGCTAACTGCGAGTTTATTATTGGCGGTGTCGCCAGCACTTACCGTATGGACGTTCTGCGTGCCGTAAGCTTTTACGATACCGACACCTTTACCGAAGACATCGGCCTGAGTATAAAGATTGTCAGCCATGGCAACCGTAATGCGCGCCTTGTGTATGGTGCGGACGTGGTAGCCACCACCGAAGGCGTCGAAACATTCAAAGCCTTGTGCCGCCAACGCTACCGCTGGAAGTACGGCAGTTTGCAAAACCTTATAAAGTACCGCAGCATGATCTTTAACTTTAACCCGCGTTACAGCAAGGCGCTTACCCTGTACCGCATGCCTATGGCCGTTTTGAGTGAGCTGATTATTTTGACACTGCCACTACTACTAGCTTACGTTATTTACATGAGTGTTACGTCGCTCGACCCCCGGTTAATCGTTGGAGCGTACTTTACGATTACTGCCTACACCGTTATGACGCTGTGGTTTGATGAGCACATAGGGTTTTGGAACCGTGTACGCCTAAGCATTTATGCACCTATTATGTACTTTATCTTTTACATTATGGATATTGTGCAGGTCATGGCTGTGGCCCGCTGCTTCTTTAAAATCCGTTCGCTTATGACCCAAAAGAACGAAGGTTCTACCTGGGTATCGCCCCAACGCGTTGGGCGCGAAGTTACACCTGTATAAAATCCACCCCTGATAAGCATAATAATAATTAGCTATACTATTTACATTATGTCAAAAATGTGTATAATGATGTTTTGAATTGAGAGCTAGGCGAGTGGGCCCCGTTTTCAAGGCATATTATTACAATAACGGGAGGAATTCCGAATGTATCAGGCTATTTTGGGCACAGCTGTGACTGTCCCAGCCGCAGTAGTATTACCTAAGACAGGCGACAACACTTTGCTTGCTGTCACCGCTGCCGTTTCGGTTTTGGTTGGTTTAGCCATTATCGTTACCAGCGTTGCACGCATGGTTGCAAAGCGCGCCAACAAGGCCTAATCCACCCGTTAAGGTGGCCAAAGCTTTAAAGTTTTTCGGAAACTACAATGAAGCGCTTGCGTATCGGGTTAGTTATTGGGTCTTGTCTCATCATTGGTGGGGCCCTACTCGGTATTAACCAGATTACGCAGTACTGGCGAAGCACACACGTCCCGCACGTGTCTGCTTCGCCCTTTTTAGGTACGGCAGCTGCCGCGCCTGCTCCAAAACAGTACATTGCGGGGCGCCCCGTACAAATTACCATCCCTTCGCTTGGAATTGATTTGCCTGTTATAGACGGACATTACAATGCCGCGCGCCAGGAATGGACACTTACCGGCACCAAGGCCCAGTACGCTGTTATGACAGCGCTTGCCAACAATACTGCCGGCAACACCTTTATATATGGCCATAACAAAAAAGGTGTGTTTGACACGTTAAACCGCATTAAGCTGGGTGATGCAGTTATAGTCACGACCGACAACGGTCACCGTTTTACCTACCGGTTTACCGGCGCGCTCGAGACCGTGCCCACCGACGATTCGTTATTCCATTATGAGGGTAAGCCCATTTTAACCGTCCAGACATGCTCGGGTATTTGGTACCAAAATCGTCAATTATTTACGTTTGATTTGGAGCGCGTAGAATGAGCATCTTTGAACAAGTATTACTGTATATCTTTATAGTGACCGGATTAATCAATACCCTACACCTTGGCTTGTATATTGGCGGTGCTAACCTATACGACATGTGGCAATTTAAGCGTAAAGCACAAATGCCAAAGCGTTCTAACCGTAAGTTGCCTGAAGTGACGGTGGTTATTCCGGCCTACAACGAAGCGTTAGTTATTGAACGTTGCTTAGAGTCGGTGCGCCAAACAAAATACCCACGTTTGAGCGTTATTGTACACAACGACCTGAGCACCGACGCAACGGCCGCAATTGTGCGCGCCTACCAAAAGAAGTATCCAAAGTTTGGCTTACGGCTAGTAAACCGCCGCCGCCGCGCAGGCAAAGCGGGTGGTGTAAATTATTGCATTCAGAATTACGCCAAAAGCGAACTTATTATGACCTTAGACGCCGACTGTGCGTTGCATCCGAATGCCATCAAGAATGCCGTTCGTTACTTTAACGACCCCCAGGTTGTGGGCGTTGCTGCCAACGTGCGTATTCTCGACAAGAACAGCGTACTGGGTATTCTGCAGCAGTTTGAGCACATGATTGGCTACCGTTCTAAGAAGTTCTTTACCATGGCTAACTGCGAATTTATAGTTGGTGGCGTTGCCAGTACCTACCGCCGGGATATCTTAAAACAAGTAGGCTACTATGGCACCGATACTCAGACCGAAGACATTGGTCTAAGCATGAAGGTCGTGGCCCTCGGTAACCGCGAAAACCGTATTATTTACGCGGCAGATGTTGTTGCTATGGCCGAAGGCGCACACAGCTTTGGTGCATTGCTAAAACAACGCTACCGCTGGAAGATGGGCAGTATGCAAAACTTACTACTGCATAGGGGACTGATCGGTAACTTAAACCCAGTCTACAGCCGCGCGTTAACCTTGTACCGCATGCCGATGGCACTACTCAGCGAACTTATTTTGCTGTTACAGCCCCTGGTATTGTTCTATATTGCCTACCTGAGTGTTGTATACAACACCGTTGGCTTCTTCTTGGGCGCCTACTTAACGCTAACGCTGTATGTCTTGGCTACTATCTGGCCTGATGAACACTTGGCAACGCGTACCAAATTTGTTAAAAGTGCGTATGCTCCACTGTTGTACTTTGCGTTCTACATTATGGACACAGTGCAGGTTATTGCCATTCTCCGCGTTCTGTTTAACCCTAAGCAGATGACAATGCGCAGCGGTCCCGCCGAAGCCGCCTGGACACCACCAAGCCGTATTGGCCAAGAAGTTAAGTTTTCGTAGCTATGACATCTGTCGAGGGTGGGGTTTCGCCGGAAATCTTTACTATACGGGCACATCATGCGGATATGATTGCCAGTGCGCTTCGTGGTGACCCAATCGAAGCGTATCCAACCCATGCACGGGCAAATGCGCAGTTCGGAAGCACTGCCAATCATAGGGGCGGATTCGACTATTACCGTGACGTGTACGGCGAAACGTCGGAACAGGCCAATAAGCCCGTAGAGGCATCTATCCGGCTGGTTAAAGACTTTCTTGCATTAGAGCCGGATGCGCCTGTAATCGCCGGGAGTGCACGAGACGTACTGTGCAACAGTTGTTTTATTGGCGAGCACTGCGACCGAGCAATCGCTACAGATAGCGCTTTCGTGAAAGGGATTCTACTTATAGCTGAAAAGCGTGGCATTGGAGAGTATGTGACTCCATTTGAACAGACCGTAGAGCTACGGAATGGCAGCGAGGTCAATGCGCCAGCTGTTAGTATGTCGGCGGCGATCGCCAGGGTAATATTGAGCGACCGCACCTATGAAGCGCGCACCACGAAGAACTTCCTTCTTAAAGGCTTACGACTTGCCTACGCTAGTATAAAATCTTAGTTTAAATATCGTGGAAGGTTTGGATGTGGGCACCTAACGAGTTCAGGCGTTCTGCTAGGTCCTCGTAGCCGCGGTTGATGGTGTAGATGTTGCGGAGGGTAGAAATGCCGTCAGCAGCTAACATGCCAACCAATAACAGGCTTGCGGGGCGCAGGGCAGGTGGGCAGACGACGTCTGCTTTGCTGAATTTGGTTGGGCCCTGGATGTACAAGCGGTGCGGGTCGGCTAGCTCTACGCTCATGCCGACTTTGGTCATCTCTGTGTAGTAGATAGCCCGGTTTTCGTACATCCAGTCGTGTATTAGGGTGCGGCCGTGTACGACGCCGCCAATCGGTACAAAATAAGGCAGGTTGTCGGCGTTTAGGCCAGGGTAGGGGCGGCTGTAGATTTTGTCGGCCAAGGCCCGCATGGTGCCGTTGTGCTTGTGAATGGTTAGGTCTACGAGTTCGGTGTAGCCATTGGCTGCCTTGTAACTATCTGAAAGATCGTAATTGAGGCCCATTTTTTTGAGCTTTAGCAGCTCTAGGGACATAAATTCTAGGGGTACGCGGCGAATGGTAATGCGCGAGTTGGTAGTAATGGCGGCAGAAGTAAAGAACATGGCTTCTATGGGGTCTTCTACGGGTGCATAGGTGACGTTCTTTTTAATGGTGCCTTTAACGCCCTCTATCTTAAGGGTGGTGGTGCCGATGCCGCTGACTTTTACGCCTAACTTGCGTAGGAACAGGCATACGTCCTGAACGGCATAGTTGGCACTGGCGAGCTGAATAATGGTTTCTTCGGGAGTGCCCGCTGCTGCGGTGAGAGCGTTTTCGGTGACTGTATCGCCGGATTCGTATAACGTAATCCGCCCGGCAGGCCGTTTACTAACGGTAACGCGGTAGTGGCCTTGCTTGGCAATAATGCCCACGCCAAATTCTTCTAGGGCATACAGATGGGGTTCGACACTGCGGGTGCCGAGTTTGCAGCCACCGGCGTAGGGGATTTTGAATTCTTTATATTCGTGCATTAGCGGGCCAATCAGCATCAGGACTGACCGCGTTTTGCGGGCTGCTTCGGCGTCTAGTTCGTTTAACTTAAGGTGTTCTGGACGGTTAAGCTCTAGGTCGTTGCCGTTAGTCCACTTTACCTTTACGCCAATGCTCTGCAGCACCTCGATAATACGATAGACTTCTTCGATACGCGGAAAGTTGGTAAAACGGGTGACGCCGTGGTTAAGCAGCGAAGCACACAACAGGCCAACGGCCGCGTTCTTACTGGTTTTAAGGGTGATCTCGCCGGATAGCTCGTGGCCGCCTTCTATGCGCAAGTTAACGGCTTTACCACTCAGGCTAATAAGCTGCTTGTTTAGTACGTCGCTAATGCGGCCTAGCGTTTCGAGGGATAAGTTTTGTTTACCGTGTTCTATGCGGTTTACGGCCGACTGGCTGGTGTTAAGGCGCTTTGCGAACTCGGCTTGGGTTAAGCCGCGCTCTTGCCTAATCTGTGCTATTAAATTACCAATTTTCTCGTTGCTTGCTGTTTCCATGGCACTAAATATATCATATATGATATATGAGCGCAATGCGTAACTTGATCGTTTTGACCCACTAAAAGAGACGTTATTGTACAGATAGTGTACCATGCGTCAGCCCTGGTACAATACGTGTATGATCTAGGTACTTATACACATACACACGCAGTATACGTACTATTTTGGAGGGAGTTTTAGCATGAATGATACAGAAATTGAAGCATTAATTACCGCCGAAACGCGGCGGCAGAGTGATGGATTAGAAATGATCCCATCAGAGAACCATACATCTGGCGATGTATTAAAGGCGCTTGGATCGCGTTTAACCGACAAATATTCCGAAGGTTACCCAGGCAAGCGTTATTACGGCGGCTGCGAATTTGTAGATAAAGTAGAAAACTTGGCCCGCGACCGCGCCAAGCAGCTGTTTGGCGTCAGCCATGTAAACGTCCAGGCATATTCGGGCAGCCCGGCAAACTTAGCCGTGTACTATGCGCTGGTTGACCCTGGCGACACCGTAATGGGCATGGAGTTGTACTACGGTGGCCACATGACACATGGCCTTAAGGTCAACTTTTCGGGCAAGTGGTTTAATAGCGTGCAGTACCAAACCGGCCGCGACGGCCGTTTGGATTACGATGCTATGGCAGCATTGGTTACCGAACATAAACCAAAGCTTATCTTTGTAGGCGCCACTGCCTATCCACGTATTTTTGACTGGCAAAGATTGCGCGAAATTGCCGACCTTGTAGATGCTTATTTAGTAGCCGATATATCGCATATTGCCGGGCTAGTGGTGGCAGGGGCGCATCCTTCGCCGGTAGGCATTGCCGATGTTGTTACCACGACTACCCATAAAACATTACGTGGCCCACGCGGCGCATTAATTATGTGTAATGGCAAGCCGTCTAATCCGTTAAAGGCGGTTGAGCGTTCTAAAGAAAACTTACCTTCGCTTATAGACCGTGCTATTATTCCTGGTCTGCAGGGCGGCCCGCATAACCACCAAACTGCCGCAATTGCCGTTGCCTTACGCGAGGCAGCGCAGCCAGAATTTAAAGTGTACGGCCACCAGATAGTTAAAAATGCCAAGACATTGGCAGACGAGCTACTGAACAAAGGTTACGAACTTATTACCGGTGGTACCGATAACCATCTGCTGCTTATTGACCTGACAAACAAAGGCGTAAAAGGCAAAGAGGCCGAAAACGCCCTAGGCAAAGCCGGCATTACGGTTAACAAGAATACGGTGCCATTTGACCCGCGGCCGCCATTTGACCCAAGCGGCATACGCCTGGGTACGCCAGCGTTAACGACTCGCGGCCTCAAAGAGGGCGAGATGGAGCGGGTGGCCGACTGGATAGACGACGCTATTCAGTCGCGCGGTAACGAAGCTAAGTTAGCGGCAATACATGCCCAGATAACCGAGTTTACTAAGAGTTATCCGTTGCCGTCTTAGGTTCTGTTGGGATTTTCTTAAGTCCAGAGAGTAGCTGCTCCAGGAAATCTGGGTTTGTTGGATCGCCTTTTACGACTTCGTAAATTTCTCCGTCTATTTCGACGGTGCTCCTGCGCTCTCCATCGCCTTCAACCTTCTGTATGAACGCAGCTTTTGCTAGCGCTTCTGCGGTTCCAGGGTCGCCACCATTTGTTTTCATTTCTTCTATGAGTTGGTCTACTATTGATGTTCCAGTTTCTATCCCGGCGATGGCGTCTACTATTTCAGTCCCACGGGTTTGCCGCTGGGAGGGGTCGATACGGGGAGGCGTAAAATCTGTTGCAGGTGTTTTTGATTCTTGAACAGAGCCGTTTAGCGTTTGATTGGCGCCGCTGGGAGTAAAGGCATTCCAGCCCGGGGTGCTCGTAGGCAGAGATTGCTCTTCTTTGGTGTCCGAAGTTATTACGACAGTTTCTATGGTGTTAGCTTTCAGGATATTTGCCAGAGGTGCTGCTTCTATACCATTGCCAACAATGGGGGCTACTTCACCAGCTAGCATTTGGCGTTCGGCTGTGTCTTGTCTGAGAACTATTTCGGCCATGCGCTCAGCGCATCGGCCAAGCCGGTCCAGGCGCTCAAGGGATGTTTCGACTAGAGTGACGGGTTTATTATTGGAGCCTACAGTCGAATCGGGTCGGTTTCTTAGCCGTACGTACAAACGATTTATGTAGTCGGCAAGAGTACGGTCGTGGAGAGGGCGTTGGTTAAGTTCTGCTCTTAGCTCGTCAAGCACAGCAGAGGGTGCAGGGGGGATTGTGTCGTATGGTGGCCGGGCTAAGGCTGTTGGTTCGGAAATATTTTCAGGGCTGGGTACTTCCTTATTATGACCTATATCCGGGTCGGTAAAAAAACCATCCCCTTTTATTGTAGGAGTTTTAGCAGCCTCGATAAGGCGCGGTTGCACTATTGTGTAGACGCGAGTAACAGCATCTGCAATAGGGTTGCCGCCTAGTTGGGTGTCGGTAAGAAAATAAAATTCTTCTTTCGGATTCCCAGCTAAAGACGCGTTACTGTTTTGTTGTTCACTCATAGCCCATGTTCCTGCATTAACAAGCTATTTATTATATAGTTACATGTTCATGCTGTAAACCGGAACATAGGTTACTAGGGTAGCAGTTCGGGCTCTTGTTCGAGTGTGATGCCGTATTTTGTCTGTACGGCGTCTACGATTTTTTGCTTAAAGGTTAGTAGCTGGGCAGTTGTTTGGGCGTGTTCGTTAACGAGCACCAGTGGTTGGTTGGGCCAGGTGCCCATGCCGGTCTCTGCATCGTGTACGTCTTTTAGGCCGGATTGTTCGACCAGCCAGGCGGCCGGGATCTTAACGCGGCCATCTGTTTGTACCCAGTGTGGTATGTCAGTATTCATGTCTGCCTGTAACTGTGCAAGGGTGCCTTCGTCGATTATAGGGTTGGCAAAGAATGACCCGTTATTGGCAACCACCGCGGGGTCGGGCAATTTGGCGCTGCGTATGGCAATTACCGCATCGCGGATGACCTGCGGGGTGTACGCCGTAATGTTGTTCTCATTCAAATATGTTTGGAGTGCGCCGTAAAATGGGGGTTCTGGATTTTTGTGCATAAGGTGCAGGGTAAGCCCGGTAATAATAAAGCGCCCGCGGTCGCTGCCTTTAAAGCGGCTGTTCCGGTAGCTAAAGGCGCAGTCCATATTTTGAATGTTCATAAGCTGGTTGGTGTGCAGGTCGTAGGCCTCGACACTTACCAGTGTTTGGGCGATTTCTTGGCCGTACGCACCAACATTCTGTATGGGTGTAGCACCCGCGGTGCCGGGTATGAGGCTCAGGGCCTCTATGCCGGTCATGCCTTTGGCGGTTACTCGTTCTACCACGCTGTCCCAGTTCTCGCCCGCACCTACGGTTACATAGTAATTTTCTTCGTCTTCTTCTTGTTCTTCGAAGTGTATGATCTTGTTAACTAGCACCAGGCCGGCAAAGCCTTCGTCGCGCCATACAATGTTGCTGCCCCCGCCAATAACCAATATGGGCAGCTTTGCTTGTGTTGCCCACTCGAGCGCTTGTTTTAGTTCGTAGCGGTCATGAATGTCTACCAAGTATGCGGCAGTGCCGCCCAGCCGCATGGTGGAATAATCTTTAAGCGAGACGTTCTGCTTTATATCCATGGTCGTAGTATAGCTTAGTCTTTTAGTTGCAGGGTGATCCGTTGTAGGTCGGGTTACCATTGTCTATGTTGGTGCCAGTTTCGAGTATTGTGTTGCCGGTACGCCGCCAGCCATCTGTTGGAGCGCCGCGTGTGTACCATACGCCGTAAAAGCCGATGCAGCCATAGTGTACGCGCGAGAATTTGTTGTTAGTAAACGTAACATTGGTAACGCTAAAGCCGCCGGAAGGACTTGCTTCGGAGGGGTCGTAATCTTCGGCGTATACTGTAAAGCCGCCGCCCGCCAGTAAGTTGTTGCTAACGGCAATATTGTTGCTGGTTTTAAGGCTGTTCCAAATAGAAACTGCTGCATTTTGTTCGGCGTTAACATCTATGGTGTTGTGGGTTATGGTGCCATTTGCGGCGCCCTCTGTCTGGAAACCGTCTATGTGGCCATTAGATGCCTTACTACTAAGGTTGTGGATATAATTGTCATTTATGGTGAAGTTATCGCCCTTCCAGCTAAAAATACCGTCGTTAGCGCCGTAACAGTTGACGTACTTTATGGTGACACTGGTGCCCTCGTGCCATACGCAGGCGTGAGTACCGTCTTGGCCGTCTAGGGTGACGTGGTCGATAATGGCGCTGGCACCGGGCTTAACATTAATAACGCCCGTACCGTTGGCCGCTTCGCCCGCGGCAACGTATTTTGTGATCCAACTGTTTTTAATAGTGACATTCTGGCCGGTAATCGTTAGGCCGCCAGTTATTTTTTCGCCGTCGATGACTACATTGCTGGCGCTAATGGTGCGTCCGCTCGTGTTGGTAAGTGCGGTGCCAGCCGGATAGCCAGTATTTGTAGGTCCAGGCCAGCCGCAGGCTTCTAGCTGTTGCCATACCTGAGTGGTGCAGCTGCCGGTTGTGGGTGGAGGAGTAGGCGTGGGGGTAGGCGGAGGAGGGGTAGGGGTAGGGGCTGGTGCGGGCGACGCCGTAAACTGTATGGCTTTACCACCAGAGGCAGTAGCGTCGGTAACAAGCTTTGCATTGGCGGTTAACGTGCCAGAATCGGGTTCAACTGCAGCAAAAAATCCAGATGCACGAGTAAGGATGACGAGTATACCCATGATTAGCACGGCTATGCCGACGCCTGTTGCGATCACAATAGTGGATGTTGGGTATTGCTGCAGTCTGTCCAGAAGTTTGCGCATTGGATTCATTTACCATAGTATAGCGCGCTTATGTAACAATGTCCTTATGTTTTATAACAGGGCGCTCTACTTGCTTCAATAACAGATTGGCGATAATATAAAGGACATGAGTGATAAGTCCGAAGCACCATTTAGAACCCTAGGCGAGAAATTAAAGATTATTCGCCAAAAGCTGCATGAAAGCGTAGCCGAGGTTTCGGGCGCCGTCGAAATCGAAGAACAAGACCTGCTTAAAATAGAGCAAGGCCAAGAGCGCCCCTCGGAAGACATTTTAATGCTGCTTATTAACCACTTTGGCATGCAAGACGACGATGCAGCTAATTTATGGCAGCTTGCCGGTTACGACCAACCGCAAGACAACGAGCACATTGCCAATGCACTGCACGGCGACAACCAAAACCGCGCCATGCTTATGATTATGGCCGTTGACCCCCGTATTATTTACAGCGACGGCGCCCAGGTTACTGCTAACAATGCCGGCGTGGTGTTAAGTTTTGCCCAAAACGCCGGTACACCGCAGTCGCTCACAACCGCACGTATTGGCATGAGCCGCGAGCAAGCCTACGCCTTGCTGCGTACGCTTAACCAAACCCTTGAAGCATCTAAGCCAAAGCAACTTCCAGAGTCTGGCAAAAAACAAGACCCTACCAAGTAATCAATACTTTTGCTACCCTGTAGTTGGCCCTAAGGGGCCCTCGGGAAGCGTGCAGCGCTTTTTGAGGAAAGCACCCGTAGCTCAGCTGGATAGAGCGTTGGTTTCCGGTACCAAAGGTCGTAGGTTCGAATCCTATCGGGTGTACCATGCAAAGTTTAAACCTATCAAGACGGTCATGAATGGTCGTCTTTTTTGGATAATCGTAGGGTCGCGAGACACCGCTCATGCCTTCGGGTGAACAGTTAGTATCGTATAATGCGATAATGAGTAGCACTGAGACAAGATCTCTTTATCCTGCGGATTTGACTGTGAGTTTAGCGTGCGAGGAGATTGTGGATGATGCACTTGCGCACATTGGTTCAGATGGGTATTTAGCGAAGGGTACACTTGAAGAAGCCCGGCGCCGTATATGGCGCGAAGTGTGCGGCGGGGAAATCACAGAAGACATATTTGTGTACAGATCCATGGCATTATTATTGGACCATCCAGGCAAGTACGCGGAACCATTCAAACGGCGCGCACAGCGTGCGGACCTACTGGCGGATATGTATGAGCAAGTACGGCCAGGTGAGCCAACTGTTATGGTTCATAATGAGCACGACAGGGCCGGTTTCAGTTCTTATTGGTATGACACACCTGCGAAAGCCGGGTTGGGAATTTGGGTTAGTGAACGTTGGCGGGATGCTGATCCGTTCCTGATACTTGGGAGCACACGAGCCCGCCCAATGTACGGCATCGACCCAAGATATTCTAGTAAATCAAAGGGGCCTGCACCACGCCCAAATACCCTCATCCTGAGCGGTGCGACCGCTATACGTGAATATGTAGCTAGTAATATCGTTTGGCCACTACAATCTGGGGCGGAGAACCTCCACAGCGGGAAGTGGCAAAAGGCAATGCATCTGCGTCGCTCTGCAGCTGCAAAACGATTGGTCAGCTTCATTTCTGAGCTCGCGCGGAAAGACGTCGGGATAGATGAATATCTGGATGACGCTCGGGCTGCCATTAAAACTGCAAAGAAATATTGTAGCGAGTACTAGAAGACCGCACTACAAAGTGGTGAACCCTGCCCTACCTAGAAGTGGTTCCACCTTTTATCCACTGAGCGTACCATTGTCGTTATGCATAAAATTACAAATATTCTTCGAGTTAGCTATAATAAACCCCATGGCAGCAGAAGCGGTAGTTACCAGAAAAGACATCGATGACGTGCTAAACGTTCTCGATATTATGATGACAAGAATCGACGAAAGGTTCACGAAAGTAGAATCCACCCTGAGCGATACACAAAAGCAGATTCAGAACATCCTAAATCAGCTAGACAGCATAGAAAAGCGACTCGAAATTTCAGAAGACGAACGACTTGTCATGGCTCACCAGCTCACCCAATTGCACGAATGGGTCGAAAAGGCAGCGGCCCGTATTGATGTTAAATTTGCTCATTAGATATTTCTAGCCCTAGGCACTGCAATCCGTGAACCAAATACAAGATGTTGGAGTAAAGAGGGTTCCACCTTTTATCCACTGAGCGTACCATTCTCGAATGACAGAGGTGAAGTCGTCCGCATTTGGACGACTTTTTGTTTTGAATGTGATTTCTAATCTGTTGCATGGGTTCGAATCCCTTCGGGCTGGTATATACTAATTTTTATGGCACTGATTTACGTAACTGGCCCTTCCGGTGCTGGCAAGTCTACCGTCCGTAGTGAGCTGGCTAAACTTGGCTATGAGGCACATGACACCGATGAAGACGGCTTATCTGCTTGGTATGATAACCAGACTTTAGAGCCAGTTGAATTTCTGAAAGCAAGAAATCGACCTGCCGACTGGTTTGAAAAGCACGATTTTCGTTTATCGAGCGAGCGTGTTAAGGAATTGGCTGAACGTGCTAAATCTAAAACGATCTTTCTGTGTGGCATTCCGGCGAACGACGTAGAATTTCGCAAGTATTACGACAAGGTTATTTGCTTGGTCATAGACAAGGAAGTTATGAAAGAGCGTGTTCTTGCAAGAGACACTAATAACTTCGGCAAATCACCGGACGAGCTGAAAAATATGCTCTACTGGCACGGCAAAATGCTGGAACGCTACGAAAGCTGGGGTGCGACTATGATTGATGCCACGCAGCCGCTTGATAATGTCGTTCAAGGCATACTTGCGATTACTAAGAATCTGGTTTAATGCCCATCTCCCTCAAACCACGATACAAGTGGACAATGTCAGGATACAAAGTGTTCCACCTTTTATCCACTGAGCGTACCATTTTAGATTTATAGAGACAAAGACGATCAATTATGGTCGTCTTTGTCTCTACTGGTTGCTACATCGTTTCTGCGGTTTGTCATTGTTGCAGGAGTTCTGCGTACTTTGCGGATTGTGTCGAAACATGTCATTATAAATAATATTATTAGGAGATAAAATGGCAGAGGCGTTAAGCCATGAGCAGCTAGGGCAGGTGATTGCTACGCCCGAGTTTGCGGCAGCCGTAGGCGCCTGCTTTATGCATTCGGAGAACAGGCGGTTGGAGGGAGGCTTTGTAATAAGACTTGAGGACGGAGCTGCCGCACTGGGACGGGTACATCTACCGCGCAGTGAGTCGGGTAATGGCGGCCACCGTCCGGCTAATAATATCTATTTTCCAGATACAGAGGGTTCGGTTGGTCGTTTTCATAGCCATCCACATCACAGAAATATGGGCACCTGTAATTCAGCGATGCCATCGTTTGGCGATCTAAAGAGTTTACTCCGTCACCCCGCTTATTCGCCGCGATATATTCATGGAGTGATTGGCAGACGCTATGGCGATCAAACACTCGGGCCGACTACCCAGGGTGTGATCAACCTTTTTCGACCCGATACGTATAATGACCGGCCTCATTACGAACCTCGGTTTGCTTGGATTCTAAACGTCCAAGCTGCCCCTAGTAATAGAGTGCCTGATGCCTTGCGATTATGGGGCATTAGCCATGCCAGCCTTGGCTTCCATCTTGAAGGAGAGGCGGCCATTATCGAATCGGATAAGCCAGGTGCTGTTGACAAGGCTATTGAATCGCTTTTTGCCATCTGAAGCTGAAACTTAGGCTATTTTCGACCGCAAAATGAATTAGCAGCATTACAGCAATCACTATAAAGTCAATTGTAGGGATTTAGGTCAAGACACTCCAAACTCTGATGGAGCCGAATGATATCAGGGTAAAGCTGGTTCCATCCTTTATTCACTGAGCGTACCATTGCTAAATTACAGATACGGAGACGATCAACGGTAGCCGCCTTTCATGATAATATGAACCCATGCTAACAGGAGTATCCAGGTGCTTTCCAAAAAAGATGCTTTTTATACGCAAGTATTAACGTATCCAGAACTCCCAACAAGAACCTATGAGCTTCAGCATGTTTTTATCTGTTATGCTAATGAAATATGAAGGAAGATGTTCTCAAAAAACAACTCCAGATAATCGCTAAGGTGATCCCGTTCAATGTACTACTGAATCGTACGCCTAATGACCTAGGCAATATTGCAAGGTACTACCGGCTGAATAGATTAGCGTACCGACTCATAAATAGTAAAAATGGCTTTGTCCATATGGGTATCAGTCGTAATGGCACTTTTAAGGCGGATGACTTTCTGGAGCACGCCAGAATAATATCGCGTTATATCTCTGCATTGAATGCCAACGCGGTACTCGAGCTTGCGGCTGGCAAAGCTGCTACCACGAAATTTCTTGCAGGTACATTCCCTGCCACTGAATTTATGGGTCTCGATTTGCCGAATGGCCAGCTGAAGACAAGCTCAGCACAACGAGATAACCTTACATTACTGGAAGGTGACTATCATGATCTGTCACGGTTCACGCCGTCATCCTTTGATGTGGTCTATATTATCGAAGCTCTTTGTCACGCACAAAGCAAAGCGACGGTTATCAGCGAAATAGAGAGGGTCTTGAGGCCAGGGGGTGTATGCATTATCTTTGACGGATATGTATCAAAGCCGTCGTCAGCAATGAGCACAGATGAGCGGTTAGCCGCTGATCTTATCTATACTAGTATGATGGTCACGAAGCAGGGTCATCTTTACGAGGACTTGCGCCAAAATCTGCTCAAGGCCGGCATGGCCATTATTGAGGAGGAGAACCTATCGGCATTCGTTTTGCCGAGCATGAAAAGGCTGCAGGCTAGCGCCACTAAGTACTTCAGGCATCCGCAACTCGCAAAGATTATCAACGCGTTCATACCAGTCGAAGTCACCGGAAACGCTGTTGCAGCATACTTAATGTCAACATCTGTAGAGCTAGGTCTACACCAATATTGGATGACTATTGCACGAAAGCGTTAAGCAAGTTCCAATACAAGAAGGGCTCTAGCTTGCCCCGGTCTAGCATCGCGAGATTACAGATATAAAGGTGTCCCATAGCTGGCATCTTTTTGTTTGGTAATAAAGCCTTGATCTATTTCATGGATCCGAATGCTCTTGGGCTTAAAATAGTCGTCTCTGATATAGTTACCCCCATGATTCGAGCTATTATTTTTGATTGTTTTGGGGTATTTTATGCTGATCCTGTATTTGCATACATGCGTAATTCACAAACTCCACCCGAGAAAGCACAGGCGCTCCACTCGTTAGATAAGCAAGCTGCCCGAGGTGCCTTAAGTAAGGCTGGGTTCGCCAGACAGGCAGCCGATCTGCTGGAATGTTCTATTGAAGAGGTTGAGCGGCAGTTCTTTGTTGGCAGCAATCGAAATGATACGCTTATGGCCTTTGCACAACAGGCCCGAAAGAAATACAAGATAGCTCTGCTAAGCAACATTGGCGGCGATATGATGGATGGATTTTTCTCGGAGGAAGAGCGTAAAGCATTATTTGACGTAGTCGTATTATCGGGCAACGTAGAAATGGCGAAGCCCGATCCCGAAATTTTTGAACTTACGCTGCAAAAGCTTGGTGTTACGGCGGATGAAGTTCTATTCATTGATGACAGCAAAAATCATATTGAAGGCGCAAGGAGGATAGGCATACGCGGTATCCAGTATTCCTCAAATGAACAGCTGAAAAGGGAGCTGTTAGCTTTAGGGCTAGACAAGGAGCTAGTGGGTATCCTTCAGTAGGTCTAGCTCTTCAAGTCGCCGGTAAAGCTTGGCTATATCCGGCCATAACTGGTTCCACCTTTTATCTACCGAGTGTACCATTAAAAAAGCCGGGCGTGTGACCGGCTTTTTTAATGGTGTAACCGCGAAGCGAATCGAAGATGAAAGGGGTGCGGGAGGTCAGAACAATGCCTTTGTTGTTATACTCCTCATATGGTAAACAAAAAAAGAGTACTATTAGACACGCTTGTTGTAAGCGTTATACTCTGTGCAGTATCGACTCTTGTCGCCTACGTCTGGACAGATGGTGGCGAAGGGTTAAATATACTATTAGTTTGGTATGTTGCAATTGCCTCATTTGCAAGCACCTTTATGCTCACGCTACTCATGCAAGTTATATCCGTTAAGTTAGACAAAAAGAAAGCTCATATTATTTTGGCAATTATTGTTATTGCTTTGATTAGTTTAGGCTTGTGGGGGATGTGACTTAGAAGGCGATAAAAATACCGCAGTCCGCCTGAGGTATTTTTTATCTCTGTAATTATTTTATGTTTCGATTTAGCCCTAGTATTAATGCAAAAATTGCACGTAATCAGAGCGAGCATGTAGTATTCGTAGCACACTTACCTGATCGGTGACTTTGTAGATGACCAAGTAGTCGTCTACTAACAAATAGCGGTAGCCGCTAAGCCGCGTGTCGTTAGCCCCTAGCGAAGCACCCATTTCTGGGAAATTAGCTAAAGATTTGGATCGTTGCAAGATTTTAGTAGCTATATTTTTTGCTGCGATGGGATTTTGTAATTCACTGGTTATGTAGCCGAACAAGTCGCCGAGGTCTTGTTCGGCAACCCGTGAAAATACTACATTCATAGTTAAATTTTGAAGTTTTTAGCAACCTCTTCAATAGGTACTGCTGGTTCGCTTAACGAATCTTCGCCCTTTTTTATTTCTGCTAGTAACTGCTCGGCGGTAACTCCCGGTTCATAATCATCTAATTTAGAAATAACATATCTGCCCCGGCCATTACGCGTAAGATAAACGGGCTTATTTACATCAACCTTATTAAGTACCTCAGTGTAGTTACGTAAGTCCGAAATTGGTAAGATAATGGGCATGTCATTCCTTTCTCTTTATCCTCATTGTAGCAAATATGCGTGTTAATTCAACAGCAAGTTGAAACTCATCATTTTTAAAATAGCATGCTTAAGGATATAATCGGCGAATGGCTGAATGTATATGGTTCTTTGGTGCCAGCGGTGCAGGCAAGGCCTCATTGATTACCAAAATCGCGAAGGGTCAATTCAGGGTGCCGGGAATAGGAAGCCCGGTTATTTGCCACGAAAGCCTAGAGTTTAACCGAGACCAGAGAGAAACACTGCTTGAGCCTACTCTGAGAATTCTTGCTTTGCAGGCTGATGGCGAAGTGCTTGTAAAGGGGCAATCTACCGACTTGTCGAGGTTTTTCATACCGTATCATCTTCGCCAGAAAAATCCCGAGATCAGTCAGAAGGTTGTATTTGTTTACACGCCCCCAGATCTCCTTAGAGAGCGCACAGCTCAAAGAAGAGACGATTACTGGCCAAATCCAGACCATGATTTTCAATCAGAAACTGAATTTCAGATCGCTGAAGTGGGCAAACTGTGCGCTTACCTTGCCATCGATCCTACAATTATTGACAACTCAGCGGATGAACCTCGGATTTTCGCAGCTGAGCTAGACGAACTCCATTAGAAATTGGATTACAGGAAGCGGCTACTGTGTGCAGCCAGCACGCACAGCGGCGGCTTGCCAGTTAAACAGTACATTAGCCGGGACGTTGTTTTGGCCCGGAACGTGACCGTCCCAGAAACATACAGAGTCCCAGGTGTTGGTGCCCATAACACCTGCTTTGTCGCCCTTTACATTAAACACGTCTTGCCAGGCCTTTACTATGCCAGCCGTCTTGGGGCCGTATTCGCCGTCAACTTGGAGCCGGGCTCCCACTGTATTATATAGTTCTTGAATGCGCCTAACGCAGAGACTTTTGTTGCCCAGGTGGTAGGTGTAGGCGTCGCAGCCTTTGGTGGGGCCGCGCTTCTGAGTTTGCGACACGGGCTTGAATACTACGGTTGTCTTGCTGCTTGTGCTTGCGGTGGTTGTGGGGGTCATAGTGCAGCCGGCGTTTTTGGCGTCATTTTTGGCGGCGGTCGACTTGTATTTGTCTTGGTTGGCACACAGGTTGCTCCAGGTGTCGTTGCCCACAATGCCGTCAACTCTAAGGTTGGTGCGGTGCTTTTGGTAGTATTCTACCTGAGCAGTCGTTTTGGGGCCGTAATAGCCGTCAATGGCTAGTTTTGAGCCGTTGTTGATGTTAAGCATGCGTTGGATGTATTTGACGCAGGTATCTTTAGTATTTTCCTGAGCGATAGTGAATTCGCGGTTTACGCATTTAGTTGTTGCTGCCGATGCGCTGCTTGTAGGCAGTGCGACCGACACGAAACTGAATGCCGCGACCAGGATTGCTACCATAGTTAGTTTATTAGTAATACGTTGCTGCATGTTGCCCCTTTTGTACGTTTAGTTTCATAGTATTCTAAAAGATTAGCAGGCTTTTGCAACCTGAATGTAGTTTTTCTATTTAGGAACATATATTAGAACTTATATTACCTACGGGTACTATGTCTATACTCGCAGCCTTATACGTAATATGTAAGTCCTGGAATGTTTTGATGTTGTCGAGAGACCTGAGCGCGAGGTTGGCTATATCATCCAACCGGGTGTTATTTGTAAGTGCAAGTTCGTATCCCCATGGCATTGTATGAGGTGGCCAGTTTTCTGGAGCTTTTTTAACTTCAAAGAAACGTTCTACCAAACTTTGGGCAATGTCTCTTTCGTCTATAAGCTCGGGACAATTGCCTATGACTACACTACGTTTCGTTTCTCTTGCCGCCGTAATTGATCCTGGTAGGGCGGGCTTTACGAGGGGTTCGTCAAATCGCGCCGGTAGCTCCTCGTCGAGGTATACGCTTAGGTCATTCGCGTCTTTTTGGCCTAAAAGCAGGTTGTTTTTTCTAAGGAAGTGAGTAAGGTGGCCAGCACTTAGCACTATTACGGCACTGGCCGTACGTTTGCCTGGCCTCAGACTTTGTTGATCGCTTGCGCAGAATGCTTCTTGTGGGGCAAGTTCTAGAAATCTTGTCCGTAGTTGTGAAAATGCGTCTTCGGGCACACCCTGCACATCGCGTACAACTTTGGGTAGTCTGGTCATAGGTACTATGTTTACGGTATTGATGACGCCTTGTCAATTTGTCGTTAGATCGATCCCAAGATTTTGCAACAAAGTAAGATGGTTCTGATTAACAACCGAGAATTTGCCGCGGTCGCCAGCCATAATAAGGTGTGGATTAATGGCTGCCAGCTGCCAGCAGGCGGCGTTACCCTGCAGGTACACTATGTCTTTGTGGTATGCACCGCCCATGCCGTTAGTGCCTTTTAATGACCGCACCAGTAGGTCCCAGGTGCGGTTGTCGGCGCGTTGGGTGGCATGTTTGGCGTCGCCGTGAGCTAGTTCCCATAACAAGTCTATGGCATTCACGATAGCGAAGGTTTGGGCAAAAGTGCGTGGCTTATTGCCGTCGGTACCTAGTGCCAGCGAAATAGACAAATGCCGGCGTAAAATGTCTTGCCAGCGTAGCTGTTTGGACCACTGCTGCCAATCTGCATATACGACTTGTTCGCGTAGTACGGCCCGCCCTTCGTTGCCCGCCTCGTAACCTTGCAAACCAAAACCTAGTAGTTTTAAGGGCTGATCCGCACCGTTCAAACGTTCCAGCAAGTGGCTACCGATTTCGTGGCCAACCGTAGCAATGTACTGATCTCGTGGCAACTCGTATGTGGCTGGCCGAACAATACTCGGCGGGTTATAGTGTACGGCCCAGAAGCCGTCGGTTGCATCCATAAGACGGTAGCTGTCTGCGCCAACATTTTTTAGCAAACGGTGCAGTAAAACGTCGCCGGTTTCTGTGGTGATGACATTGCTTTTGGGCATACGGGCCCCTTTGAATAGTTCGTTATAAAACCCGCCTGCGCCTTCGTGGCGGCGTTTTATGTCTTGAAACACCGAAGGCGTGGGCGTAATTACAGCTGGTTGTATGGTGGTGTGCGGCAGCGTGCTTAATACAACTTCGGCAGCTGCTCGTACCTCATGACTAGTATGCGTACTGTACGACAAAGCTTGGTCGCGAAAATGGGCCAGAGCCGCCGCGAAGATGGATTGGTCGGGGGCGCCATACACAATGGTGTTTAGGGTGGCAAAGGTAGCGCTGTCGCCGTGTAAGGCGGCAAACAGCATATCTATTTTTTGGAGAAGTTCGGTTATGCATTGTTCGTAGGCACTCCGTACGTGCGGGTTGGTAACCTCGCCGGACACTTGAGCAAGTAGTTGTTCTAGCCGTGCCTTTGTTTGCTCGACTGCTGGTTCGTCGAAGCCGGTGGGCTGGAGGTTGGGGTTGTGCTGTTTGTTGGACGCAAAGAATTCTAATCGCGCAGTCTCTAGCTTTTGGGCGGACGGACCGAGCAGCGTGTATATATCGGTGGATACACCGGCAGCAGCAGTTAACTCTTTGTGCCATCGGGCGTCTAGTACGGATTGTGCGGGCGCAATGCGGAGGCTGGATTGCAGACGGTTGGGCACGGGGACGTGCATGCTCGCGAGTAACGATTTAAACAGGGCGGTATTAAAAACAGGGTCGCCGACTTCGGGGTGGAACTGTACGCCCAGCAGCGGGCGTTTTGTATGCATCATTATTTCTATATGGTTGGGGGAGGTTGCGAGCACCTCGAACTCGGAGCCTACTGCTATTACGCCCCGGGTATGGTTTTTGTGTACTTCTATTACGGAGGGCAGGTTGAGCAACTGTTGGCCCATGGAATTGATGGCTATACGTCGCAGCCCGCTTTGCGGCTGGTCGAGGAGTGGCACCTCGCCATTATAGGCAACGTGCATTAATTGCATACCTAAGCAAATACCTATAATGGGCACAGTAGTAGTGCGGATGAGTTCTAGCTCGCGGGCATAGGTCTGCAAATGATTTTCGGCGTCGTCGTACCAATAACCTCCCGAAAGCACGATGACGTCGTATTTCTTTGCCATTGCAGCAGTTACTTCTAGACAGTGTAGGGGCGTAACATCGTAACCGCAGCGTACGCATATGTCGTATAGCTCTTGGCGTGTGTCGGTGTCGTTGTCGACTAAAAGCAATCTCATTTGTCTATGATGCTTGCGGTGCCTGCGTCGGCATCTACGGTAACTAAGTCGCCATTCTTAAGTAATGCAGTGGCATTGCCGGTGCCGACAATACAGGGCTTATGTAGTTCGCGGGCGACGATTGCCGCATGCGACAGTATGCCACCTTGGTCAGTCACAATAGCACTGGCTTTTTGCATAAGGGGGACATAATTTGGTGTAGTTACGCTACAAACCAAAATGCCGTTTTCCGGGAAATCTATATCTAGATTCTCCGGGTCTACAATACATACTGTGCCTGTGGCCGTACCCGAACTGCCGGTTTGCCCGCTAACCAGTGCCCCTGCTGCTGGCGGCGCAGTCCTTACGACAGTCTCTGCAAATAACTTGCCCAGCACCGAGCTGTAGTCGATATACCAGGTACCCATAGAAGAGTCGGTGGTCTCGAAGTAGCCTTCTAGATAACTATTAGTAAACGTTGCGACAAGCCTTTTTTGTAAGGTTTGCTGTGTGGCAGGGTCGGCTACATGAATAAGCTCTGCGAGTTTTTTTAGATGGTCTAATGCCTCATCGTTTGCAGGGCTGATGTGCCATTCTTTGAAGTCGTATCTGAATACCGATGGAGCGACGCCGTCGTGAAATCCTTGCGTTAACTGATGGTGGCCGCCATAAATAATCTCGCCCTGTATGCCATATTTATTAACAATGAATATCGTTGCCCATGCTGCATCCGGCGCGTGTGGTACAAAATCAGCTTTGTAATCGCCCGGAGTAATGTCTTGTTCTTTAAACCAAGCGTAGGCGCCTTGTATGGTTTTTCCGCGCATACGGAGTTTGGGCAGGCCGTCCTTTTTGGGCATGAGGCGCAACGCGCATAACTCTTGGATGCGATCCTTTAGGAATGCTGTAAATGCAGGGTTGTCGTCACTGAGTTCGCTGGCTTCAAACTGGGTTGGCTTATCAAAGGGTAGGCCGATAACCTCGTTGAGTACTTTTAATCGTTCCCTTTTTTCGTTGTCTTCTTTGCGGATAACTGCCGCATCGGCATGTTTAATGTCTTCCAGCCATTCGGTGAGTGATTTTTGGGTTTTTAGTAATTCCGCTAGCTTGTCGTGACTCATGTTTGATCCTCGATATTCTTATTATTGCATAATTACTTTGGTTCAAGCGTGGTTATGGGGCGCGCTTGCAGAACGTATAGGGCGCCGTTATTAATAGCCCACTCTACATCAACAGGGAAGCCAAAGAAGTGTTCGAGTTTTGTAGTTACTTGGCATAGCTCAGCTATTTGAGTTTCTGATAGTTTCTGATTGCTACCCTCTGCCCCAATACCTTGCCATACGGTTTCGCCGGCGGCGTTCCTTACGAGTTTTTTTGTTTGGTGGGATATGTGGCTTTCGGTACACTGGCCGTTCTTCTTGGTGACGATGTACGTATCGGGAGTTATCTGGCCAGACACAATCGCTTCACCTAGCCCAAAGCCCGCTTCTATTACTACTTGGGTATTATCATGTGTAACCGGATGAACAGAAAAGGCGACGCCGCTGACATCGCTTGGAACCATCTGCTGGACTATTACGGCAACTTTTGTGCTTGCTAATGCCTTTTGTTCGGCATAGGATTTTGCCCGCGCAGAGTTTGCCGACTGCCAGCATTGTTCGATGCGCTGCAAAACATTTGCGCGGCTACAGTTAAGAAACGTATCCAGCTGCCCGGCCCAAGCGGCGTCTGTGCCGTCTTCGTTAATGGCGCTTGAACGTACCGCTACAAAGTCTGCGTTTAGTGCATCAAACTGCTCCAGAATTAGCTTTTGCAGAGGCGGGGTCATGGCCATGAACGCGTTTGCAGGCACTACGAATCCGTTTGGAACAGTAAACCCGGCACGTACCATTTTACCCAGAGCAAATGCCTTTCCGCCTACAAGGCCGAGTTCGTTAGCTTTTGTTAGGCTGTATAGTTGATTCTTCACTTCTTGCATTCATCATAGCAGCCGTTTGTTGTTATGGTGCTAGGGGTCTGCTTGCAGACGCGGATGTTAGGATAGAGACATGCAGGTCGACGTAGACGAACAGTACCAAACCGGCTACACCTACCGGTGTACGGAGCCAATGGGGCAGAACTTTGACCCTGCTTTTACGCCGGATTTAACACCGGCGCAAATGCTGCAAGCTGGTATTTTTGGCGGCGATTATTTTAATGAGGTGCCGCATGAATTTCCGACGGAGTGGTTTACGGGCGTAACGCTGTCGCCCAAAGGCGCCAATGCCACGCTTAATTTTTTTAAGATTAATGCCAGCCAGCCGTTACAAGAGTGGGAGCGTAAAGGGTGGATTCATCCGGAAGACCCGAAAGGCTGGTTCTTGTGGTACTGCCGGTACTATATGGGCCGGAGGATTGCAGACGAAGACCAGCGTCAAATTAGGCGGTGGCGGGCAATCCGCCGCCATATAGCGCAGTTGCAGAATAGTTGTGCGCCCGGCGACCTAAACTGTCGTCCACGCCAGCGCCAGGCAATATTGCACTGGGCGTACGATTCGCGTCAGCTGTAGCCATTGCTTGTCCGAGCCTGCTACACTTTAGGTAGTATGCAAAAACAACCACCACAGCCGTTAACCCTAAAGCAACTTGTAGCCCTTATAATGCAGCAGGCCAAAGAAAAGGGTTTTGGCACGACACCCGACGAGATTGACGTACCCGAAAAGATTGCACTCATTCACACAGAAGTTTCCGAGGCGTACACTGCCTACCGCCATAAGAACATGCAGGGCAAAGACGGCTTCGAAGAAGAGCTGGGCGATATTATCCAGCGCGTGTTGCACCTGTGCGGTGCTTTAGGCATAGACCCAGAAACGGCCATTCTTAAAAAAATAGACTACAACAAACAGCGGACATGGGACTGGAAAAACTTAAACGAATCTAGCAAGCACGAACCGGCAGCTATCGTCTAAGGTGTAAAACTGGTATAATAAGTCCTCGGGGTCCCCAAAAATGCGTAGCATTTTAAGGGAAGAGAAGTAATGATACGCGCCCGTAGCTCAGCGGATTAGAGCACTGGTCTTCGGAACCAGGTGTCGCAAGTTCGAATCTTGCCGGGCGCACCAAATAAGAATCCGACCATTGTGGTCGGGTTTTTATTTTACCCAGCAAGATTCGAACTTGCGATAGGAATTTGCGCAGCAAAGGCCGTAGTCGGCAGTTCGGTGGAGTGAGGACGCGCACAGGAATTTATTCCGAGCACGCCGCAGCGTAGAAGGCCACAGGCCGCCATCCGTCCGGGCGCACCATTTCTGAATAACAGATACGAAGACGACCACAAATGGTCGTCTTTTGGTATAATATAGATATGCAAGATATTGATGAGATAAGCAAGCAACGCGCCAAAGAACTTTTCGATAGCAATGATTTATCGTCATTTGAGGTCGGCACTATTAAGGGCTTGCAGCAAATACATCAACATCTTTTTGAGAATCTATATGATTTTGCTGGAGAGATCCGTAAGAAGAATATTAGTAAGGACGGCTTTCGATTCGCTAATTCGCTCTATCTAGAGGACGCTCTACGACGGATAGAAGAAATGCCAGAGACCACCTTTGAGCAAATCATCGAAAAATATGCAGAGATGAACATTGCTCACCCGTTTATGGAGGGCAATGGCCGCAGCACGCGTATCTGGCTAGATTTGATCTTAAAAAAACGCCTAGGCATGTGTATAAATTGGGCCTCTATCAACAAGAATGACTATTTCGAGGCTATGATACGCAGCCACGTTAAGAGCCTAGAGCTGCAGGAACTGCTACGAACCGCGTTAACCGACAAGATTGACGACCGCGAGGTATTCATGAAAGGTATAGATCAATCGTACTACTACGAAGAATCAGATGATTATAAAGGCTAAGTAGGCGGCCTACACATTATCTTGATTGTACAGATTTTAATACTGCTCCTGCATCAAGCGGTGGACCCCAAACTGTTGCCGCTTGCGCTGGGTTAATAACAGTAACCATATCCTTGTGGCTTGTGATAACGGTCATGTTTTTGTCTTTCATTTGCCGATAAAGTGTCCAGCTAGGATTAAAGAGTATGGGGCGCTTTGCGAGAGCAAACAATGAGCTATCTCCTACGGTATCGCCCATATGTATGTCGAGATAGCTCGTATTTCCTTTACGAGCGTTTGTGTATTCGGCTGCTTTATTAATGCTATGCGCCTCATCTGTAAATAGCCCGTCACGAGCTACATAGGTACTTCCCATTAACGCTACAAAGCCTAGGTCCTCAGTAAACGGACCCATGAGCCACTCGGGCATAAGTGATACAGAAATTACGTTATGAGTGGGGCGTACGGTGTCAATAATTGCTGTCGTTATGTTCCAGCGCCTATGACGTTGTTGATTCGCAACAATGCGAGCTGCTTCACCGAGTTGACTGATAGATTTGCCGGGTACCTGTTCAATAAAAAAACGGACAAGTTGACCTAAATGGGCAGTATATTTTTGCTCGGTATTGTCGTTCTTCCATTCCTGCCTAGCGGCGGTTATTTCGGCCGGCATTGGTTCGAACACTGTTTGCTGTGACAGCCAATCAGTATAGGCTTCGAGCACGGTCATTTTAAAAACGGTACCGTCTAAGTCGAAGGTTGCATCGGGTAAGTCCGGATTAATGCCCCCATTAAGCTCAATCATTCTCTAAATATAGCAAAGCTCAAAGATTGTAGCCGGCAGTTTGGCGGAGTAGGGGCGTGTACAGAAGGTTGCTCCCGGCACGCCGGAATAGAACAGGATCAGCAAATAACCACAGAACTGATATACTCTCGGTATGAAAATGGGCTTGCGTGAAGCAGACATTCTGCGAAGAGCAGACGGGATTATTTCTTGGTTAGGCTTTAGGGCGCATATGACCGGCAAGGAACTTTCCGGCCTATTCGCTGAAGGTAGTACCGGACAGTATGCGTATCCTGCAAAGATGCTGACACAGCTGGCGATAAGTGGGCTAGTGAAGCGCGGACTTGTGTGGGAGACGGACGTTACTACTCCTGGCGGTTTATCTTTTAGCGCCTTTAATCTTATTGACCAGTCGGCTATCAATCGCATTAATCCTGAGACGGTTGAGCTTGTGCCCCGCGAATTGGTCTTGCTAGGCGCTATGGATATACGCCGCGGAGAAGCGCACACGGCAGGGGAACTTGAAGCACGTCTTAACTTGCATGAAGCGCCTGATTCCTGGCGAACCGAAGCATGTTTAGGTCATTTGGCAGGTTTGGGATTAATCCGTGCTCCCGAAAATTCACCGGGCGTGTACGTATTACCGTCTTCCAGTCCGGCATAATAACTTTTACTTGTTATTATGCTTCTTTTGCTCGTCGTAGCGCCGCTTGTGCTGTAAGTGCGGCTAGCTTTGTCTTTGCTAATGTATTTTCAAAGACCAATTGACCTTCGGAATTTTTGGCTACGTCGACTAGACGAGCTCCAGCCTTTGCCATTACCGTATTCATAATGGTACCCTTACGATCGCCAACAGTCAGCATATAGGCTAACGCCTCAGTTTTTCGTGTGCCCTTCGTGATTACGGGCACGAATGCGGCATACTCGGTAACGCCTTGATGCTCCAGCACTTCTTCGGCAATCACATAGTTCGCCCGTATGCCATAAGCGTTAGCTGTTCGCTGCACGCGTTTTACATGATAGTCTAGAGTTTCTATTAAAACATTCTGAGGTTTTTTAGGTAGCTGCTTAAAAAACTCTGCGACACTTATTGTCTGCAAATAGGTATTATTGAGCGGGCGTCCATTACTGGTGGTGTGGAGTGGGGCGACATTCTCTGCGTCCTCACCCAAATAGTTGACCATTAAGTCCGTAGTGTTGGGCAAATCAGTCTTTTCGAAACATGTCTCGCCGGGCAGCACTAGCTTGCTACCGGCATGTTGCTCCCATACATACTGAGCGGCCTGTATTGACATACCCGAGAGGGCGGAGAGTCGTGGTTTAATCTGGCCGTTTTCCAACCCAATGTTAGAGCTATGGGGGTACGCTACTACGTAGTCGATTGCTCGCTCGGGGTTAAGCGCTTCAGATGCGGTAAGTATCTCGCCGTAGGCTTTGCTCATGAAGCATACGATAACATACATTAAAAAAGTTTATTTTACTGGAGGATTCTAAGTTGGCGCCCTATGAAGGTTTTTACTGTTGGGAGGCGGTGACCATCTTAACTTTATGCTAGGATACCACCATGAATATACCTACCGATGATTCGTTAAAAACCCTCCAAGCGTATATATGGCAAATGAATATCGATCGGGGATTTAATGTAGAAGATCCGAGCAAAAAGCTCGTTATGCTTATGGAAGAAGTAGGCGAGTTAGCCAAGGCGGTACGAAAAGTAGCTGGCATGAAGTTTACCGATTCTACAAAGCAAACTGAACTGAAAGAAGAGTTAGCAGATGTTCAGATTGTCCTACTGGGACTGGCCAGCTTGCTTGACGTAGACATGTTTGAGGCGGTAACCGCTAAAGAAGCCAAGAACCGTACACGAAGCTGGAAGTAGGTAGCCGAGCGTAAGAGGGTAGCTATTCCATAGCGCTTATTTTTTATATACACTGCAAAGTATGGCAAAAAGCCAACAAGGCTTCGCACATATATTCTTGTTACTCCTTATTGTGGGGGTCCTCGCAGCAGTGGGTTTTGCAGGCTTTAAGGTACTGCACAAAAAGCCGGAGGGCCTGGCATCAGGCAAAAAAGCCAGCGCAGACTGCCATGTACAGTTTAGTGCTGCGCCAATGCAAGTGGACAATATTGCTGCTATTTATCCATTGGGTAAAATGGGGTCGAGTTCTGGCCATGTAACTCCGACTGATCATCAATATATTATTCCGGTTGGCATGACGGCGGGCGATAACCACCTGACTGATCCTACGCGTTTTGCGGTGTACGCACCAGCCGACGCAACTGTTACTCATATCGGCAGGCTACCCGACTCTATAAATGGCACACCGGTTAACGATTTTAGGGTGGATTTTGCCTATGGCTGCGGAATACATTCGGCTTATATGCACGTTTCTAGGTTGTCCCCGGCACTACAGTCAGCCTTTAAATCCACAAACAAGGGCGACGCCAGTACTAACGTCTCTGTTAAGGCGGGCGAGCAAATTGGCACCAAAGGGCCGAACAACTTGGACTTTTTAGCATGGGATGACGCCGTAGATTTGCCTGGATTTGTTAACGCGAAAGACTACCAAGCCGAAGACTGGAAAACGCATGTGATTGATCCGTTATCGCTGTACGGTGCACCCCTTAAGGGGCGGCTCACTAATAAACTGATGCGTACCGCAGAGCCACGGGGCGGCAAAATTGATTATGACAAAGACGGCTATTTGGCTGGCAACTGGTTTTTAAAGGACTGTACCGCTAAAAACCCCGGCGCCTGCGATTTGGCAGTGGCCTATGATGCGCTTGATCCGAGCAAGGTTATAGTTTCGCTAGCCAATTTTAAGGGCGCCTTTAAGGCCTTTGCGGTCAAAGGCAACACGCCCGATCCAGCAACGGTAGGCGTTGCCAGTACGCCAACTAAGTACGAGTTAGTTAACTACAAATGGCTTAACGAGAACGGTACGGAATGGCGTGATTTTTGGGGGCCGGGTTACAAGAATATTACCGTAGAAGCAACTTCGCAAGTGAATGGCACGGTTTTGTTTGAACTTACTGCTAAACGCGAGTTAAAGGTAGAAGTATTTCCGGATAAAACAGCTGCGCAGGTTAATAGCTTTACGCCAGCGGCAATGCTGTACGGCAGATAACTTTCAGCAAACCTTCTGAGCTATTTAGAGCGGGATATAGTATGCCATGCCCGCGCAACAGGATCCATAAGTGGCAGTATCTTTCGAGCAGGCTGGTCTGCCAATGTTATGACATCTGCACCTTGTAGGCCCATTCCTTCTGCCAGATGGGTCATAAGCGGGCGCACTTGTTTGTCGTGAACGATCTTGTCGACTACAACTACGCCGCTCCATTGACTGATTGGGTCTATGGGTACATCCAACGCATAGCCTTTACGGTTGGCAATGGTTTGCTGGACGAGCAGTCTGCCGCCACTACGTAGGGCAATTTCTTTGGTGCTCGGTCTGTTGAAGCGTAGTGAGGAGTAGTCGGGAGGCAAGCGGTCGGCGGGGTCGCCCTGTACCATATGCTCGGGATTTTCATAGACCATAAAGAAGTGGCCATACCCCTGAAGCATTAGCTTGCCTCGGCCCTCTTTGTAGCGCGGCGCCCGATAGGTACCCGTACGGTACGGATTAATCTGAAGGTTGCCATTAAAGCCAGGGCGGATATGTGCATGGACATGGTAGCTATTTTCGGGCAATACGAGGTCATCAGTTTCGCGGTATGCAAGCAAATTAAACCCCGGCGCTGCGGCTATATGGTCTGCCCAATGCTGCTGGACTGCTTCGGATGGCAGCAGGCTAGCAGGTGGGGTGGCATCGATCGAGGAGCGGGAGTGGTACATAGTGCATAGCATTATACATAATTCTATGAAGGTGTTGCACCGATAGGGGGCTTTTGTTGCCTATGCAATTAACTTATATACTGTTCGCCATGCCAAAGGCGGGGACGCCCCAGAAATAGGCGTAACAAAATGAGGTGAAGATGCAGGCAAAGCGCAATCCCAAGTGTGGTGACGATAAGCAGGCCAATCGCTTCAACGGCAGGCAAATATTCGTTAGAGATATGAATAGCACCAAAAGTGTATGGAATAAAAATTCTTACGGTTATAAGCATCAGCAGTATCCATAGTATGAAGGATATAAGCTGCCTAAATAACTCGAGGCTTATGTCGCGGATTATGTAGCTGGGTTCGGCATGCACGTACCCTATGTCGCGTTTGACGTTGCGTACACGTTGAAACGTATTGTAGAGCGCTGTGCCTAGTGCATACAGCACAAGGCCGACAAGGTACCAAAAGATGAAGAGTTGCATAGTGCCCAAGACTCCTCCGCTGAGCGTGTACCGTAAGTTCATGAGGGATTGTAGAGGGGAACCATCGGCGCCCGATTGCTGCCAGGTAAATAACTGGCGTTGCCATTCGCTGCCTTGGTATCGTTCTTGCAAAAGCAAGGTAATCGTCAGGCCCAAGCTGGCAAAAGCGCAGATCACACCGCTAAACCAAGAAGGAGAAATGAGCAGCCTTAAAAGTCGTCGATTGTAGCGCCAAGTCTGCTGTGCGGTCATGTATAAGGTAATTGTATGGATGAGCCAGAAGGCTGTAAAGCTATTGGTTATTTGTATATATAAAATTCTTATGCTTTACTGAGATAAAAGTTACAACAAAAAATAAAAAAAGGATTGTGGTTTATGCCAGCCAAAAAGACGAAAGCACGGAATGCAACAAAGCCGGTGCGTTTTAAGCCGTACCAGCGTGTGAGTCGCCCGGCGGTACCTATAGGTATAGCGTTATTTGCAATGGTGGCCGTTGCCCTGGTGTGGCGTATTTTTGCCGCTACGCCGGCTGCTGGATTTGTGTACAGGAGTGGCAAGACGCTGATGCTTAACGGTGCGCCTTACAAATTTGTAGGCTTTAATGCCTATGGCATGACGGGGTGTCAGACCGGTACACCCTGGAACCAGTCACAGATTGATGCATATTTTGACTCGCTGCCACCTGCGAGTGTAACGCGCATATGGGCCTTTAAAGACCGCAGTTCAAATCTGGACCTAGTGGTTGCTCGTGCAGAAGCTCATGGCCAAAAACTGGTTATGACTCTTGGTAATGGCCTTAGGAACTGTGAAGGCACAAGTTTTGACGGCGGTTCAGAAGATGGCCAGAGCAAGGGGCAGGTTTGGTTCCAGTCAACGTATAAGGGTGTATGGATGGATTGGGTACGAACGGCGGTTGCCCGGTACAAAGATTCGCCGGCAGTGGCTATGTGGGAAGTGTCGAATGAAGGCGGCCATCCTTTGAATCTTTCGGCTTCTATTATGAAGCCCTATTACGACACGACGGCTGGAGTCATTAAGGGTATTGATCCTGTCCACTTAGTCAGCACTGGTGCGTTGGCCGAATATACTTACGGCGGTGAAAGTGGCTACCAGCAGATTCACGAAGGGGCAAACATCGATGTGGTAAGTTTCCATGAATATGACGGCGGTACGTTGTCTAACCACTTTGCGACTGTGCTGCGGGTTGCTAATGCCCTAAACAAGCCGTTGATGGTAGGGGAGATGGGTACGCCCGACCCCAATACCTGCGGACAAACGCGGGCTGATTACCTTAAGGCACGTTTTGACGGCTACCTTAACGGTGGTGCTTCTGGTGCGCTTATTTGGAACCGTGCACTGTTTAACTGTGCCGGCGATTGGAGCGTTGGCCCTGGCGATGCTACGGCCAACATGGTGAGCGCTTACAAGATAGCAGGTGTTGTGGTGGTTCCAACGCCCACACCTACACCAATCCCGTCGCCCACTCCAACCCCAATTCCCGTTCCTGCACCAACACCAACTCCAACCCCGGTTCCCACGCCCGTTCCTGTTCCTACTCCGACACCTCCCCCACCTACGCCAACACCTGTTCCTACTCCTTCACCCACCCCAACACCTGTCCCTACTGCCGATACTCAGGCACCAACTATGCCGTTTAATCTTCGCACCACCTTCATCACCCGTTCATCTATAACGATTCAGTGGGATCCAAGTTCCGATAATATTGGCGTAAAGGGATATAGGATTTACGTAAACGGCCAGAAGGTTGCCGACCAGCCCTACCGCAGCTTTAAAGCGACTTGGTTAAGCTCTCGTACGCAATACACTCTTGCCGTAGAGGCATACGATGCTGCGGGTAACGTATCGCCCAAATCTCGAGTAACTGCTACAACGCATAGTCGTTGGCAGTGGAACTGGTGGTAGTACGCTGTTTGGTCTGACAGTATAAGAATACTGCGGCCAAAAGACCGCAGTATTCTCGTACCAAGTAACAAACGACTAGTTCTCGCTAACACCGTAGTGAGCTAAGAAAGCCGGCATACTGAACTGGCTCTCTGAATTGTTAAAGTAGTTTGCCTGGAACGAAGAGTTGTTGGATGCATTTTGAGCGTCCTTTACAAAGGCGCTGAGCGTGGCATCGTATTTAACGTAATACAACGCCTCGTAACTCACGGTCTTGTCTACGTATGCCTCGTGGACAGACGAGTTATCGCTGCTTTGATCTTTGCTTACATCGTAGCCTTCTGACTCTGATGCGTAGATATCTGTCCCGGATCCACCGTAACCAGTGTCACCTCCCGTGCTAGCTGAAACACCCGCAACAGGTAATACGCTAAGAGCGAGTGCTGCTCCTGCAACTAATAGCCTTTTCATAAGACTCTCCTTATGGTTCGTTATGTAGTAGTGTGTGCGTATTACGTAATAAGCCCGTTCATCATAATATTGGTCCCTGCGATGAGGCTGTGAATAATTGAACACGCTTATGGTTATTTATTCGGTGAATTTTTGCCGGAGATTTTCATAAATTGTTCTTAACAGAATCTTTACACAAGGCGTGCTACAGTTAACCTACTATGGCACGGGTTTTGATAGTGGAAGACAGCCTTGATATGCGCCAAACCTTAACTGATTACCTGACGGCGCGCGGGTTTACAGTGCGAGCCGTAGATTCGACCGAGGATGGTATAGACGAGGTGGACGAGCACGATTTTGACATCGGGCTTATAGATATCAATCTGCCCGGCAAGTCCGGGTTTGAGATGATTGAATACATTCGGGACCAAGAAAACGCCATGCCGCTTATTGCCCTGACTGCCCGCGGCGATATAGGCGATAAACTACAAGGTTTTAAGCTGGGGGTTACGGACTACATAGTAAAGCCTTTTGATTTGCAGGAACTGACCGCACGGATGAAGGTGCATTTGCAGCGTCTAGGGCCAACTAATATGACAGCCGATATAACTACTGCCAGCTACGTTTTGTCGCCGGGGCGGCATGCATTTTCTATTCGCGGCAAAGAGGTAGAGCTGACCAATACCGAATTTCGTTTAGTACACTTACTGCTTTTGAATCAAGGAACGGTTGTGACCAATGCCGATCTTATTGAGTTTGTGTGGGGAGAACCGCACATAGTAGATACGCCACCTATCCGTATTCATATAGGCAACTTGCGCCGCAAATTAGGTGACGCCGATTTTAAAATTATTAAAACTATACCGGGCATAGGCTACAAGTTAGACGATGTAGTCGATCACAGTCATGCAGCATAGTATTGCCCGGGTAAGAAGGCTGTTTACTGTTACTATTGTGGGCCTGTGCGTTGCCAGCATGGCCAGTTTGCTGCTTGTGTTGTATGTGGCCAGCGGTATTAGCTTTTCGGATACTACGTCGCCGCAAGAGCTTACTAGCCTAACCAAAGATTATCCGGCAGTTGCCGAGTACTTACGGGACCAAAAGAAAAGCGAAGCCCATTTTATTACGCTTGCTAACCTTATTAAAGATGATCAGCAACAGCTGCTAGGAAAAACCGCGCTGCTTGCAACTATACCCGTCCTGTTGGCGAGCGCTGTGCTGGGCTATTTTTTGGCCCGCTATTTGCTAGGTCCTGTTGCCGAAGCCTACGCTTCGCAGGAACGCTTTTTGCAGGATGCCGCACACGAACTGCGCAATCCGCTGGCAACCATGAGCGCGGCCATACAGCAAGCCCGACAACCCGGGGCAGATGTGTCCAAGCAGTTGGCCGTACTAGAACGTCAGACAAACCATCTAGTACACATTAACGAAGATTTATTGTTTTTGGAGCGCAATCAGCAGCGCGAAGCCACGCCAATAGACATAACCGAGCTTCTGCGCGACGTAGCCGAAACCATGCAACCCTTGGCAAACAAACGAAATAGTAAGGTGCTGGTCAAGGGCAAAACCGCGCTGCTTGCAATGCATCCGGATGACTTTGTGAGCCTGGCGCGCAACTTGCTGGAAAACGCCGTTAAATACAGCAAAGAAACGACGCATGGCAGGGTAGTGGCAAGCGTGGTACAAACAGTGCGGACGACATCGCTAACAGTTACTGACTCCGGCATTGGCATACCGCCTACCGAGATTCCCCACATTGGTAAACGCTTTTACCGTGCCACCAACGTCGCCCGGCGCGAAGGCAATGGCCTCGGTTTTGCCATAATCTCCAAAGTGGCCGCTGACTATAAGGCAGACGTAAAGATTGACAGTGTACTTGGCAAAGGCACTACTGTAACCGTAACGTTCAAAAACTAAACACAAATTTAACACTGCCTAAACGGTTCGTATACACACCCCGCTCCATACTTACTTTTGTATCATAACGATCTAAAGGAGGAAGAGGTATGCAAATGAAACCACTACTAATTGGCCTAGCAGTTTTGGCTGTTGCCACCATAGCCGGCCTAGGCATATGGTCGGCCATGGACAAGGACGACACCAAGGCAAGCACTACCACAAGCACAAACAAAACAAATCAGGAGGACACAGCACCTATGAACGAACAAAACATTACCGAGCTAGCAGCCGGCACAGAATCGCTATCAACCTTAGTTGCAGCAGTTAAGGCAGCCGGCCTTGCAGAAACACTAGCAGACCCAAATGCTCAGTTTACTGTTTTCGCTCCCAGCAACGACGCTTTTGCCAAACTACCAGCCGGCACGGTGGACACATTGGTTAAGCCCGAAAACAAAGACTTGCTGACTACCATTCTGACCTACCATGTTGTTCCAGCAGTGGCTATGTCCGGCGACCTTACTGACGGTCAAAAGATTAAGACCGTACAAGGCACAGAGCTGACCGTTAAACTGCAGGACGGCAAAGTATGGATCGTAGACGCCAAGGGCGGCATGGCCCAGGTAACTACTGCTGACGTTAAGGCAAGCAATGGCGTTGTGCACATCATCGACAACGTACTGATGCCTCAGTAGTAACGACACTGTCGTACGCATAATACCCCGCACCTCATACAGTGCGGGGTATTTGTTTGAAGTACGCGATGTTCCCCGGCTTTTCCGTATGATTTCTTACAGTTGTTGTTACGCGCCTTTGGTAAAGTACTATCTTTACCATAAGCAGAAAGGGGGTGGGTTTTGCTGTGAGTAACTAATAGATGACCATGCATACACTACTAAATACAAAAGCATTACGGAGGAATATAGTATGAGCGAAGTTTTAAATTCTGGTGAATTTGGTCCAAGCACAGTAACCGCAGGTGCTTTAGGCGAAGTTGCTGCCGAGGGCGCCTTTGAACCAGGTGTTGTAGAGCAAGCAGGAAAAATCAGCGAGTCTACGCTTGGTCACTCTGGTAACGGAGGTGACGGCAGCCAGGGGTACCATATTCCTGGCAACTTTAAGGGTCACGAAGAAGTGCGCTTCAGCTAGTAAGAGCTACTTATGAGCGGCAGCAATCCCGAAAGTGGTTGGCTGATCGGCTCAACGCATCAAACCCTCTCCGGTGGCTTGGGGCCATCCGGAGAGGGTGATGTGTTATGGGCTGATGTGCCACAGATTATTAAAGGCGGGCACTGGCGCCCAGAAGAGTTGCGGACTGTCGTGCATCCGCTTGGCCGCGTGGCTGTTGTGGGTGAGTGTCTTGCAACCGATAACGAGTTACAAGCGGCCGCCGGTAGAGCGTTGGAAACAAATGATCCCGCAGCACTATCTTTGTTATCTGGCGGCTATGCCAGCATTATGATAGATAGGTACGGCAGTCACTTTGTTGGCGATGCGGCTTCGCAGTATCCGCTGTATATACAGCCCGACAACGGGGGTGTGCGATTTTCTACACACGTCAAATCGTTTTGTAGGGGCTCAAGCGCCGCGCCGCCAGATGGCTTATCTTTAGCCATTGGAGTGGGAATGCCATGGGTGGGCGAATTACAGGCTGGGCGTACACCCGTAGAGGGGGTAATGAAGACACTACCCCAGGAGGTCATACATGTCGACAACAGTGGTCGCATTACAAAGACGCGTAACGATTCTATGGCGCCAAGCAGGCGCGCGTCGTTAGAGGACGCGTGCGAGCAACTACGTACGGCCATACAAGAAGGGGCCGGGCGGCGGGCGGCGCTTGGCTATAAACTTTCTGCCGACTTTAGTGGCGGCTATGATTCTAGTTCGGTGGCATATTTTCTTGCACGTGAGCTGGATGAACCGTTAACGGTCGTCACGCAATATTCCCCTGACGTCCCCCTTGATGATCTTGAATATGTGCGAAAGTATATGGCCTTACCCGAAAGTACGGGAAAATTTGATCATCAGATATTTGAGCGGCCTGCAGGTACCATGATGTACAGGGACCTCCAGGATGTTGAAGTTGGCGACACGCCCGAGATCAGTATCCGCGACAGAGGGCGTTATGAAGACTATTTTGCTTTTCTACGTTTGCTGGGTTCGGAATTGCATATAACTGGCGTCGGAGCTGATGGGCTCGTTGATATGCCCCCTCGGGAGTATTTAGGACAACTTGCGCGGCCTGCTACACTACCTCGTTTTATACGAGCCGTGTTCGATGTAGCGCGAACCGAAAAAGATTCGCCCAGAAATGTTATTGCTGATAGCAGACGACTTTCTAGACTCGAGCCTAAGACTCGCTTACTAAAGTTAGCGAATATTTTAGAAACGCCCGGTACGTACGACGGCGCATTGGTCGCAAGTATATTTGGTGCAGGCACTGCTCCTAACTGGCTGACCCGTCCTGCCCGCAAAGCGGTTGCCGAGTACGCTGCCGAAGTGGCGAACCAGGCTAGAATTCCGGCAGGTATGGACAGGGCTAATTACCGCGCCTACGGTGAACTAATTATGATGGGGTCCTCGCAATATGGCATGAGACAGGCCGCAGCCCGTTATGGCCTGCGGCCAAGCGCTATCTTTTTTGATACAGCAGTGTTGCAAGCGTGCCTAAGCCTGCCGGCCCACGAGCGTATGAATCCCCGAGTGTTTAAGCAGTTAATGGGCGGGGCATTTGCGGGTATCGTACCGACAGAAGTCACCAGTCGCAAAACAAAGGGAGATTACACAAAGCACGTATTTCAGGGGATGCGTGGATCGCAAGATTTCTTGCGTACCATTATGAACGACTCCAGGCTGGCTGATCTTGGTATAGTTGATTCGGTTAAAGTGAGGGCAAGCTTGGAAAGCGGATTTATGGGCGCTAATATGCCACTGCCGTCGTTAGATATGTTGATTGCTTCTGAGCTGTGGCTCCGCTCGCTTGATAATGAATCATGGGACCAACGAACAAGATACGTAGCGCCACCGCCACCTAAGACTATAGGTACTGAGATTGCCGAAACTGAACCGCTCGAGCGCCAGGCAACTTTCGGAATGCCGGATGGTATTATTGCCGTAACGCGTGGGCATGACGGCGGTGCAGTTATTGTTAATATGCCAGCTAAACGATACCAGCGTATTAAGCCTGACGCAGTGCAGATTTTACGAGTATTGCAAGAACGCGGCTCGCTAGCTGCGGCCTATGACCAGCTTGCCGAAATATATAGAGCAGTACCTAGGGACATACTTGAGCGTAAGGCTGAGGCGTGTATTCGGAACATGATTGAGCAAGGAGTTCTATCCGAGGGAATTTCGGGATATACCCTTTTACACGGTGCAGCCGATCAGGCAATAGTGCCACCGTCCCAAGTTGTACCTAACATAGAGCGTACGCCAGATGTACGGTTACGTGACTACACCGCAGCGTTTGGAGGCCTAGTACTTGGCCATATACTACAGAGAGATCCCTCATTCGAGCGGCAGGTACGGCGCTTAGGTGCAATTCGTTCCAGACTGGCGAAGCAGCCGGCAACCCCGCAGGAGACAACCAGACTGCTCGCTGCTGCTCGTCGTATAAGCCGCATCCATCTTGGCAGAGCGGCTTGTCTTGAGCTATCGATGGCAACGGCTCTGGGCGCAGCGCTACGCGGTCGGCAGGCGCATGTCGTGTTAGGTGTCCGTTCGGACCCGGAAAGCTTTCATGCCTGGCCGCAAGCCGGCGATGTTCCTATACGTACAAATGCCGATGAGCCTATCGCGGGTATATATCAACCGTTAATCACGCTGTAACGGTCCGTCAGGCATGCCAGGAAGTTTACTGGTATTATAGAGGTGATGAACGACAACCCTTGGAAAACAGTATCTTCAAAAATCGTGTATCAGAATCCCTGGATCCGGGTGCGCGAAGATGCCGTAGTCAGGCCCGATGGATCCGAAGGGATATACGGGGTCATGGAATCGAAAGATTCTGTAATGGTAGCCGTACTGAACGATAAGAACGAAGTGTATTTGATCCGTACGTTTAGCTATCCGGTTTCATCATGGAGCTGGGAATTGCCTGGGGGTGGTGGCGAAGGCCAGGATGCCGAAGTCGCATCAAGACGAGAGCTTATTGAAGAAACCGGAATTACAGCCAACCAATGGGACTTGCTTGCCAAAGTACGGGTATGTAATGGATTAATGACCGAAAGAATGACGGTATTCTTGGCCCGAGACCTATCATTCGGTGATAAGCAAGATGCTGACGACAAAGGCCTGATAAACGATGGAAAGTTTGTGCCATTCGAGGAAATCGACAAAATGATTGCAACGGGCGAGATCGATGACGGCCAGACGATAACAGGCCTATACCTGGCCCAACGCTGGTTGGCCAAACATTAGAGGCTATTTGCCTAAACCGACTAAAAAGTTAATTGTCGCGGCGATAACCGCGGTGCCAAAAACATACGAAAGCAATGCGTGCTTGAGTACGGTACTGCGCAGCAATGAAGTTTGCAGCGGTGTGTCAGAGGTTTGGAATGTCATGCCTATGGTAAACGCCAGGTATACAAAATCGAGGTAGGTTGGCTTTTGTTTGCCGAAATCTATGCCACCCTCGGGCTCGCCGTAATATTGCCGGGCGTAATTAAGCACAAAGGTGGTGTGCACGACTGCCCACGATACGACTACACTTACCAAGCCTACGGCAATCGCTATAGTACGTTCAAGACCAGCACTATTGGCGGATTGCACGACCAGTAGCCCTACGGCAAACAAACTAGCTAAACTGGCGGCCAAAAGTAATGCATCGCTCACAACTCTGCCAGGGTTTTCTCGGACAGCGTGCGATTTGGTGGTGGCCTGGTCAAACCTAAGCACAGTGCTAAATACTAACAGTATGTATACGACGGCGGCGATGTCCCAGCCTGCCAGTGCGGCGTATCGAGTCAAATGGGCCGAAATAAATAGTACAGCGGTCGCAATTCCTAGCGCTGCACATAGTACAAGGCGATACCCGGAACTCATAAAATCTGCATTACGCCGTGCCATATATGTGTAGTATAGCTCTTAGGCGTGCGGCGCATCGATATCGATAGTGCGGACTTCTTTGGTGTGTTGCTTGCCGTCGTTGGTCACGCGGTACATAACCACGGTACCAAAGGGCATTTCGGTTTCGGCAATCGCTTCGTCGCTAATGTCTTCTAGGTATTTTATAAGGGCGCGGATGGTGTTGCCGTGCGATACGACCACTACATTTTTGCCGGCCAGTAGTTTAGGCAGAATGTGTTCTTTGTAAAAGGGGACGGCGCGTTCGTGGACCATCTTCATAGTTTCGCCCTCGGGAATAGGGTGGTCCCAGCTGCGGCGGATTTTGGCAAAGGTGTCTTCGCCGACCTCTTCGAGCACCTCCCATTTATTAAGGCCGGTGTAGCTGCCGTAGTCGCGTTCGTTTAAATGGCCACTGTGTTCTACGGGTATATCGGCGTTGTCGGCGGTTTCGAATAAATGGGTGAATGTTTCGATGGTGCGGATTTGTTCGGAGGTATAGGCGTGGTGCAGGTCGATATCTTTAATAGCAGTGCCTAATTTGGCTGCTTGTTCACGGCCTGCGGGCGTAATATGTACGTCGGTACGGCCGGTCCATTTGCCGAGGGCATTCCATTCCGATTCGGCGTGGCGAATTAAAATGAGTGTGCCAGAGGCTTGTTCTTGTGCGTTCGTCGTAGCATTATTGGAAGTATCCATAGCTGGTATCTAAGCACAAAAAGGAGTGTATATGAATATTAAATCTATTTTTGCGCGGCAGATTTTTGATTCCCGCGGGTTTCCGACCGTAGAGGCCGACGTTATTTTAGAAGATGGCAGCCTGGGACGGGCAGCAGTACCATCTGGCGCCAGCACCGGCAGCGGTGAAGCACTTGAACTGCGTGATGGCGGTACTGCCTATAACGGCAAGGGCGTAAGCAAGGCAGTGGCTAATGTAAACGAAGCAATCGCGCCTTCGCTTGTTGGCATGGACGCCAGCGACCAATCGGCTATTGACCACAAGTTATTAGAACTTGACGGTACCGACAACAAAAGCAAACTAGGTGCCAATGCTACGTTGGCGGTTTCGCTTGCCGCTGCTAAAGCCGCTGCTGTCAGCAAAAACGTACCCTTGTTCCGCCACGTTGCCAGCCTAACCGGCAACACTACCTTTACGTTGCCGCTGCCAATGCTAAATATTCTAAATGGTGGCAAGCATGCCGACGGTTCGACCGACATTCAGGAATTTATGGTCATGCCCGTGGGCGCCGATAGCTTTGCGAAGGCTATGCAAATGGCCAGCGAAATATACCAGGCGCTCGCCAAAGTATTAAAAGCCAAAGGGTACGCCACAACCGTAGGTGATGAAGGCGGTTATGCGCCAACTGTAGCCGGCGGTTCAGAGGAAGCCATGCGGCTTATTAGCGAGGCAGTTACCAAGGCCGGCTACCGCGTGGGCGAGGACGTTAAGTTTGCACTCGATGTCGCATCCAGCGAACTAACCGACGACAACGGCTACGACTTTGCCCGCGAAGGCCACCACTACACAACCGACGAACTGATTGCTAAATACGAAGCGCTGGCCAACGATTACCCGTTGGTATCTATAGAAGACGGTTTGTCCGAAGACGACTGGCAGGGTTGGGAAGCATTAACGACACGCCTAGGTGGCAAGCTGCAATTGGTTGGCGATGACCTACTGGTAACGAATACTAAGTTACTACAGAAGGCCATAGACCAAAAAGCGGCCAACGCTATTTTAATTAAGCCAAACCAAATTGGTACGCTGACCGAAACCATCGAGGCTGTGCGCATGGCACAGGCTGCCGGGTGGCGGACGGTAATGTCGCACCGTTCCGGCGAAACCGAAGACGCGACGATTGCGCATTTGGCAGTTGGGCTCAATACCGGCCAAATTAAGACCGGATCGTTCTCTAGAAGCGACCGGATTGCCAAATACAACGAGCTGCTGCGTATTGCCGAGCAACTGGACAATCCAGTACTTGCCCAGCCGTTTAAGTCGTAAACCTTCTTGGTAGTTGCATCCACACCTATGCAGCGCGCAACGTCCTCCGCGCTCATGCTTGTGCGGATGTTACTCGCTGCATAGGTGTGGATGCCGTCAGTTATACTAGAGTTTGATGCGCAGGAAAATTGATTTACTGGTACTGCTGTTAGTTTTGATTGGTGGCATCTTTGCGGTTAAAAATGCCCAGGCCATTGGCGATTGGTGGCACGCCATGCGTTACGATCCGCCATCCGAAATTAGCAAGCTTGCCGATGACGCCGGCATGAGTAGCGACGGTAAAAAATTGTTTTACCGGTTTTCGCCCCAACTGGTAAACCAAGCGACGCTAACCGAAAAGTGTACTGCCGAAAAGTTAGGCTGTACCGAAGGCCGGTCGATATATATTCTGCAATATACCGGCCAGGCAGAATACAACCGTGCCATTGTAACGGCCGTGCACGAAATGCTACACGTTGCCTACAGCCGACTGAGCCCTAACGAAGTGCGGACAGTAAATAGCCAGTTGGATACCGAACTACATAGTTATGGGGCTGCAGAGATTACTGAAGCGCTTAAGGACTATCCGAAAGAAGATTATTATAACGAGGCGCATTCGTTTATAGGGTCACAGCTGGACGGCATAAGTCCGGGCCTAGAGCAGCATTACAAACGTTACCTAAGTGATCGGGCTATGACCGTGCAAGCCTACCGGGAATCGCCAGAACGGTAAAACCTACTATGCAATTACATACTTTCGCCGATGTTGATGCCGCTGTGCTGCCATACTGGTCCGAGCACCTGCCGCGGCATGCACACGGACTAGAACATATGCATCGCCTGCTAGAGCACCTAGGTAATCCGCATAAACGGCTGCGCATTATTCATGTAGCCGGCACGTCGGGTAAAACCTCTACTGCCTACTATGCCGCGGCCTTATTGCAAGCCGCCGGTAAGCGAGTAGGACTGACGGTATCGCCCCATGTGCACCAGGTAAGCGAACGCGCCCAAATAAACCTTGCGCCCTTGCCGGAGGCAGTGTTTACCGCCCGTTTTGGCGAATATCTGGCGCTGGTACGCAGTAGCGGCGTAACCCCTAATTATTTTGAATTATTTATGGCCTTTGCGTTGTGGGAATTTGCCAAACAGCAAGTGGACTATGCGGTGGTAGAAGTGGGTATTGGCGGGCTGCTAGATAGCTCCAATGTATTCGACGATCCACGTAAGGTGTGTATTATTACCGATATAGGTTTTGACCACACCAAGGCGCTCGGGCGTACGTTACCAGAAATTGCCGCCCATAAGGCCGGTATTATTGGCCTGCATAACCCGGTGTTTTGTTACAAACAAGACGACGGAGCTATCGCTGCTATACAGAAGCAGGCTATAACGAAGCAGGCAGATTTGCATGTACTGACTAATGTGCCTAAAGCGGCCAACCTTCCGTTCTTGCCCCTTTTTCAACAGCGGAACTTTGGTCTGGCTTTACAGGCAATGCAGTACGTGGCCGAGCGGGATGGGTTAGACCTAAGCGCAAGTCGTATTCGGCAAGCGGCCCAGACGTCCATATTGGGTCGCATGGAAGAGTACTATAGCCATGACAAAACAATTATTTTAGACGTTGCGCATAATCCGCAAAAATTTGGCAGCCTGCTTGCAAGTGTACGCGCTAAATATGCTACCCAAGATATTGCCGTACTTGTTCGTCTGCCCAGTGGTAGCCGTACAAGCAAGCGAAGCCAGGCAATAGTGCAGTTGCTGCAGCGCAACGTGCAGTATGTTCATATTGTCGATAGCGCAGACGACCCGTTACAGGCATTTAACGAGGTTATGCAGCGTGCCGAACCAGTTGTTATTGTGGCCAGTTTTTACTTACTTAACTACATCCGCCCGGTTGTCCGGGCGGCCTACGGCGCAGATTTAAAGCCTGTTACCAGGGTTTAATGCGCTTGAAGATGGCCACTTTGATGGCTTTTTTAATAAGGCCATCTTTGTTCTTCTTATCGTTGTCACTCATACCTTCTATTATACGCCCCGTGTCTATGTTCCGAAAATAGTGTGTATGCTTGCATGATGGGTGTATAATACTGCTATTAGATAAGGAAACGACGTCTTAAACAAGGGCGACGTTTTTTATTGCAATGGCTTTCGAAAATTTACAGCTTAATCTGCTACTTGCGCACAATGCTACTATTTTACCCGACTCTTCAACGGGGTACGCTCCCATTGAACTGCCGTCTGCAGCCATGGGCCGAACGCCTCGGGCAGAAGTAACCGACTCTCACTTAGGGAGCGTCAAGCAAGGCGACCAAAAAGTTGATTTCTATAGTGTAGAACTGGGCGAGCCCATTGACTTGCCCGACCCAAAAGAAGGCGTGCATAACATTGTTAGCAAGTTAACTATCCATGCTGCACTGCGTGCAGGCCGCCCCATAGACGATTTGCTGTTTTTATACGGCGATATTCGCGGCAGTGACGAAAACGGCAGAGATAAGTTTTTTGGTGTTAAAGGGTTGGGCCGCCCTGTGGTGCGCAAGCATGTAGAGCAAGACCTAAAAATGCCTGATGGCGATATAGACACGCAAGTTACGAATGCATCGCCATACCCTATTAAATTGTATGGTCCTGGCACGCCCAACCGTATAGCTCCGGACCATAAAACTATTGCCGTTATGCCCACTGCACCCCGCGAAAAGCAGCTACAGGTAAGCTACGCAGAAGAACTAGATAGGGATTTAAGCAGTAGGTTGGGTTTGCCGGTCTACAACACCGAGGCAGTAGGCGTACGCGGCTATGACCCGGCCAGTTCGGCTAATCCGGAGACGTTTAGGGTCGTGAACTTTAATGTTGCCGTATGTCTTGGCGCTGAAGCGGTCGCGGGTGGTTTGGTCATATTGACACAAAGTGTGCGCAACAAAGATACAAATACCATTTTAGGTGGCCGTGCCTACGGTATGTTTGGCGACAGCGTACTTAATACGTACAAGATTTAGCAGTTTAAGAGAGGCCGTTTAATGCTGCACCAGCGGCCACGAACAAGCACCATTCGCCCTTAGGGGCGAGTTCTTCGGTGATATCTATGCGGTACATGCCGTTAAACGGTTTTTGTTTGGTAACGGCACCTATAACGGTGTTGGTAAGCGGTTCGCAAAAATCAAAGGCGTAGGCTAGTATAAACGGCTGTTCGCCTAAAAACGGAATACGCTTCCAGAAGTGGTCGGCGGCACCAAGCTTGGGCACGCGCTCTCGCACCAGTGCAATGGGCGCATCGCTTTCGGTGCCGTACATGCGCCAGGTATCGTGCCATTTATTAGCCGAGAACTCCTTTTGCAGGCGTCCGTATAGCTTGTCTGCTTCGTCGGTAACTTCGTACATTGGCTCTAGGTCTTGGCTAGGGCGCAACTTTACTTTAAACACCAGGCCGTCTTTAATTTCGGCGCTGTGTTCGTCTTTATAAAAGAATAGGGCGTCGCGTGGCGTGCCGCGTTTGTGTTCGGCATAGGCAATAAGGCGGCCGGATTGTTCGCCGGCAGATTCGTAGACGCGAAACTGGTTATACGACAGCGTAGACTGTTCGTGGATGAAGAGCGTCGGCATTGTTACTATAATAGCAAATCTTTAGGGGATGTGCGGCAGGCGGATAGTGAATACAGTTCCTTTGCCGATCTTCGACTGCACACTAAGGTGCGCACCGTGCATATCGATGATTTTTTTAGCCCAGTAGAGCCCGAGCCCTGTGCCCCCAACCTCGGTAGATAGCGGATTATCTAGCCTGGTAAATTTTTCGAAAATAAGTGTAGTCGCGTTTTTGGGAATGCCCACGCCTTCGTCGGCGATCTGTATGTGCGTATCGCGGGACGTTTTTTTAAGCCTGATGCATATGGATTTACGAGGCGGTGTATATTTACTGGCATTATCGATAATATTTTCAAGGACCATACGGATGTGCTTTGTGTCTATGGGTGCCCACACTTCATCGCTTGGCGGGTCAAAGATAATAGTTTGGGCACGTGCCTTAAATTTGTGTGCTTGCTCGTTCAGTATATCGGTCAGTAAAGGCACAAGGGCAGCGGGTGCTTTTACCAGGTGGATCCTTCCCGCATCTACCTGCGCCACACGGAGCAGGTCGTTGATAATAGTAATCTGGCGTTCGTTACTTTCGTATATGGTTTGCACCATAGCCTGCTGCATTTTAGTAAGGTCTCCGGCGTAGCCGTCCATTAACATAGCCGCATATTGTTTGACCGCAGTTGCAGGAGTTCGCAATTGATGCGAGGCTAGGGAGATAAATTCGTCTTTAGCTCGTTCCAGCCGTACTTCTTCTGTAATGTCCCGGAAGACCTCAATGGCGCCAATTGGCTTGTTGTCTAATACCACAGGCGACACGGTAAGCGCTACGGCTATACGGGTTTGGTCTCTGCGGCGGTAGTATAGTTTTTTAAAGACTGATTTACCGGTTATGAAGACTTCGGTAATAGGGCGATTAATGTTTGGGATTACGCTGCCTGATTCGTCTTCGGCCACTACGATACCTGGGTACCACTTGCCCAAAAGCTCTTCGGCATTTTCAAAGCCCAATAGTCCTACGGCCGTGTGGTTAATGCGCGATATATTACCCTTAGAATCGGTTACTATCGCCCCTTCGCCAATGCTGAGAAAGAGGGCATCAGATTCTGCCTTCTCGCGGGCCACGGAATGCTCTTTGGCATGCGAGGTGACCGTGGCATTAGACTTATTCATGGCGTACCTTGGTTTTGGTTGGCCGTTGTTCGGCTAGGGCAAGCAATTGGGTAGCGAACGCGTCTACCTGGGCCGCATTATCCGTTAAAAGAGCAAATGTAAGGCGCGCCCAGTTAACTAATTCTTCTATGTCTTTGTGTTGCAACGCTTCGGGTTCGATTGCTAGGTGCGTGCTAATTTGGCGGCGCATAAAGCGTTCGCCGGCTGGCCCTAAAAAGTCAGTACACACCTCTACTGCCTGTTCATACAGTGACATATGTCGGGCCATAAGGTTACACTTCCTCGATTTTCTTTAGTCGCTGAGCGCCGCGGGCCACTAAACTATACCCAACCGCGTACAAAGCGATCAACAGATACAACACAATAAGCAGCGGCGCTAAATTGAGCCGGTTAAGCTGCTCGGTTATGGTCGTTACAAATTGCAGTACAATCGATACGCCTACGATACCGGCGATTCCCATTGCTAAATTTGCAAAAGCACGTTTGTAGATGTCGCCGCGCAGCTTATTTTTGTACACGTAGAGGTGGTAGGCGGCAACCATGCCCATATGCCACACAAGCAGGTATGGAATGGCCAGCGTGGTTACAATAAGCCAATTCGGCAAGTAATATATAGTGCCGCTCGCATCTCCGGCAGGCCGGGCAACAATAAGGGCAGTAAAAATACTGGAAAGGACAATAAGGGCTGGAGCCCAATACTTGGGATAATGCCGTATGTCTTTAGTGCGCAGTGTACGCACTAAAGACGCTGCTCCTTTTGAAATAAGCATAAAGGCGGCAATAAATAGCACTAGGCTGACATAATTGCGCCAAATAGTGGCAGTAGGGGCAAGGTCGCTGTTCTCGCGCGATATATAGCCAAGCGCCGCAGAAATAGTGCCGCCAATCGGCAGGCTAAAGGCCAAAATCATAAGGCCGTCGGCTAAGCGGTTAAAGGCTTCGCCCTCATTGCTATTTTTAATAATCTGGGCGTAGTTTTTAATGCGTATAAACCCGTATAGGGCAGCAAACCATATAGCGACAACAGGCACGACTACCGTTAGGCTCAGCAGGCGTGATTGGGATTCGGTAATGTCGTATTTTTTGAGGGTAACTTCGTTTGGGGGTAGTACAAGTGTGAGGACGACGTAGGCAGCAACAAGCACTACATACAAATAAATATAGAGCTCGGTTGGGGTTGCTTTACCTCGCATGACGCGTAGCATGTTTTGTAGCATTGTATTATGGATATCACAAAAACTTAATATTTGCAGCAGGAAAAACGATAGTAAAATTAAATTTATTTAATTTTGTGTTTTATGCGCGGCGGCTACGGTGCAGGCGGCGGAGTGATGGGTTCGGGCGCGGGTGGTGGTGGAGTGGGTGTAGGCTCTGGTGCAGGTGCCGGCGGCGGTGGCGTAGGAGTAGGTGACGGCGTAGGTGTAGGGCTTGGACTAGGGCTAGGAGCAGGTGGCGGCGTGCTCGACCCTGAACGTGAGGGGGCTGCCGGTGCCGGTGTGGTTGTGTCGGTGCTTGCTGGCGTTGAACTATCGTTCGAGGCTGTATTGTCAGCTGGGGGAGTAGTGCTGTCGCCGGCTACATTGCCTAAGTTAATCTCGTTGCTGCCATGTCTGCTCGTATTGCTGGCACGCGTCTTTTGGGTATTAGTGTCGCTACTACCTCTGTCGGATACAAGTGCTAGTACGCCACCAACTAATAGTAAGGCAATGGCAATTGCCATACTGCCCAGTACTTTGTATTTAGTGTGCCACTCGCTAAATGCAGTAAAACGCCGACGTATTGGCATACAAACTCCCTAATGACACCATTATATATATTCGGCAATAACAACCACAAGCATTATTTCTTTTTGGGGCTGTATTGTTCGACCATAGCAGCTTTATAGACGGCAAATGGTTCCAGGCCTACTGCTGCCCGCCGGGCGTCCAGGTTAGGCTCGTCCTCTATGGGGTGGGGACCAAAACTATTGCCTTCGCCCTGAAACTGCGTACCGTACCGCTGCGGCAGACCCTGATTCACTAAAATACGATCTTCTAAATGGGCGATGTTAGCCGGGTTAATCTCGCCATCTGGTAAGTTCTGCATTAATGCCAGGCAGCGTTTTTGAAATTCTAGGTCGTGATCGGCGTGCTGCACTAGCAGCCATGCTGCTTGCGATGCTGTTGCGCCTACAGTAGATATAGTCGGCCAACCGTCTTGCTCGACAATTTTTTTTAGGTACTCGGCATTATTGTCGTCTAAAGAAGCCTTCCAGGAGAAGGGGTTCTTGAGTGTCTTTTTGCGCATTGTTATATCGCGCTCAGCACGACGAATAAGCTCGGGACCTACGTTCTGGTTCATACAATTATCCTACCACGATTGATAGGCGGCGGTTTATGGGATAACAACGGTAGATACCGTGTACGGCGGCAAGCTAAACGATGCAATGCCGTTTGTTATGGTAATGTTTCCTTTATTGGCGGGGTCGGCAAAGGGAGCAGCCTTGTTTGTTTGCCATAACGGGGCGGTTGCATTGCCTACGCCGGTCAGCGACAAGACGGCAGTTTGGGCGGTGTTTGGGTCTTTATTAATGAGCACAATGTTTTTGGCATTGGTTGAGGCATATACCTCTATGTTGCCGAGCGAAGTGGAGGTTTGCACAATAGTACTGCCAAAGCCCCGGAACAAATTGCCGCCGCTAAACATTTTAATGCCGTGGTAAATGGGCATAGGGTCGCTTATTTGCGTGCCAAAGTGCGAAGCGTCGGCGGTCTTTTCGAAGGTTATGCCCAGCGCTCCGTTCTGGTCGGCGTATTGGTGTGCCCGCCCGCCGGCACGCACTGTGTGGCCAACCACCGATGCGCCCCAAACCGTAGTAATAGCGCCGTAAAAGCGATCATCGCCATCGTAACCGTTATATCCGTCGGCAGTACGCCACGACCAGTTATATTCGCCAATTTGTATCTCTATGTTGTTTGCGCGGGCAGGGACAATTTGGGTAATAAGCTGGCGTATGCGATTCACTTCATCTTCGTACGCGGTGGTTTGGCTTAAGGCGGCGGCATCGCTCAGGAATGTTTCTCCCATGCCGTAGTGGTGGTAGTCAATAATATCTACTTTGCCGCCCGCGCATTGCAAGAATGATGTCAGGACGCTTTCGCTGTAATATGCCCAAGCTGGGCCAGCTATTTTTATTGCCGGGTCAACTGCCCTCATGGCGTCAGCGGCGCTGTTAAACAATGCGCAGTACGATTGCATGTCGCCGGGCTCGTTGCCAATAACCCAGTATGCCACGCGGGTAGATGCGCTGCCGTTAAAATGCCGAACCATATTTGCTGCGTCGGCTGCAGTAAACGAGTTATCTGTGGAACCGCCTATGACAATCATAGGAATGCCACCATACGCATGTATGTTGCTCAGCCAGGTATCGCCCGAAATAGTAGCCGAAGCGCCGCCAGCGCTCGAAACAATAGTGCCGCCGTTCCACTTAAGCGGCACACGGTAGAGTCCCGGCCCTAAGTTGCCGAGCATGGTCCGTTGCTTTGCGCTCACAGGAATGCTGCCGCCGCTCTGGCCGTAGGTAGATATTGTCCCAGAGAAAGGGTAGGCAGCAGTGCTACGCAGTGGCGCATTAAAGTTGACGGTTACGTTAGCAGCAGGTGTGGGTGCAGGAGGTGGAACAGACGCCGCTCTAAATTGCACAGCCCGTCCGCCCGAGGCGGCGGCATCGGTAATAATCACCGCTGGTCCGGCCACACTTACTTCTGCCTCAGAAGATGCAAAGTAATTAGCTGCCCGTACCGCCAGTAGGATGCTGCCTGTAATTATCACCGCAGCAACAGCCAGCAAAGCGCTTGTTTTGTCCCGGCTAAAACGCGGTATTTTTATCACTACGTACAGTATCAACAATTTTGCTTACGGTAACAAGTGTGTACGTTAGGATACTGGCTTGCCGTCGGTTAGCAGCGACCGAAGCGTTGGAATTAATTTATCTTCTGGGGTGGTCCGGGGTGCAATGTGTGTAGGGCGTTTAGAGGGCAAGCCTTTGGCTTTGCGGGCTATTAGTTCGTTTAAGTAGTCGGTTTGTTCGTTTTGGTAATCGTTAATGTAGAAGTCAGAACTATAACGGCGCATCAGCTTAACGGCAACGTCTACTTGGTCGGGTGTGGGTTGGGGCAGGGTAGGCGTCTTTATGTCTATACGCGGAACAAGTTCGCCGGCAAACCGCAGTTGTTGCAGCATAAGCACGCCGTCATTCGGCGCAACGATGCCAATATGCTCTTTTTCGTAGAACGTGAATGTTACGATGGCGATTTTTTTAGAGCGCACAAATGCTTCGCGCAGCAGAGTATAGGCTAACTCCCCACCCTTGCCCGGCACCATGTAATAAGGCTTTTCGTAATGCATGGGGTCAACGGTTTGCGGGTCGCTGAATTGTTTAACAGTCAGGTTTTTACTGCGCTCTAATGCCCCTTTAAGTTCGGATTCGGTAAGTTCTACATATGCGCCTTCGTACTCGGCGGCCCGCACAATGTCTTTGTAGGGCACTTCTTTGCCCTCTTCTTTGCACATGTATGCCCGCGCAATAGGCGAATGGTCTTTCTTGTGTAGCTGTACAAAGGTGGGGCCAATAGACCGTACGGCATTATGCAGCCGTATAGGTACCGCCAGATTGCCAATGGTTAGATAACCGCTCCATGATGCTCTCATGCTTGCCAGTATGGGGTAAGGCCAGGCATAAGCACCATAAAATACTTAACAGTTTACGGCAGGGTAACTAGTTCGATAATAATGAGTATGGCGGCAAAGGCAAGTACGCCTATTACTTGTAACTTGGGCCCGCGCCCAGCGGCGGGCAAGTGGCCGTGGCGGATTGCGTAGTCGGCACCCTGGAACCGCACGTAGCCAATGGCGTGTGTTCGTTGGCTAGCAAAAAACGCACGTCTGGGTCTAGTAGCTGGGGATCGTGCGCGGCGGGTGTGGGCTTCATGGTAGCCAGTATAGGTTAACATGCTACGTTTTTCTATTTGGGCGGCCGCGCAGCCGAATTAATAAGCGCTTCGGCTAGCTTGTGCAAACATGGTGCTATATGTTCGTAGTTTGGGTTGTGGATCATATGTTTGTTTCCTTTGGTTAGTACTAGAAACTATACAAAGCAAACTATTAAGAGACAGTTAAATTTATTACGCCCCCTCTATATGCTTTAGTACGGCGGACAGATCAATGCCTTTGCCTAAGACGGGCTTCCAAAGGTCGCCGGTGCGGGACAAACGGCGCTTGGCGTTTTTAATAGTAAAGTCGCTTGGCTCTAGGCCTGGATTTACTTCGTTCCAATGCAGTGGCATAGACACGCTGGCGTCGGGTGTCGGGCGCACCGAGTAGGGTGCGGCTAACGTTTGGCCTTCGCGGTTTTGTAAAAAGTCGATATATATTTTGTGTTTACGTTTTTCGGGCATTCGTTCGATGCTGGTTAACCCGGGTTGCCGTTTATTAATCTCTATGGCAATAAGGTGGGCAAGGTTTTTGGCTTGTTCGTGTGTATACTGTGCGCCCAGCGGTATGAATATGTGCAGCCCGGTTTTGCCCGAGGTCTTGGGGTAAGTAGGAATATGCCACTGGTCGCAGACTTCTTTTACGGTACGGGCGACCTGGATTACTTTGTCGAATCCTATACCTTCGGGGTCTAGATCTATCACTGCCCAGTCTGGTTTATCCAGCTGCTGCACGCGTGAATTCCATGGGTTTATTTCTATACATCCCAGCTGCACCATGTACTGCAAGGTTGGCAGGTCGTTGCCTACGATCCAACGCAAGTTGGCGTTGTTAGAGTCCGAGAATATGTCGGCGTGCGTCACCCAATCGGGCAAATGCTCGTTATTCTTTTGGTAAAACGACTGGCCGGTAATGCCGTTTGGCATGCGGTTCATAGAGCATGGTCGCCCCTTAATGTAAGGCAGCATATATTCGGCTACTGAGGCGTAGTAATCAATAAGGTCGCCCTTAGTGTATTTGTGCTTGGGAAAGAATATTTTGTCTAGGTGGGTAAGCTCAGGCTTGTCCTTCGAGGGGCCTGTATCTGACCTGCTTGATTTTAAAGGTCCGTCCTTTAAATGTCCTGCAGGCGTCTCTTTTTTTACGTCTTTTGGTGCTTTGTCAGATCGCATACCTTCAAATTTGGGGTGGCGCATAGAACCCTCTTGTGTCCATTCGCTAAAGCTCATTTCGCATACCAGTTTGGGCTTAACCCAATGTACTGGTGCGTTCGGCACTGGCTTAACAGCGAACGGCGTATGTGGCTGTTCAATCTTTTGCAACGCTGCCAATAAGGCTTTGCGTTCGTTATCGGGTATGCCGCCGCCGGAGTGGCCGACACATATAAACTGATCTTTATCGTATACGCCCACTAACAGTGAACCCAGGTATTTGCGGCTGCCACGTGGCTCGGTATAGCCGCCAATAACAACCTCTTGCCGTTGCCCCGTCTTGATTTTTAGCCATGTGTTACCCCGCACGCCCTCGCTGTAGAGAGCGCTTTTATGCTTTGCAACAATACCTTCTAACCCTTGCTGTTTTGCTAAGGCAAACAGCTTCTCACCAGCTTCCTCTACGTGGTCACTGTAGTGCACAATGCTACCTTGTGGCAGCACGCTTTTCAGTATCTTTTTTCGCTCTATAAGAGGCATAGCGCGCAGGTCGCGGCCATCGCACCACAAAATATCGAATACGTAGTAACGCAATTCGCCCTGCTGCTTTTCTTTAAATCCTTGCAACCACTCAAAGTGAGCCTTGCCCGCGTCGTCAACTACTACAATTTCGCCGTCTAGAATAACATAGTGCTGTAGGCTTCGCACTGCCTCGGTCACTGCCTGGTAGCGCTCCGAAAAATCTAGGCCATTACGTGAATAGAGTGCACTATCATCTGCATGCTTTGCGGCAATCGCCCGATAGCCATCCCACTTAAGCTCGAACAGCCAATCTTTATGATTAAAAGGTTCATCGAACAGTAGGCAGAACATGGGCTTCACCTGCCAGGGTTTGGCGATTTTGGGGTAGTCAGAAAGGTTAGGCAGTTTGTTCGCTGCTCCTAAGTCGTCTACGTGCAAATGGCTTTTGACTGATTCATCCTGCTTGGTTATGTCTGCACTAGAGGCGTATTGGTCACCTTTTTTAACTAGCAGCCAAGCGTTCTTTTCTTTTGCATTCTGCATTTTTATTAAGGCAAACTCGCCCTTTAGTTTTTTGCCATGCAGTACAAATGTCAGGTGACCCTTTTTGAGTGCTGCGCGCATGGTTGCCTCGCTTGCACCTGGGTCGCCTGCGCGAGCTTCGTACCAGCCCTCGTCCCAAATAATGACGTTGCCGGCGCCGTAATTGCCCTCCGGGATTACACCTTCAAATGTGCGGTACTCGTAGGGATGGTCTTCGGTTTGTACTGCTAGGTGGTGCTCGTGCGGGTCCAGGCTGGGGCCTTTAGGCACGGCCCAGCTTTTAAGCACGCCGTCTATTTCTAGCCGGAAGTCGTAATGCAGGGCAGTGGCATGGTGTTCTTGTACGACAAAGGCCAGTTTTTTACCCTTTGCCTTTTTGACGGCTCCTTTTGGCTCGGATGTCTCTGTGAACCGCCGCTTCTTAAAATAATCTTTTAATCCCACGCGGCTGGTCGCTTACTCTTTAAGGCTGGCTTTAAGGGCGCTCATAATATCGCCGGCACTAGTCTTTTCGGGTGCTTTTGTATGAGGTGCGGTAAGCTTTTTACCCTTGGTTTTTGCTTTAATGAGTTCTTCTAGTTCTTCGGTATAAGTATCGTGCAGGTCTTCGCTAATAAAAGGCTTGGTTTCTTGCTTGATTAGTTTAAGTGCCATATCTAACTCTTTTTCGGTTACGTCGGTACCGGCGGGCAGGTTAAGGTCGCCTGGTTCGCGTAGGTCGGTCGGGTAGCGCATTTGTATAACTACAAGCGCCCGGCCGAACGGCTTTATGACGGCAATGTGTTCGCGCTGGTGCGATACGAATGTTGCGAGTGCCAGTTTTTTGGATTGTTCCAGCGCCTGGCGCAGCAGCGCATAGGCTTTTTCGCCGCCTTTAACGGCCTCTAGGTAGTACGGTTTTTCGTAGTAACGAATGTCCATACGAGATTCATCTAAAAACTGCAGAATATCGATAGTTTGGGTCTTTTTGGCGTCTATGCCGTCCATCTCTTTTTGGGACAGCACAATGTAGTCGCCGTCGCGGTATTCGTAGCCTTTTACGATGTCGTCCCAAGCAATTTCTTCGCCGTCTTTACGGCAAACGCGAGAATAACGGATGGGCGCTTGGTCTTGTTTGTGCAGCATGGTCAGGTCGATGCCTTCGCGCGGATTGCTGGCGCTAAACATGCGCACCGGAATGTTAACTAAGCCAAAACTAATCGATCCTGTCCATTGTGGTCGCATATTGTTAATGGTACTACGAAGCAGTTGGTTCGCCAAAGCGGGCAAGGGCACGGGCATGGGCTTTGGCGGCTTCGACCTCGCGGTCTTTGGGTTGGGCGTGCGTATGCAGGGTGCCTAGCAAATGCTGTGCAGCGTGGGCGATGTCTTGGACTGCTTGGTTAAAGGCTGCTTCGTTTGCTTTTGATGGTTCGTGGAAGCCGGATAATTTACGCACAAACTGTAATGAGGCTTCGTGGATTTCGTGTTCGGTTGCAGCTGGTTCAAAGTTAAACAGTGTCTTAATATTGCGACACACGATAGCCCCCTGTCTTTATTTAAAGGACGGACCTTTAAATACTTTAAATAATTATTTAGTAGGTTTTCTTAGAAAGCGGCGTTTACGCTTAATAAACACACTATTTAGCATATCACTGCTAAAACCAGGCGGCACCTGGCGGTTAACGGCGTAATAGTACAAGGCGACGTTAACAATATTATTGGCGAACGACCCAAGTACAGCCAAGCTAATAAGCACAATAACGTATAGAATAAATGCAAACACAAATATAGCTGCATTGCCCGTGCCTGCCGCACCTAAGATAAACGGTATAAACAGTATCGCCAGCGCTATGTTAATAAGTGCTAGTGGCAGGTTAACGGTTGCCTTGGCGGTAATGCCTTCGCCCCAGGTTTGCTTAAAGAACCGCATAGATTGCTTGATAGCGTCCGGTGCGCTGGAGTCGGTGCTCATAATGATTGGCAGCACAAACATGGTGCCAATAGACCACGCCGTGCCAAGCAGCCAGCTCAAGATCCAGCCTATAAACTTAATGCGTTCGACGATGTATTCGAGCACAATGCCTATAACGGCAGCTATAAGGGAGTACACGAATATTGGGCCAAAGCGGCCGCGCGCCTGGGCGGTGTATTCGCCAAACGGCCGTTTTTCGCCCCTAAAGATGTCGAGAATGTTACTCGAAAGCGCTGCGGCATAGAAGTTAATTGCCAGGTATACGACGAGGTAATTTAGAAGGATAACAATCCACCACAGTGCACTGTCGGCCCCGTTATGCAAGAACAGCCACTTCCAGGCAGCCCAAATAATCCCAACAATAGCGATGTTTACGGCCAGCACCATAACCCATGTCATAGCAAAATAACGCAGCAGGTACCGGTTGCCGTTTAATATGCGGACACTTTGTTTAAATAATGCCCAGCCGGTACCAATACGGCCGCGGCGCCTGCCCAGGGCTGCGGGTGTAGAACCGCCAGCAGAACGCAAAGGCACAATGCGTGCCTGTATGGCTTTAAAAGCTGCGTCTACATGTTCTGTAGGCCGGCCAGCGGCAGTTAGTTGTGCGGCGATGTTGTTAGGAGATTGGCCAAGTTGCAGCTGAGAGCCGATGTACGACTCTAACTGTTGCTGTGTATCTTGCATTTCGGGCTAATAATACAACAATGCAAGTGTTATGACAACTAGTAGCCAATACCAACCATGAGCTTTATAATAAGCTAAAAGGATAGCATGGCTGACGAAGAATCCAAAACACCGATTGAACCCGAAATAAAATTAGATGGGTTAGCAGCCCCGGATGCGCCTGCCCAAAGCGGAACGCCTGCTGCTGATCCCCCCGCTCCCGTAGAGGTGGACCCACTGGACATTAGTAAAACGCCTAAATCGTTCGGCATTGTAAAAATGGCACTCATTATTATGGCCGTTATTGTCGTAGCCGCTGCGATTGGCGTGTACATGCTGCTTAAAAGTAATGCAGATTCGTTAACCAGTTCCAGCGCAAGTCCTACGCCTTCGCCGACGGCAACCACTAAGCCGGTCACGCCGGCAGCAAGCAACGCCGGCGTAACGCTAGATACCAAAAAGAACTACGGCAACAAATATGCTAGTGGCGTGTTGCCTGTCGGCGATAGTAAATATGTAACTACCGGCGCAAAAAAAGGATACGTGTATGTGTGCAACGCCAACTACGTGCCGGCCAGCCAAGCAGGTGCCCAAACGCGCGGCCCCTGGTTTACCAATAACAACACCGAATGGAACGTGAACAAAAAGGCAGCTATTTTGGGCAAAGTAAGCTGGCAGCCCAGCATGTCGGTTACCGTACAGGACGGCAAACGAGTAATTACTACAAATGACCTGCCAAGCCACTTTACTGGTACATTCCCGGTTGCCAGCACCGACCCTGCCCGAACCTACGATGCGAATCCTAATACTATTAAAGCGCAGTCGCTTACCTACACACTGGACGGGGCACCGGTTGTGCAATCAAGTCCAAACTGTATGGGTGGCGAAGTAGGTGTTATGTTAACCGGCGTTGCCTTGTTTAACGCCTTTGACGCTGGCGGCCGCGATGCCGGAGCGTGGGAAGTCCAAGATGGTTGCGACGGACATCCGCAAAATCTGGGTGAATACCACTACCATACACTCAGCCGCTGCATTACTGATACAAGCGTCCAGACAGTTATTGGATACGCCTTAGATGGATTCCCTATAACCGGGCCCAAATTAAGCGCCAATAATATCTTAACCACCAGCGATCTGGACGAATGCCACGGCTTAACCAGCCAAATTACCGTAGACAGCAAAAAGGTAACCATGTACCACTACGTTATGACCGAAGATTTTCCGTATTCGGTAAGCTGCTTTAAAGGCACTGCAGTGAAGCCGCCAGGCCAACCCGAGGCTAGGCCTACCGGCCCTGCCAGGTCGTAGGGTCGTCGCAGGAATGGCCGCTGGTACCGCTGGTACCTGCAAGGTAGGCATTAGACAAATCGTTCTTAGTGCCATATTTTTTTGGGTCTAATTTGGTAAGTCGCAGTAGCCAACCGGCAATGGATATCACCTGATTTTGGTCGTATATTGCCGCATCTTGCTCTACGCCAGCATACGCCATTGTCCGTCCGCCAAGACAGGTGGCTTGCTGTTCGGTTCCTACGGTATCGGCCGTTGGCAGTGGGGGGTCGGAGTTGTGTAGCACCCAATGGCCCACCTCGTGACTAATCATAAAGGATCTAGCTAGCGGACCAATAGTGCTGCTGTCTTGCTCTTGCATTGCGGCCGCAGGCATCACTACTGTGTTTCTTTCTGCACAAAACGAGGTAACGATGCCCGCAGAGGTAATCTTTTCGCCGCCAGGTACGCATTCAAATACTTCGTTGCCGTTTATTACATCAATAGTTGGCTCCTTCGCATCTGCCATACTTTGTTGACCCGCCCAAAAGGCGACCATGTCGTTAAATGTGTCGCGGGCGGCATTGGCTTGTTCTGTAGGTACCTCGTATGTTGATGGTTGGTCTTCGCCGCAGGCATACGCGCCACCGAGTAAGGCAATAGTTGCAGTAGTGCCAGCAATAAATCGTCTCATAGAATGTTATCCTACCATCTTATAGCCATATACGCAATAATTTATGTTGTCTGTAAAGAGTAACACTTGCAAAGAAGTCGCAACACGAATACTATACAAAGTATAGTATTATTTTATGTCTAGGAGGGTATATGAAGGCTGCGCAAATTACAGAATACGGTGACGCATCGGTTATTAAGGTTAACGAGGTACAGACGCCGGAGGCTAGTGAAGGGCAAGTACTAGTAGAGGTGCATGCCTCTAGCATCAATCCATTCGATGCCAAGATTATGGCAGGATACATGAAGGACATGATCCCGCTGAAGCTGCCCGCGACACTGGGCGGCGATATTGCTGGCGTGGTAACAGAACTAGGTACAGGCGTAAGCAACGTAGCGGTAGGCGACAAAGTATGGGGCCAGGCTAATGTGGTTGCCGGCAACAGCGGCGCATTTGCAGAATTTGCTGCTACCAAGGCCAATCAAGTAGGCGTTATGCCCAAAGACCTAGATTTTACAAAGGCGGCGGCATTGCCGCTCGTAGGCGTTAGTGCGCTCCAGGCGTTAACCGACCATATTAATTTAACGGCTGGCCAAAAGCTGGTAGTACTTGGCGGCGCTGGCGGTATAGGCACTATAGCTATCCAAATTGCCAAACACATTGGTGCGCACGTTACCACTACGGCTAGCGGCGACGGCATAGCACTGGCCAAACAATTGGGCGCCGACGAAGTAATCGACTACACCGCTCAAGATATAACTACTCTCGTGCATGATGCCGACGCCGTGTTTGATACAGTCGGCAAAGACTTTGATGAAGCCCTTCACCTCCTTAAAAAAGGCGGTGTGGCAGTTACTATGGCAGCCGCCCCCAACCAAGCACTCGCAGACGAATTAGGCGTAACGGCTATTGGCCAGCAAACAAAGGTGACTACCGATGCACTTAATAAGCTCTGCGAATTAGTAGAGGCAGGCGCGGTGACCGCACAAGTAGATAAGCTGTTTGCACTAGACGATATTGCCGAGGCATTCCGCACCAAAGAAACGGGCGCAGTAAAGGGCAAGATCGTTATAACGGTTGCGTAATATAAGGCTTGGGATTTACGGGTTGACCGTTGAGCCTAATTTCAAAATGCAGGTGAGTTCCGGTGGAAGCCCCGGTTGAACCTTCGTAGCCAAGAATGGTAGCCTGGCCCACTTCTTGGCCTACTTGTACTTTTATGGAGTACATGTGTCCATATACCGATGTAATGCCGTCGCCGTGGTCGACAACAACATGGTTGCCTAAGCTGACGCTGGAATGCACAGCCTCTATTACCTTACCAGGCCGGAATGGGACAATCGGCGTTACACCAGAAGGTCGACCATCGCTAATGTCGATGCCGGTATGCGTAGGCTGGTATGGCCAGTGCGGCACGCCAAACTGTGTAGTTACGGCGCCGTGTATTGGCCAAATTGGGTCAGCCTGTACTAACGCAGATTTTTCTTGGTCGAGCACCGGAATATGTGTGTGCTCTGCAATAACTACGGCTGCGCTCGGGTTGATGACCGGTATTTTTTCTCGTTCTGTTGGCCTGGTGATGGGGCTGGCGGTTGCTTTATCTGACACGTAATCGAGCACATTGCCGGGCGCACGGAACATGAAAGCTGCACTTTTGCCTATGCCGGTAACCACAAAGGCAACGCTGTTATACGTACCTTTGGCTACAAAAACGCTACTCGTTGCAATGACAGACCCTGTCGTGTGCAAGATAGCGCCCGATGTATGCCCAACGGTAAGCCCTACGCTAAACGTCGTGTGTTTTATGTTAGCGCCAATCGCTGCCGTGCTAGTAGTAACGATGTTAGTGGGCGCATATGCGTTTGCATCTGCGGATACCGCGGGCTTGTTGGGGTCTTGGGCGTGCACGGTGTTGGCGTTATCTTTGCCAATAGCCAAAGGTATAAGCGACATAAGGAACAAATCTGCAACTACTATAAGCGGAACGATTATTACAAATCGGAATTTGTGCAAAAGAATAAACAATCGTTCGTACATAAACTCACACCTTTAAGTCACGCTCTCTGCAGACCTGTTGTGAAGACTTTACTATACACTAAACATGCATATTTTGCACGTAAATAGCTTACCTAAAGCAGTTCAATAATTGAGACGGTAACAATGCTGCCTGCCTCTTTACTACTGTCATCTTGTTATGTTTGAACAGTAAGAGCATTAGTCTACTTCTTTCTCATGGTTGTTCGGACTATACTAAACGTAAACAGTTAAGCTAAACGAAAGGTTTCTATGCTAGACCAACTTACGCGATTCGCGCAGGACTACGATTATTCAACATACAGCGTTCCAACTACCGATGGCGGCAGTGGCATGGCTATTTTTAGCGGCTTTTGGGTGATTATTTGGGCCGCTTTATCAATCCTGTTGTTAGTGTCTATGTGGAAGCTTTTTGTAAAAGCTGGGCAACCAGGCTGGGCGTCGCTTGTGCCTTTCTATAATGCGTACATAGAACTGAAGATTATAGGCCGGCCGTGGTGGTGGTTGTTACTATTCTTTATTCCGCTTGTGAACGTTGTAGTCGCAGTTATTGTAACCAACGATATTGCTAAAGCGTTTGGCAAAGATGTTGCCTTTACCCTGCTGCTTATATTCTTGCCCTTTATTGGCTACCCGATGCTGGCGTTTGGTGATGCCAAGTACACACGACCAGCCGCTGCTACCAAGGCGTAGACAGCCTAGGAACTGTCCGCTGTCCAATAAAAGAAGATTCGCTTATGGTGAATCTTCTTTTATTTAGAAGTTATTGGCAGTGCCACGCTATATCTGCACGGCAAAACCCTTATGTCTTAGGGAATAGTGACGCCGTCGTCGTCCCAAACATTGCCCGACCATTGGCTGCCGGACTGCGCGCCGTTGTACCCGGTAACCGGGCCATTGAAGCCACCGTTGGGCCAGGCATCGCGCGAGAAGCGGTTGTTCAAGAACTTAATATCGTGCGACCCGGTACAGGACGCCCCGCCTCCGCCGCCATATACGCTGTAGCCACCGCCAATAAGCAGGTTATTCGAGGCGGTAACATTGGTAATAGCGCTAAAGTCACAGAATAGGCCGAGGGCGGACGTTTGGTTGAGGTAATTGTGTAGGGTGTTGTGGGTAATCGTCATGTCGTTACCACCGGTAGAGATGAAACTGTCGTTGTGATCGCCGGCGTAGTAAAGCAAATCGTGAACAAAGCTATCCGCGATATTGATATTATCGTTAGCCTGAATACCGTCCGATATTGTGTGAATGTCCGCGCGAGTGACGGTAAGCCCAGAACCAGCATCCAAAATGCCGTATGTAATCTGGTGAGTGCCGTCGCCGTATATATCCGTGTCCTGAACCGTAAGGCCGGTTACGCCAGTGTCTTGGCGGATGCCCCAGTTGGTAGTAAAGCCCGGATTAACGCGTGTACGGCGAATCGTGACATTGGGGGCAAAGGCGTTAACAATTTCGTGCACCTCAATATCTTCTACGATAGTATTTGGCTGATAAACGTCTATGGCGCGGTTGCGGGTAGGCAAGCGTTTACCAGCCGGAACGCCGGTATTGTTGCTACCGGGGTAGCCGGCATACACCCTGCTGTTATCGACGGCGGTAACAGCAGGGCCGCCAGCTGCGAGGTTAGGGGTAAAAGTGGCATCCACCCAGTAATTAGTGTTGTCGAAGCTGCTTGTGGGGAACGTTCCCGTACTTGTGGTGTAGACACCATTAAGACCGTCCACTCCGGAGGTTAAGGCGGTAAGGTACTGGCTGGTAATCCCAAGAGTAACAAAGTAGGCGCTCGTGTAACTAATATGTCCGGCTGGCGCCGTATAGGACACAACATAGGTGGTTCCGGCAGTGACGGCAACTGGTGTGGCGAACGTTGCAATTTGCCAGCCACTGGCGGTTTCGCCGCTAAAAGTGGCGGTACCAAGGCTGGTGCCCGTAGAGCTCCAAAGGTGGCCAGTATGGGTGCCCGTATTGAGTGTGCCTTTATAGAAGCGGACGCCGGTAATAGAACCGTTAACGAGAGGACGGAATTTAACTCCTACTTCAATGGGAGTAGGATCACTGTCGAAGGCTTGCGGCGTGTCGCCGTCAATCCAGATAGAAGTAGGCACAAGGGTGAGACTGGGTTGGCTAGAACTGGCGGAAGTGTTAGTTGCGGCGTCGCTGGCTGTAACGGCGTAGGAATAGGTATTACCTGGTACGACCGTCTGGTCGTCGTAGCTGGTAGTGGTGCTAGTACCGAGCACTGCACCGTCACGGGAAATCTGGTAGCTCGTAACCGCGACGTTGTCCGTGCTAGCCGACCAGTTAAGGTTAGCCGTATACCCATCCGATGCGCTTAACACTAGGCCGGTCGGTGTGCTTGGGGCCGTAGTGTCGGCAGTAATTACGGGGGGCGGCGATGGAGAGGGGCCAGGAGTGGGCGCCGGCGATGGCGATGGGCTGGGGCTAGGAGTGGATTTTTTGGTGCCG